>JAAXXY010000009.1 GCA_013334225.1 Chlorobiaceae bacterium
ATGGATGTTGTATGGAGGCATATGAATCTGCATCTGGTAAGCTGGATGATGAGAAAATACAAACACTTACGGAAACACAAGACAAGAGCGGGCAGAATGCTCTGGCTCATGGCCAAAGCAGATTCCTTCCTGTTTGTGCACTGGAAGGTTGGATATTTTCCAATGGCTGGATGATGGAAGCTGAGTGAGCGGAGACGTTCACGCTCAGTTTTGCGAGGGGCTGGAGGTGGAAGTCCTCCGGTCTACTCACCTCTGTTCCGAAGCTCTATTGCAGCGTTGGGCAGTGCTCAAAATCTTCATGTATTACTTGTACACTCCGGTTTCTCCGCTCTGTACGTCTTGCACTCGTGCTTGTCACGACAATAAATAGAGGTGCCCTGATGAAAGTTCAAGTGTTCTGAAAATTGAACAGATAAAAAAATTGCGGATTCGGGATTGGGCCTGTATACATTCGTGGTCAAGTTCACTACGTGTTATGCTTCGCAAGCGTGATATTATTTCACGTAACAGCTCTTTCATTCAATCCTTTCGCTTCCGCAAAACTGCTGCCGTTTTTTTACAGCTTGCATACTGGCCTTTCCGGTTACTTCAATACCGGTCAGGATGATCGACTGCTGTTCGATATACCCGAACGACGTAATTATCTCTGATATTCCGGAAGGTGATGCCTTAAAACGATGTGATTTCAACTGAACAATTTCTTGCAACAGGTTAGATCCGTTAAGTTCCGGATCAGGCAATGATAATGGACATGCCGTTCTTTCAGAGAGATTATGCATACCGGTAAGAAAAGAGCTGTAGTATCAGTCTGTTTCATATTATTTTCTGGACTGATAAATTACACGCCTTATACAATCGCTTCTAAAGCGAAAGATACGGAACAGTATGTTTGATAAAGATTTACAGGATATCGAACAGAGATGTCGCGCTCTGGAGGTTTTGCTTCAGGAAAAAGAAGCGAAACTGGCTGAATGTAAAAGACAGGTTGAAACCCTTGGTCTGGTGATTGCAGGTACAAAGGCTGGTTCATGGGACTGGGATGTCGTTTCCGGGACGGTTGCCGTCAACGATCGATGGGCGGAAATCGTGGGTTACATTAAAGAGGAGCTTGAACCGGTTACCATCGAAACCTGGACGAGGTTATGCCATCCCGATGATCTGAACCACTCCGGAGCGCTTCTCGAAAGGCATTTCGAGGGGGAGTCCGATTTCTATGAAATCGAGCTCAGGATGCGGCACAAGAACGGTGATTGGGTATGGGTGCTCGACCGGGGTATGGTTTTCGAGCGTGACCAGGATGGAAAGCCTGTTCGTATGGTTGGCACTCATCAGGATATTACGAAGAGGAAGCATACCGAGGAAAGGCTTCGCAAGGAAAGAAACATGTTCATGGGCGGACCGGTCTCGGTTTTCCGCCTGAAAAACAGTCCCGGCTGGCCTGTGCTCGATGTAACGAAGAATTTCGGGACACTGCTTGGCTATCTGCCATCCGAGCTGACCGGCAATTCCTCCAGCTATATCGGTCTTATCCATCCTCTTGACAGGGCTCGGGTCATCGGCGAAGCTTCAGCGTTCGCTGCTGACAAACGCCGAGAATCGTTCGAACTGGAGTACCGGCTGAAGGGGAAAGACGGCACCGATATCCATGTTTATGATTTCAGGTTCATACATCGTGATGAAAACGGCGCTGTCACCCACTACGACTCATTTGTTCTCGACGCGGCTTCCCACAACGGCAATGAGCCATCCCTGTCATACAGCCGGAGGTTCGAACGCCTTGTCACAACGCTGGCCAACCAGTTCATCAACGTTCCTGTCAGCAGGATCGACGATATGGTCAATGTTGCCCTTGAAACCATAGGAAAGTTCGTAAAGGCGGACAGGAGCTATATCTTCCAGTTCTACGACAACCAGCGGCTGATGGACAACACTCACGAGTGGTGTGCCGAAGGTATCGAACCGCAGATTCATATCCTGCAGCACCTTCCGACAGATATATTTTCATGGCTCACCGACAAGATCAGCAAGAATGAAGCGATCATCGTGCCGAGGGTATCTGATCTGCCGGATGAAGCCACTGCAGAACGGGAGATCCTCGAGCAGCAGGATATCCGGTCGCTTATCATCATTCCTCTCGTTTCGGGCAATGTACCTTTCGGATATATCGGGTTCGATGCGGTGACCAATGAGCGGCAGTGGCCACTGGAAACGGTTTCGGTATTGAAGCTCGCCGGAGGGATCATCGCCAACGCTCTGCAGCGCAAGCACGTCGAGCGGCTGATCCAGTGTGAGCTCGATCTGGCACTGAAACTCAGCGTCTCCAAGTCTTTCAAAGAGACGCTGAAGATATGCCTGCAGAGCGCGCTTGAAATTTCAGGTATGGATTGCGGTGGCATCTATCTCGTTAATGAAGCTGACGACAGTCTCTCGCTTGCTCACACTGAAGGTCTCACAGAATCATTTGTCAGCAGGACAAATCATTACAGCGGAGACAGCATTCAGAAAAACATCGTATCCAGAGGCGAAGCTGTCTACAGCCGTTATAGCGAGATCGATATCGTTACCGGCAAGCCGGGCCTGGAAGAGGGCCTGAAAGCAATCGCCGTCGTACCTGTAACGAACAAGAAAGTTGTTGTGGCTTGCCTCAATGTAGCTTCCCATTCGATTGAACAGGTTCCGGAATTTTCACGCAAGGCTCTCGAGACCGTGGCATCGCAGATCGGCGCAGCTATTGTCCAGGCAAAACACGAGGAAGAGATAAACACGGCAAACAGGAATCTGGATACCCTTTTCAATACCATCGACGACATGATGTTCATCGTCGGTACCGACGAGATGATCAAACACACGAACTCTTCAGTTTTGTCGCGTCTCGGTTATTCGGAAGATGAGGTCCTCCGGATGCATGTGCTCGATTTTCATCCTCCGGCCCAGCGGCAGGAAGCTCGTTGCAATATCGAAGGAATGCTCAAGGGTACGCAAAACGTCTGCCTCGTTCCCCTGATGACGAAAAAAGGAGACCTGATTCCGGTGGAAACGATCGTTACCCATGGAACCTGGGACGGCCACCCGGTGATTTTCGGTATTTCCCGCGATATCACCGAGCGGATCAAACACGAGTTGGCCATCAAGGAAAGTGAAAGAAGGTTTCGGGATCTTACGGAATTCCTTCCTCTTCCGGTCGTTGAAACAGACAGTAATGGCGTTATCACCTATTGCAACAGGCAGAGCATGGCATTTTTCGGCTATAACACCTATGAAATGCTTGGCCGTCCTATATACAGGTTTGTTATCCCGAGTGACATGCCCCATCTTGAGAGCACTTTACAAGCCGTATTCGGAGGAAAACGGGAAAGCACAGAAATGACAGGGTTGAGGAAGGACGGCAGCGAGTTTCAGGGCATGCTTTATGCCGCACCTGTCGTTGAAGACGGAAAAGTGACGGCAGGGCGTGGTGTCGTGGTCGATCTGACGGAAATGAAGAAAGCCGAGGCATCGCTCGCAGCGTTTACCCTGCAGTCGAGGCTCCGGGAAGAGCTGCGCTCGATTATAGAAAATATTCCGGGCGCGGTCTACAGGTTTACCGCCGACGGGGCCATAAAGTTTTTCAGCAGTGTTCTCCAGCCTGACTCAGGCATTCTTTTACCTGATATGAACGGTACCCTTGACGAAGCCATGGCCGTCATACATCCCGATGACCGGGAGATGGTCGTAAGGACGATCAGGGAGCTGATGCATGAAAGAGGTTCCCGGGTTATCACCTACAGGCTCCAGAACGGCCATGATTCAGTAAGGTGGATCGAAGACCGCAAGACATCGGCCTTTTCGGAAGACGGAGAATTTTCCTTTATTGACGGCATTCTTTTCGATATAACGGAAAGGGTCAATACACTCAACAGCCAGAAAGAACTTGAAAGCCACCTTCGCAAGACACAGCGTCTTGAAACTATCGGCACTCTTGCCGGGGGTATTGCTCACGATTTCAACAATATCCTTACCCCGATCATGGGGTATGCCGAAATGGGTTTACTTATGCTTTCACCTGAAGACCCGATGTATGAATATTTTTCAGAAATCGTCAATGCGGCAGAACGGTCACAGAACCTCGTTTCACAGATTCTCACATTCAGCAGGGCCGAGGAAAACACTCCTTCCGTCGTTTCCGTCCAGTCGATCCTGAAGGAAGCCCTGAAACTCCTTCGTCCGTCCATTCCGGCAACGATCGGTATCAAACAGCATATTCAAGATGATTGCCGGAATGTACTGGCTGATCCGTCAAAGATACATCAGGTTGTCGTCAACCTTTGTACCAACGCATTCCATGCCATGGAGGAAAAAGGGGGGGAACTGGGAATCGAACTGAATGAGATTGTTCCTGTAGAATCGGTACTGAAAGAGCTGACCGCGAACGAAACCGGATGTTTTGTAAAACTGACTGTTTCCGATACGGGTTGCGGCATGGATGACGCGACTATTGAACGTATTTTCGAGCCGTTTTTCACAACGAAGCCGGTCAACAAGGGGACAGGTCTCGGCCTTTCTGTAGTGCACGGCATTATCAAGAGTTGCGGAGGTGGAATAACTGTCGAAAGCCGACCGGGGAAGGGGAGTTCATTCAGCGTTTTTCTTCCTGTTATCGAGGAACAGCAGAATAAGGGTGCATATGATGAAAAGCCCTTCCATGGCAGTTGCAGGTTGCTTATCATTGACGATGAGACAACGACCCTGAAAATGATGTCGGCCATGCTTACAAAACTCGGTTTCAGTGTAAAGGTTTTCAATTCTTCGCGTCAGGCCGTGGAAATTTTTCGCCATGATCCAGCAGCGTTCGATCTGGTTATCACCGATCTTACCATGCCGGAGCTGAACGGTATCGAGCTTGCATCGGCCATTCATGAGATCCGGGGGGATTTACCGGTTATTCTCATGACCGGTTACGGCAAAGAGATTGATAACAGTAATTCACTATGCCGCTACGGCATCAGCAGACTGCTCAGGAAACCGGTAAAGCTTGCACAGCTGACATCGGCTATAAATGATGTCATTTCAGCTAATTACTTTTAATCTGATATTTTATGAAAATTCTTGTTATCGACGATGACGCTGCAGTGAGAAAGTTCATAGGGATTACCCTGAAACAGGAGGGCCATGAGGTCCTGGAAGCTGAAAACGGCATTGAAGGCATGAAAAAACTGCAGGAGTCGAAAGATATCTCATTGATGATCACCGATATCATCATGCCCGAAAAAGAGGGTATCGAAACAATCATGGACGCGAAAAAGCTTGATCCGTCCCTTAAAATACTTGCAATATCCGGAGGAGGCAAGGCCGGCCCGCAGAGCTACCTTGTCCTGGCGGATGCTTGCGGAGTCAATGCCACACTGGCTAAACCTTTCAGCGGGAAGGAACTTCTTCTCTGTATCGAACAGATCAGGTAAGTTTTTCGTTGTTATTCCGTCTCCGGCAGATAACCGCGAACTCTATCTTTTCCGACATCGGTACCTCGCTTGCCAACAGGCTCCATTCGATCCTGGAATATCTGCCGTCGGCCTGGAGCATTCGAGACACAAAATTCAGGTTAACATCGGGTTGCCGGTTTCTCTTGATCTCTTTTTCAATCTTTTCTCTGTCAGCACTGTGAAGCAGATCGAGAAAATTCCGGTCAGCAAGCCTGTTTTCAGAATATCCCAATAATTTTTCAATCGAATGTCCGAACCTTTCGATTTTCAGTTCATGGTCGAGAATTGCGTACGCGTCTATATCGACCTGAACGCTTTCATTCAGAAGATCAGTTATGTTCCTGGCTTTTCTCAGGAGGTTTTCAAGTTCTGTGCGGTAATGGGATATCATGAGTTTACGCGCGAACTCGGAAGGGTTGTTACTTTTTTTCCCATGCAGTATCCATTCTATATCTGCTCCGTCTTCTTCAAG
Organism: Chlorobiaceae bacterium; assembly: GCA_013334225.1. Taxonomy (GTDB): domain Bacteria; phylum Bacteroidota; class Chlorobiia; order Chlorobiales; family Chlorobiaceae; genus Chlorobium. The sequence goes on from JAAXXY010000009.1 coordinate 5,932, forward strand.
TCTCTTCAGCATTTTCCTGCCCGGCAGACTGGTGCCGTTCAGATAAGGGGTCATTTGAGCGGGATATTTGATGCCGGAAGTTCTGCAGAAAGCGTTGACTGATCCGTGTTTTGAAATAATGTATTCTCTCAGTCGTAAATTCACGCCGGGGAACAGTACTGGATTTGTGGGAGCAGGTATTTTATTGGTTGCTGCTGTCATGAGCGTAAATGCTGATTGATGATGTAAAAAAATCCGGCATATCAGCGAAATTTTAGTTTATAATTTTTCATTTTGCAAGTTACCGGATCAAAAGAGCTTATGTTTTCGAAGCATTATGGAAAACATTCCGGTTTTTTTGTAATCAGAGCAGGATGCCGCCTAAAATCATCGAGGCGACACTGAAGTAAATTACAATTCCCGTTACGTCAACAAGGGTGGCAACAAAAGGGGCGGATGAAACTGCCGGGTCGAGCCCCAGACGTTTCAGAAGAAGAGGCAGCATCGATCCGGACAAAGTGCCGAAAAGCACAATGCCGACAAGCGACAGGCCGATGGTCACGGCAATATAAGCCCATTGCAGGTTGAAATGGCCGAATATCATCGCCCAGGCTACCACCCGGACCATGCCGATCAGTCCGAGAATGAATCCGAGGGCAAGTCCTGAAAGGATCTCGCGGCGCATGACGGCCCACCAGTCCATGACAGTTATTTCGCCGATGGAAAGCGACCGTATGATGAGCGATGCCGCCTGTGATCCCGAGTTTCCTCCGCTTGACATGATAAGCGGGATGAAGGTTGCAAGCACGATCGCTTTTGCAAGTTCATCCTGGAAAAAAGCCATAGCGGAAGCGGTGAGCATTTCTCCAAGGAAAAGAACGACCAGCCAGACAGCACGTTTTTTGACAAGCTGATGTACCGGAAGGTCCATATAGGGTTCTTCGAGAGCTTCGATACCGCCGAATTTCTGGATGACTTCCGTCTCCTCCTCTTCAGCGACGTCGAGCATGTCGTCGATCGTCACGACACCGATCAGGTATCCGTTTGAATCCACGACGGGAAGCGCGACACTGTCATACCGTTTGAAAGCGTCTAGCGCATCCTGCTGGTCCTGGGAAGCGGTCAGGGTGATAATCTTTTCATCTGATGCGATCTCTTCCACTTTTTTGTCGGGCGAGGAAAGCAGCAGGTCCCTTGCTGACAACTCTCCGGTAAGCTTACCGGCGTCATCGACCACATAGATCACATTGAGCGTTTCACTCTCATGGCCATAGGTGCGGATATAATCGAGAACCCGGTTGAAATCCCAGTCTTTCTTGACGCTCAGAAAATCGGGAGACATGAGCCTTCCGACGCTCTCTTCAGGATAGGCAAGAAGGGTTTTGGCAATTTTGAATTCCTTGAAAGACAGCAGCTTCAGAAGTTCCTGGGCAACCGGTCCGGGCAGTTCCTCGAGCAGCGCCGTCCGGTCGTCTGCAGACATGCTGTTGAGTATCTGGCTGACATGCTTCTTGGTGAGTGCTTTCAGCAGGTTCTGCTGGGAATCGAAATCAAGGTATTCAAAGGTCTCGGTCGCAAGGTCTTTCGGCTGCAACCTGAAAAGGATAGCCTGTTCGTCTTCCGGAAGGTCGGAGATGAGCTCCGCCAGATCTACCGGCAGCCAGTCCTGGAAAATCCGCTGCAATGCGCTGAAATTGCGCTTCTCGATCAGCTCCCTTATTTCCGGTAACAGCGACGTTCCGATCATGGCGGGAAACGGTTAGTGAATAGTAAACTTGACGACCAACTGGTGCAGACTAAAAAAGAATTTTTTTGAGACTTTCCAATGCCATATAAACATTTTATGAATTATGCTGTCCGTGTTTTCGATACATGTGGATTTTCGATGATGAATTTGCGCCAGGGAAGTTCACGGCTTTTCGAAATGCCTATTCTCCGGCTGGTACCGATAAGCTTTTCCGGGACAGGGGCTGCGTTTTCAAGAAAAAACTCTTCACCGAAAAGGTTCATTCCGTTGCATGCGTTTTCTATGGCAAGTGCCCGTGTAAGTTTTCCGGGACCGCTCATCAGGCTGGTCAGCTTTTCCATTCCTCTCTGCTGCTTCATCACAGGTATACCTTCAACCGGTTCCATGGCACGGATCAATACGGCGCCTGCCGTGTTTTCAGGTTCACTGACTATGTTGAGCATGTAATGGTTTCCATAGGTAAAGTACACATAGATTGTTCCGGGAAACTGGAACATCGCCTGGTTTCTCCTTGTCTTTCCTTTCCAGGCATGGCAAGCCTCGTCATTTTCGGCGAGATAGGCTTCAGTTTCGACAATTCTCCCTTTCAAAACGATATTTCCCGGCAGTATTCGTACGAAAATTTTCCCGAGAAGTTTTTCGGCAAGCACAAGTGTCGGTATTTCATAGAATTGCCTTGTGAGCCTTTCCATTGACTGCGATTAATATTTGGAAATATTTGTAATAGTTTTCATATGTATTATAATGTAACAAGTCATGACGGAACTTCAACTCCTGTTAATTTCCCTGTTTAATACATGGGCAGAGTCATTGCGATTGCAAATCAGAAGGGGGGAGTCGGAAAGACGACCACTTCTGTGAATATAGCGGCCTCTATTGCTATTTCTGAGTTTAAAACATTGCTCATAGATATCGATCCCCAGGCTAACGCCACTTCCGGATTCGGTATCGAAACCGGTGACGAGATCGACAATACCTTCTATCAGGTCATGGTAAAAGGCGGAAACATAGAAGATGCCATAAAATCGACCAGCCTCGAATATCTCGATGTTCTTCCCTCCAATGTGAATCTTGTCGGCATGGAGGTTGAACTGGTGAACATGCGGGAACGCGAGTACGTCATGCAGAAAGCGCTCAAGGATGTCAGGTCCCGTTATGAGTATATCATTATCGATTGTCCACCGTCGCTGGGACTGATCACGCTGAATTCGCTGACTGCCGCCGATTCCGTGCTGATTCCGGTCCAGGCTGAATATTATGCGCTCGAGGGACTGGGGAAATTGCTCAATACCATCAGTATAGTCAGGAAACATCTGAACCCTAAACTCGAGATAGAAGGGGTTCTCGTCACCATGTACGATGCAAGGCTCCGTCTTGCAACGCAGGTTGCCGAAGAAGTAAGGAAGTTTTTCAAGGACAAGGTCTACAGAACATATATTCGCAGAAATGTCCGGCTTTCCGAAGCTCCGAGCCACGGGAAACCTGCCCTGCTTTACGATGCGCAGAGCCTCGGTTCCAAGGACTATCTCGATCTTGCCCAGGAGATTTTCGAAAGGGACGGCAATATCAACAAATTTAAAGTACGTCAGCATTAACTGAATGGCAAGCTGGTGGGCGATATGGCAAAAAAAGCGTTAGGAAGAGGTCTCAAGGCACTTATTCCGGATGAAGGGTTTGAATCCGTCTCCAAAGAAGAGGAACAGGAACTTGCTCATGACGGTACGATCGGAAGTCTGCCGATTGAAAAAATACGTGTCAACCCGTTTCAGCCCCGCAAGGAATTCGATGAAACCGCACTCGAGGAGCTGAAGAACTCCATTATTGAAAACGGTGTGATCCAGCCGGTAACGGTCTGCAGGGACGGGGACGGTTACCAGCTTATCAGTGGCGAGCGCCGTCTGAGGGCTGTCAAGCAGGCCGGTTTCAAGTTCATTCCCGCTTATGTTATCGAAGCCAATGACGATTCGAGCAAGCTCGAGCTTGCTCTTATCGAAAATATCCAGAGGGAGGACCTGAATGCCATCGAAGTAGCCTTTGCTCTGAAGAGCCTTACGACCAAATGTCGCCTCACTCAGGACGAGGTCGCACAGAAAGTCGGGAAAAACCGTTCGACCGTCAGCAATTTTCTCAGGCTTCTCAAACTGCCTTCGCAGGTGCAGCAGAGTATCCGCAACCGCGAAATTACTTCCGGCCATGCGCGTGCGCTTGTCAACCTTCCCGGTGAGCAGCAGCAGCTGAAAGTCTGGAAACAGATCATTGCCCGTCAGCTTTCCGTCCGCCAGACAGAGGCCCTTGTCAACCAAATGTTCAAGGAGCAGCCGAAACTTCTGAAGGGAAGTCCGGAGAACCGTTCGACCCATATAGTGCAACTGGAAACAAGGCTTCGGGACAGGCTTGCAACGAAGGTCCGAATACACGAGAAGAACGGCGGAAAAGGTGAGATACTTATCCAGTATTTTTCAAACGACGATCTTGAAAGGCTTCTTGATCTCATCAACCATGAATAAAAGGACCGGTCTCAGCGGTTTACGTAAAAGAAACAGTTTATTGAAGGTTTTGTTATGAAGTTCACACTTGTTGGAAACGGCAGAATGGGCCGGCAGGTTGCCTCGGTTGTCGGGCAATCCGGTTTACATGAAGTTGCTGCCGTCCTCGATATCGATACCCGGATCACACCGGATTCATTTCAGGGCAGCGATGCTGTCATAGATTTTACGGTTCGCGACGCATTTCTTGCCAACCTGCCATCCATGCTTGCTTCCGGTGTTCCAGTCGTGGTCGGAACGACCGGCTGGGATGATGTCCGTGATGAGGTTGTCAGTCAGGTCAGGAGTGCAGGTGCATCCCTGCTTTATTCAGCCAATTTTTCGCTCGGCGTGAATATTTTTCTGCGTACTGTACGTGAAGCGGCGCGGCTGATATCGCCGTTTGAACAGTTTGATATCGCTTTTGCCGAACAGCACCATACAGGCAAGGCCGATTTTCCCAGCGGCACAGCGCTCAGGGCGGCAGATATGATCCTCTCGGCAAACAGCCGGAAGAAAACAATCACGCCACAGCTTTCCCCTGACCGGATACTTGCTCCCGAAGAGCTGCAGGTAGCTTCGATCAGGCTCGGCACTGTTTTTGGCAAGCATTCGGCTTTCATCGACTCGGAATCGGACGAAATCGTGATTTCGCATACGGCAAAGAACCGTTCCGGCTTTGCTTCGGGAGCTGTCGAGTCTGCAATATGGCTTGCCGGACGACATATAACCGCTCCGGGATTTTATACGATGGATGATTTTCTGAACGAAAGGTTTTCCTGAGGAGTTATGGCTGTCGATAAACCGGAACAATCCGTTCTGTCATCCGAGGGAAGGATGTATGCTGTGCTGACAGGAGCTGTTATCATACTGCTTACGACGACTGTCCCTTATCTCACTATCCTGAATATCTTCCTTTTTTCAGGCATCTTCCTTGCAGGTACGGTTGCTCTCAATCGCACCATCCTGCGTTTCCAGGCAAGGCTGTCCTACAGTGAAGCCTACTTTGTGGCTTGTCTGGCTGGTCTTGCCGGCGGAGTGCTTTCCGAGATTGCAGCTTATATCTGCATGCAATATTTCAATTACAGGCCGGGTACGGAGAGCTTTTCCCTTGTTATTGACTGGATGATCGGGATGGCGAAAGGAAAACCCGAGTTGCAGGAGCAGGTTCAGCAGCTTCTGGAAGCTGAAAAGCTTGCCATTGCGCCGGTCAAGCTGAGCTTTACGGATCTTTTGATCAATATGGGCGTATCAGGTGTCATGTACGGCCTTATCGCGGGTATCGGCGGAGTTTTTGCGGTATTCCGTCTTAAACGGAAGGCTGCAAAGGAGTGAATGATTGCTTTTTTTAAAGCTCCGTAGCGAGTCTGCAGTAGTGCTGCCTGTCGGTTTTCTGCGATCCGGGCAGCACTTTCCACTCCGTTACATGGAAATATTTTGCCGGAGTTTTCAGGCTGCCGACCAGTGACCGCATGCTCTGATCGATTTCGCGTTCATCCGGCTGGTTTTCAGTGCATGTCCTGATAAATGCCGCAGGCCGTTTTCCGTATTCAATGTCAGGGAGCGGTACCACAAGCGCTTCACTTATACCTTCGATCATCATGAGGGCGTTTTCAATCTCTTCAGGATGGATGTTTTCGCCTCCGGATATGAACATGTTGTCTTTTCTTCCGAGTACTGTCACCTTTCCGGCTTCGTCGATATGTCCGATATCTTTGGTATGGAACCATCCCTCACTGTCGGTTTCCCGGCTGATGATGCCATTGTTCAAATAACCGAGAAAAAGGCATTTTCCCCTGACAAGCAGCTCTCCCTCTTCCGACACGGTCATTTCCCTGAAGGGCAACACGTTGCCGCTCTGCTGCTGCAGGCCGGTTACAGGACCCGGTGAGGTTGCGATCTGCGATCCCATCTCGGTTGATCCGTAGCTGAGGTAAACCGGAATATGGTTTTTCACTGCATCCTCGATAAGGGATTTCGGAGCCGGGCTTCCTCCGAGCAGGACCGCTTTCATGGAACGGAGAACAGCTGTGGTTTTCCTGTTTTCGAGCAGACGGTGCAACTGGGTCGGCACCAGCGAAACGTGGGTGACAGGAAACTGTTCCAGCAGCACTTCGAGCTGGTCATCGGGATTTCCCAGAGCCATGGATGCGCCGGATACCAGTGACCGGAACAGGATCGCATATCCCCCGACATGGTAAAACGGCAGCGAAAGAAGCCAGCAGTCTCCCTGAATGAAAGGAATGTTTTCGTTTGAACCGATTGCGTTGAACCAGTGGTTCGCGAAGCTGTGAACCGCTGCTTTTGCCGTTCCGGTGCTTGCCGACGTATGGATGATCGATACAGGTCGGTCCATATCCGCCGGAGCGGAAATGGTTTCAGGTAGATCAAGGGATCCAGCGGCATCAAGAATCGACGCAATTTTCACGACGTTCGTATTCTTTATCGAAACCGGTTTGTCACTTCCGGTGAGGATCAGCCGGGGATTGAGCTTCTCAAGGGTGTTGTTGATGAGCCGGTACGGAAACCTGCAATTGATCGGAGCAGCGATCATGCCGGCTTTCAGGAGGCCAAGCAGCATCATCGCCAATTCATGGGTATTGGGTGAAACCAGAGCGACAATCTCCCCTGGACGGAGGCCTTCGCGTAAAAGAACATTTGCGATACTTGCCGACAGGAAATCACATGTTTCGAATGACAGGATATGTTCCGGTGTTCTCAATGCAGGCAAGGAACCGAAATGTTCAGCAGCCTGCCCTACAAGGTCCATATCGAGGCAAGTTTCAGAGTGTGGAGATTGACCTTCTGTCCGTTCAGAAAGGTTTCACGTGCATCGAGCATACTGTTTTCACTTCCGAAAGGTGATTCGAGCAAGTCATATTCGAAGTATCGTAAAGTATCGAGGCCGCATGCAACGGGTGTTCTGGAACTTGAAGCCGCAAGCCAGGCATAAACACTGAGGCTTATACCGCTTTCGAATGCGGAACTGAATACTGCCTGCAGGCCATTCTTTTCGGCATGTCTGACAAGGTCAAGAGATGCCGAGATACCACCGAGCCGGTTCGGTTTCAGGATCAGAGCGTGCAGGGCTTCAGACGGGATGGAATAAAGCAGTTCCGGCTGTTGCCACAGGGTTTCGTCGAGTGCTGATTTGATTGCCGTTCGTGCATGGAATTCTCCGATTCCGGATGCATCCTGCAGTGGTTCTTCAATATAGGAGATGCTGCCTTCCGGTATGCTTCGCGCGAAAGCCAGAGCTTCGTCGAATGAAAAAGACTGGTTGGCGTCAAGCCGCAGTTCAATATTGTCTCCGAACCTTCGGTGAAGTGCATCGATGCCTGCAAGAGCATTGCCGGTGTTTCCGGCTGCGACTTTCAGCTTGAATACCCGGTAGCCGAGCTCGAACAGGGTTTCCGCTTTTTGCAGGATAGTATCAGGATCTCCGAAAAGGAGAGCATTGAGCGTCAGGGTTTCCAGGTTTTTTCTTTCAGGAAAAATGGAAGGTGGATTTCCTGATACTGCAGCATGGTAGTTGAGCAGTGCAATTTCAAGTCCGGTTCGGACAGAGGGGTACAGGCCCTCGGGGAGCGGTCCGGAAAAGCTATAATCGTGCCGGGAAAGCAGATCGAACAGTTGCGCTTCGGCTCCGGAAAGCGTTTCCCGGTGAAGGCCTGGCAGCGGTGCTATTTCACCGTATGCGGTAACATCTCCTTCCCGGCTTTTCAAAGCGAGGACAATACCATCCCTTTGCCGAAGCCGGTGGCCTTTGACGGACACCGGCTCGGTAAAGGGGATGGTATACCGGTAAAGAAGTATGTGAGAAATGTTCAAGGTCTTTTTGGAAATTTGCCGAAATCTGGTTTCCGTTTTTCAACGAAGGCGTTTCTGCCTTCCTGGGCCTCTTCACACATATAATAGAGCATGGTGGCGTTACCTGCAAGTTCCTGCAGTCCAGCCTGTCCGTCGCAGTCGGCGTTGAGGGCCGATTTCAGGCAGCGGATCGCCAGCGGGGAATTGGCAAGGATTTCACGGCACCACTGTACCGTTTCTTCTTCAAGCCTGTCGAGGGGGACGACGGTATTGACAAGTCCCATGTCGAGAGCCTGCTGAGCGTTGTATTGCCGGCAGAGATACCAGATTTCACGGGCTTTTTTCTGCCCTACAAGACGTGCCATGTAGCTTGCGCCCCATCCTCCGTCGAATGAACCTACTTTCGGTCCGGTCTGGCCGAAAATGGCATTTTCTGCAGCGATCGTCAGATCGCAGAGCATATGCAGAACATGACCTCCTCCGATGGCATATCCGGCAACCATGGCGATGACCGGTTTCGGGCAGGTGCGTATGTCCCTTTGGAAATCGAGGACGTTCAGGCGGTTTGTCCCTTTTGCATCGGCATAACCGGCAAAACCTCGGATTTTCTGGTCGCCTCCGGAACAGAAAGCCATGTCTCCTGCACCGGTAAGGATGATGACTCCGATCGTTTCATCATTACGTGCGTCAGACAGGGCCGTTATCATCTGTTCGACCGTCTGAGGACGGAACGCGTTGCGGACCTCGGGACGATTGATGGTGATTTTTGCAATACCTTCGGCTTTATGATAGAGGATGTCGGTAAATTCACCGGCAGAAATCCAGTTAACAGTGCTCATGTCTGTTTTTTATGAGTGTTGAAAAATTCTTTCATGCGGTCAATGAACAGCTCCCTGTTTTCGAAGTGAAGGGTATGACCGCAGCCCGGGAAGTATTCCAGGGCGGAATAAGGGCATAAATTAACCATTTGACGACCAATCTCAACGAATTTAACGTCTTTTTCGCCGACAAAAAATCGTACGGGAACCCTGTTTTCCTTCAGGTCATGCCAGAAAGAAGGCTGACACCCTGAACCGAGCAGGCGTAATGAAGCGGCAAGGGCTTTCGGGCTGCTTTGTTTTCTGCGGCTTTCAATCTCTCTGAAAAGGGGGTGGATTTTCAGGGTTGCAAAAAGGGGCTGGTCATACCAGGCTTCGATGAAATCGTCAAAATTTCTTTCAATTTTCCTGGCAATACCTTCGTCATTCGATTTCCGTTCAGACCGTTCTTCTGCTGTCGCAAGTCCCGGGGAGGCAGAAACAATAACCGCTTTTTCAAAGAGTTCGGGATAGCGCAGCAGCAGGGCGAGAGCGATCCTGCCGCCCATCGAGTAACCTGCAAGATAGCAGGGTGCATATCCTTTACGGTTCAGTTCATCTGCAATTGCATCTACGGTAACTGAAAAAAATGTTTCAGGGTCCTCTTCGGCTGATATAACAGTTTCTCCATGTCCGGGCAGGTCCATGAGCATGCTGCAATATTCAGGTTCGAGCTGTTCCGCGACAGGGATCCAGTCGCTTCCCGAACCGAGGAATCCATGCAGAAAAAGGATTTTTGACCGGGAAAGGTTTCCGATCGGCATGATATGAAAAGCGGAATGTATGAAACCTGACTGCATGGAAAAAGAATCCTGGGCTTTTGATTTCCGGTAAAATGTTCGGGCACACATTGATTTACGTGGTAAATATAATGAAGTGAAGCTGTCGGCAGTAACTTCTTTCATGGTTTTTGTGCATGATAAGTGATGGTTACACTTTTTGATAAATTGGAGTTATCATTTTCTTATATTTATATTTAATTACTTTCTTAGAAGTACTCATGCATTGAAGGAATACTGCGGAAAATCACTGCAATCATTAGAATGAGACGCGTCTGTATTTAAAGTATGGCTATCAAATTCAAGACGTTTTCCGAAGGAGATATTCTTTACGTTACCGCTTCCGGTGTCGACGAAAGTCTGGAAGATGTACAAAAATATGCAATGGGTGTCCTCGAAGCATGCCTTGAAAGCGGAATCAAACGTGTTCTTTGTGATGAAACGGGAATTGATTACCAGCTTGGCACCTTCGATCTGTATGAACTGGGCAAGTTTTTCTCGATCAATGTACCTGCAGTGATAATGGTAGCAATTGTCTGCAGACCGACGGCCCATTCAGATACCGGTTTTTTCGAAAATGTTGTTGTTAACCGCGGACATCGTCTGAAGTTGTTTCGTGACAATGAGTCTGCGAAAAGATGGCTTATCGGCTCTTGACTCATTCTTAAGGGTGTGATCAGGGAGTGGTTGTCCATGCAGTTTTCCTTTTGCGGTAAAAAAATGAAACTGACAAGCAGGAAAGACTCAACGTATGGGGATTCAATACAAATCGAAAATTGAGGGTGACATTCTTTACGTGACCGCTTCAGGATCCGACGAAAGTCCTGCCGATGTCGAAGAATATACCTCGGCACTTCTCAAAATATGCCTTGAAAACGGCATCAAGCTTGCATTGTGTGACGAAACAGCTGTAACGACAAGCCTCAATACTCTTGATACGTATGATATCGGTATGTTCCTTTCAAAAACCATTCCGACCTGGCTCAAGATTGCAATTGTTTTCGATCCGGATACCTCGTTCGATCTGCGTTTCTTTGAGAGCCTTGTTGTCAACAGGGGTCAGCAGATCAAGATTTTCACCGATACCGATTCCGCAATGACCTGGCTTATCGGTCAGTGAACCTATCAGGCGCTTTTTGATATACTTTTTCATCCTGATTTCTCATGCTTTCGAGCCCTTTACCGGCAGATGCAATCTGTTTGCTTTTCGGTGTTTTCTGGTCTTTCCGGCATTTACTGCTTGCGTTCATCAAAAACTATTACCATAGCAATGTTGCTGAATCGGGGATGATTCAGAGCCTGAATTTTGCGTTCATCCTCACTCCTTACGTTATTCTCATGGACTGGCTGTATTACAAAACAAACCGCAGTATCCTGATTGCTATTATTTTCCATATCACGGCCGGTTTTTTCGTCGAATTGTTTGCACCGCATCCGGACAGCAAGGTCATCCAGACGGAACTGCTTCTTTTTCTGTCTGTTGCAGTGATTGTAAAAGAGAAGGACTTTTTCTTTATGCGCGATTATCAACAGGCTTCACCATAAAGGACATCGAATCCGTTGACAAACCGGAAATCTTTTCTGTTTTCTTCAATCCTTCAATTTATATTCATTGACAGTAAACGCTTCTGTGGAGTGCCGATTTCGTTATGTTATGGCATACGCTGATTATTTATAAAATTAACAGTTATGTTCTTGAAAAAGGTATCAGCAAGTCTGTTTTTTACTATCTGTCTCCTGTTTATCAGCGCATGTAAAGACAATGAACCGCTGTCATTGAAAGATGCTGACGGACGAAGCTACAGTACGGTCAAACTCGGCAGTCATATCTGGACAGCGGAAAATCTCGATGTTTCACATTACAGGAACGGGGATCCGGTTCCGGAGGTCAAAGACCCTGACGCCTGGTCAAAACTTACTACGGGAGCCTGGTGCTGGTATGGCAACAGCAGTGAAAACGGAAAAATATATGGGAAACTGTATAACTGGTATGCTGTCAGTGATCCCAGAGGGCTGGCTCCGGAAGGCTGGCATGTAGCTGCTGACGCCGAGTGGTCATCGCTTTCGGAAACTCTCGGCGGTGATGGAGTTTCAGGGGGCCGTATCAAGACATGCTGTCTCTGGAAAGAGAAAGACGGCAGTGCAGGCAAGAGCGGATTTGACCTGCCACCGGGAGGGGCGAGGCGTGATACTGACGGAGCCTTTGTGCTTCAGGGAGAATACAGCCGTCTCTGGTCTTCCACCGAATCAAACTCCGAAAAGGCATGGGGAAGGGCTGTAGGCTATTTCGATCAGGTCATGAGGCGAGGTGAAGCGAGCAAGCGGCTGGGTTTTGCGGTCCGGTGTGTCAAGGATTGACCTGTTTATGCCAGGCTGATTTTACATTTACATTTGAAAACGCATCAACCCCGGATATTCGCGAAGTGCATTTTATTAACGTGAAGGTTTTGCCGTAACAGGGGGAAGAAAGATGAAAATCCTGTTTGAGAAAGCGGTTTTCATCGCAACGTCATTTGCCCTCAATGTAAATCCGGTTGTCTTACAAATCTGCAAAAAGAGCAGCCGCTTGAGTTGCGATCCTTGCCTGCAGGTTGCGGTGCTGCTCCATATTGTTCCGGCGTGTTCCTTTTACTTCAATAACAATACTTTGGCAGCCTGAGGAGGCTTCAGCATAGATATCGGCAAATTCACGGTTAGTGGAAGGGCAGGAATACCTGATGCCGAAGGTCTCTGCCGCGAGCCGGACACTGTAATCCTGCGGGGTGGCGAAGTGGGTTTCGAAAACATCGGTGCATCCTGAAACGGGCAGGAATGAAAATATTCCCCCGCCGTTATTATTGAGCACGATGATCTGCAGGGGAAACCCGAGATTGCGGAGCAGAGTCAGGGCGTTCAAGTCATGCAGGAAGGCGATATCGCCGATGAGAAGCGTAACGGGTCTGCCGAGCCCTCCTGCGAACCCTGCAGCACTGGATATGATGCCGTCGATACCGCTTGCTCCGCGATTCAGCCCGGCAGGAATTCCTTCCCTGCAGGTCGTACAGGCATAACTGTCCATATCTCTGACCGGCATGCTGTTTGAAAGAAACAGTGCCTGTTCAGGCTTGATGTAACGTGAAACGAGGCGTGCTGCTGAAATCTCGGTTACCGCTTTTTCATGCAGCGCCTCGGCATCGATTTCAATCGAGGCATTCCTGAAAAATTCATCTGCAGCTTCGCAGGTAAAACATTTTCCTGATCTGCATCCTTTGAGCATTTCCGAGGTTAGCGTAATCGATGCTTCAATGCTCATCGTCACGTTGTGGTCGGGAGAAAAACGGTTTGGATGCGGCCTCACGACAATATAGTGTTCCGGCTTCCATTCCCGTACTGCGGAAGCCGGATGTTTTGCAACCAGGTGGCCTCCGAAGTGCAGGACGAGGTCCGGCCTGAAATAATTACGGAATTCGGAAGACTGCATGGCAAGCTGCCAGGGAGAGGTTGTCTGGTTCAGCCTTAATCCTGAAGACAGGTCTGCATATAAAGGAACATGCAGTTCCTCAGCGAGTTTTTCTATGGCCCCGGCTTCAGTTTGAGAAAGGCTTCCTGCAACAAGCAGCGGCTGATCAGCTTCTGCAAGCAGTCTGCGAAGCTGGTCAATGGCAGATGGTTCAGGTTGCTTTTCAGGAAGAACCGGCAGTGTCGAAGCTCTGCCATTTTCATGCCATGACCTCAGAGGCTCGAACCAGGGGTCCGAATAATCGGGATCTTCAGGTTCAAGCGGTTCGCGGAAGGGCTGGTTCAGGTGGACAGGGCCGGCAGGGGAGCCGCATGCTTTCGCAACAGCATAAGCAGCGGTTGAAAGGAGCGATTTCAGCGGAACTTCTTTCGATGGAGCCGGAAGCTGCATGTTCCATCTGGTATAGTTCCCGAAGATGTTTTCCTGTCTGATGGTCTGGTTTGCACCACATTCGAGCAGCTCGAAAGGACGGTCTGCCGAAAGGATGAGCATGGGCTGGCAGTCCATTGAAGCTTCTACAATGGCAGGAAAGTAATTAGCGACAGCCGTTCCTGAGGTGCAGATCAGCACGGCAGGCTTGCCGGCAGCCCTTGCATGGCCGAGGGCGAAAAAGCCGGCAGAACGTTCATCTGGAAATATTTTCCATCTCGCTTTCGGGTTTCTGGCGACGGCAACGGTAAGCGGTGTAGAGCGTGACCCGGGAGAGATGCAGAAGAAATCAGCACCCTGCCGGACAAGTTCTTCAATGATGATGGTGCTCCACAACGAGGTGATTTTGCGGATGTTCATACTTCCTGCCGTGTTATGGCTAAAAGGTCACCTATTTTCTGATCCACTTCCTCCCATTCGGAAGCAGGATCGGAGCCCTTGACAAGTCCGGCTCCGGAGTAAAGATAGGCAACATTTCCACTGACAAGGGCGGATCGGATTCCTACGGAAAATTCTGCTGCGTTCCTGCTTATCCATCCGACAGGTCCTGCATACCATCCGCGGCTGAACGGTTCGAGTTCCATGATATGTATGAGTGCCGGTGCTTTGGGGACACCGCCGACTGCAGGGGTAGGGTGCAGTGACTTCAAAACGGCACTGTCGTTTTCGAATTCAGGTTTCAGTTTTGCCGAGCAGCAGGTATAGAGATGGGCGAGACGATTGAGCTGGAGCACCCTTACATCTTCTTCCATATCGATATCGCTTGATACCTCGAGCAGTTCCTCGTAGATCATGTCTTTAACGAACTTGTGTTCTCTGATATCTTTTTCCGAGTTCAGCAGCGCTTCGGAAGCGTCATTATGGTCGCCATTGATTGTTTCCTTGGAACAGGTGCCGGCAAGGGCTTCGGTCAGAAGCATGTTGCCGTCTCTGCGGTAGAGGCGTTCAGGGGTAAAGCTGAAAAAGGCGTTATTTTCCGAAGGCTCGAAATAGAAATTGTAAATCGCGTTTTCCGGGTAAGGGTAACGAATCAGGAAAAGAAAAGGCGAGAAATCGCTTTTGAATTCGAGAACTGTTTGCCTGGCAAGCATGATTTTTTCCATGTCACCGGATTCAAATGTCTCTATCGCTTTGATGCAGGTCTCATGCCAGTTCTTTTCGTCAGGGTTGTACGAAAGGTTCAGAAGCTCCGGAAGCTTCAGCGATGGACATTCGGTACTGCAGTTCACCCTGTCGAGCGCAGTTTTCAGAGCTGCAATTTTTTCACTGGTATATTCTTCCTGTTCGATCCAGAGATGGCAGGAAAGGTGGTATGCACTGTTTTCAAAACTCAGTTGCACAAGGGGAAGTACAAAGTAAAAAGAAGAGAATTCTTTCCAGATCGGTTCCTGAATTTCGATGTTGTTAAACCTGAAACCACCGAAATAAAGTGCCTCCGGGTTTTTTTCCGACATTACTTTTCCAAACTCGCTGAAGATTGATTCATTGTTTCCCGTTCCTTCAGACCGAATAGAATCGGCAACACCAATGCCTGCCAGAGCAAAGTCCTTTTCCCGGTTCATCCAGAACAGACGGGGATAGATCGTCTGGTTACAGAGCCAGTTTTTCAGATCTGATGATTCCACAGGCTGAGAAAACCTGACAAAACGGCTTTGATTCCGGCCGTTCAAAGGCAAGCACTGAGAATCGTAACGGTTCACAGCGGATTTAAGGCTTGATAGAGCCTCTGTTAAGGACAATGGCTTTTCTGAAGGTGTAAAGATATAATAACGCTCACTCATATGCATTTGTCGGCATTGAAACTCTCAAACACTTCGGTTCTATGTTTTCCGTATACTGATGGTACTGCGAAACGGCAGTAAGAGTTTCCGAATATAAAATATAACCTTGCCGGAAAACACACTCATTCAGTTACCTTTATTTGCTTTCTTCAGATGGTTCTGCAGTGAAACAGCAAGATAATTGTTTTTGTCGAGAAGCCATTCATAAATCGCCTGTGCTTCTTTCTGCTTTCCGGTACGTATATAGCAGACTCCAAGGTTATAATATGCTTCGACAAATACCTTGCTGTTTTCAATGGCGGCGTTGTAAGCCTCCCCAGCTTTGTCGAACTGCTGCAACTGCATATAGGTGTTGCCGATATCGTAGAGTCTCAGGGAGTCTTTCGGGGAGCGCTCGAGGTATTTCTGAAAATAACCCAGAGCCTGGGAATAATTTCTCTGGTTGAAGGAAACCGCTCCAAGTGCATGGATGGCTCCTTCAAGCTCCGGATTAAGTGCAAGGGCGTTTTTGAACGCTTCAGATGCTTCTGTATAGCGTTGATGGCGTGCAAAAGCATTACCGAGCTTGATATAACCTTCGGCGTTATTCGGGTTCTTCCAGACTTTCTGCTGCAGCTTGTTTATTTCATCATCTTTCGGAGTGCATGAAGTAAACAGGATCAGAATGGAAAGCAGAATGATTGAAGGAAGACGCGACGGACCGGTTTTTGAATGTGTCGATGAAGGAATCATAATACCCGAATATAAACACTTCCTGCATTATCCGGCAATTTCCGGACGGGACGGTCTTTGATTTTTCAGAGATTATTTCAGAATGGGTTTCAGTGTATGTAACTTATGCAGTAATACGTTTTACACATTCAACAATAGAATGGCAGTTATGAAAAGTGAAATGAAAGTTAGCGGTATGAGATGCAGCGGTTGTGAGCTGCTTGTCACAGAAGCACTCGAGGAGCTCGACGGCGTCGAAAATGCGGAAGCATCCCATCAGAAAGGGACAATATCAATAGATTATGATCCTGATAAGGTCAGTATGGATATTATAAAGGAAGTTATAGGTAAACAGGGGTTCAACGTTGCGGGGTGATCCTTTCGTATGCAAACGGGAACCGGTAACAGGAGAAAGAGATACAATGGCATCTGAAAAAACAGAACGTCTTGCAGTGCTGATCGATGCCGATAACACGCAGCCGGCAATTGTTGAAGGGCTTCTCGCCGAAATTGCGAAGTATGGCACCTCAAGCGTGAAGCGAATTTATGGTGACTGGACCTCAACAGCACTGAGGGGCTGGAAGGAGGTACTGCTTGAACACTCCATACAGCCTATTCAGCAGTTCGGTTATACGAAGGGTAAGAATGCGACCGACAGTGCCATGATCATTGATGCCATGGACCTGCTTTATACAGGTAAATTCCATGGTTTCTGTCTTGTATCGAGTGACAGCGATTTTACGAGGCTTGCCTCGAGGATCAGGGAATCGGGCTTGCTTGTTTACGGTTTCGGCGAGAAAAAAACTCCAGCAGCCTTTGTTTCGGCTTGCGACAAATTTATCTATACCGAAGTACTCAGGGCCAAGATCAATGAAAACGAGTCGATTGCAAGGAAATCCTCGGCAGAGCTGAAACAGGACACCCGCCTTGTCCGTTTGTTGCGCAATGCCGTCGAAGCATCGTCTGACGAGAGCGGCTGGGCACACCTCGCAACTACAGGGAGCAATATTGTCAAGCAGTCGCCGGAATTTGATCCCCGTAATTACGGATACTGCAAGCTCGGAGAACTGATGGCGGCAACGAAACTGTTCGATCTCGATGAAAGGATTATCGGTGAAGGGCAGTCCAAAGCCATCTATCTGCGTGACAAGCGTAAAAAAAACATAACCTAACAATAAGAGGAGACTTTCAGAATGAAACATGTCAGGACCATTCTGGTGATGTTGTTTTTTGCTGTGCTGCTTCCGACAACTCGATCCTCAGCAGCCGACCTGCCGGGTTCCAGGGACAGTCCTCTGTTGCGCCGGTTCATCGGTTCGGAAATAGTCGGTTTCCAGGCAAAACGATTCGATGAATATGAACTTCAGACCTCCACATTCAGCCGGTACAATCTTGAAACCAGGAAACGCGAATTTGTCAAGCCTCCTCTCAAACCCGAGGGGAAGATCATGCGTATCTGGTATGAATCCGCCGGCGATACCAGTTCGCTTGAACTATACCGGAATTACCTCAACGAACTTATAGCCAAAGGTTTTGTCATCCTCTACGATTCAAGGAAGGACCCGGCAGCGGTTCGTTGGACCAACTACCTTGCCCCCTTCGGTTCCATGGATATCCAGACAAGCAGGAGCTATTATATTTTCTATGCCGCCGAAAAGAATGGTATCTGTGTTGCAAGCGCAAAAAAAAACCGTCCCGAAGGGGATGTCTATGTTCAGCTTATTGCGGTGGAATGGGCCAGGAATGAACCGGTTTACAAGGCAAGACGCGGAGCGTACCTTGCGCTCGATATCATCGAGACGCAGCCGATGGTGCAGAAGATGGTTACGGTGACCGCCGATCAGATGTCACAATCGATATCCGCCACCGGCAAGGTTTCACTGTACGGTATTTATTTCGATACGAACAAATCGGATATCAAACCAGAATCACGTTCTGCACTTCAGGAAATTGCCACACTTCTGAAAAAGCAGCCTTTGTTGAAGCTTCATGTTGTTGGTCATACCGACAATGTCGGGGGCTATGAGTTCAATATGGGGCTCTCGAAACGACGTGCCGATGCCGTGGTGGCGGCGCTCGTGAAAGATTACGGAATAGCCGCTCCACGCCTGACGGCAAACGGTGTCGGTTACCTTGCCCCTGTCGCTCCGAACACCGGGGAACCGGGAAGGGCTAAAAACCGCCGGGTCGAGCTGGTGCCCAGATAGAGTTCAGTTGTAAAAGGTGCTTTATCCGCATTTTTTGATAACCGTGAGGCTTGAATGATGTTCACTGAAAAAGGGTCATCTTTCAGGCCTCACGGTTTTAAGGGAGTATTCTTCCCGGGAAGGACAATGAGAATGATTATATATGATAAAGGCTTTTAAAACAGTGCTTTATCGCTTAAATCCAGTTATTGCTCCGGCAACAATCAGTCGCAAGGAAATCCATGCAACGGGTCTCTCCATTCCGCAATGAAGCGTAGCGTAATGAAGAATTCATCTTGTTACTATACAATAATTTATGGATTCTTCGGCCGACTGTATCGGCCTCGGAATGACAAGATCAGAGCTATTGTTGCAGACCAGGATTGACAGTTTTAATCCCTGGATCGTTAAAACAGAAAAGCCCTGCAATGCAGGGCTTTGTTGCGGAGCTGACGGGGCTCGAACCCGCGACCTCCTGCGTGACAGGCAGGCGCTCTAACCAAACTGAGCTACAGCTCCGTTAATGAGTTGTAAATGTATCGACACGCCGAATAATATCCAAAAAGTATTTTCCTTTTTTTTCTTTTTATATTTGACCTGCGGTTCGAGCTGTTTTGCCCGTAGTCTCTTTTGCCTGTTGTCCTTACCGGTGACGCTGGAGAACGTTTCATCGTTTTGTCTGCAGCCGCACGATGATCGCTTTCGGGATGTGATCTGATAAACAATAATCTGTCTTTTTCCTCTCTGTATTTCACAGGATTTTTATAATTTCGAACACAAATATTATCAGGCGTGTCTGCAGGAAGACAGTATTCGCGAGCAAAGGTTTTCAAAAATCATTAGAGTGTACCAATATGGCAGAAACAGAGTCCAGAAATTCTCTGACTGTTACAGATAACCGGACAGGGATGACTTATGAAATTCCAATCGAAAACGGTTCGATCCTCACTTCTGAGTTGAGGAAAATCAAGGTTTCCGAGGATGATTTCGGTTTGCTTGGCTATGATCCTGGCTATATGAATACCGCTTCCTGCAAAAGTTCCATTACCTATATCGATGGAGACAAGGGTATCCTGCGTTACAGGGGCTATCCGATCGAGCAGCTTGCTGAAAAAAGTACCTTCCTGGAAACAGCTTACCTGCTCATCAAGGGAATGCTGCCCGACAAGGAGCGCCTCGCCGTATGGACATACAATATCAGGCACAATACCCTGACCCATTCCAATATGAGGAAGTTCATGGATGGATTCCGCTATGATGCCCACCCGATGGGAATCCTCGTGGGCACCATCGGTGCGCTATCGACCTTTTATCCAGATGCGAAGGATGTCGGCCACGAGGAGTCGCGCAAGCTGCAGGTTCGACGGCTCATCGGAAAGATTCCGACCCTCGCTGCACTGAGTTTCAGGCACAGCATGGGTTTTCCCTATGTTCTTCCTGATGATGAACTGAGCTATACCGGCAATTTTCTGTCTATGATGTTCAAGATGACGGAACCTCATTACAAACCGAACCCGGTTTTCGAACGCGCTCTCGATGTTCTCTTTATTCTTCATGCCGATCATGAACAGAACTGTTCGACCAGCGCCGTCAGGGCTGTCGGCAGTTCCGGCGTAGATCCCTATTCCGCTATAGCGGCAGGTTGTGCTGCGCTTTACGGGCCCCTTCACGGCGGAGCGAACGAGGCGGTTATTCACATGCTCAAGAAAATCGGTTCGATCGAAAAAGTTTCGGAATTCATCAAATCGGTCAAGGCCGGAGAAGGTCGTCTGATGGGATTCGGCCACAGGGTCTACAAAAATTATGATCCGAGGGCGAAAATCATCAAGGATATCGCTTTCCAGGTCTTCGAGGAGACCGGACGCAGCCCCCTGCTCGATATTGCGATCGAGCTTGAAAGGATCGCGCTCGAGGATGAATATTTCGTTTCCCGCAAACTCTATCCTAATGTCGACTTCTACTCGGGACTGATCTATACGGCGATGGGATTTCCGCTCGAAATGTTCCCGGTGCTTTTTGCCATCGGCCGGGTTCCGGGATGGCTGTCTCAGTGGATTGAGCAGGTCAGGGATCAGGAGCAGAAAATTGCAAGACCGCGCCAGATCTACCTTGGCGAAGACAGCCGTGATTACGTTGCGATCGAACGGCGTCCGAAGATCCGGCCGGACGAGCAGAAATTCGGTATCTGCAGGTTGTAAGCTGTTCTGCAGGGTATACCGTGTGTATTTAACTTATCAGGAGATTGAATTATGTCTGTTACAACGAAAGATGTTGCCTATATCGCCGAGCTGGCAAGGCTCAGGTTCACCGATGAAGAGATGGTTACCATGACAAGTGAGCTCAACAACATTCTCCATTATATCGATAAACTCAACGAGGTAAATACCGATGGGGTTGCTCCTCTGAGCGGAATCCATGACCCGGCCAATTTTCTTCGTGAAGATGTCGTTGCCGGTTCCCTCACCAGGGAAGAGATACTTCATAACGCTCCAGATAGCCAGGACCGCTTTTTCAAGGTTCCTAAGGTTATCGGATAGAGGAGCGGTGTGATCGAACTTCGGGAAAAAAACGGAAATGCGGTTTTCATGGTCAGGGTGCAGCCCCGATCTTCAAAAAGCATGATCTGCGGTGAATATAACGGCGGGCTCAAGGTTGCCCTCAAGTCGGCACCGGTCGATGATGCAGCAAATGAGGAATGCTGCAGGTTGTTATCCGGGATTTTCAAAGTACCTGTCACGAGGGTGCATATCGTATCAGGCAGGACATCCCGTACTAAAACGGTACTGGTTGAGGGGGTCCGTTCCGGAGATGCCGCCGGTGTTCTTGAGCCCTATTGCTGATTACTCGAAAAATAAAGTATTATGAGAGCTGTTGTCCAGAGAGTGCTGAAAGCGGGTGTATCGGCTGAAGGCGGACGGCATGCCGAAATTGGCCCCGGACTTCTTGTCCTGCTCGGCGTTGCACCTGGAGACGGGGATGGAGAGATTGACTGGATGAGCCGAAAGATTTCCGCCCTGCGGATTTTCAACGACCCGGAAGGTAAAATGAACCTTTCACTCAGGGATACGGGCGGAGATGCAATGGTGGTATCCCAGTTTACCCTGTATGCCGATACGACCCGGGGAAACCGGCCGGGTTTTTCAGGGTCTGCTGGTTTCGATGAAGCCCTGCCCATTTATGAGCATTTTATTGAAAAATTTGAGCAACAGCTTGAAAAGCCGGTGAAAACCGGTTGGTATGGAGCGGAAATGCATGTTTCTCTTGTTAACGATGGTCCTGTAACTTTGCTAATTGATACACCTGAACATTCATGAAAGTCGTAATTATTATTCCAGCAAGATTTGATTCAACACGTCTTCCCGGTAAAATGCTTGCCGATATCGAGGGCTTGCCGCTTGTTGTGCGTACCTGGCGCCAGGCTCTGCAGTCCCGACTGGCCAGCAGGGTTGTTGTTGCCACCGACATGCCGGAAATTGCCGCTGTTCTGCGGGAGAATGGAGCTGAAGTTGTCATGACCTCTTCAAGCCCCGTATGCGGTACTGAGCGGATAGCCGAAGCTGCCCGTCAGACAGGGGGCGATATTATTGTGAACCTCCAGGGGGATGAACCTCTGATCGTTCCAAATGATATCGATCTTGCCATTGAACCGCTCCTTTCGGACAATCCTCCCGACTGTACGACACTGGTTTATTCCATGCCGCCCGATGACACACTCCAGATCGATGATCCGCATGTGGTCAAGGTGGTTATGGACGTAAACGGTTATGCCCTGTACTTTTCACGCAGTCCTATCCCGTTCAGGCGCATCGCTCTGCCGGAAACGCCGTTTTATCGTCATATCGGCTTGTATGCGTTCACTCCCCGGGTATTGGAGCAGTTTGCTGCGCTGCCGCCTTCGGCACTCGAACAGGCGGAATCACTCGAACAACTCCGTCTGCTGGAAAACGGGTTTCGGATGAAATGTATTGTAACCAATATCGATTATCCCGGCGTCAACACCTTTGAAGAGCTGGAACTGGTTAGAAGCATCATCAAGGGCGCAAATCCTTACTGATGACCGCCGGAAGCGAACCGTCATGGAAGAGAAGGTCGACCGGGTCGGAGGGGTTCACCTGTTTTGATCCGGTTATGAACCTTCCCTCTTTTTTTACCAGCACATAACCTCTTTCGAGCGTTTTCCGGTAATCGAGCAGAGCAAGCTGCTGTGTTACCGAAGCATAGTGCTGCGCCGTCCGGCTGAACAAGGTTCCCACACTTCTTGACATTAGTTCGGCGAGCGAATCGATACGGTCATTGAACTGCTGCATCTGGAGCGGAGGGCGGTTGAACGCGTAGCTGCTGCAGATCGAATATATCTGACGTTCCGCACCGTCAAGCCTTGCCTGTACAAAGTTTTCCTGTCTCGATATGAGGGTATCGATCCCCTTGAGCAGCTGGGCGGTGTCTGGAACGGCCAGCTCAGCTGCAATGGAAGGCGTTCCGGCTCTCAGGTCGGCCACCATGTCGGCGATCGTGATGTCCGTTTCATGCCCGATTGCACTGATGACCGGTATTGAAGAGCGGTAGAGCGCATCTGCGACAAGTTCACTGTTGAATGCCTGAAGGTCTTCGAGAGAGCCGCCTCCTCTTGCGATAATGATGACATCCGGCCTGTGGCGTCTGTTTTTTGTCGCGTTGAAGTATGCGAGAGCCGCTGCGACCGATTCGGCGGCGTTCGCGCCCTGAACTTTCACCGGGCAGAGCATGAGACGCGCTGCCGGGAACCTGCGTGATAGGACGTTGCTCATATCTTCGATCACGGCACCGGTCGAGGAGGTGACAAGGCCGATGGCTTCGGGTATTGCCGGGATCGGTTTTTTCCTCTCGGTGCTGAAATAGCCTGCTTTTGAGAGTTTCAGAAGCAGTTCGGCGAAGGCCTGCTGCAGCGCACCCTGCCCGGCTTCGGCAACCGATGTGCAGATAAGCTGGTAGCGGCCCGACGGGGGGTAAATCTCAAGCCGTCCTTCGGCTATGACTTCGAGGCCGTCCTTCAGTTCGGCCTGCAGGAAGCTTGCTGTGTTTTTCCAGATCACGGCCGGTATCTGGGCGCCTTCGTCTTTCAGTGTCAGATAGATATGGCCGGAACTGTGGCGTTTGAAGTTCGATATTTCACCCTTGACCTTCACCCTTGGAAAAAGGGCTTCAAGTTCTGATTTGATCTGCAGGGTGAGTTCGCTGACCGAAAGAATTTCCGCTGCCATGGCCGGTAAATGGGAATAAGTGTCTGAAAAGGTAATTCCGCCAATTTATGGACGTGCAGTATAATAAGCAAAAATGGCCGATCTTTTGTGTTGTCAGTTCGGGAGAGCATGCAGCCTCGCGGCCGGTGGTTTTAGCGGCGGAAGTGTTATATTCGTTATTTTAACCGGAAGATGCCGACTCTCCATGATATCAGGTGACAAGAAAACAGCCGATGGCCTTGCCGGTGACCTTGCCTCATCGCTTGGTATCGAGTTTCCTGAAGCACAGCGTCTTCTCGATGGATTTTCGAAGGCAATGGCGGGCGAGCTTCTTTCCGCGAAGTGCATTTCTCTCGGCGTGGCCGGTGCTTTCTGCAATACTTACATTCCTTCCGGAAAGAAAACGGATGCTGCGGGCATTGTCTACACGCCGCCCCGCAACACACTGGTTTTTCAGGAACAGCCTTCGGGCACCGACGACGCGATCCGCCTTGCCGTTTCAAGAATGGCTTTGTCCGAAGAGGAAGCGGGACGCTTCTCCAACGCCTTTCTTTCCCTGTTCGGTGACCTGGTGAAACGGAAACAGCCGTTCGGTCTGAACGGGTTAGGCTGTTTCGGTATCGAGAACGGGAAATACACCTTCTTCCCGGACCGCACTGTTGAAGAACTGCTGAACAGGGAGTATCTGAACCTTGATAAGGTTGTTCTTCCGCTGCATGACGATACCGGCACGACAACGGCCGGAAAAAAACCTGTTGCCTTTGTTTTGACTTTATTGGTGCTGGTTGCCGGAATATCGGCAGCTGTCTGGTATTACCTGCAACCGGAAATTCCGTTGCTTACCTCTGCCTCGGAAGAAGCGGCAAAGCATAACGGTCCGAAAATCGCAGTAAGAGTATCCCGGTCCGAGACTGTCCAACCCGAAAGTGTCCAGCCACCGGCAACTGCCGCTATCAAAACTGAAGAGCTTAAGGAAAGTGCGGCTGCTGATTCGGTGGTGCTTGCAAAGGGGGAATTCACCATTGTGCTCGCTACATTCCGGAAAGAGGAAACAGCCATAAATGAAAGCAGGCGTTTGCGTGCCGGAGGAATAAGCGCTTTTATCTGGCCGGCCATGGTGAATGGTGCGAAATATTACAGGCTTGCTACAGGGAAATTCAGGACAGGCAGTGCCGCAGCAGGAGAACTGAAGGAAATGCCGGGGAATCTGGCCCGCGGCGCATGTATTCAACAGGCTATAAAAGGGGTTGTCATTCATGGGGAACAGCAGTTGTAATTGCAAGACATTGCATCCGCAGTCGATGTGTCCCGCGTTCGGCGGGCTGAGGGTGCTCATGAGGATCGACGGCGTGCAGGTGTGCATGGCTGCCGACCAGGGCTGTCTATACGGCCTTACCTTCGTGTCGCATTTCTATGCGGCGCGCAAATCCATAATCTCTCCGGAACTCATGAACGTCCAGATTTCCGGCGGCAGCATGATAGACGACCTTCGGCGTACGATCGAGGAAATTGCGAAGGACCCGGCAGTACGGTTCATTCCCGTGGTGAGCACCTGCGTAGCCGAAACAGCCGGGATAGCCGAGGAACTGCTGCCGAAGAAGGTCGGGAATGCGGAGGTGCTGCTGGTCCGCCTTCCGGCATTCCAGATCAGGACCCACCCTGAGGCGAAAGACGTGGCCGTTTCCACACTGATGAAGCGGTTCGGAGCGTTCGATGCCCCGAAAAAGCCGAAATCGCTTGTCGTGCTCGGCGAGATATTCCCGGTCGATGCCATGACGATCGGTGCAGTTCTGCAGAAGATCGGTGTGGAGTCCGTCATCACCCTTCCCGGCACGGCCCTCGATGATTATATCGATGCCGGTCAGGCCGAAGCGTGCGCGGTGCTCCATCCTTTTTACGAACGCACGGTATCGCTGCTCGAAGAGAAGGGTGTGAAGATCATCAAAGGCAATCCGATCGGTGCGAACGGTACAGGGCAATGGATACGGCGTGTCGGTGAAGCGCTCGGGCTCGATCCGGGGGCGGTTGAAGCGGTTGCCGCTGAAGAAGCCGGAAAGGCTCGGGATATCATGGCCCGGTTCAGCAATGTGCATGGCAAGGTTATCGTTGCCGGGTACGAAGGCAACGAACTTCCGGTCGTCCGGCTCCTGCTCGAAGCCGGGCTTGATGTACCCTATGCATCGACCTCCATTGCAGAGACATCCCTTGGCGAGGAGGACCACAGGGTGCTTTCCATGCTCGGGACGGAGATCCGCTACCGCAAATACCTCGAGGAGGATATGGATGCGGTGGTTCGTTATGAACCCGATCTCGTGATCGGCACGACATCCCTCGACAGTTTTGCAAAGGAGCGGGGGATACCTGCCATCTACTATACGAACAACATCTCGGCCCGCCCGCTCTTCTTTGCCGCCGGAGCCGCCACCGTGCTCGGCATGGTCAGCGGCCTGCTCGCCAGGAAGGATGTGTTCCGGAAAATGAAGGAGTATTTTACCGGATAAGGTCTGCTGCCATTCTTCGACAGCAGCCGGGGTTTCAATTGCCTTGCGACACTGCACGTTCCAGTGCCTGGCGGATGAACCGCTGGTAAGGGATTCCCTCTCTTTCGGCTTTCTGACGGACAGCGGCGAGAAGGTCATCGGATAACCGGATATTGATGGACCGGTCTTTCGGCTTGAACTCGAACTGGACAGGTTTTGCTCCTGAAAGGTCGTAAACGCTCAAATCTTCTTTCGAAAAAAAATTTTCGGCGTCTTCATTCGTTCTGAATGTCGGGATTTTCTTTTTCATAGGCTATTATTTCCCTTTATTTTGCAACCGAACTGCATTTATCTGAACCTTTTATTTAAGCTGTATAAGCGATTTCATTTTTCATTGAGGAATGATTCCCTGAGTTGTTGTTTTTTTGTCGGAGAATTAAATAAAGCGTATTGACATTTTATAATTTAAGTAATTCGATGGTAGGGGTAGGCTGTATCTGATCAATTTGATAAAAATATATAAATTGATTAAAATACTAAAAGATGGAAAAATGGACGCCGCACTTTGATCTTCATTTGATACAGGAAATAGTATCTGACAGCAGAAGCCGTCCTTTTACCAAAACTGCCCTTGCAGGAGGTTTGGCTCTTGGTTTGACTGAGACTGAAATGCGGGAAATTGTAATGTCACTTACAAGTAAACGATTTTATAAATCAATGACATCTTACACCGATCATCAGTTATGGCAGGATGTTTATCATGGAGAGACGAATGATGGAATTCAGGTATATATTAAAATTTCTTCATACTCGGATGGCAGACCTCCGATAATCCAGTTCAAGACGAAATAGAAAAAGGTATTATGAAATGTCCTGCGTGTGGCCATCCGGAAATGGTGGATAAAGTGCTCGATGAAACCCTGACATATGGAGGACAGTCATTGACTCTGCATCATATGCATGGGCAATTCTGTTCTCTGTGCGGTGAAGGCATCTGGGATGAAGAGAGTTATCGCAGGTATACCGAGTCACAGGAGACTCTGGTGAGAACTGCGAAAGGCGATGTCAGTTCGGAGATCCGAAGAATCAGGAAACGCCTCAATCTGACCCAGTCGGAACTGGCACAACTGTTCGGTGTCGGAAAAGTCGCTTTTTCAAGATACGAACGCGGGGAGTCACGCCCTCCTTCTCCGCTGGTCAAATTGCTGAGGCTTGTCGATCGGCATCCTGACCTGCTGGATGAGATGAAGGCTTCTTAATCCAGTCTTGACAGCAGGGAATTATTGCTGCGGCAACTACAGGTCGCAGATGGGTATAAGATATTTCCTGTCATCCTGAGCGACGCATAGCGTAGTGAAGGATCTGTTTTCCTGTTCAGAAAATGGTTATGGATTCGCCCGACTGAATCGGCATCAGAAAGACAATTTGCCATGAACCGGATTAATATCTGTAATCGCCGAAGTAATAAACAGAAAAAGCCGGGGGTTCCGGCTTCTCTGTTGTGTGTGTGGTTGTGAAGCGGTTGCTTACACTTCCATGATCTCTTTTTCCTTCTGGACGATCAGGTCGTTCAGCTGCTTCTCGAATTTATGCAGGAGCTCGTCGGCATCCTTTTTGCCGCGGTTCTTCTCATCTTCGCTTACGACCTTCTCCTTTTCGAGCTTTTCGATCTCATGGATCATGTCGCGGCGAAGGTTGCGGAGCGATACCTTCGAGTCCTCGCCGAATTTTTTCGTGAGCTTCACGAACTCTTTCCGGCGCTCTTCGGTAAGCGGTGGTATGCTGATCCTGACGTTCTGTCCGTCAGCGGTCGGGTTGAGGCCGAGGTTTGCATCGCGGATAGCGCGCTCGACGGGACCGACCATGGATTTGTCCCAGACCTGGACGACAAGGGTGTGCACATCGAGCACGCCCACGTTTCCGACCTGTTTCAGCGGCATCTGCTGGCCGTAAGCTTCCACTTTCACGCGGTCGAGCAGTGCCGTCGTGGCTTTTCCCGTCCTGACCGAAGCGATTTCATGCTGAAACGCCTCGATGGTTTTTTTCATTCTGGGCTCGAATTTCTGATGAACATCCCTGACACTCATGGTTGTTGTAAATGAGGTTGGCTGTTATGTGTCCGTTCCGTTATTTCGCGGCTTTGGCCTGTGCCGATTTGGCGAAACGCTTGTTGAAGCGATCTACACGGCCGGCGGTATCGAGAATAGTCTGCTTTCCTGTGTAGAATGGATGACAGTTGTTGCAGATATCGACCTTGATGGTCGGCCTGGTTGAACGGGTTTCGAATGCGTTGCCGCAGTTTGCGCAGTTCACCGTAACGGGTTTATACTTCGGATGAATATCTGGTTTCATGACTTTCGTTGACTTTGTCGTAGAATAAATGATATGACCGGCATTAAATTGTAAAGGTGCAAATATACGAGAAATTACATCCAGTTACAACCAATTATTATGCATGCATCCAATTCGCTTTCCTGCCTGAAGGGAGTCGGTCCGAGAAAGGCCTCGATCCTGAATGAGGCGGGCATCGCGACGATCGAAGACCTTTTCGACTGTTTTCCCCGGCGCTACCTCGACCGGCGGGCAATGAAAAGGATCAGAACACTCAGGGAAGGTGAAACGGTGACGGTTGTCGGCAGGGTCCTGAAAACGCACGTCGAAGGAAACAACAGGGGTAATGCCCGTTTCAAAGCCTGGCTCAGCGACGATACGGGGGTTCTTGAACTGACCTGGTTCAGGGGAGTGCGTTATTTTTCGCGGGTCATCATTCCCGGAGAGGAGTTCGCCGTGCACGGGAAAGTGAATTTTTTCGGCCATCAGGCCCGGATGCAGCATCCGGATTACGACCGGCTCAGCCTGACCATTCATGACCGCAGGGAAGGGGAGCAGAGCGATATCGAGCTTTACCAGACGGGGAAGATCATCTCCCTCTACCCTACGACCGAGGCGATGAGGGAAGCCAGCATGACATCGCGCCAGATACGCACGATCATGGCGCGTGCTTTTGAAGTTTTTCCTCCGGGCAGGACGGAAAACCTCAGTACGTCCATTATCGCTTCGAACGGCCTCCTGCCGCTCGATCAGGCCTATCGGGATATTCATTTTCCATCGTCCCCGGAGATGCTTCAGAGAGCCATGTACCGCATGAAGTGGACTGAGCTGTTTTTCGCGCAGCTTCTCTTTGCCCTGAGGCATAACGATATCCGCAGGCACAGGACAGCCGTGAAATTGACCCATTCGGGCGCAGTCACGGAAAAACTTTATGCGAGTATTCCCTACGACCTGACCGATGCGCAGAAAAATGCCGTCAGGGAGATATACCGCGACCTGAGAAGCGGCAGTCCGATGAACCGGCTTCTGCAGGGCGATGTAGGGTCGGGAAAAACCATCGTGGCCATGTTTTCCATGGCGCTCGCCGCCGATAACGGTTTCCAGTCGGCCTTCATGGCGCCGACGGAAATTCTTGCCGTGCAGCATTACCTTGTCATGAAACGGTATTTTCTGCCGCTCGGCCTGCGGGTTGGGCTGGTGACCGGCAAACAGAGGAAAAAGGAGCGCCAGGCCGTGCTTTCCGGCCTTGCCTCAGGCGAACTGAACATCGCTCTGGGTACTCATGCCTTGATCGAGGAAGGAGTGTGCTATGCATCGCTCGGCCTCGTTATCATCGATGAACAGCACCGCTTCGGTGTAATGCAGCGCAAGGCGCTCCTGGAAAAAGCCGTGAACCCGCATGTGCTGCTGATGACGGCGACACCCATTCCGCGAACGCTCGCCATGGGAGTGTTCGGCGATCTCGATGTATCGGTGATCCGGCAGATGCCGGCAGGCAGAAGCCCGGTAAAAACGGTCCTCAGGCAGGAAAACGAGCGTGAGAAAGTTCATGACTTTCTTCGTACGAGTATTGCCGAAGGCAGGCAGGGGTACATTGTCTATCCGCTTGTCGAGGAGTCCGAAAAAATCGACCTTAAAGCCGCGGTTGAAAGTTTCGAGGAGCTTTCGACAGAGATATTCCCGGACCTCCGGCTCGGTTTGATCCACGGGCAGATGACCCCGGACCAGAAGGAGGATGTGATGGAGCGGTTCCGTAAAGGTGAACTGCACCTGCTCGTCGGCACGACAGTTATCGAGGTGGGTGTGGATGTTCCGAACGCGACCGTCATGGTCATCGAGCATGCGGAGCGGTTCGGGCTCGCCCAGCTGCATCAGCTCCGGGGGCGTGTCGGGCGCGGGGAGCACCGCTCGACCTGTTTCATGCTCTATGCCAGAATGACCGATGACGCCCGCGAACGCCTTGAAGCGATGGTGTCGACGACGGACGGGTTCGTTATTTCCGAAATCGATGCAAGGATCAGAGGGGCGGGAAATATCCTGGGAAAAGAGCAGTCCGGCACATTGAGCGGGCTGAAGATTGCCGATATCAATACGGATTTTGCTATCATGCAGTCAGCGCGTAAAGCGGCATTCGATCTTGTCGTAGAGGACCCCCGCCTCGAAAGGGCGGAAAACGGCATGATCAGGTCGCATTACCTGCGACATTATCATGAACGGTTCACGCTCGCAGATGTCGGGTGATATTTCGATAATCCGTAAAAGAGAGTTTTTTATGGGATCAGTAAGCAATTGCGCAGTTTGAAGATGAACAGCAGGGTCGATCAGGAAACATTGCTTGAAAGTGTGGTTACCGAATCTGCGGGCGCTTCGTACATCGTCACGGCCGGGAACGGGACAATCTACCGCTGCCGGACATTTCCCGGCACGAAAACTGAAAATGAGGATTCTTCGCTTGTCGCTGTCGGAGACAGGGTGATCGTGAAAGTCACCGAATCGGGAAGCGACATGTGTGAGGCGATCATAATGCAAGTGCTTTCAAGAGCGAGCGCGCTCACGAGAAAACGGGATATCCGCCGGAACCGGAGCAAGGAGACCACCCAGGTTATCGCCGCGAACATCGACCGGCTGGTCGTTGTGGTTTCCACTTTCGAGCCTCCGCTCAATACGCGCCTGATCGACCGTTACCTTGTTTTCGCCGAATCGGAACGGCTCGAAACCATTATCGTGGTGAACAAGATGGACCTCGATGATTCGGGGGAGGTACGGGAGATCATGGAACCCTACCATGCGCTCGGCTACCGTGTTCTCTACACAAGCTTCACTGAAATGCAGAGCATTGCGGATCTGAGGGATGCGCTTGCGGGAACGGTTTCCGCTTTCAGCGGTCATTCGGGCGTCGGCAAATCCACCCTGATAAATCTTCTCATCGGCGAGGAGAGGCTGAAAACCGCTGAAACCAGCATGAAAAGCGGGAAAGGGGTTCATACCACCAGCAATGCGGCCATGGAAGACCTGCCCGGCGGCGGGTATGTGATCGATACGCCCGGCATCAGGGAGTTCAATCTTTCCGGGATCACCAGGGAAAACCTTCGCTTCTACTTCAGGGAATTTCTCATTCATATGCAGCATTGCGCTTATTCTTCCTGCACGCATACGGTTGAACCCGGTTGCAATGTCATAAAAGCGGTTGAAACCGGTCTTGTTGATTCTTCGCGGTATGAGAGTTATCTTTTAATTTTTGAAAGCCTTGATCAGGAAAGCTGAATTTCCTGTTTTTATCAGATCTGTCATCGCTCATTACATTATCTGTTATGTCGGGTCCGTAAAGTTCTCACCGCTTCAATTTTTTTCATCAAAAACGACTAAAGGGATGATTACAACGATTAATCCGTCAACCGGGGATATCATTGCTGAATATGCAACCATGGGTAATGCAGAGATCGAAACGGTTATTGACCTCACTCAGCAGGCGCATCTTTCCTGGAGGAAATCTTCTTTCTCCGAAACAAGCTCCTTGATGAAGCGTCTTGCCGAACTTCTGCGCAATGAAAAAGATGCCCATGCCGAATTGATCAGCAGGGAGATGGGCAAGCCTGTTGCCCAGGCGGTTGGGGAGGTGGTGAAATCGTCCTGGGTCTGCGATTATTTTGCCGACAATGCGGAACGGTTTTTACAGCCGGAAGAGACCGATCTCGACGGCATACGCGGAGTCGTGAAATTCGAACCGCTTGGGATCGTGCTCGGCATCATGCCCTGGAATTTTCCTTTCTGGCAGGTTTTCCGGTTTGCCGTACCGGCTATCATGGCGGGAAACGGCGTTATTGTCAAACATGCTCCCAACGTTACCGGTTCAGCCATTGCCATTGAAAAACTTTTCCGTAATGCAGGCTTTCCTGAAAATCTCTATCGGACGGTACATATCGCTCTCGAAGATGTCGACCGGCTGTCAGGTTTCATGATCGGTCATACTTCGGTCAAAGCCGTATCGGTGACGGGCAGTACAGCCGCCGGAAGGGCAGTAGCCGTGAAAGCAGGTAATGCTCTGAAGCCATGCGTGCTCGAACTTGGCGGCAGCGACCCCTATATTGTTCTCGATGATGCCGATATCAGCCAGGCGGTCGAAGTCTGTGTCGCCGCCCGTCTTCTCAACGCGGGGCAAAGCTGTATATCGGCAAAGAGGTTCATTGTGCTCTCAGGCATCATAAAGCAATTCGAGAGCATGCTTCTGAAAGAACTTCAATCTGCAGTAATGGGCGATCCATTCGATCACGGTGTCCAGATCGGTCCGATTGCCCGAAAGGACCTTCGCGACCAGCTTCACAGGCAGGTCTCACAAAGCGTCAGAGAAGGAGCCAGGTTAGTGTGCGGGGGGGAAATACCGTCCGGCAAGGGATTTTTCTATCCGCCTACGCTGCTTTCGGGAGTCCGCAAGGGGATGACCGTTTACAGCGAGGAGACTTTCGGACCGGTAGCGACTCTGATCGAAGCACTGGATGATCAGGAGGCAATAGGCATTGCCAACGATACACCATACGGCCTCGGCGCTGCGGTGTTATCCACCAACCTCAAGCGGGCCCTTGCAATTGCGGACCAGCTTGAGGTCGGCAACTGTTTCATAAACAGTATGGTCAAATCAGACCCGAGAATGCCGTTCGGCGGAGTGAAGCAGTCAGGATATGGACGCGAGCTTTCTTCCTACGGGATCAAGGAGTTCGTCAATGTCAAGTCCTATTGCTTTAACGGACAGTGATTTCACTCGTTTCCGTTTTCTTGATAAATATTCTATAAGTCTATTGATCACAGGAGTTTAACGGTTTCCGGAAGATTCCTGTGATTTTTTTATTTTTACGCTTTATTCTTTTTGTTAGCAAAGAGCAGGAGCGGGCAATAAAAGACCAGGCCAGGATAACCCTTTCGCTGTCTGATGAAGAACTTGAAACATTAATCAAACAGGGGACTTACAAGCCTGCAGAATACCATGAATAAAGCCAGAACATATAAAGGCGATGCGTTTGCCGCGATTCATGAAACAGCTTCGGGTATGTTCGAAGCCGGCGTGATCGATAAACAGACCATGCGCCATATCGATGAAGCATGTCTGACTCCGGTTCATGATCATTACTTCCGTTTTCATTGTTTCTGCTTTTGATCTCGAAAAAAAGCATCCGATATCCGGTTTTTTTTCTGCTTTTCAGTATTTTGGAGGGCAGAGAAAAATATCTTCCATATTCTCCATCCATGCCCCGCCTGAAATATTTCCCCAGGAGCCGATTTCAGCCGATACTTTCTGTATTTCCTCGATGGTGCAGGAAAAACCTTCTTCCTGGATAACATGCATTCGTTGGGTGAGATCTTCAATGGCAACAATGCGGGAGCGGAAACTGTCGTCTGTTTTCATTTTATCGATCAGTGCTTTTGCCTGTTCTATTGACATGGAAGCCTCCTTTTCAAAATTTTGACAGAATAAATCGTCAGTTGGATCTATGTTTCCCAGATTGTGGGAGGGAAAATATTCTCCAGCCAGGAACCGCCCGAAATATCATCCCTGGGGCCGATTTCGGAATTTGCCCGTTGTATTTCTTCAATGCTGCAGGTATATCCTGCGTCGATGATTGCTCGTAGCCTTGCATTGACATCTTCTATAGCCAGAATGCTGAGACGAAAATCCTCATCGTATTGAAGCTTTTCAATAAGTGCTTTTGCCTGTTCGACTGACATGGCGAACTTTATTTGATGGTAATGGTAACAGAAATGGATAATTGATACCGACGAACCGTTAACAATTATAAAATAATCATTCGTTTGAATGCAGACAATAAATTTTGGATTATAATCTTTCCCTGAGGGGTGGAAAAAGGAGGCTCCAGGTTTGGGATGACTGGCAGGGTTTGAGAATGTTAATTAATATCGGTGATAGAAGTATTATTGCTGAGATATTTTACCAGGACCTGCTCAAGGTCTGCTTTTTTGAAAGGTTTGGAAATATAATCGTCCATACCGGCACTGATGCATTTTTCCCGGTCACCTTTCATAGCATGCGCAGTCATGGCTACAATAGGGATGTTTGGAGTAATGCAGGCGTTGCGATCTGTTCTGATGATTTTTGTGGTTTCATAACCATCGAGTTCGGGCATCTGGCAATCCATGAAAACGAGGTCGTATGCTTTTTGTCTGAGGATATTCAATGCCTCTTTTCCACTTGAAGCCACGTCAGGAGAATATCCGATTTTCTTGAGCAATGCAACAGCGAATATCTGGTTGACCTGATTGTCTTCTACAAGAAGGATGTTGAATGTTCTCATTGACAGATCGGCTTTCGGTTCGCTGATAATGCTGTTATCTGCTGATAATTTAAGCTTTTTTCTGGAAGAATGCATGACATCGGAAATGCACTGGAACAATTCGGCACGTCTGACAGGTTTCTGCAGAATTTTGAAAACCTGGTTACCGATCCTTTTTTTGATTTCTGAAAATCGAAAAGATGATGCAAGGATGATGACAGGACAAAGTTTCTTTTCATGAATTTTACGGATAAACTGATAAAGATCATTACTGTTGGAAGCCTCCATATTCATGTCGATAATGATGGCATCCCATGTGTCACAGGATTCAGTCAGATCTCCATGGCTGTCGATAAATGTCATGCATTGTTCAAAACTGTCAGAGGTTATGCAACAGCAATGCCATGAATCAAGGAGGTCCGAGAGCATTTCTCTTGCATTGGCATTGTTGTTTATGACGAGCACTTTTGATGACATTGACGATTTGCCAGTTTCCTTTGGCTTTTCTGCTGGTTTATGCTGTTTTTCAAGTAGAATGTCGAAACTGAATACGGACCCTTTGCCGTGCTTACTTTCAACGATAATCGATCCACCCATTTTTTTAACGAGATAATTTGAAATGGAAAGTCCAAGGCCTGTTCCGCCATATTTTCTCGCCGTAGATCCATCAGCCTGAACAAAAGGTTCGAAAATCGCTCTCAGATTTTCAGTTTTCAGACCAATGCCGGTATCGGTTATCGTGAAATGGATCATGACATGAGTTTCGGTTTCCTTTTCGGGGATGGCACTGACGACGATATCCCCCTGATGAGTGAATTTCACGGCATTACCGATAAGATTGACCAGCACCTGACGGATTCTTCCGGGATCTCCTTTCAGGGCGGAAGGCAAGTTTCTTCCGATAAATATTGTCAGTTCAATGCCTTTTGTCTGAGCTTCAATACCAAGCATGCCACAGACGTCTTCAATCAGGTTAAGCATGTCAAAATCGACAATGTCGAGCTCGAGACAGTTCGCTTCAATCTTCGAAAAATCAAGAATGTCGTTGATGATCTCGAGGAGACTGTGACCACTGTTTATGATGGTATCAACATACATTCGCTGTTCAGGATCAAGCCCTGTGTCGATCAGCAGTTCTGACATACCGATGACTCCAACCATCGGTGTCCTGATCTCATGGCTCATATTTGCCAGAAACTGGCTTTTGGCTGCATTCGCCCGTTCAGCATCTCTTGCCATTTCCTGTGTATGCCTGACCGATTCCTCAAGTTTTCTGTTTGTTTCGATCAGTTCATTATGAGCATTATTCGCATCCTCGATGAGGTTCAGAAGAGCATCTCTCTGATGTTTCGGATAGATAAGCTCATTGAACTGCTCGTCATCATCATTCAGATCGATGCTGGCAATGGATAGCATTGTGTTCTTTTTTGTCTTCCCGAAAATACCATCGTCATCCATGGACGCTAATTCGGCGAGAAGGTCATCCTCTTCGGATATATAGATGTTATCGTTCTTGTCTGCGAATTTCCTGATTTCTTCTTTAAGTTGATTGACCATTCTTTTCAACTCTATATTGCGCATTTCCCTTCCAACCATGACGCGATTGAAACGTTCGAGATTACTGATCATTTTTTTCAGTTCCTTGTCCATCTTTTTCCGTTCAGTAATGTCTGAAAGCAGGATGATGACGGATGTTATTTTACCATTGGTAAAAGAGGGGTTGAACCGGGTTTCAATTTCAATAGCCTGAATGTTGTCAGGAAGAAGTTCAAACTCCATAACAGCCGGTTTTCCGGTAACGAAAACTTTCTCCAGTGCTTGATGGAACAGGACGTTGTTGGGAAGAATGATATGCTCACAAAGATGTTCACCGGATGATAACGTATTTTCGTATCCGGGGAGGGGGCGGTTGATATAGATTGTCCGGTGTTCCCTGTCAACTGCGGCAATGGTATCCGGGCTGTTGACGAGAATATCGCTAAGCGTGTTTTCGCTTTCACGGAGGGAATTCAGGACTTTTTCAAGTTTTGCCCGGGATAGTTTAAGTTCATAATTTTTGTCTTCAATCTGCCGTTTAACATCGGACAGTTCAATTGATTTTTTTATGAGTTTGATATTCTGGTCAAGAAGTGTGCTCTGTTTCTCCAACAGTTCCTGCTCGATACGCTTGTATCTTACAGCATCTTTTTCAAGCTCCAGTATCCGCTGCTGTAATGTATAGGAATCCGTATCCATCATAACACGATTACAGAGAAAGTTTGTTGGTGTTTCCGGACAACATCACATTTTACCCAGTACCCAGAGAACAACTGTTTCATTATGGAATTTCGCAGTTAATCTTCCTTTTTTTGTCTTGTCGGCCGGGCCTATTTCCCCATAGGTGTAAAATCCGATAATTGGCACATCGGGTCCGAGGCTTTCTCTGACAACGCCTACTTCTTCCTGAATCCTTCTTCCCAGAACAAGTTTTCTTCCGACGCAGCTGAACATGACGATTGCCTCCGGAGCGGCAGCTCCGAGGGTTTTTTTTACCTCTTCGGCGGCTTCCCGTGCACCATTTATGATATCTCCCCTCGAAGCTGTAGTCAATGTTACTTCACTTCCTTCAGGGATTGATGCTGCAAGAGTGATCGTTCCCTTCTCGTGGTCAACAGAGAGGCCGCAACGTAGTTGAAACAGATGGTCACCCGTACCGTTAGGATCATGGTCGATAATGCCGAACGGGTACTCGAGGCAAACGGCAGGAAGCCTTGCTGCCCGTTCTTCACCTAAAAAGTCTTTGTAGAGATCGAGCGCCTTTGTGTGCTCGAATTCTTTCAGCACATTGCCATCCGAAGAGGTACAGAGCAGGCTGTTGCCGATCGATGAGAAACCGCTGCGGACCCCTATGCCTCTCCTGTAATTTTTTTTCGGATCGACGATCATCAGGCCGACAATGGTATCCCGATAGACTTTTCCGTTATAGTACTGAAAGGTGTTTTCAAACCGTTCATCATCGCCGAAGAAGCCTCCTGTAATTTCGAAATCCTTACCTAAAATCTTTTGAAGCCCTTCAAGGACTTTGAGACCGTCACCGCCCATACCGTTAGGAAATACCATAAGGGATGCATCCGGATCGAAAGCCGTTCTCTTGAGCATATCGTTTACCATTTCTATGCCGCATGCTGTTTCGTCAATGCTCATATCATGCCCGATACCGGTAACAAACTCGATATCGTCATGAGCGAGTGCCATGATGACGACCGATCCGGTTGTGACGCCTTCAGGTGAAATCTCTCCAGCAGTTGTGCCGCCGAGCATTGGAATGCCACCGGCAACAGAAGCAATACCTGCAAGCAGTTCCCGGTGGTCGAAACGCATGGCGCCGAAAACGACGAGAACTTTGGCTCTTTGTCCTGTTTTTTCAATGGACGCAAAAGCCGCCTCTTTGCCTGCGGAAAATGAATCGTCCAGTGAACTGATTCCTACTCCAACATCACCTGGCATTCGAGGTTCTCCTTTAAATTATGTTTGTAAAAAAAACATCATGCAGGAAGAGACCGGTTAAAAAGTATTCATAAAGAATGATAACATGATCATTGATGCTGTTCAGCTTGAAATTGTCCATGAAAAAGCCTGAACTGCAGAGCCCTCCCTAAATGATTTCAGTATAATTACGCTAATGGTTTTTTTGGGGGCGGTTAAGATGCCAGAACAAATGGTAGAAAATCTTCCGCTGATTTATCTCGACATGTTTGTGAATGTTTATTTTGCCGGTTTTTCAACTTATGGAATCAAGAAGTGAAGCACCAACTGATTATCCGGGAGAATGTATTTTATCGGGTAACGGGGCCAATAAAACACATTGATAATGCTTTACCTTCTCCTGCAAGTTACCATCAAATTTTCTTTTTTAAAAAAAGGATTACTGGAGAAGGGCGATATTGCTCTGAAAATGAAGCCGGGAATAAAAAAAGCCATTGTTCATTGGAAAAAACAATGGCTTTCTTGCAAGGGTAACTATTACTGTCAGGAGGCTACAGCGAGATCCGAAAGATAAGTCTTGATTGACTGGTGTTTTCCAAGCCCGAGTTTTTTATGCATTCTGTAACGGATGCTTTCCATGCCTCTGGTAGATATACCTATGGAGCGGCCGATTTCCCTCGTATCGTAATTCAGTTTGACAAGCAGGCTTATTCTCAATTCGCGCTGGTTGAGGTTTGGATGCTTTTTCTGAAGTTTTGAGAGAAAAAAGGAATCTGATTCGGTGAGTTCCATATTGAGACGTTTTTCGATGGTTTCAGTTTCAATAAGGCTCAGACAGGAATCCGTCATCTGTCTTTTTACTGTCGGATCAATCTCAAGAGCGTATATCTGATCAAGAAGATTACGCAAAGCAGTTGTTTTTTCTGCAATTGCAGTTGAAACTCTTGTCAGTTCCATATCCTGATTTGCAATTCTTGTTTTCAGGGTTGCAATCTCTTTTTCAAGATCGGGAGATGCTTTTTTTTGTGTTTCCTTTTGTGTTGTCATTTTTATCTGATCTTGTATTGTTTAAAAACCGCTTATGGGTTTTCATTGCAATTTCAACCTTATCTGGTTATCCAGATGAATTCCGTTTGACCATTCCAGAATGAACAGGATTTCCTTGTCCCGTTTTCTGCTGTAATTATTCTGAGAATTATTCATGTTCCCTTTTTTCTGTTTCCGGGCTATCTGGTATTAACCGGTTTTAACTTCTTATTATCTATTCGTCTGACGTGTTCTCAGAAGTAATATCGAAATATTTTTATAAATAGTCAAAAAAATATTTGTTTTTTTATGAAAATATTACGGCCGTTATTCAATAAATACTTCGGAGCAGTGTTATTATGTTGTGTATCCGTTTGTGATATTTTGAACTAAGGATCTGTTAATAAATAAATGTAACGAATAGGAAAAAGTGTTATATTATCATCATGAAGACACATGATGAAGAAATAGCGCTGATCCGGACAAAGTTTGAGAAAATCGCATGGGCTCTGGACGAGCGCATGCGGCGCCTTTTTGCAGCGGCAGAGGCATTTGTATTGGGACGAGGTGGCGTTACAACGGTTTCCAAGGCCACGGGTGTTTCCCGTCGGGCGATTCACGCTGGACTGGAAGAGTTGGCTGCCGAAAAATTACCGGATGTAACCCAGGAAAAACGCATCAGGAAAGCTGGTGCCGGCAGAAAATCCATTACTGAAACTGACCCCGGTATTCTCGCAGCACTGGAAAAACTTGTTGAGCCGACAACTCGTGGAGACCCTGAATCTCCTCTTCGCTGGACCTGCAAAAGTTTGCGTACGCTTTCTGATGAACTGCGGGTACAGGGTTACTCGGTGAGCTATCCGAAAGTTGGTGATCTGCTGCAGCATGAGTTGGGTTATAGCTTGCAGGCGAATAGAAAAACGCTCGAAGGTACTGCTCACCCTGATCGAAACGCTCAATTCGAGTTTATCAACCGGGAAGCAGCGGAATGTATAGTCGGAGGCAATCCTGTTATTTCGGTTGATACCAAGAAGAAGGAACTCGTCGGTGCATACAAGAACAACGGCACGAAATGGCTCCCTCAGGGGGAACCTGAATCAGTCAAGGTTCACGACTTCATCGACAAAGAACTTGGAAGGGCAAATCCTTACGGAGTCTACGATGTGGCAAGCAACACGGGATGGGTCAGCGTAGGGACGGATCACGATACGGCCAGTTTTGCTGTTGAAACCATTCGCCGTTGGTGGAATACCATGGGCAAGCCGCGTTATCAAAAGGCCTCTAAGCTCATGATTACGGCCGATGGAGGAGGAAGTAACGGCAACAGGGTGCGACTATGGAAACTGGAACTCCAGAAATTGGCCGATGAGATACACATTCCGATTCATGTTGCTCATCTGCCTCCAGGCACAAGCAAATGGAACAAAATCGAACATCGGCTGTTTTCGTACATCAGCATGAATTGGCGTGGCCAACCATTGATCAGTCATGAGGTGATTATCAATCTGATAGCGGGAACCACAACAAAAAAAGGACTGAAAGTGCATGCAGAACTTGATGACTCCTCGTACCCGTCAGGCATTAAAGTCAGCGATAAGGAGTT
This sequence comes from Chlorobiaceae bacterium, assembly GCA_013334225.1. GTDB lineage: Bacteria > Bacteroidota > Chlorobiia > Chlorobiales > Chlorobiaceae > Chlorobium. The sequence continues at coordinate 46,640 of JAAXXY010000009.1, forward strand.
TCAGGCAATCCGTATTACACGAAATGAATTTCATGGTGAATGGAACTACCGTATTGATCCGAATGATACCTGATTTTGTTCTGCTTATTTATTAACAGATCCTAAGTGCAATAAATACTTTTTTGCACTTTACTTACACGTTTCTTCTTTTTTCACCTGCTTGTTCGCAGATAATAAACGGATCGGTTATTTTTTCTGTCATGTTCAGTTAACAGTCAATAAAATGGAATTGCCTATATCTGTTATTTTCATCTGTTATGAAAACATATGCCGGTCACCTATGGCAGAAGGGATCTTTTCTTCACTCCTCGACCGGTATGGATTACTGCAGTGCTTCAAGGTTGCTTCAGCAGGTACGGTTCCATATCAGACGGGAGCTTTGCCGGATCAGAGGGCAATCGATGTTCTCTATTCCCGAGGTATAGATATTTCACCGATTCGTGCGCAATGTATCACGGATCTGGATATGGATGGTTTCGACTGGATTTTTACCATGGATCATGAAATCCATGAAGAGGTCAGCAGTATCTTTATATCTTACGCAAAACAGAGACTTCATATGATGATGGATTTTGTCGAAGAGCGTGCTTCGGATGAAATTCGAGATCCCTACTATGGAACAGTTCGTGATTTTGAATTGGTTATGAACAATCTTCATCTCGCTTCTGAAAGGATACTTCATGTGATGTTCGAGCAATATCCTGATCTTGCATATCATGCTTCGCGCATCAACTGACAATGGCAGAAAACACCCGCTACATATTCATTTTCAACCCCGCAGCCGATAAAGGCCGGGCGATTCGTAAAGCTGTGTGGCTCGAGTCGATGATTACCGGCCGGTCCGATGCTGTCATGCTGACAACGACTCATCCAGGACATGCACTCGAGATTGCACGTGCCGAGGCACAGAGTTGTTCCTGCATGATTGCCTGCGGGGGAGACGGCACACTTCATGAAGTAGTCAATGCGGTAGCTGGCGCCGGTGTCAGAGTAGGAGTCCTTCCTTTCGGATCGGCCAATGATTTTGTTAAAATGCTCAGTTCCGGAGATATGTCTGCTTCCGGAATCGGGCATTTTTTCAAGGCTCATACAAAACATGTCGATGTCGGGCAAGTCGCTTACGGTATAAGGGATCATCGCTATTTCATCAACTCTCTCGGGGTAGGGTTTACCGGCAGAATTGCACAGGTTGTCAAAAGAACGGAATGGCTGAAGGGTGAGCTCAGCTATGTGCATGCTTTGTTAACCGTTCTTGCCGGTTTTGAGCCTATCATGATGCATATAGTGATAACACTTGAAGATTCTGTGATGGAGCTGCATGAACCTGTTTTCGCATTTTCTGTTTCAAACGGCAGGATAGAAGGAGGCAAATTCCGGATAGCTCCTGAAGCAGATCTGACTGACGGACTGCTTGATATCTGTATATTAAAAGCGATCCCGAAATATGATTTTTTCCGTTACGTATTCAAATATCTCAAAGGAACGCAAATAAGCGATCCAAGGGTCATTTACTGTAAGGCAAAGTCGATTGAAGTAACTCTTGAAGAACCTGAGACCATGCATATGGACGGAGAGGTATTCGAGAACGTATCCGGCAGAATCGCTATAACGGTCATGCAGGAAAGCCTGCCAGTGCTCTTTGATCTGAGATAGGGGATTTGATTGCCGTTTCCTTGTCTGTTGCGCCTTGCAGTTATTGATTCAACCCTGTTTACAGGATCAGGATCGATGCATTGTGGATGGAATAATTTGACAAGCAACTGTTTATGCTTTGAGCAGTTCCCTCATCAGTTCAAAAAGCTCATTTTTTTTGACAGGTTTTGTAATGAAACCGTCACAACCAGCATCCTCTGCTTTTTTTCTGTCATCTGCTGATGAAAATGCCGTTTGGGCAATGACGGGCAGATCAGGTCTGAACTGCTTGATCATCCTTGTTGCATCGTATCCGTTCATGAGAGGCATTTTTATATCCATCAGTACAATATCTGTTTCGGGGTGTTGTCTGACCAGATCGACAGCTTCATTGCCGTTGCCTGCTGAGAGAACAATTATGTTATCTCCCTGCAGGGTTCTTGTCAGCAGCATTCTGCTGACTTCATCATCTTCGGCCAGTATGATCGTAAGACCGGGTGACGGATCAGGAGCGTCCTGGATATCCCTGATGTTTTTTTTACTTGCAGATGTTTTCGATCCAGGCGGATTATAAGGCAGAGTGAAAACAAACTTGCTTCCCTTGTCGCTTCCCGACTCAACCCAGATAGAACCACCAAGCATTTCGATATAAGCTTTCGAAATGCACAGACCGAGACCTGAACCCTCGTGATTACGTGTAAGTGAGTTGTCAAGCTGTCTGAAACGGTCGAAAACATTTTCTTTCTGTTCCACCGGGATACCTATGCCTGTATCGGATACATAAAACTCCAGCATATCCTGATTTTTTCTGTATCCGAAATCAATCTGACCGTCATGAGTGAATTTCAGTGCATTCTGGATCAGGTTTGTCATGACCTGGTTCAGTTTTGTTTCATCTGTTTCGATCATGTCTTTTGTATCGGGCAGTCCGGGACTGAAGATCAGAAGCAACCCTTTCTTTTCAGCCTGTGGCCTGAAAAAGGCATGTAAATCATTAAATTGTTTGTTGATGTGGGTTACGGAAATCTGAAGCAGAGTTTCTCCTGCTTCTATACGGGAAATATCGATCAGATCGTTTATCAGGCTGAGCATCCGTTCTCCGCTCTGTTGAATGAGAGCAATATATTCCTGCTGTTCCTCCCCGGACAGATGTGGTTCCTTCAGCAGTTCCGAGAAGCCGAGAATACCGTTCATCGGCGTTCGGATTTCATGACTGATGTTTGCAAGGAAAGCACTTTTCAGACGATCGCTTTCCTCGGCTTTTTCTTTGGCGGAGACCAGCTCTGCCCAGAGCTTTTTCTTTTCGGTAATATCTTCCTTTACAGCGACAAAATTTGTTATAACTCCCTTTTCATCACGAATTGCCGACACAACGGCTTCTTCCCAGTAGAGTTCACCATTTTTCTTCTTATTGTGAAATTCTCCATACCAAACTTTTCCTGAAAGAATAGTGCTCCAGAGATTTTCGTAAATCTCTTTCGGCATCATGCCCGACTGGAGGATACGGGGATTTTGCCCTCTGGCTTCATCGAGAGTATACCCTGTATGTTCGGTAAAAGTTGGATTGGCGTACTCGATATTTCCATCAGGGTTGGTAATGACAACTACGGCAGGGCTCTGCTGAACGGCGACACTCAGCTTTTTCAGCTCTTCTTCCGCAAGCTTTCTTTCCGTAATGTTGGTTGAGGTACCGATGATTCTGTCAATGTAACCGGCATCGTTGCGAAGAGGGTTGAGTGATGTTTCCCAGAATGTTTCTTTTCCGTTGAACATTCTTTTTTCTTCGAAATGTATGGTTCTTCCTCTTTTCAGGCACTCTTCGAAATGACTTGTTACCTCTCGGGCAGTTGGAGGATCGTAGAGTTCTTCCGGTGTTTTTCCGGCAATCTCGTTGTTGCTGAAACCCGTCTGTATTTCTTGATTCCTGTTTATACCCCTGAAACGGAACCTCCCTCCGGTTTGAACATCGACGACAAAAATGGAATGACTGACGGCATCATAGATGCTCTGGAGAAACTGACGACTCTCAAGCAGTTTCTGTTCGTATTCCCGGCGTTTGGCATCGATATTTTTCCTGTCGGTGATATCTCGTATCAATCCGATCAGACCGGGATGCTCCTGATCCTGGTAATATCTGATATGACATTCTCCGAAGAAAATGATGCCGTTTTTTTTACGGAATTTAAGTTCGACTATCTGATCGTTCAACTGCTCCATCAATACATTATGGAAAATGTTCATGCCTTTTGAAACTTCTTCTTCGGCAAGAAATTCCGAAAAAGAATGTTCGAGCACTTCTTCCTGTACATTGTAACCGAACATTTTTTCGGCTGCATCGGAGACATAGGTCACATGTCCTTCAGCATCGATCAGGAAGACAACTTCGGTCATCTGTTCGGTAATGGAACGGAACTTTCTTTCCCTTTCCAGCAATGCCTGTTCCGTCAGCTTGCGAGCCGTTATGACATCGAATACAGCAACAAAACATTCTTCTTTGTGTCTGTAAACCATGATATCGAGCCATATATTCAATGATTTGGAATACATTTCGAAGCGGTCGGGTATGCCGCTTTTCACGACACGGGCAAGCTTCTCGAAAAATTCGGGATTTTCTTTCTGTATGTCCGGAACAAGTTCGGTAGCTTTACGTCCGATGACATCCCTGAGTCCGGTCATCAGCATAAAACGTGCATTGACATCTTCATGCACGAAATCAACCGGCATGCCGTTTTCAAAAATCATCCGGCAGTATGCTACTGCGTTCAGTGTATTGTTGAACAGCGAACGATGCCGTTCATTGCTTTCGAGGAGCAATTTTTCAGATTGTTTCCGTTCGGTGATGTCCATGACGACACCGATCATTTTCACCGGTTTGCCTGTTGCATTGAAAATGGGTCTTCCTCGCGACATAAGCCATCGTTCGCCTTTGCTTGTATCTTTTACGAGCCATTCTATCTGGAGTTCTGTTCCTTCGAGCATGGCTTTCTGCGCTTTGCGAGCCACTTCCTCACGGTAGTCGGGATGGATGGATGATATCCAGCATTCGTAAGACGGTTCGCATATACCGGGTTCCATTCCGTAAAGTTCCCACAATTCTTCGGACCAGACACTCTGGTTTGTCGAGAGATCAGAAGACCATGAGCCGGATTTTGCGGCATCCTGCGCAAGTCGACGGTGTTCCTCGCTCTGACGGAGCACCTCTTCCTTTTCCGCTCGTTCCATGATATCTGCAGTCTGGTTTGCAAGCAGCTCAAGCATTGTCAGGAGCCTTTTGTCAGGATGTTTTGCAGAGCGGTAGTAAATCGACAGAATTCCCGGAAGATCGCTGTTCCGGCTTTTCAGAGGTATCGATTGAACTGCATGAACTCCTGCTGCGAGATGTTCCTCGAACTCTGTTTTATTGCCGACAAGGGGGCTTTGCCTGATATCGTCAATGACAACAGGTTCATTCCGTTTCATGGCCATATTGCACATGTAGTCCCCATCGCCGGTATATTCACAGTACTCTTTCAGGGGATGATCGAAACCCTGTTGTTCAATGATTTTCAAATGGCCTGATTCAGGATCCACAAGACGGATGTTTCCCATATCAGCTCCGGACATTTCAAGCGCAACAGCAATAACTTTCTTGAATATTTCCTGCATGTTGCCTTCCCGGACGTACAGCATTGAAATTTCATGCAGCTTTGACATGGCCCTCAGGTCGGCATCGAGGGATAGCTGCGACGAAATGAGGTTTTTTCTTGATTGCTTCAGCTCGGTTATATCGAGGGAATACACGACGATTTGCTGTATAATCCCTTCACTGTCTTTAATTGGAGTAATATTGTGAACTCTCCAGGTATTATTGTCTTCACTTTCAAATGTCATCCTTTTTCCGGTTCTAATTACTTCAAGAACCATTTCTTTCCTCTTTTCGGCGATTTCTTTCGGAAAAAATGTATAGACAGATTTCCCGATGCACTCTTCGTGTTTTTTACCGAACCTCAGGGCAAACGCATCATTCGCTTCAAGGATTATACCAGTGCGGTCAAAGAGGAAGATGGATTCCGGAATGGAATTGATCAGTAAACAGAGAGGGCATTCCGAAGTTTGAGAAGAATGAATTTCAGCCGGATTGTTTATTATAACGTGGCTGTCAACTCTCTTATTGAAACGTGAAGTTTCCCGAACGATCATCAATGTTCCGGCAGTTTTATTCTCATCATCAAAAAGGGGGATAACTTTGCATTTAACCGAAATTTGGACTCCGGAACGTTTTATGAGCACACTTTCAAACGTGAAGGACTCGGTTCTGTTTCCTGTTGAAAAAGTCTGTATGAAGTGATTTTTTAAGTCATTACGTTGTTCTTCATTCGGGAAATTCAGGACAGCGCCGATTTTTCTGCCCACTGCATCCTTTTTTTTCCAGTCGGTTATCGATTCAGCTGCATCATTGATGACTGCAATGCAGCCATTTACATCTGCAAGGATTACTGCATCATCAATGTTGTTCAGCAGAATTGATGTAAGATGCTGGTTTGAATGCAGCTCCATTTCAGAAATATTTAACTTTTAAAGCATGCCAGGGGGTGAAATGCAAGCTCAAGAATAAATCTTGATGTATTTAGTGTTTAAGGTAGTACGTTTTTCAATAGAAAACGGCAAAGAAACACTTTCAAAAGGTAAATATCTTTTCTCTTTTTTCCTGACAGTTTTCAAGTGTGAACAGGTAACCTCATGTCTGATTTTTTATCTGAACTCGCAGATTAAACCATTGGAACACGTTTTTTATTAAGTTTTACAGTATATTGACTTAATATCTATCCCGGCCTTTCAAATTCACTTGATAACTTACAGGTATACGCTCGGGTTACACCGTGATTTCCTGAACTGGTCCAGTTTTGTAATCTGTGGCGTTAATGTTTGTATAAAAAACATATCTGTAAATAATCTAATTAGAGAAATCATGAAAAAACTCTATGCAGGTATTTTATCAGTCTCTCTGATGTTTTTTTCCATTAATGCCCATTGTGAGGCTCCTTCCCAGAGCGATATCTCTGAATGGCGAAAAGAAGCGGAAAAAGGGAATCCCGTGGCGGCTTACAATCTTGGATTGATGTATGCCAAAGGTGACGGGGTCAGGCAGAACTATTTCGAAGCACTGAAATGGTACCGTATTGCTGCTGATAAAGGAGATATTTCTGCACAATTCAACCTCGGTATGCTCTACAGGGAAGGTCAGGGCGTGAGACAGAACTTTACGGAAGCGGCCCGGGTATTCAAGGTTATTGCAGAGAAGGGTTTTCCCGAAGCACAAAATGAACTTGGTATGATGTATGAAAAAGGGCAGGGTGTGCATCAGGATTATGAGGAAGCCTTGAAATATTATCGCATGTCGGCAGCTAAAAAATACGCCAAGGCACAGTATAACCTTGGTTCTGCATATGAGAGTGGCCGGGGAATAAGGCTGGATATGAAAGAAGCGAAAGAGTGGTATGGAAAATCCTGTGATAATGGTCTTCAGCAGGGTTGTGATGCATATCGCAGGCTTAACGAGTCGGGTCATTGAGGGGTTCAGGTATTGTCAATGGCATAGATAATTTTCCCGATACCTGAAATACGGGCTTCTTCCGACCAGGGTGTTCAATTTTGCATATGCAGTTTCCCAAGTGGTGAAGAACCGGCATACCAACAAGCAGCTGCGCACCCTATTGCACGGGAAGGATCGATGAAAACAACCGGCGAGGGGGGACGAAAACATGATACATCAGATCGCTTGCCTGAAAAAAGAGAAGTATCTTGCAGAGAAGCGGGCAGAGGGCCATCATCTCATGAAGTGACAATCGTATTTTCAAAGAATGATGGCTGTTCTCCGGTAAAAGGGGCAAAGCGGGGTACCATGAGATTTTGTTTTGTATGTATTTACAAAGAATAATCGGGAAATTCATACCTTTGCTGTCAATGATCCTTTGGAACGATCTCAGGGAAAAAGAACAATCAGTTGAAGTTCAATTTCCTGTGACCACTGAATTTTGAAAAATAGAAATGGCGAACCCGAAAGCCTGGAAATCAAAAAAAAACTTGACAAAACAGCATTTTTCCAACGGCTTGCCATGCCGGCCGGAAAGCATAGCGCTACTCGCAAGGGAAAGATATGGTGATGTAATACTGATGACTCCTCTGATAAAGACCCTCCGGCAGGAATATCCACAGCTTTCAATATACATTGTTGCATTTAACCAGATCATTTTTGATTTTTTCAGTACGGATGTCAATATCAAGGCCGTTTTTCATGTAAAAAGAAACATTGCAAGATATCTTACGCAGCTTCTCCCGAAGAAATTCGATATCCTCTTCAATCCAAAAAACCATCATTCAACAAGTTTTTACCTTCAGTCCCGGTTTATCCGTGCAAGGTACAAGGTCGGGCATCGCTACACGAATCATGAGGAGATATACGATTACCTCATAGACCTTGCACCCGGCACCCATGAATCGGCGAGGAACCTCTCACTTCTTGAAGCGCTCGGTAAATCAAAGATAATGCCATGCCGGCCCTATATACCTGAAATGCTGGTTTCGGAAGAGATGTCGTCATTTCTCGAAATTCTCCGAAGAGGGATCTGCACAGGGATAAACATAAGTGCCGGAGCGACCGGCGGCCATCGCTCAATTGAACAATGGTCGGAGTTCGTCCGTCATTTCCCTGAAGAACGGTTCATTATTTTTTCTTCCCAGGCTGATACAGGTGAAAAAAGGACCCTTGAGAAACTTCACGAAAACATCCTGCCTTCACCCGCCACGAATAATCTTTATGAAGTTTGGAAAGTTGTTGAAAAGCTCAAGCTTCTTGTTACTCCGGATACCTCCCTCGTGCATGTCGCATCCTGCTCCGATACACCGGTGATTGCCCTGTACCGGTACAATCCTGCCGACAGTATAGAATTTTCACCTCTGAGCTCACTTCAGGAAGTTATAGTTTCATCGACTCAGGACGTGGCAGATATTGAAAACGGAAAGGTAACAACCGCGGCTTGTCGGATGCTTGAACGACTTCGTACAATGGTAACCCCAAGTGATACTTGACCCCGGTTGACAGCATCACGATAAAGCTTAACGGACGAGGATTTTACGGAACCCCGGTCACAGTTCGTGAGACAGTAAGGCACTTCAAGCCGAACCGATCCATGATCTGTTATTTCCCGACATTGCCCTGAGGACGGTTAAGTCATTCCGGGACAGGGATTCTGATCATCATGATCCGGTAAATGGCATGCGGTTGTCCGTACTTTTTCTCAGGGTTTTTGAAAGCCGAAACAAAGATCGGTAAAATGTTTTCCAGTCGATTTCGGCTGCCATCATTGCCTGTTACTGATTGAGCCTGGGAAGGCATTCAAACAGAAACAGTTCATTAAGAACACTGTATGGTTGATGTATTTCAAGTTAGGAGAGAGTGATGAAACTCATGAAAGGATCTTTTTTCATGTTTTTTTATATTCCGTAACTTATTGATTTATTATATCGTATTATTCGCGAACAAACAGGTTTCCAAAACGATTTAATTGCATTGATTTATCGGTTTAAATACGCAGTATTCGTTAAATGATTTGTTATTTAAACCAGTTTTAATTATTATCAGTTGTAAATTTGATGGATACCTTGATTCAGACCCCTGCCTTTTTTTACATTTGTATTGAATGTCTGTACTGCAATATTTCGCGACAGCTGTATTCAGATATTGACGTATTCAGGGTATTCTGATACATGCTTTATCAGGCCAGAACCGACGAATTTCCACGCTCTGACATTTACCATTGATATTTCGAACTGTTCCCGATGTGATCATCTTCTTGTGTTTTCGCATGTTCTGAATGCGTAGCAGGTTTAATGTGCTTTCTTCTTCAACATCGTCAATAGTCGAAAAGGGGGATAGTTATGAAAAGATCACCTTACATTCTCTTTATGGCCCTGATGTTGTCCATGCTTTTCTGGAACAACGATGCATCGGCCATTCCTGCTTTTGCGAGGAAATACCATACCGCTTGTACAACCTGTCACATCGCTTTTCCTGTCCGTAACGGTTTTGGCGATGCATTCAGGAACAACGGCTACCGTTTTCCGGACAGTACGGACGAAGAAATGGTAAAAGAAGAGCCGATAAAACTCGGTTCGGATGCATACAAAAAGCTGTTTCCGAAAGCGATCTGGCCTTCCGATATGCCCAATATGCCTTCTCTGGGTTTTCTTGCAAGGGTCGACGCCAAGTTGCCTAAAGACAGGGTAACCGGAAAATACAAGGATTCACAAATCAATGAGGAATTCGGTATTTTCTTCGGGGGAACCATTACCGAGCAGATCAGCTATTTCGGCGATTTTGCTGTCACCCCTGAGAGCACTTCACTCGGCCGCATATTGTTCCTGTGGAACTTCAGGCCCGGTATCAGCCTTGCTGCCGGTACTGTCGGGTTTCCCGAGCAGTTCGACCTTGTTTCATCGAATGCCGCGGACGGTCCCGATGGTTACGCGGCTCAGCTTCCCAACCCGAACAAGGGTATCGAGCTTCGTCTCGCAGGCAATTTCGGAAATAGCGGCGGTTATACGTTTGTTGCCGGGATTGGACGAAATTCCCAGACGGACGGCAACTCGCCTGAAGAACCTGATGTTTCCGGCGGATCTTTCGCCGATACGAAATTTGCGCGGGCTACTGTCAAGTTCGGTGGAACCGGTATGATGAGCGGTTCGGGAGGCGAGCTCGGCAACCAGTATATCGGTCTTGACAACTCTATCACCATCGGGGCTAATATCTACAATTCCTCGAGGGGTGGAAACGTCAATGCAGAATCTTATACATATGGCCTTACCAAGACGGCATATTCCGGCGATGTGAGGATAAACTACGGCAATCTGCGCCTCGTTGGTCAGTATGCACATTTTGTTGAAGTTATCGATCCCGTTACCGGCATGAATTACGGAAGCAGGAATGCGGTTTCACTTGAGGGGGATTACTGGATTTATCCATGGCTGTTCGGCGTTTTCCGCTACGAACATCTTAAGGACAGCCTTAACGGAGAGTATACCAAACTTATCCCCGGTATCGGCGTACTCCTCAGGCCAAACGTCAAGATGGGCGTCCAGTATGTTGCGGTCACGAAAAATACATTTGGAAGTTATGACCCATTGACTTTAGAGAATTATGTACCTTCAAATTCCTGGAATCTCTACACGCAAGTTGGTTTTTAGCAGGGACGCCGGTTTTCAGGAAAATGTTTAGTTGAACTGAGCAAGGTGTGCATTCCATAAATTGATATGTGAGTGCACACCTTTTTTGTACGGTTTGCGATTAACAATTGTGATATACAGAGCCTTGCTTTCTGCAGATTTACTCCTGGTTTGCAGAGGAACAGCAGATACGGTTCAGGTTTGTCTACTCAAATTCCCCAATGAAAAAATTGTTTTTGTAATTACTAAAATTCTTGAACGAGGAGGTTGAACATGATTAAAAGCTTGGCACGGGTTATGAAAACAGCTTTATTCATTACCGGTTTCGGTCTGATTGCATTGGACGGTTATTGTAACGGCACGATTACCGGTGTTATCGAGACAGACTTGGCAAAGAATAAAAGGGATATTGTCGTTTATCTGAAAAATGTCGGGGGGCCTGTAATACCGCGCAGTGTCACTGTTGACCAGCACCATATGATGTTCAATCCCAGAGTTGTTACCGTTCCGGTTGGCTCAACCGTCGAGTTTTCAAATCATGACAAAATCTATCACAATGTCTTTTCGATAAGCGAACCGAAAAAATTCAGCCTTGATACATATGCTTCCGGTTCGTCAGGAAAAGTAAAGTTCGACAGACCCGGAGCGGTCAATCTGCTCTGTCATGTACATTCAGAAATGTCGGGCTGGGTTATCGTTACGGAAAATCAGTATGCTGCTGTGGCTGAGCATGACGGGGAATTCAAGATCCAGGATGTTCCGCCTGGAACGTATGAAGTTGGTGTATGGAGCGAGACTCAAAAACCGGAAGGGAAAATAACAGTTGCGGTAAAAGATGGCGAGACAACGGAAACAATTATCAAATTAGGTAATTGACAGAAATTATTTTGTGTGTTCGTTCTTTTGTTGTGTTGTTCGAAAAGCCCGTTATAAAGCGGGCTTTTTTGCTATTCGGAGCAACCGGGTTGCATTAGATATATTATCTTCTGTCATGGTGATATAAGCAGAATAGCATGTCATGGTTGCCAGAAACTATATCATATCTGATCTATAAATTATGCAGGTTATTGTCTTTGAAGATACAAGGGTCAATGAGCTGAAACCTCTCGTCAATCTCAAGCCTGTTTTCGGGCTCGTTACCGGATTTCGTACCCTTCAGCAGAAGTTCGAACAATCTATCGGGAGGGAAGTGATCCTTACCTATCATCTTCGCCGCTATCTGCTTCCTTTCTTTGCCGAGCAGCATCCAGCCCTGATCGTTAATCGCCTGCAGGACGACGACGTGCTTCTTGTGAACGGACGTATTGTCAGTACCGGCGAAATATCGAGGATGGTCAACGAAGATTCCTTTGAACCGGGAAAAGGGTACATGCAGGGAGACAATCTGCTGTTTGCAAGAGTGGCTGCGGATGTCTTGTCAGTAGATGAGGACGGAACAATGCCGGATATGATCGATACAGCAGTGCTTGCGGAAAATCTTGCTCTTGAAAAGGTCGTGGGATTCCGTATTGTGGATAATATCTGGGATCTGATCGCTTTTCATTCCGATGAGCTTCTTCGGGATGCTGAGACTCTCGAACTTGGACGTCATGAAGGGGATGTCCATGCTTCAGCAGTTATCGTCAGACCTTCAAATGTCTATATTGGTCCTGGAGCTGTTGTTCGTGCCGGCGCAGTGCTGGATGCCGATGAGGGTTTCATTGCTCTTGAAGCGGGTGCTGTCGCCGATCCGCACTCTCTTCTTATGCAGAATGTTTATCTCGGATCGAATGCGAGAGCTAAATCCGGTGCGAAAATTTACAGCAATGTGTCTATAGGCAATGGTTCGAAAATAGGAGGTGAAGTGGAAGACTCGATTATCGAACCTTATGTAAACAAGCAGCATGACGGTTTTCTGGGTCATTCCTACCTTTCATCATGGTGCAACCTTGGTGCCGGGACCAATAACAGTGACCTGAAAAATAATTACAGTGCTGTCAGGATTACGCTCAACGGACATGAAAGGATGACTGGTCTGCAGTTTCTGGGTCTCCTGATGGGTGAGCACAGCAAATGTTCCATCAACTCGATGTTCAATACGGGAACGGTAGTAGGCACCGGAGCCAATATTTTTGGTGGCGGGTTTCCTCCGAAAGAAGTACCTTCCTTTTCGTGGGGCGGCAGCAGTGGATTCGAGCCTTACGATATTGATAAAGCCGTTGATACCGCAAGGAAAGTTATGGAGCGTCGTCGGGTCTTCATGAGCAGCGCTTATGAAGAGATGTTCCGGTTCGTTGCAGGAACGGATGGTATGGAGCAGATTTTTACTTAATGTTTCAGTATTCATTTACATGATATTTGTTGTCGATAATTATGACTCTTTTACCTATAACCTTGTTCAGTATATAGGAGAGTTCGGAGAAAAAGTCGAGGTATACCGCAATGACGAGTTGACTCCGGATCAGATCATTGCACTTGCACCTGAAAAAATCGTTATTTCACCAGGCCCTGGTACACCTGACGATGCCGGAGTATCGATGCAGCTGATTCATGCCGTGAAGGGAAAAATTCCTCTTCTCGGCGTCTGTCTCGGACATCAGGCAATCGGCGCCGCTCTTGGCGGAAAGGTCGTCAGGGCAGCGAACATCATGCATGGCAAGACATCTCTTGTTTTCCATGACGGCAGCGGAATTTTCAGGGATGTCGAAAATCCGTTTGTAGCAACGAGGTACCACTCACTTATCGTAGAACGTGAAACGCTTCCTGATATACTGACAGTGCGGGCATGGACGGAAGACGGGGTGATTATGGGGATGGATTCCCTGGCTTTGAAGCTCTATGGTGTGCAGTTTCATCCTGAATCCATCATGACCGCCGAGGGTAAAAAGATTATCAGAAATTTTCTCGAGTTGTAGCAACCCGGCAGAACAGCCTATGGATATTTACCGTCAACCTTCCGGGAAAGAGCCGGATAGTTCGAAAAAATCCGTTCCCATGCAGCCGGGTTCCATCCGGGAAAGCGATTTCATGGTAGATGGATGGAGGGTTTTCAAGATCATGGCTGAATTTGTCAGCGGTTTCGAGATGATGTCAGATGCAGGTCCGGCTGTCACGGTTTTTGGTTCGACAAGAGTTCAAGAGGGAAGCCCTGAGTATATGCTTGCCGAAAAGCTTGGAAGCCTGCTTGCTGCTGAAGGGTTTTCAGTTATTACCGGTGGAGGTCCCGGCTTGATGGAAGCGGCAAACAGGGGAGCTCAGAGTGCCGGAGGTGTATCTATCGGGTTCAATATCAAGCTTCCCAATCAACAGCACCCGAACAAGTTTATCGATTATGGAAAGCTGGTAAGTTTTCAGTATTTCTTTGTTCGCAAGGTCATGTTTGTCAAATATGCACAGGCATTCATCGCTTTGCCGGGCGGTTTCGGGACACTTGACGAGGTGGCGGAAGCGATCACGCTGATACAGACCGGAAAAAGTGAACGGTTTCCGGTCATTTTGATTGGAAAAAGATACTGGGAAGGCTTTTACCGCTGGATCTGCGATACCATGTTCCGGGAAAAGGGTTACATAAACAAGGAAGATCTGGAATTCATCCATCTTGAGGATGATCCTGAAAACGTGGTCGCGATCATCAGGGAATTTTATCCTGAAGGTTATACCCTGAATTTTTAATATTTTCGGCCGGTCTGGCTGAACCAGTCCAAAAGTGCTTGTTGTTCTTTTCCCGTTAACGCCGCATCAGGTTTCCAGACGTGATAACACCATTGATGATCCGTTTCATGCATAATGACATGACGGATTTTGTGGGGCTCCAGAAAACCATTTCCGCTTTTTCCATTGTTCCATAATGAAAAATTCAAGGCCTGGCGGCCTGAAGCGACTTTCCAGGAAGTCAGCCATGATAGTGGTGCAATATAAGCGATTCCAGTCCAGTCCGTTTCAAAGGAATGGCAGTCGTAACACGCTTTTTTCAGGTATTTTCTGACGGGTTCAGGAAACGCTGTTTCCGAGACGGCTTTAGGATTGATACGGTTCAAGGGAATGAATTGCATCAGTATCAGTAAAAAAATTGCCCAGCTGGCAATTGTTTTTATTGAAAGATTCATTATATCCTGTATTGTTAAAATTCACTTTGTTAACTTTTATAGTCAGACTAACGTAAAACTACAAAATCGTGATATTTCCCTGTGAAAAAGCGGTATGGTACTATCTGCCACAGATAAGGGCCGATATGGCCATAGAGCTTGTAAAATCCGGATTGTCCCAGTCCCAGACTGCTAAAAAACTCGGTGTCACTCCTGCTGCCATTTCCCAGTATATCCATAAGAAACGAGGTATTCAGTCGCCGAAAAGCAAGGTTTACCGGCAGGAAATCAAAAATGCTGTCAAAAAACTGTGCGACGACGCTCCTCCGGATGAACTTCGTCAGATGGTCTGCAATTGCTGTCATCTGTTACAGAAAGAAGCAGAGGACGAGATTTGCGGAAAGTAACCCGTCCAGGCTGAATGTCCGGTTTTCCGACTGATTCCGGAAAGCCGAAAATGGAAAAAATGTAAAATATGTTTTCCATGTCACTCATTTCTTGTCGGGTCGATCTATAATTCGATAACGATATGCTGTTCAGTTGAATAACCGCTCAACTGCTCTTTCAGCATGTCGATCAGTCCCATTCCGTATTTATTCAGAAAATAAAATATATTGATCAGCCTTTCCTGTGGTAATCCCTCTGGAAAAAGGGCTGTTTCAGCCTTCTGGATCTGTTCGATCAGCTCTTCATTTTTTCTTCTGCTTGCTTTCCAGGTTTTCTGCTCGATGGTTTCCACGATTTTTTCCCCCTGAACCGTTGCAGAGGCAAGCAAAGGCTCGAGGGTCGGATCGATCTTGATCAGTACCGGTTTGAGAGCGGTAAAAGTTCTTCTGATCTCTTCCTTTGTCTGTTCGAAAATGGTTTCAAGTTCAGGATTTTCAGCAATGCCCGCAGCATTATTCTTCAATTGCTGAAGGTCGTTGAATACCGAATTGTAAATCTGTTTTCGGGAAAATCCCGGTTTGCCGGTGACCTTGAGCAGTTTGTCCATGATGCGGCTTATTTTCGGTTCGACGAGGGTAAAGCTGCCTCTCGGAATTACAAAAGGCATGTTGATACCGAAATGCTCGTAATTTTTCCTGTACTGGGCAAGATAGCTGATTTCCCCAGGCCCGGCAATGGTTGCAAAAACCGGAAGGACGTAATCCTGGACAATCGGACGAAGCACCACATTGGGGCTGAACCGTTCAGGATGGTCCTGGCAGAGTTCGAGTATCTGATGTTTGGAATAAACCTGCTTATCGGGCACGATCTGAAAGGCATTATCCGAAGGGTGTTCTATTTTCTTTCGCTGACCGAGATGGTTGATATAAAAAAGATTCACTGTTCTCGGTTTCGTCTGAGCCGCATATCCGAGGGTTTCCATTTTTGAGCTCTGCTCGATCACATTGTAGGATGATACCGGTGCTGTGGATAGCTCTTTCATGAAAACAGGGCAGGAAAGCTGTTTGAACTCAAGGTCCTGGCTCGACAGCATTACAAGCGGCTGTTCCCTGAAGAGCTTCATCATGGTTCGAGCGAAGCTCATCTCAAAGGTATTTCCTGGAGAGTAGCATTCACTGAGAATGTCCGATATTGTTTCCTTGTGGACGGAATCAGGCAGAAAATTCAGAAAATTTGAAACGGTAGAGCTGATCTCTTCATCAAAACAGGTATTTGCAACCATCTGGTCGGGAAGGCGCCTGGGCGTCTCCTGTCTGAAGTTGACCACCCTGTTTTCGGAAAAAATGGCAGTTTGCGCTGATTCTTCATAGTCATGGTCCTCTCCTTCAAGCCAGAAAACAGGTACGAAATCGTATTCAGGAAAGATGGTTTTCTGGTGTTCTGCAAAAACGATGGCCGTGATCGCTTTATAAATGGTGTAGAGGGGGCCGGTGAAAAGACCAAGCTGCTGACCGGTAACGACGGCCATGCATTGGGGTGAACGAAGTTTTTCAATTTCCCGGAGATGGAGATCCGTGCATCCAAACTGTGTGTTCTGTCTGACGAGAATCCTGATCAGCGATTCCCTGTCGAATTTCCTTGTTGCAAGCGAGCCAAGTTGACGGTAATAATCCGCTTCCCTCTGAATATCGAGATGAAAGCACTCTTTCATCAGCACCGAGCGTTCGGAACCCTCGGAGGTGTAGTCCCGGAAGAGTCTTGAAAAACCTTTCCGGGGTGTCAGGATCGTTTTATAGTCGAGAAGAAAGGTGTTCACGTTATTGATTTACAGATTCCATGTTTTAAGGGTGCCGATATAACCGTGATTGGTCAGATCACATGAAAGCGGGGTAACGGAAACGTAGTTTTTCCTGACGGCAAATTCATCCTTGTGCAGTTCATTGTCGAGCAGCATCAGGGTGCCGTTCAGCCAGTAATAAGGGTTTCCGTACATATCGTTCCGTTCAATAGCATTTTCCTCCCAGCGTGAACGTCCCTGTTCCGTTATGACGACACCTGCGATAGCTGATTCGGGAACATTAGGAATATTGACTGAAAGAATGGTGTCCGGAGGCAGACCTTCTGCAAGAACCTTTTTTGCAAGTTTACGGGCAAATTTTCCTGCAAAGCTGAAATCGGCATGTTCGTAGGTTGTCAGGGAAAAAGCGAGCGAGGTGATCCCCTGTAGCGCACCTTCAAGTGCCGCAGCCACGGTGCCGGAATATAAAATGTTTGTTGCTGTATTGCTGCCATAGTTGATTCCGGAAACGATAAGATCCGGTTTCTCAGGCAGTATGTGGCTCAGGGCAACTTTGATGCAGTCGACAGGTGTTCCTGACACGGTATAACCGAAAAACCTGTTGTTCCTTGAATATTTCCTGATCCTCAACGGAACACCGAGTGTCATGGCATGGCTCATTCCGCTGTGCGGTTCTGCCGGCGCCACCACGGTGACCTTGCCGATTTTTTTCATGGCGGCAGCGAGCACATGAAGTCCTTCACCTTCGATGCCGTCATCGTTGCAGACAAGAATATGTGGTTTCTGAATATTGTTCACCCTTTCCGGTCAAATAATGGAGATGTTTCTGTTTACTTGCTGATGGCGTTGAAAAAATACAAAAAAGTTCTGCTCAAAAATCATGGCCGATACTGAAATAAAACATGGTATCTGAAAAGTGAATCGACGATGATCCGTTATCATCGGGCTGTTCAAGAAAGGCGAAAGCCTTTGAAACGGTAAATCTTGCCGGACCCACAGGTGTTTCCCAGATCACACTCGTTCCGACGCCATGAATGAGGTGCCTGAAGCCGATATCCTTGCGCTGTTCCCATACATTGCCTGTATTGTACTGAAGAAGGAAAGATGTTGGAAAAACAAGGGAGAATTCGGGTTTGTAATACAGGCCTATACCCGCTGCTGCGACGTTGTTGCCCTGCAGTTCGCTTTCCTTGAGGCCGATAAATCTTCTGCTGTATGGTGTTCCCGGTCCTCCGAGAAAATATTTTTCCGAAAGCGGCATGTAACTGCTGCTCAATCCTAAAAGCCCCGAAAGCTGCAGCGTGGTTGTTTTTCCAAGGCGGATATTCTCTTCATGGTTGCCGGTGACCTGCCAGAAAATGTCGTTGTCATTGAAAACGGTCGGAGTAATTGCATATCGAAGGTTTGTATAGCTGCCGGAGGTCGGCAGTTCGGTATTGTTTCTCGAATCAAGGGTAAACTGTGTTCCGAAGGAAAACATATTGTATTCAGCTGTTTTCAGTGGAGCCGGTTCTTTCCGGTCAATATATGACTGCGCATTCTGCAGTGTCATGTCGATAACGAACTGTCCGTTTTTTCTGATTCTTGTCCCGAATACTGTCGTTAAGCCAAATCTCTGGATTCCGTAACTTCCCGAATTTTCGGTTTCAGTTGGAAAGAATTGCTTCGAAAACAGCAGGTCACGTTTTTCGAAAACATGCTGGTCATAAAACAGCCTTGTTGACATGGTAAAATGGGTGGAGCCGATGCGCGGTGCATTGTATTCGAGGTTCAGAAGGCTGCTTTTTCTTCCGGCTTTTACCCAGCCGCCTAACGAATTGGTTGTTCCTGCAAGATTTTCATTCCTGAAATCGAGGAGAAGCTGGGCATTGTAGGTTTCATCATATCTGAAGCCGGCCCGGAGTACCGATTCCGGTTTTTCGTTCAATGTGAATTTAAGTGTGTTGTTTGCGCCGCGGTCATTATTTCCCTGTGGTTCCTGTGAAAGTGATACCCTGTTGAATACCCCGGTTTCGTAGAGGTTGTCTATCGATTCTTCGGCTTTTTTCAAACGCAGTACCCTTGTGGTATCGATTTTTACTTCCCTCCTGACAGGGACCAGCGCAGTTTTGTTCCTGTCCCTGACAATCTCGATAGCGTCAGGTTTTCCGGAAGAGAGCCTTATGTCGAGAACCCCGTTTTTAATGGAAACATTTTCGATATTGACCAGACTCAATCCTTTGTCGCGGTATTTTCTGACAAGGGATTCAAGAGACCTTGTTCCCGCTGTGTTAGTATAGAGCTTTTCTTTTACCGGCAGGAAACAGGATTCGATTTGTTCAGTCGAAATTTCCCCGACAGGCCCTCCGGAAACGGAAATTTTCGAAATCCTTTTCAGTGGCTCAAGATGGAATACAGCTGTTTTTCGCTGTTTGTCCAGTTCGACGTGTGCCGATGTGAAAAGGTCTGTAGCGAGCAGTTCCTCCAGGATTTTCCCGGCATTGTCCGAGTTGCGGATTATGCCCGAGACGATACGGTAATGTTCATGGTATTCAGGATTTTTGTCCGGGAACTCGATTTTTTTTGTATAGCCTCTGATCGGAATGTTCTGGTGTTGTCCGGGCTCTATACTGCGCTTGATTGTTCCGGCAAGCAATTTTCCTTTGGAATAGCCGGCATCCACAAGGGATTTGACATCCGAAAAGTCGGTGGCTTTGTGCTCGTTGAGATCCGGGGTGATGACTATATCCGCTTTTTCGAGTTGTGAAGGGTATTGGAGTTTCGTGAGGATGGTCATGGTTTGATCGGCCGCTTTCCAGGGAATATCGAGTTCTCCGCTTGAAGAGTACATACTGCCGTGCGTGTCTACAGCGATTTTGTATTGCACATTGGCATTGTGCAGTTCGTCTACCGGCAGGTTTGCAACAAGTCCGCCATCGACCAGGTCGTAACTGTCTCGTTTGACGGGTTCGAAAAGCACGGGAATGGTACTGCTTGCGAGCATCGCTTCGGAAAGTGAGCCGTTTGTCAGCGTTATCCTTTTGCCCGAAACCAGGTCGGTTGTAACTGCCCTGAAATCGACGGGAAGTTTTGAAAATGATCCTGTATTCCGGTAGATGCTGTTAAGGGTCAGCAGATCGAGTGTGCCGGTTAGGGTCTGTGCGGAGCCGAGAGATTTCGGAAACAGCAGTTTCAGTTTATCGAAACGGATGGCAATGGTTGCACGGTCCCTGATTCGCTGCTGCTCGAGGAAAATGTTCGATCTCGAATAATCGTTTCGTAATGAAACAATGGATTGCCAGGGAAGCCCTGACGCGATTTTTTCAAGTTCCGCGGCGGAATAACCGCAGCTGTAGAGGCCTCCTATCACGGCTCCCATGCTTGTACCGGCGATATAATCGATAGTTATGCCTTCCTCTTCAAGTGCTTGCAGAATACCGATCTGCGCAAGGCCGTTTGCACCGCCTCCGGAAAGGGCAAGACCTACGCTTTTTCTGGCAGGCCTCATATAGGGCTGCAAAGCCAACCGGTGAAAGGGGAGTTTGAGCGTATCAGGATAAATAACTGTGTTCCGGGAGGGAGTGGCAGCAAACACCGGAATCGTGATTTTCGGTAAAAGAACTGTCATGAGCAGTGCCAGACAGAGTGGGAATCGTGCTTTCATCTATGGAATAGCGAGCGGTTCATGAGCTTGAAAGAGCCTTTTTCTTTATTTTGTCTACGTTCCGATTTCAATATGGAACGGCATTATTACTCCGGCGATCAAAGGCCTCAATCCCGGTTGGCAGCAATAGCTCCGTTTTGTCATTCCGAGGCCGATGCTGCCGGCTGAAGAATCCGGAAATTATTGTATAGTAATATAATGGATTCTTCATTCCGCTACGCTTCATTGTGGAATGACAGAACCGTTGCATGGATTTCCTTGCGACTGATTGCTGCCGGAGCATTAAATACATATGAGACGCCCTGAACATGAGTCATTCCAGGTATGGTTCGTCTCCAGGTATGGCATTCACGGGTATTCATAATGTTTGCATGAAGCAGAAACCACCCGTCAAAGACTGCTTTTGATATCTCGTTCGGACTTTATATCTTGACCCGTAATGTATAACCTTTAGTCCAAATTGTGAAAATGGCCTGGTTTAAACGGGTAAAGCCTTCCATTCGTACGACCGACAAGCGTGATACGCCTGAAGGGTTATGGTGGAAATGTGACGAATGTGGTGCAATGTTACACAGGAAACAGCTTGAAGATCATTTCTATACCTGTTCCCAGTGCGGTTACCATTTCAGGATTTCTCCCTACAAATATTTTTCGATTCTGTTCGACGAAGATAGATACGCAGAATTTGACGATAATCTGAGAACTGCGGACCCTCTCGGCTTTGTAGATACGAAAAAATATACTGACAGGGTCAATGAGATCATCGAAAAAAGCGGTAAGACGGAAGCCTGCCGCAACGCCTGGGGCGATTGCGGAGGGCAGGCTCTTGTTGTTTCAGCAATGGATTTCGGTTTTATCGGCGGTTCCATGGGATCCGTCGTCGGTGAGAAAATTGCCCGTGCAGTCAACAAATCTCTCGAGCTCAACGCTCCGCTGCTGGTGATTTCACAGACAGGCGGAGCCCGAATGATGGAAGG
This sequence comes from Chlorobiaceae bacterium, assembly GCA_013334225.1. Lineage (GTDB taxonomy): Bacteria > Bacteroidota > Chlorobiia > Chlorobiales > Chlorobiaceae > Chlorobium. The sequence continues at coordinate 68,342 of JAAXXY010000009.1, forward strand.
GGCATTAAGCCTCATGCAGATGGCCAAAACATCTGCAAGGCTGACCCTTCTCAGCCAGAAGAAACTGCCTTTCATCTCTCTCATGACCGACCCGACGATGGGCGGTATCAGCGCATCCTTTGCAATGCTTGGCGACATCAATTTGAGCGAACCGAAAGCTCTGATAGGTTTTGCCGGACCGAGGGTTATCCGGGATACCATCAAGCGCGACCTGCCAGAAGGTTTCCAGCGCGCGGAATTTCTTCTCGAACACGGATTTATCGACTGTATCGTGCACCGGAGGGAATTGAAGGACCAGCTTGTCCGGATTCTCGGGACGCTCCGGGTCTAAAGCCAGCCGAGCGCAGCTGAGGTAACCGGGAATTGTCCGATGAAAATCTTTTTTATTTCGAGGGCGATATCCCGGTGTTCCTTCTGGGTACTCCTGTCCGTTCTCACTTCGAGGTAATGTATCCAGCTTCTTACGCTTCCCTTCATATAGAGTTTCGTCCTGGTGCCGAGCGGCAGCAGCATTCTTGCGCACTCTTTTGCGATACCCTTTTCAAGCGCCTCATTGTACCTCTCAAGCGATATGCGGGCAATTTCATCCTGGGCCTCGTCAAACCATGTAACTGTCGTTTCATCGAGGTTTTCCAGTGAATTCTGGCGGTTTTTGCTGTCCTGCCCCCTTGGCGTGTAATGCTCTATTTCCTGTGCCTTTGCATAACGTTGCGAGAATTCCTGGAACTGGAAACTCCGGTGACGCAGGATCTGGGGAGAAATAGCTCTCGATGTAACGATTTCCACGGTCATATCAACCATTTCGAAGACACTCCAGTGCTTGTTTGCAATGCAGTAGATCAGAAGTTTTTCATAATCCGGCGTTTCCTGGTGCGGGCTCGATACCCTCGCACAGTAAGCCATGAGACCTTCCGGAGTCAGCGTTTGATTGTCTATTGTGATGATCGGCGATGTGACCGAGATGAGGCGTACCTGCATGTTCAGGATTGTTTTGGTTCAACAGGGATGAAATATACTCAAATCAGGGTTTTTCTTTTCCCTGGATTGCCCGGGGAATGCCTCTTTTTTTTATGAATTGAAACCATGGTTCTTGATTTGTTGTTATCACTATGTATTTTAAAAATCTGAAAGTTTGAGGGCAGCAAGAGCACGGAGTTACGCTTTTCTTCTGTTGCCTGTGTGAATAATAAAAGAATGGCTCAGCAATTTAAACGACATCGCAGCTATGGCAAACATCAATTTCGGTTTTGAGCACCATGCAAAGAAAATGTATTCCGGTGCTATAGAGCAGTCTATCAACAGTCAGCTTGTTCCCATGGTTATCGAAACTTCCGGAAGAGGGGAGCGCGCTTTCGATATTTTTTCAAGGCTTCTGCGCGAACGCATCATCTTTCTCGGCAGCGGCGTCGATGAGCACGTGGCCGGCCTGATCATGGCACAGCTCATTTTTCTCGAATCCGAGGACCCGGACCGGGATATCTATATTTATATCAACTCTCCCGGAGGAAGCGTTTCCGCCGGTCTCGGTATCTATGACACCATGCAGTATATCCGTCCTGATGTCTCGACCGTCTGCGTCGGAATGGCAGCCAGCATGGGCGCTTTTCTTCTTGCCAGCGGCGCCAGAGGCAAGCGGGCTTCTCTTCCTCATTCGAGGATCATGATACACCAGCCTTCGGGAGGTGTACAGGGTCAGGAGACCGATATCGTGATCCAGGCAAGGGAGATCGAAAAAATCCGCGTGCTTCTCGAAGAACTTCTCGCAAGCCATACCGGCAAATCCGTGCAGCAGGTGAGGGAAGATTCCGAGAGGGACCGCTGGATGAACGCGAAAGAGGCGCTAGAATACGGAATTATCGATCAGGTTTTCCAGAAACGTCCCATACCTGAAAAGCCGGAATGACCCGGTCCTGAATTCTGTTTTCTTTAACGATACCAGCTGCAACCGAATTTTTTATCATGAACGACCAGTCCATAGCTTTCAATCTGGATAAGACCTATAACCATCAGGATGTCGAAGAACGGTGGAGGAGCTCGCACTGGGAAGCTCTCGGGATTTTTCATGCCGAAAGCTCCCGGGTGGCGGAAGAGGGCAAAACTCCCTACACTGTTCTCATGCCTCCGCCAAATGTTACCGGCAGCCTTACGCTTGGCCATGTTCTGAACCATACCCTTCAGGATATCTTCATCCGCTGCAACCGTATGCAGGGCAGGGAGTCCCTCTGGCTTCCGGGAACGGACCATGCCGGTATCGCGACCCAGACCGTTGTGGAACGGAAGCTGAAAAAGGAAGGGGTGACACGTCATGATCTCGGGCGCAAAAGCTTTCTCGATCATGTATGGCAGTGGCGTGAAGAGTATGGAGGCCTCATACTCAAGCAGCTCAGACGGCTCGGTATCTCATGCGACTGGCGACGCAATCTTTTCACGATGGACGAAAGCGCTTCAAGAGCGGTCATCCATGCTTTCATCACTCTTTACAGGGACGGACTGATCTACCGTGGTTCGCGTATCATCAACTGGTGCCCGGTTTCACAGACCGCCCTCTCGGATGAGGAGGTTATCATGAAGCCCCGCAAGGACCAACTGGTTTACGTCCAGTATGCCCTTGCGAGCCATCCCGACAGGTTCATTACCATTGCCACCGTCAGGCCTGAAACCATCCTGGCCGATGTTGCCATTGCCGTCAATCCGAACGACAGCCGTTACAGCGACCTGATCGGGGAGCTTGTCGTCGTGCCTGTTGCAGGCCGGCATATCCCGGTCATTGCCGACGATTATGTCGATGTGGAATTCGGTACCGGTGCACTGAAAATAACACCGGCACATGATGCGAACGACTATGAGGTTGCCATGCGGCATAATCTTCCTGTCATTTCCGTTATGGGCAAGGATGGAAGAATGACCGACAGTTTCGGCTATGGCGGCATGGACCGGTTCGAAGCCCGTGAAAAAATCCTCAAGGACCTCGAAGAGCTCGGCAATCTTGTCCGCATAGAAGAGTACGAGCATAACGTAGGGTATTCCGAAAGGGCCGATGTGGTCATCGAACCCTACCTTTCAGAACAGTGGTTCGTTAAGATGAAACCACTTGCCGAAAAGGCACTGCAGGTTGTCAACGACGGCGAAATCCGTTTCCACCCGCCCCACTGGATCAATACTTACCGTCACTGGATGGAAAACATCAGGGACTGGTGTATTTCCCGTCAGCTCTGGTGGGGGCACCGCATTCCCGCATGGTATGATCCTGAAGGAAATGTCTGGGTTGCAACAAGCTATGAAGAGGCCTGTCATCTTGCCGGGACCGACAAGCTTGTTCAGGATGAGGATGTGCTCGACACCTGGTTTTCATCGTGGCTCTGGCCGCTCACAACGCTTGGCTGGACGGGTATGCACAAGGACAATGAGGACCTTAAGACCTTCTATCCGACCGATACGCTGGTGACCGGTCCTGACATCATTTTCTTCTGGGTTGCCAGAATGATCATGGCCGGGCTCTATTTCAAGGGGGATGTGCCGTTCCGTGACGTCTATTTCACCAGTATCATCCGGGACATGAAGGGACGAAAGCTTTCCAAGTCCCTTGGCAATTCGCCTGACCCGCTGAAGGTCATTGATACTTACGGTACCGATGCATTGAGGTTCACCATCATCTATATTGCTCCGCTTGGCCAGGATGTGCTGTTCGGCGAGGAAAAATGCGAGCTCGGCCGGAACTTCGCGACAAAGATATGGAATGCCTCGAGGCTTGTGTTCATGCTTCGTGAGAAATATTTCAGTTCGCCCGGGGATTTCGACACCTTCTATGGGGAGTTTTCACCACGGAAAGAAGCATTTTCATTTGCCGAGGAGTGGGTCCTCATGGCAAGGTACCATTCCATGCTCGACAGATACCATACAGCACTCGGCCAGTTCAGGGTAAACGATATTGTCAAAGGGCTCTATGATTTCTTCTGGGGCGAATATTGCGACTGGTACCTCGAATCGCTTAAAGCCATGGATGCCGATGGCATGGACCCGGAGCAGGGGCGTCAGGCGATCGGCCTCGCTGTCCGGGTGCTCGAAGGGTTCCTGAAAACACTCCATCCTGTCATGCCTTTCATTACCGAAGAGATCTGGCATCATATCATGCGGCGGCCCGAAACGGAAAGCATAGCCCTTTCTTCGATGCCAAAGGCGGATGAAGCCTGGATCACGGCAGATGTCGGTTTAAAAAACCTTCCTCAATCGGTCATATCGGAGATAAGGAGCGTCCGTTCCGTTTTCGCCGTTCCTGCGGGCAAGCAGGCCTCACTGCAGATCCGTCCGGTATCGCCGGAAGCTTCCGGTGAGCTGGTTTCGAATACCTGTATCATCAGCGTACTGACAAATTGCACCGTGGAATTTCTTGCTGACGAACCCAGGCCGCAGCACGCTGCCGGGTCTGTGATCGAGGGAAATGAACTTTTCCTTCAGCTTGAGGGTTTAATATCGTTTGAAAAAGAAAGGGCGAGACTCGGAAAGGAAATTGCCAATATCACCTCTTATGTCGGTTCGCTTCAGAAAAAGCTTGGCAACAGAGGTTTTGTCGATAACGCTCCTCCTGAAGTCATTGCAAAGGAAAAGGAAAAGCTCAGGGAGGCGGAAAACAATCTTGAAAAGCTGATTGGCAATCTCGCTGTTCTCGAAGATTGAAGATGCTTTTCTGTAAGTACTTATGATGTAAGTCGATGGCGCTTTGCACACCATTGAAATGTTTTTTTGGAAAAAAAGTGTGATAAGTGATATCTTCCCGTTCTTTCGAATCGTGCAAACCCCGCAGGGGAGGTTCAAATCGTTGAAGCTTGTAAGGAGAAGTTTACTATGAGGCAGCTTAAAATAAGCAAACAGATAACCAATCGCGAGAGTCTTTCTCTTGATCGTTATCTGCAGGAAATTGGAAAATATGATCTGCTGACGGCAGAAGATGAAGTCAAGCTGACCAAGGCTATCAAGGATGGTTTTGACATGCCGGTCGATACGGTGGAATACAAGCGGGCAAAGCGGGCTCTTGACAAGCTGATCAAGGGAAATCTCCGTTTTGTTGTCTCTGTCGCGAAGCAATACCAGAACCAGGGCCTGACACTCGGTGACCTCATCAACGAAGGTAATCTCGGTCTTATCAAAGCAGCAAAAAGGTTTGACGAAACACGCGGTTTCAAATTCATTTCCTATGCGGTGTGGTGGATCAGACAGTCCATTCTTCAGGCGCTTGCCGAACAGTCGAGGATTGTGCGTCTACCGCTGAACCGCGTCGGTACCCTGAACAAAATCAGCAAGGCTTACAGCCAGCTCGAGCAGGAATACGAACGGGATCCGAACACCCGTGAACTTGCCACTCTTCTCGACATGGATTCACAGGATGTCGCCGACACCCTGAAAATCGCCGGAAGGCATGTTTCCGTCGACGCGCCGTTCGCTCAAGGAGACGACAACCGCCTTCTCGATGTTCTCCAGAATGACGGTCATATGCCGGACCACGGTCTCAATCGCGATTCTCTCACTCTCGAGGTGGAACGTTCGCTTTCAGTGCTTGCCCCGAGGGAGGCCGATGTGATAAAATCCTATTTCGGCATCGGTATGGATAATCCGCTGACCCTGGAGGAGATCGGCGAGAAGTTCAAGCTCACAAGGGAGCGCGTCCGCCAGATCAAGGAAAAAGCCATCAGAAGGCTCAGGCAGTCCGCTTACAGCAAGATTCTCAAGGAGTATATCGGCAGCTGACCGCTGTCATTTTCTTGCGAGCCTCACCTTGTCTCCATTTGCCAGATTCAGCGATCCTGCTGCGTTGCCGTTTCTTACCGCAATTTCAATCATGCCGCTGCTGCCTGCATAGGCAAGCGGCTTTTTGTTTTCCACACAGCAATAGGTTACCGATATCGGGAGCGGATCGACATTGTCTGCGATGACAAGCCATTGTTCAGGATTCCCGATCAAATCAGAATCGAGAGATGTTATGAGGTTGCCGAAATGGTCTGCATAGATGATGCTTCCTTCCCACGATCTGCCATTATCCGGGCTTTTGCAGGCAGGCATGTCGATTCGTATGCAATCGCACGGATCGATCTCCACTCCGGTCTCTTTCAGGGAAATGCCTGAAGTGAGGTGTGCGGCGACCGGTGAAAAGAGATCCCGTCCTTGAAAGGTGGAGCTCTGCTTTGGCAGCATGAACCGGTTTTCCGTGATATGCATGCAGCACATTATTTCCTCCTGTTCGAGGACAGGGGTAAAAAGTCCGTTATCAGGGCCGATGAAGATATGCCTGGATGTTTCCAAGGCAATCGGCCGACGGGAAGTTCCGACACCCGGATCGACCACCGAAACGAAGATTGTTTTTTCAGGAAAATACCGGCAGGATTTACCAAGCATAAAAGCGCCATGAACGATATTCTGGGGCTCGATGGCATGAGTGAGGTCCACAATACGGGCGGATGGACATAGCGAAAGGATCACCCCCTTCATTTGTCCGACCCAGGGATCGTTCAGTCCGAAATCGGTCATGAGGACGATAACTTGCTGGTCGTTTGAATTCATGAATGGGGTCAGTCCAGTGATGTTTTCAAAATTGCATAACCGATGCCTGCAAACAGAATATCGGGCAGCCAGGCAGCAAGTACCGGGTTCAGGGCTCCCTGTTCCCCGGCAATGGCGAATACTTTCTGCAATGCCAGATAGAGCAGGCCGATCAGAAGAGTGATGCCGATCTCACCGGCGAGGCCTCCCCGTTTTTTTCTTGCCGACAGAGGTACACCGATGAAAACAATGATCAGTGATGCGAGCGGCATGGAAAATTTGGTATGGAACGTCACTATGGAGCGTTCAAGGCCTGAAAATCCCGCTTTCTGTTTTTCATCGAGATACCGGTAATGATGAACCAGGTTCATTTCGTCAGGATTGAGATCGAGCTCTTTCAGGGAGCGCGGAGTAAACGAAAGTTTTACCGGCTGCTGCTGTATTAAAGTGAATGCCTCCTTTCCATTTTTGAATGTGCGCGTTGAAACATTGTGCATGATCCACTCGCGGGTACCCGGGTTGTAATACAGGGATTCTGCATCGGTACGGGATACAAGGTGCGATTTATCGAGGTTTTCGATGGAAACATTTTTAAGTGTTGCAGCATTTTCTCCGATTATGCCGATCGATACTATCCTGTTGCCCGGTTCAAGGATATGGATATTGCTGGTTCCGGCTATTGTCTGGTTTGAGTGATTGATATACTGTTTTTCGAAACTGTTGACAATGGGATAGGATGTCGGGGCCAACCAGCATGCATTGAAGAGGTTCAGTGAAGAAATAATGGTTCCGCCGAGCGCAAAAGGGACAAGAAACTGCTTCATGCTCACACCGGCGGAACGTATCGCGGGAAGCTCGCTTGAAAAAGAAAGCCGCCCCGATACAAGCATTGAAGAGAGCAGGGAGCTGACCGGCGAGGTTACCAGGAAAATCGTGGGAATTGAAAACAGATAATACTTTATGATTTCAAAGGTACCCAGTTTCATATCCATCAGTTTTCCAATCTTCTCGACCATTGAAATAACGATAAAGATGGATGAAAATGCGACGGTCGAAAAAATGAATGTCCGCATGTATTGACTGAATATGTACCGGTCAAGGATTTTCATGGAATCACTGTCTTGTTTCCGGTTTCATACAGCATCGCGACGATAAATTCCTGCCGGCTCAATAACCGAAAACATCTTCCAGGCTCAGTTCTTTCAGTGCCCCGTAGCCTCGAAGCGTCTCCATATTCAGATTTTCAACTTTGCCAAGTACCAGCAGGACATGTTTTCGCGTTCTGAAATGTTTTCTATGGAAATTTTCCACATCGTCAAGGCTCATCCGGGCAGTTTCGCGGTAAATGTCTTCCCTGATGTCATGGGTGTGCCCGAGCCTGACGGCTTCTTCGTAATTGAAGAGCACTTCGGTTTTTGTAAGGCGTTCGGATGAAATTTTCTGCAGAATGCCGTTTTTAGCGGAATCGAAAAGTTCCGGTGATTTCGGCAGTTCGTCGAGGAGAGCAGTGATCCCTTCGAGCGCTTCCGGCAATTTGTCAGCCTGTGTCCCGATATAGCTGACAATGTAATTGTTATCTTTTTTCCGTTTCGGTGTCCGGTACACTGAAAAAACTGAATAGGCAAGCGCTTTTGCCTCGCGAAGTTCCTGGAATACAACAGATGACATGCCTCCGCCGTAGTACTCGTTGAAGAGTGTGATCATCGGCACAGCATCAGGATTATAGGGTTCGTCCTTCGTCAGCAGGATCAGTTCGGCCTGTGTCATATCGTAATCGACCACAAACACAAGGTTTTCATGCTGCTCAAGCTCGATAAACGCATCGGTTTCGGGCGTTGTCCTGAACGATTCCGGATAATGGCGTACTGAACGGAGGGTCGAAAGCACATCCTCTGCCGAAGCAGGACCGTAATAGAGCACCCGGTGCCTGTACTGCAGGAGGTTGCGGATTTCATCGAGCAGTTCCCGGGAGGTTACTGCTTCCAGCTCGTCGTTCGACAGGACATTGGTGAAAGGGGATGACGGACCGTATTTTCCGTAACTGCTCATGGCCTCGAAAAGGATCTTCCTCTTGGCAAGTTTGGCATCGGCCCTCTCCTTCATCAGACCTGCCTTCAGTTTTTCAAGCGCTTCTTCATCGGGCCTGGCCGAGAAGAGCAGGGTTTCGAGCAGCTTGATCGCTTCGAGGGAATTTTTTTCGAGTCCGGTCAGCTTAAGGTAGACATAGGTATCGGATGTGTAGGCTGAAAAGCTTGCACCGAGTTTATAAAGTTCCTGGTTGAATTCGGCAGGGCTGAGACCGGTAGTGCCGAGATAGGAGAGGTAGTCGAGTGCAAGATCGATTTTGCGGTTATGGTTCTTGCCGATGTCGAAAACATAGTAGAGCGAGAACAGCTCGTTTTCCCGATTCTGCAGATAGTGCAGTCTGATTGAGGGATTGATGTCGAAAAAGCCGATATCTTTCCGGTAGTCGAGAAACGAGGGTTCGGTGGTTTCCGATTTCCGGGCAAGGATATTGAGGGCAAAACTGGAAGAAGTGTTCCGGTTGACCGTCAGCGGGGTGATAGGAGGCTTCTGTATCTTCATTTCGTTTTCCGCCGTGCCGTGATCCTTGTATACCGCAACGTAATTCTCATGGTAGTGCTTTTGGGCAAATGCGACGAGGTCCTCTTTCGTGATTTTCGAGAGTCTTTCGATCTGGTGCACATAATTCTCCCAGGGCATGCCCCAGATAAAGGTGTCGACAAATGCTTCCACCCTTCCCTTGTTGCTTTCGTAAAGTTTCAGCTGTTCGATTTTCAGGTCATTGATGATGGCGGAAGGGAGCCATTCGGGGAATCTGCCCTCCTTGAGCAGTTCGATCTGCTGGAGCAAGAGTGTTCTCACTTCGTCGAGGCTCTGACCTTCCCTCGGCTTGGCGCTCAGCAGGTGTGCGGAGTAGTCCTTCATCATGATCGGCATGGAGCCGGCGTCAAGCACTTTCTGCTCCTGATTCAGGTTGAGGTCGATCAGACCGGCCGTCTGATTGTAGAGTATCTTGTCGACCAGGGTCAGGTAATCGGCATCGGAGCTGTTGATGCCGTCGAACCTGAATCCTATCATCAGCTCTTCAGCTTCAGGTCCCTGGACCTTGATTACAACCGGTTCTTCGATAGAATCTTCGACGGCCGGAACGAAAGCCGGAATTTCTTTCGGTTCCAGCAATGAAAATTTCTCGTCGATAAGCCGTATCGTGGTCTCGGGATCGAAATCACCTGAAATACAGATCGCCATGTTGTTCGGTACATAGTATCTGCGGTAGTAGTCGATGACATTCCTTATCGACGGATTTTTCAGATGCTCCGCCTTTCCAATCGTGGTTTGTGTTCCGTAGGTGTGCTTTCTGAAGAGCCCGGTAAATATGCTTTCCCATATTTTGCGGCTGTCGCTGTCGATGGTCATGTTTTTCTCTTCATAGACCGTTTCGAGCTCGGTATGAAAAAGCCTCATGACCGGATTGCGGAATCGCTCGGCTTCGATTGTCAGCCAATGATCGAGTTTGTTCGACGGTATGTCGTTGATATAGACGGTCTGTTCGACCCAGGTATAGGCATTGGTGCCCTGCGCGCCGATAGAGTTGAGTAATTTGTCGTATTCGTTCGGGACGGTGAAGCTTGCGGCAACATTGGAAATACTGTCGATATCGCGGTAGATCGCCGCTCTTTTGTCCGTGTCGGAGGTCGAACGGTACTGCTCGTAGAGTTCGGCTATTTTTTCGAGTTCAGGATGTTCCTTTTCATAATCGATGGAACCGATGGCATCCGTGCCTTTGAACAGCATGTGTTCGAGATAATGGGCAAGGCCAGTCGTTTCGGCAGGATCATTCTTGCTTCCG
>JAAXXY010000050.1 GCA_013334225.1 Chlorobiaceae bacterium
ATCTAAATGTATTTAAAATATTAAATTTTAATAAAATAAGTATTTTATAATAAAAAAATATTTGCTTATTTAAGATTATTAAATTTATTTAAAATATCTGAGTATTTATGGTCAGTTGACTATTTTATGTTTGATGTTATCGATTTAATTATAGTGAAGCTTTTATTTTTATGTGGTGCACTTTAGTTCGGATTAAAAGTTCTTTAATTGATATTTAAACTGATTTAAAGAAGGTTTATTGTTCTGTATATACGGCGTTGCTGTCTTTGGTAATATCTGGTTGAAAAGTGAGTTGAGTAATTATTTTCTGCTGTAAAGAATATGCTGGACTACTGCCCTGCTGACCGGGTTCTCGCTGGTGTCTGATTTTCAGTTTTCAGATGTTTGAATGGTGTTGCGGAAAAGCGATTTTATTTTTTCGGATTTTCGATTGTGATTTTGGAGAATGATCGGTAAACTTCAGGTTTGCGTGATATATTCACGATAGTTGCTATTCCTGTAAATAATCATTCCGTCATGTCCCGCATTCTGACAATTCTCATCATGCTTGTGGTGCTGCTCTTCGGCGTGTTTCTCGGCTTCAGGCTTGGCGGAGACAGGAACAGTGTCAATCAGGAGCAGAAGAAAATCTCAGAGGCATTGGGCATTATAAAAGAGAATTATGTCGACAAAGTTAATGTTGACAGTCTCGCCGGAGCCGGTATACAGGGAATGGCTGAATTTCTCGATCCCCATACTGTTTATCTCGAGCCTGAAAAAGTATCGTATACCCAGTCCGAGTTTGATGGTAATTTCGAGGGAATCGGTATAGAATTCGATGTAATCAATGATTCGCTTGTTGTTGTAACCCCTCTCTCCGGAGGGCCGAGTGCAGCCGTAGGTATTTCAACCGGAGACAGGATCATCGCCATAGATTCGGCTTCCGCTATCGGAATCAAGCCGCAGCAGGTATTGAAAAAGTTGCGGGGACCAAGGGGAACTCCGGTGAATCTGAAAGTTTTCAGACCGCTGAATGGAAAAATCCTGGATTTTCATATTACAAGAGGTAAAATTTCCACCGCAAGCATCGATGCAGCATTCATGCTCGATGATAAAAACGGTTATATCAGGCTCAGCAGGTTTATTTCAACAACGGCTGAAGAGTTCCGTTCCGCAATGGGCAAACTGAAGAAACAGGGTATGCAGCGTCTCATTGTCGATCTGCGAGGCAATCCCGGCGGATTTCTTGAACAGGCAAAAGAGGTTGCCGACGAATTTCTTGCAAAGGGCCAGTTGATTGTTTATACAAAAAGTCATAACGGCAGAGCCAATGATTTGCGTTATATTGCAAAATCAGGTGACAGTTATGAAAAAGGCGATCTGGTAATCCTTGTCGACAAGGGAAGTGCCTCTGCTTCAGAAATTCTTGCAGGTGCACTGCAGGACAATAAAAGAGCGGTTGTTGTCGGAGAATTGACCTTTGGAAAGGGGCTTGTCCAGGAGCAGATCCCTTTTGCTGACGGTTCTGCCCTTCGCCTGACGATTGCGCGGTATTATACTCCGTCCGGCCGCCAGATACAGCGGGTCTATCACAAGGGAGGAGCCGGCCGTGAGCGGTATTTCCTGGATGCGATGACAAATATTCTTCCGGAAAAACTCTTTACGAATTCCGACAGTTTATTGTATTTCAGAAACGGAGATTTTTCAGTCTATAAAACCACTTCGCTGCCTGGATTGATTACTTCTTCCGGGGGGGATCAGAAGAAACTACCGGCAAAACTTGCAGCATTGAAAGATTCCGGAGGTATCATTCCTGATTACTGGGTGAGCGGAAAGAACTATTCGGACTTCTATCAGGAGCTTTATCGTTCCGGTTCGTTCGATGATATGGCGTTGAGAATTATCGACGATTCCCATAGTTCGGTCCAGGCTTACAGGAATTCGCTGGATCGTTTCATTACCTCTTATACTGAGGAGAAAGATTTTGCCGCGATTGTTCAGAAAACCTGTCAGAAGAAGAAAATCGCATTCAACAGTGCCGGTTTTGCCGCTGACAGGAAATATATTGTCCGGGCAGTCAAATCGCGAATTGCGCATCAGCTGTTCGGCGCTGAAGGTCAGATTAAGTTTCTTGTGCTTTCGGCGGACCCTGTCGTGAAGATAGCTGAAACCGTTCCCCCCGCCCGGCCGTAATGGCTTCAGGGAAATTTCTGAATTTTCAATAACCCGAGGACCAACAATACCAACGATAATGTCATCACTGCTTGAAAAGATCAACAGCGCAACCTGTGCCTTGCGTCTTAAGAATGACTGGCTGAAAATTTATACCTGCCCGGTTCCGAGTTCCGATTTTCTTTCTTTTGTTTCCATTGCCACCATCGATGCTCCCCAGAGTGCGGTTCTGAATCTTCTGTATGATGTCGAAGCCGCAACTGAATGGGTCTGGAAAACAAGGGAGATGCGTGTCCTGAAAGAGCTTTCCGAAGATGAAGGGCGGATTGTCTACCAGCTTGTCTCTGCACCCTGGCCGGTTTCCGACCGCGAGATCATCACCCGTTCGCAGGGTTACATCGACCCTGAAACAAACGAGATTTTCATCAAACTCGAGTGCCTGGCGGATTATCTGCCGAAAAACGACAGGTATGTCCGTGTTCCCCAGATTGAAGGCGCCTGGAATATCCTCCCTCTCGGTGAAAACCAGTGCAGGGTTATTTTTCGCCTGCATATCGAACCAGGAGGAGAAATTCCTTCCTGGCTGGCTAACATTGCCGTTATCGACACTCCCTATCACACAATGAACAATCTGCGGGAAATGGTCAAGCGGGAGAAATACCGCATTCCGGTGGATGCACCGTTTAAAAAATCTTCAAAAGATGTTATCCAGAACTACGAGAATTTCATAGCTGAATAACCGTTCGCTTTTTTCAGTTTCATTCGCTCTCAACAATCATCAAACAACATACTATGGATGCAGCGATACTCCTGCAGGGGAACTGGCAGTTTCGTGTTGAACATAAGGGAATCAAAATCTACTCATCTTATCTGAAAGGTTCAGATGTTCTCGGATTTAAAGGGGAAGCTGAATTCAATGTTTCCATGAGGAAGCTCATAAGCCTTTTCCACGACATGTCCAGTTACCAGCGGTGGGTATATCAGCTTGCCGAGATTGATGTTCTCGAGAAAAACAACGGAGTGGAGTTTGTGCTGCGTCAGGTCATCAATACTCCATGGCCTTTGCCGAAAAGGGAAGTGATCCTGCGTTCCGGTCTCGAGCCTGCCGGGGAAAACGCCGTGGCGATTACCATGACCGGAGAGCCCGATTACCTTCCCCAGAACCCGAGGTACTACCGTGTCCATCATTCGAGAGGCATGTGGGTTTTCGAGCCTACCGGGCATAATCAGGTACACATTACCTTCATGATGCATCTCGATCCCGGCAGGGACGTTCCTCCTCCCGTCAGCAACGCAGGGATGTTCGATGTGCCTTTCCACACCATGAACAATCTCCGGAACCTGCTGAACAACGAGTCCTACAATCCACCTTATCCGAAGGAAATTGAAGAGTACATCTCTATCGTCGAAGATGTTCCTGACAAACTTTAAGCAGTTTTTCCGCCTTGACGGGGACAGCACCGACTTCCTGGCAGACGGTTGCTGCTGCGAGATTCGCCATTGTGGCATTGGTCACGATATCGAAGCCGGCCGCTGCTCCCAGGGCAAGCATGCCGATTACGGTGTCCCCGGCACCAGAAACATCTGCGACATCGAGGGATGTGGCCCCGATATGGGTGAATGAGCCGTCGAAGACCGTCATTCCTTTCTCGCTTCTCGTTACGACAATCGTGTCCGCCTGGATTTTTTCCTGAAGCACGATGCAGGCCTTTTCGACTTCCCGGTCCTCGTTCTGCAGGACGATTCCGAGCGAGGAGGCTATTTCCAAAAGGTTAGGCTTGAAAATGGAGCACCCCCTGTATGCAAAGAAATTGAGGTGTTTCGGATCCACAAGCACCGGAATGCCTTTATCCCTGGCTATCGCAATGATCCGTTCAATGAGCTTTCTGCTGAGCAGCCCCTTGTTGTAATCTTCGAGCACGACAGCATCGAGGGAGGAAAGCGCAGAAAGGAAAGATCCGAAAACCAGCTCTTCGATGTTTTTATCGATTTCATGCCGTTTTTCGAAATCGACCCGGACAATATGGTGGTTCTGTGAAAGGATTCTTGTTTTGCATGTAGTCGGCCGGGAAGGATCGGATATAATGCCTTCAGCCGGCAGTCCATGGTTTCTGAAGAGATCGAGGAGAATCTCCCTGTCGCCGTCTTCACCGGCAACGCCGATCAGAAGGGTATCCGCTCCGAGCGAGAGGGTATTGAGGGCGACATTTGCCGCACCACCGAGGCGATAGTCCTCGCGGTTCACGTCCACCACCGGCACCGGGTATTCCGGAGAGATACGCGAAACATGGCCGAAGATATACTTGTCGAGCATGACATCGCCGATTACGGCAATCCGTTTGTTCCTGATGGAACACAGGAGGGAATCTATGGTGCCTGCAGGCATGACAGATGTGTTATAAGTTTTTTTCAAATATCAGGATAAAAGTGTAAATACCCCCGTCAGACAAGGAAGATATGAATGTATAATTGTATTTTTGGTGTTTTTTTATTATAATTAAAGCTAAGCATTTTTAAGCTTTATATGAAAAAAGCGAAAGCCGATGTTTGAAAGTCTAAGCGATAAACTTGAGGCCACCTTCAAGAAACTTGCAGGTCAGGCCACAATAAACGAAATCAATATTGGTATCGCCATGCGCGATATCAAAAGAGCGCTTCTTGCCGCCGATGTCAACTACAAGGTGGCCAAGAACCTTATAGAAGATATCCGCGAGAAATCACTTGGCGAGGGGGTGATCAAGAGCGTCTCGCCGGCACAGATGATCGTCAAGATTGTCTATGACGACCTTACCGAACTTATGGGCGGTGAGCAGAAACCACTGAACCTCTCTCCGAAAAAACTTCCGGCGGTTATCATGGTTGCCGGTCTCCAGGGTTCCGGTAAAACCACCTTCTGCGCCAAACTTGCCAAGCGCCTGAAGAAAAACGGCAAGAATCCCATGCTTGTCGCAGCCGACGTCTATCGTCCTGCCGCTGTCGAGCAGCTCAAGGTGCTCGGCGAACAGGTCGAAGTTCCGGTCTTCTCGATAACGGAGCCGGATGCCATGAAAGCCGCGCTTCAGGGTCTCGAATCTGCACGCGCCGCTGCTCACGATGTTGTCATCGTCGATACCGCCGGTCGCCTTCAGATCGACGAACAGATGATGGCCGAGGCTGAAGCATTGAAACACTCGCTCAAACCTGACGAGCTGCTTTTCGTTGTCGATTCCATGATGGGCCAGGAAGCGGTGAACACCGCAAAGGTATTCAACGACCGCCTCGATTTCGACGGCGTTGTCCTTACCAAGCTCGATGGCGATGCAAGAGGCGGTGCCGCTCTCTCCATCCGCCAGGTTGTTGAAAAACCGATCAAGTTCATGAGCGTCGGCGAGAAGGTTGACGACCTCGATATCTTCTATCCCGACCGTATGGCCCAGAGGATCCTCGGTATGGGCGATATTATCAGTTTCGTTGAAAAAGCCCAGGAAAGCCTCGATCTCGAGAAGACCCTCGAGATGCAGAAGAAGATGATGAAAAACGAGTTCGACCTGAACGACTTTTTCGATCAGCTGCAGCAGCTCAAGAAGATGGGTTCCATCCAGGGATTGATCGAGATGGTTCCCGGCCTGAACAAGATGGTGCCGAAACAGGATCTCGAAAACCTCGATTTCAAACCGATCGAGGCAATGATCAACTCCATGACCAAACAGGAGAAAGCCAATCCTGAGGTCATCAACGGAAGTCGCCGGTTGCGTATTGCAAAGGGAAGCGGCACGAAGGTCCAGGAGGTCAATCTGCTTCTCAAGCAGTTCGGCGAAATGAAAAAAATGATGCGTTCAGTTTCGAAAATGTCGCAGTCGGGAAGAAAGATTACGTCGCAGAACCTTGCGCTTGACAAGTTTTTAAAACGATAGATTTCAGATAACAACAACTAAACTATTTTTAGCATTGGTTAAGATCAGACTGAAAAGGGCAGGAAGAAAAAAACTGCCGGTATACCAGATAGTTGCTGCGGATTCCCGCGCACCGAGGGATGGCAAGTTTCTTGAAGTTGTCGGCCATTACCAGCCGACGGCAAAGCCGCATTCCGTAACCATCAACAGAGAGCGTGTCACCTACTGGATGCAGGCCGGTGCACAGCCGACAGCTACCGTACGCAGCCTTATCCAGACAACCGGGCTGCTCTACGAACTGAGGCTGAAAAACCTTGGTCGCAGCGAAGCCGATGTCACGGCCGAAATGGAAAAGTGGCAGGAGCGTCAGGCTGAGAAGCGCAAAAAGCGCCTCACCCTGAAGTCTCGCCGCCGTCAGGCAAAGAAAGCCGCGGAATCGAAAGAAACCGGCGCAGAGGGTTAACCCTTTAGCCTTTCCTGAAGATTGGAACTTTACGTAACGGGGGTCATCCTTAAACCGAGAGGTTTGCAGGGTGAGGTTAAAGTCGAAATCGCTACCGATTTTCCTGAAACTTTCCTCTCTCGTAAAGAGTATTTTGCAGGAAGATCGGCTGAATCTGTCGTTCGCCTTCAGGTAAAGAAAGCTGTAGTTTCCGGCGGTTTTGCATGGCTGATGTTCAAGGGTATCGACACCCCTGAAAAAGCAGCCGGACTTGCCGGAATGAAATTGTTCATTGAAGAGACTGAACTTGTGCCGCAGCCCGAAGGGCGGGCTTATATACACGAGCTTGTAGGAATGAGGGTGCTTGACCGTAACCGTTCTGAAGCCGGTATTGTCACCGATGTTATCGGCATGCCTGCTCATGATGTCTATGAAGTGCAGGTCGGTGGAAAAAAGGTCCTTGTTCCGGCGCTGGATGAGTTTATCGACGAGCTCAGCATAACCGGCAGGTATATGGTCGTATCGCGTTTGGATGAATTTTTGTAGATACCCATGGCAATGGTAAGGATTGACGTGATATCCGTTATCCCGGATTTTTTCGCTTCGACGCTTGAAAAAGGCCTGCTCGGAATTGCCCGGAAAAAAGGACTTGCGGATATACATGTCCACAACCTTCACGATTACGGGTTGGGGAAGTACAAACAGGTCGATGACGAGCCGTTCGGCGGGGGAGCAGGCATGGTTTTCCGTCCGGAACCGGTATTCGCATGTATCGAAGCCCTGAGAGCGGAACGTGAATATGACGAGGTAATCTTTCTCTCCCCTGACGGAAAGCGGTTGGACCAGCCGATGGCAAACAGGCTTTCGAGGATGAGGAACCTGATCATGCTGTGCGGCCATTACAAGGGGATCGACCAGAGGATTCGCGAGACGCTCGTTACCATGGAGATTTCCATCGGCGACGTCGTGGTATCCGGAGGCGAAATTCCCGCGTTGTTCCTGATGGATGCGATGGTAAGGCTGATTCCCGGAGTGCTTGGTGACAGCGAATCCGCCCTGAGCGATTCGTTCCAGGAAAATCTGCTGGATTGTGCATATTATACTCGTCCGGCAGAATTCAGGGGAATGAAGGTCCCCGACGTTCTTTTATCGGGTCATCACGGGAAAATCGAACAGTGGCGGCATGAAAACGCCATAGAGAGGACAAGGGAGAGAAGACCGGATCTTCTCGGTCAGGATTGTTTGGACGAATTTAGGAAAAAATAACGTAAATAGTCGAGTAACATGGATAAATTGATTCAGTTGGTAGAAGCTACCCAGTCTAAAGTTGATTTCCCGGAGATCAATCCGGGCGATACGCTCAGGATACAGTTGAAGGTTATCGAAGGCGAGAAGGAGAGACTTCAGGCTTTCGAAGGCATCGTTATCAGCGACAGGGGCGAAGGCGGTTCGAAGACCATCACGGTCCGCAAGATTTCTCACGGCGTCGGTGTTGAGAGGATCATTCCCGTCAACTCACCGAACATCGAGAGCGTTACGGTACTGAAGCACGGCAAGGCAAGAAGGGCAAAGCTTTTCTACCTCCGCAAGCGTACCGGCAAGGCAGCCTTGAAAGTCAAGGAACGCAAGATCGAAAACGCAAAGTAAAGAACAGACTCGAAAACCCGGCAAATCTGTATTTGCCGGGTTTTCGTTTTATCCTCACTCTTCGATTTCCAGAAGCATGCCGGCCTGCTTCTGGACGGGCTTTTTCTCGCATGCCCACACTATTGCGACAATCCACCCTACAAATGTCCAGCCTGCAAGCAGGTTAAGGATGAAAACCTGAAGTTTCTGTCGATGATCCCGCAGCATGGCGACGATCGTTGGAAGGAAGTACATTATTATTGCCGAAAAAAACAACACATTGAGCATTGCTGATGTCAGAAATGAATTATGCATCGCTTGTTCTCCGTCATGGTTTTTGATTGGTGTATAATAAACGAAATAACGAAAATATAAAAAAGTAATAGAAATTATTTCCGATACTTTTTCTTCGGCAGTTCCGGGAAATAATCAAAAGGTATTTTTCCGGTAGCATTAAACGTGCTATCCTCCAATCATCGGGCATTCAGTTCGACCACTGTTTTCGTCAATAAAACGGCATCGGCAGCTTTATGACCAGGACAACGATGACGGAAAAAATGTCGGAAGAGATTGTAGCGCTCTTCAGGGAGAAGGTTTTCGATTTCTATCGCGACAACCGCCGTACTTTTCCGTGGAGGGAAACCACGGACCGGTATGCGGTCATGGTGAGCGAAATCATGCTTCAGCAGACGCAGGCCGAACGGGTGAGGGAGAAATTCACGGCCTGGATGGAGCGGTTTACCGACACCTGGTCGCTTGCGGCGGCTTCGCAGAGGGATGTGCTCACGCTCTGGAGCGGGCTCGGTTACAACTCGCGCGGTCAGCGCCTGCAGGCCTGTGCGAAGATGATTGTCGGGCGTTTCGAAGGTATTGTTCCCGCTGATCCTGAGGAATTGATCAAACTGCCCGGCATAGGGGAGTACACCTGCCGCTCCATTCCGGTGTTTGCCGACAACCTCGATGTTGCTGCGGTCGATACCAACGTCAGGCGTATTCTCATTCATGAATTTTGTCTTCCAGAAGAGACGCCAAAAGCTGATATCCAGCGTCTTGCGGAGAGACTCCTTCCCGAAGGTCGAAGCCGCGACTGGCACAATGCACTCATGGATTACGGAGCCCGGCACCTCACCAGCAGAAGGACCGGAATCCGCCCGCTCACGAAACAGTCGAAATTTCAGGGATCGAAGCGGTGGTACCGCGGCAGGCTGCTCAAAGAGCTCATAGCTGTGGAGCACATGACCCTTGAGGAGGCTGAAGAAAAATACGGCTCCTGCCCATGGGGCCTCAGTGAGATTATCTCCGGGCTTGTGCGCGAAGGGCTTGTCGATGAAACTGACAACCCCGGCCCCCAGGGAGGCAGAGTGGTGAAAATAAAGGACTGAATGCAGGATAGATACGACCTGCAGGCCCGATCGGTCCGATAATAAATCCTGTGCCGCGCTGCGCTTTGCCGCTTCATGAACCATTGACGGGCTTGAATTGTTGACTATAAAAGATGCATGACAGTCAGCCATTCATTACTGATGTGACAGTTACCGGTTCATGCGATGGTGATGCAAACGTTCCAACAAGGATTCAGCCATGCCCATACTCTTCTCTCCAGCCGATCTATGTAACTTAAGCCTCCAGAACCATCTGGTTATGGCTCCGATGACCCGCAACCGCGCCAACTCCGATAACATTCCAAACCTTCTCATGGCCGAGTATTATGCCCAACGGGCCACGGCAGGGCTTATCGTCACCGAAGGAACATCGCCTTCGCCGAATGGTCTCGGTTATCCGCGCATACCAGGTATTTTTTCTCTGGCACAGGTCATTGCGTGGCAGCCTGTCACCGAAGCTGTTCACCGCAAGGGAGCAAAAATATTCATGCAGCTCATGCATTGCGGCAGGATAGCACATCCCCTGAACCTTCCTGCGGGCGCTCGCGTAATTGCTCCTTCAGCCATTAAAGCTGCCGGAGAGATCTATACCGATGCTGATGGCCTGAAGCCTTACCCGGTTCCCGAAACCATGACTCCCGGCGAAATCGATGCCACGATCGCGGAGTTTGCAAAAGCCGCCTCCAATGCGATCGCCGCCGGGTTCGACGGTATCGAACTGCATGCAGCGAACGGTTATCTGCTCGAACAGTTCATCCGCCCGAATACGAACGTACGATCCGACAGTTACGGCGGTTCGCTCGAAAACCGTACCCGCTTCGTGCTCGAGGTGCTCGAAGCGTCGATGGCAGAGATAGGCAGGGAAAAGGTCGGCATCAGGCTTTCGCCGTACGGCGTTTTCAACGACATGCCGCTGTACGATGCTATGGAGGAGGAATATGGGTGGCTTGCTGCAAGGCTCGATGCCGCCGGTCCGGCATACGTGCATCTCGTAGACCATTCTTCGATGGGCGCACCGGTTGTTCCTGCATCCATGAAAGAAACGTTCCGCAGGGATTTCAGGGGTGTTCTCATCCTTTCGGGCGGATATGATGCAGAACGGGCGGAAAGGGATCTTGCCGAAGGAAAGTGCGATCTCGTTGCAGTCGGTCGCCCGTTCCTTACTAATCCGGACCTCGTGGAGCGATGGAAAACCGGTGCGCCCCTGAACGAACCCGACATGTCTGGGTTCTATACGCCCGGACCAGCAGGATATACAGACTATCCGTTCCTCGGAGCAACGTAAACAGACAAAGAGGGCAGCATCATGCAGGATCTCTCAATAGTGTTCGAGGGTGCAGCCGGTCAGGGAGTGCAGACCATCACGAAGATGCTGCTGCCTATCCTGAAAAAAAGCCGCTTCAACGTTTTTTCATGCAGCGAGCTGATGTCACGTGTCAGGGGCGGAAGCAATACCACGGAAATCCGGATAACGGGCAAAGCGCGCATGGCCTATACCCGGAAAATCGATATCCTTTTCGCTCTTTCACCGCTCGCACATGAGCGTCTTGGAGGCAGGACGGACAGCAATACCGTCGTTTTTGCCGAAGAGGAGCAATGCTCGTTCTGGCCCGAGGGCAGCTGTATCGTGGCACCCATGAAAGCATTCGCTCTCGAGGCCGGAAGTCCGGTGTTTTCGAATACGGTTGCAGCCGGCATGGTGCTGGGCATGCTTGATATCCCGATCGAACTGTTGGCGGACTATCTGGAGCCGCAGTTCAAGGCAAAAGGGGAAGAGACGGTTTCCATGAACATCAAGGCGGCAACACTTGGCTACGAATGGGGGAGGAATTGCCCGGTCTGCAGCCGTTTCGAGGTTCCTTCAAGGCATAAGGAAAATCCGGAAAGCAAGCTGCTGATGGACGGAACGACGTCGCTCGGCATCGGCACCGTAACGGCAGGGTGCAATTTCATCAGTTCATACCCAATGTCGCCATCGACGGGTCTTCTGACCTTCCTTGCCGAAAAGGCGAAAGATTTCGGTATCGTAGTGGACCAGGCGGAGGATGAGATTGCCGCTATCAATGCAGGGCTCGGGGCTTCTTTCGCTGGAGCCAGGGCACTGGTTACTACATCGGGAGGCGGTTTCGATCTCATGCAGGAAGGGTTGAGTCTCGCCGGAATGACGGAAACACCGGTTGTCGTCCATCTCGGACAACGTCCCGGACCGGCAACCGGTCTGCCGACCAGAACCGAACAGGGCGATTTCAACCTTGTCATGCATGCCGGTCATGGCGATTTTGCACGGGCTGTTTTTGCTCCCGGAACATTCGAGGAGATGTACGCTATAGTTCAGCGAGCATTTGCAATCGCGCAGGAGTTCCAGGTACCGGTTATAATTCTTACCGACCAGTTCCTTCTCGATTCGGTGACAACGGTGGATGCCGAAAGCCTGAAAAGGCTTCCGGTTGGAGAGTTTCTTGTCGAAACCGACGAGTCTTACCGTCGCTACGCTTATACGGCTGACGGCATCAGCCCGAGAGGCGTTCCGGGGTATGGCTCAGGCATCGTGCGCGCGGATTCGGACGAGCATGACGAAGAAGGGCTGATAACCGAGGATTTCGAGACAAGGCGCAGGATGGTTGAGAAACGGCTGAAACGACTCGGGAAGCTGAAGACCGATGCCCTTATGCCTTCTCTGACCTGCGATGCCGATCATGCCCGGACCTTTGTGATCTCATGGGGTTCGAACAGGGGAGTTGTCGAAGAGGCGCTCGAGCTGTTTGGCAAGAATGGTGCCGCCGGTGCGCATTTTTCCCAGATCTACCCGCTCAACCCTGCGGTTGCAAGCTTGTTAGGCAATCGCAGGCTGATCGTCGTGGAAAACAACGCAACTGGCCAGTTTGCGGATTATCTCGAACTTGAAACCGGCAGAAAGATCGACCGGCGAATTCTCAAAGCGACAGGCGAACCTTTTTCGGTCGAGGAGGTGTTCGAAGCGTTAAAGGAGGAAAGCCATGGATAAGCCGCAGAACAGCTTCGACATGCCTGCCCACAACGATGTGGCCTGGTGCCCCGGATGCGGAAACCACATGTTGATGAAAGCGGTGAAGGGAGCCCTCAGCCAACTTGGCATCGATCAGAAAAACCTCGTCATGGTGTCGGGTATCGGGCAGGCGGCAAAAGCTCCGCAATACCTCAAGTCAAGCATGTTCAACGGTCTTCACGGGCGTGCACTGCCCGCCGCGCTCGGTATCAGGCTCTCGAACAGAAAGCTGGTTGTGGTTGTGGAATCGGGAGACGGCGATATGTACGGCGAAGGGGGCAACCATTTCATGCATGCAATCCGCAGGAATTTCGACGTCACGATGATCGTTCACGACAATATGGTCTACGGGCTTACCAAGGGACAGGCGTCGCCCACTTCACTGATTGGCATGAAGACCCCGGTACAGGTGAACGGGGTTATTCCTGAACCGTTCAATCCGATTGCCTTGTCAATCGCGCTCGACGCTCCCTTCATAGCGAGGTCATACGCGGGCAATGTTGCCCAGACTCAGTCGATTATAAGGGAAGCGATAAGTTTCAGAGGGTGTGCCGTAGTCGATGTCTTCCAGCCATGCGTGGTGTTCAACAAGCTGAATACCTACGAGTGGTTCAGGGAACATACCGGTGCATTGCCCGACGGCCACGATCCGACGGACCGTATCGCGGCGTTCGCGCTTTCACTGCAGAAGGACCCTTGGCTGCTCGGCATTTTTTACCGGAATGAAAAAAGGAAATTGTACGAAGATGAACTGGGGATTACGGATATACCGCTTTACAGGCGCTCCCCGCCCTCGGATGAAACGTTGCAAGCGTTGATCGATGCCTATAGATGAATGACTCGATAGTTGATGTTTGTTATGTTTATAGTATGCGTATTCAGTATAATATGTATTAAGTGTTGTATGTGTATTTAGGAGGTGCTGACTGTTTATTTCAATAATACATGTCCAGACTTCGAGCACTTAGCGGAGAGGCAGATATTAAAAACACATAAAATAAGCTGCAGATTGCTTTGACAAATCCATTTTCATGGCTGCCTGCGGAACTGCAGGGAAGCCTGCTGCTCGGACTTGCTGTTGCTGCGCTGGCGATGGCTAAAATCCTTTCGACGGTCGGTAACGGACTGGCGTCAAAGGAAGAGGGTATTCCTCTCGGCATCATGAACCTTGAGATTTCCTGGAGCACGCAACGGGCGGAGTCTATCGTGAAAGCCTGGAAGAAGAGGGGAGTGATCGAAAGGGCGGTTCAGCAGACGCAACTGGATTTTGCGTTCCTTTTTATTTATCCCGCGGTACTGAGCCTTTCATGCACGATGATATCCGGTGGGGGAAACGGTACGGCTTTGATTTTAGGGAATGTGCTCTCTTGGGCTGTTTTGCTCTGCACCCCGTTCGACGCCTTCGAAAATTTCATGCTTCTCAGGATGCTCAAAGGCACTTTCGAGCCTGACATTGCCAAACTTACCTCGATTTCAGCATCCCTGAAGTTTCTCATCATCCTCGTTACCCTCCTTTACCTGCTTGTCATGGTCTTTATGAGGTAATGGGAGGTTGGGTAATGGGTAATGGGAACTGGGTACTGGGTAATGGGATGTGCTATGTTTTGAGCCCCTATGGATTTTTTCAGCTCCAAGTACTGAGGACTGAGTAATAAAACATCTTTCATTGAAATCTTCATCTCAGTCCTCAGCACTCAGCACTCAAAAAGCCCCACTTCCCAGTACCCACCGCCCAGTACCCAAAACTAATAAACCACCGGGTCGGGTGAATCGATCATAGGATTGAGACGCACCGCGAGCGAGAACAGATAGGGGTAATCCTCCTTGAGATGGTGCATGTAGAGCACCCATTCCCGGATCAGATGGCCGAAAACCCTCCTTATATCGCCGTTGATATGCTCCAGATCGCTCGGAGGAATGTGATCGAACGACTCCCTGGCCTGGAGCTCTTCCGTGATATGGAACGCCGCCCAGAGAAGGTCGGTGAAGTTTTCATGTTCCAGAAGGTTCTGGTTTTCGAGAAGGCTGAGCAGGAAGCTCCGCTTATCGGTCATGAACTGCTTCAGGCAGGGGAGGGAGGCGCTGTCGATGCTGATCCTGATGTTGCTTTTGCGCAAGTGTTCGAGCGCCGCTGCAAAATCCTGCTCTTTCCATGATCCGGTTATATGCAGGCGGTTTTTCAGCTCTTCTTTCCCGACCACATGAGCCGACAGCTCTTTCAGCAGGCGGTTGCCGAATTCACTGAAAAAGACTCCGATAACCATGTTCAGCTTTCTCATGAGGGACTGGCGCTCCCGTTCCCTGAGCACCCGCTCGAAAAGCAGTGTGACGACAATGATGTAAATCGGCAGGAAGGCGAGATTGCCGAGAAAGCTGTTCGATATCTCCCTCAGGTTACCGAACAAGGTGAAGTCGATACCGTACAGCACCAGCGATATGGAGAAAAGGATGGACACTGTCCATACCTTGTTCGTCAACACTTTTTTAACCATGAACTACCTCTTTTTAAACCGGACCAATTCAGTCTTAAATATCCTGCTCATTGAACAAACCAGCAAAAACAGTTCAACGTTCGCGGGAATGGGGAATGGGGATTGGGTAATGGGGCCCAGGAGGGGATAGAACCAGTTCTGAGTGCTGAGGACTAAGGACTGAGAAAAAAAGCCCCGGCAGGGGCGGAATATTGGTAGCCGGATGCGCCAGCACCGGGGGGAAAGATGAGCATCGGTCCAGATGGTCGTGCCTCGATTACAGGGTGATCGAGTTTTCTGCTGGCATATTTCAGTGCTGCATGAATATTTTCTTTTTCAAGATCCGGTAATTCCTGAAGCACTTCATCAGGTCCGAGACCTGAAGCAAGAAGGTCGAGAATATCGATAATCTGTATACGTATTCCACGAATGCAAGGCCGTCCTCTGCATTGGTCAGGGTTTACCGTTATTCTTTTTTCCATTCGTTCATTGACAGAAGACATGGAATTTGTTTATTACGGTAATATATACGTATCAGGCTATGAATAAATTTTAGAAGTGCTCTCGTGTTCAATAAATGCCGGGAGTGACAGGCTACAACCTGGTAATTAATTGTTTTTCTTCACTTCTCAGAATTTTCATTGCTTCCGTAGTCCTGAATCGTATTTACTGTTTGAAAATGATAGATTGATATCATAATATAGTATCATGAACAAAAGGCAGCAGAAGATTCTTGATCAGATATTTCAGAATCCGGTACGTTCAGATGTTGAATGGGATGACATCGAAAGTCTTCTGCTTGCTCTCGGCGCAGAATTGTCGGAAGGAAAGGGTTCCAGAGTTCGCATTGCGTTAAATGGAATTAGAGCTGTTTTTCACAGACCTCATCCTCAAAAAGAGATCGACAAAGGTGCATTGCAGTCAATGAGGCGTTTTTTACAAGAAGCCGGAGTTCGTTAATCATGCTTGTTTACAAAGGATATACCGGCCGGGTGGAATTTGATGGAGAGGCGGGAATTTTTCATGGCGAAGTGCTCGATACGAGAGATGTTATCACTTTCCAGGGCAAAACGGTGGATGAGATCAAAACGGCGTTCCGGGAATCGATAGAAGATTATCTTGCATTCTGCAGGGAAAGAGGGGAAGAGCCGGACAAACCCTTTTCGGGCAAACTGGTACTGAGGATCACTCCCGAACTTCATCACAAGGTCTACCTCAAGGCGGCCAAATCCGGAAAAAGCCTGAACAGGTGGATATCGGATACACTCGAATCGGCTTGACAAGTGGGAGGTGGGAGAACCAGTTCTGAGTGCTGAGGACTAAGGACTGAGCTCAAAATAGCTCCGAAGGAGCGAAATACTGGTAGCGCGGGGTGAAACCCCGGGGACGGCAGCCCTCGAATGAATAGGGTTTCAGCTCCGTAGGAGCGGCATATGGATAACCGGTTCTGAGTGCTGAGTGCTGAGGACTAAGGACTGAGCTAAAAAAAGCCCTGCGGAGGTTAGAGGTTGGAGGTTTTTAGCCCCGGAGGGGCGGAAGATTGGTAGCGCGGGGTGAAACCCCGGGGACGGCAGCCCTCGAATGAATAGGGTTTCAGCTCCGTAGGAGCGGCATATGGGTAATCAGTTCTGAGGACTAAGGACTGAGTGCTGAGTGTGATGCGTAATAAATGTATAATACAGAATACATGTATTATGTGTTCATTAGAATACCGAATGGTCGGGGGAAAGGAATGAAAATTAAGGAGTTAGATCAACTGGCAGGGAAAATATCTTAAGTCATGCTTTACATTACTTTATATGAAAAATATGACTTATATGTTCAGTATGTTATGTCTGTATAATAAACAATACGCATATTAAACGTGTTATACATTTAGGTGATTTACATGATTGTTTTCCCTGAATGTCCAACCAAACACTTCGCTCCGTTCCTGATCATTTTGCCGGTGTCAGCAAAACGATTGATCCCGGTTCCTGTAGTTTTTCTTCAGGATTTTATCGGTTCTTTTGCGGCAAACCGCACGATGGTTTTCAGGACCTGTTTTTCAGATGCTGCGGCATGGAACAGGTCCCATCTTTGCTGCAGATTCATCCGGATATCGGGCGTGTTGCCACCCCATTATCCGCTGAAAGGGAACATGTATGGCATCTGCAAGCTACCGCAGCGTGATTCCAATAGGCGTGAGGAATTACTCGAGCAGCATCACTCCGGGATGCGTCGGGATTCTGTTTGTCGGTATGCATGGCATGTTATTGAAATGTTATTACTGGTGCAAATACAGCCAGCTGGCTACCATGGATTTTTCCTGTCATCCTGAATGAAACGCAGTGGAATGAAGGATCCATTTTCTTGAATATAAAAGCTTCTGGATTCTTCACTTCGTTCAGAATGACATCCTGCGCAAAACCGGATTAATCCCATTGATACGTCAGAGTTAGAATATCCGAAATTATACGTATAAATTTCAGTTCCGCATAATATCCTCCGTTAAGTCTGACCTATATGATGGTATT
>JAAXXY010000010.1 GCA_013334225.1 Chlorobiaceae bacterium
ATCACCGGTGTTCCGCAGGCAAGGGCTTCGATCATCACCAGGCCGAACGGTTCCGGCCAGTCTATGGTGTTGAGCAGCGCCTTCGCGTTTTTCAGCAACTCGACCTTGCGCCGGTCATCGACTTCACCGACATAGTCGATCAGCGGATGATCAAGCAGCGGCCTGATTTTTCTCTGGAAATAATCCTGGTCGGTCGGGTCAATTTTCGCGGCGATCTTCAGCGGGATATTGCATGCCCTCGCAAGCATGATCGCCTGCTCAGGCCTTTTCTCTTCGGAAAAACGCCCCAGATACAGGAAATAATCTCCCGGGTTCTCATTGTACTCGAAACAGGATTCGGGATAGCCGTGATAGATGGTTTTTTCCCAGTTGATTGCCGGTACCGGAAGCCGCTGCGAATCACTGATGGAGACATATGCCATGTTCGGGTACAGGCGCAGCATATCACTGTAATTGCCGACATCGAGCCGGCCGTGCATCGTCAGAACGGTCGGGATCGTGGTCTTGTAGGCATATGGCAGGGTCAGGTACTCGAGATGCGAATGGATGATGTCGAACTCTTCAAGCATTTTCTCATACACCCTGCTCAGCATCATCATGGAGACGACTACGGGCGAATACCCTTTTCTGCCGAGACGGAGGGCTTCACTTATCGGTGCGACGAGCCGTGCACTGGTGATGGAATCTCCCGAGGCAAACAGGGTGACGTCATGCCCTTTCGCTACAAGACCTTCGGTCAGATAGTAGACAACTCTCTCCGTCCCTCCGTATTTTTTCGGGGGAACACGCTCTACCAGCGGTGCGATCTGGGCTATTCTGAGTTTTTTCATGGTGCAACTTCCCTCTTAATTGAAATGATAGAAAGGGAGAGTGCAGCCCACAGAGAGCATTCCACTCGCGAGCGACTGGCGACCTGAAGACAACCACAATCTTATCGTGTCAAGGGGTTTTCCGATTATTTTCGATATGTCCCGGTGTTTCAGACCGGGAATTTCGGAAAGCAATACGGAGAGTTTTATATCCGCAAACCGCTCGCGTAACGACATCCCCTGCAATTCTTTCCGTTTAGCCGGTGATTTGGGTCTGGAAGATGAAATATCCTCATCCAATTTACGCAATAAACACTCCCTGAAAGTTTTGAATACTTCACGTTCAGGAGTATTGCTTTCAACATTCAGATAGGTAGAGTAAACAAGCTCATTTGCCGACTTCTCGGAGCCGGTCATCCAGTATGCAAGGCTGTAGATATCATCCATCAAATCCGTCGGTGTTCTTTTTTTCCTGATCATTTCAGCTCCTCTTATCGGGTTGAAGCTCTCTTCAACCCCTGTTTTCAAGTCAATATCGTATCACTTTCTCTATCTGAAGTTTTTCGTGTATCTCATTTCCTGTAAAAGGCAGATTCCGGAATATCCTGTGCCCTTGCAGCTTCGGTCTCAATCAGATCAGAGATCAAAAAATCACTCGGATTGTTTTTTCGATACCTTTTCTTTCGCTTTTACACAAATGATGCGGGCACAGGGTTTTGATCACCAACGCACCCGCAAGAGCAAATGAAGTCATTTATTTTTGCCTAACATTGAGCCTGATGAATGCAAAGCGCTCTGCACGCCGTCCCGGAGATGCTTCCATGCACCCCCACCGGCATCGTATACTTTTTTCATTTTCAACATGAGCGAATCAATCCCGCGCTCAAAAGTGTCGATCTGAGCGCCATATCTGACGAGCACTTCCTCATCCATAATTTTTTCTTTCCCCTTGAATTCAGCCGATCTTGCATGGACAAACTCCAGTTCGTGCTCTGCTTGCTTTTTATAATCATCCTTGATACTGATCATGAATCTCCATTGTTTAGAAGTGTCAATAATTTCATGTTATAATAGATCCCGACCGGGAACGCCCGGGTTCATTCTTTTGGATTATTTCGAAAATCTCAAGAAAATTAATCAGACCACCCCGGTTGCTTCTTCCTGCAAACCCGGGGATCAAGAAGGATCAGCAAAATGATTGCAATTGTTCGGAGGGTCAGGAATCACTATTTGATTCAAACGCCATTCATTTAAAGAAATTAATTTCCTGTCAGCGAATTTATTTTTTCATGTACTTTATAAAACAAAGACTCCGAACAATAAGTTTCACCCAGGATAGAGATTGTCAGAAAACAATCACTCTCTTCTTTATCCCGGCATCACCGATTCAGCCGGACCAATATACGCTGTGATGGAATTATTCGGCTGCAAATGAAAGAAGGCAATTCTTGTAGTTTACCAGGGCGTCACGGCCCCTGGGAGTTATCCGGTAAATGGTTTGTGGCTTGCGCGCCTGAAAATCCTTGTCGCAGCTGATATACTCTGCTGACTCAAGTATCCGCATGTGAACGCTTAAATTACCGTCGGTGGTACTGACTTTCTTCCGGATATCGACAAATGTCGCCTCATTCACGCTATACAGGTACGAAAGCACCGCAAACCGGATTCTTGAATGAATGACTTTGTCAAGCAGATTATGATTGAAATCAGAAACTGCTCCCGCTCCTTTTCTCTGCAGTTTTGTCATCCCTTCATGAATCAATAGCTTCTGAGGGGGGGCTTCCTCTTTTTCGTCATGCTTTTGCGTACTCAAATCCGATATAACCGCACGACACTCACTGCCGTTACTGCTTTGCACGGCAACAATACGCACCTTATGACCATGTTCCGGAGCAGCGGCACCTGAAACGAACGTGTCCGCAGAAGAAGCATCCGTCCCGGCAACCGGGAGGGTAACCTCACAATGTTCGTGATCTCTGCCGCTGAACACCCTCTCCAGCATCGCATTGAACTGCGGAAGGTCTTCAGAAGTAATGAACATTCCCAATCGATCGCCCACCAGACGGGAACGGTCCACACCAAGAAGCTGTGTCGCCGTCAGATTTGCCTTGAGTATCTTTCCTTTTCTGTCAAGGGTCAGATACGCAAGCGGTGCGAAGTCGTACAGCTCGGTATAGGATTCCAGACTTTCCTCCAGGTTCAGCCTCGTCTGAAGCAGTTCATCCTGTTGCATTTCAAGCTCGATCTGGTATACCGCAAGTTCATGAACAACCCGCTGCATTTCTTCTTTTGAAGCGGGAATGGCAAGGTTGTTCTTAAGTCCGAGTTTGAGCATTGCTTCAGCTTTGTGGCGTAATGATTCTAACGCTGAAGATTGTGTTCTCTTCGTTTTCATGACGGCTTTTCCTTCTTTTTGAATGCTGATGGACGGGCTTTTGGAGAGGTGATTTCATGAAACGTCACGTAGACCTGATACGGTGCAGACATAGCGTCCCGGAACCTTGGCAGCGCGTTGATGCTGATCCAGCGGCAAGTGTTGTTTCCCGGATGAAAAACACCCATGACAACCCCTCTTACAGGTTGAGCTGTCCCCAATGCGATAAAGGCAGGATGCTCTTCGAACGGAAAATCGGAACCATCCAGCCGAATGGTTTTCCAGCGAAGTTCCATTGTGGTTTTTCCCTGCATCTCTTCCCGTGAAAAACCCAAAATACGTTCTGCCTCGAGATTAGTCATCAGAATTTTTCCTTCCGGATCCTGAAACATGGCTCCCTCAGGTATCGTGTCAAATAAAAAGCGGAAACGTTCCTCGCTTTCTTTCCTTATTCTTTCCGTCTCTTTACGGGAGGTGCTGTCCGATGCGACCGTGATCACTCCGATCATTTCACCGTTCGCGTTTTTGAGTGGCTTTGCGATAAGTTCATAAAAACGGCTGCCGCCGTTTACAAGTTGAACCGTCAGATCCCGGCAAACCGTTTGACCTGTGGCAAAAACTTTCCGGTTGACCTCCTTGAGCTCTTTAAAATGCAACTCATCAGGAAGCTCATCATCGCGTTTTCCAGTAAAATCCGGTCTGATCAGCTCATGCCGTGGATCGTAGAGCCATGTGTAGCGAAACTGCCTGTCAACAGCCGCAACAACGATACCCGAACTTTCAATTGCAGCTCGAAAACGGTTTTCGTTCTCCCTTAGACTCTCTTCGAGATTTTTTGTTGTAGTGATGTCACTGAACGTAATCACCAGTCCGATTATCCTGTTTTCCTGGGTACGATAGGGCATGATCTTCACGTTGAACCATCGGCCATTTGTAGCCGAAACCTGTTTTTCACAGAAAACCAGGGTCTGAATGACCTCCCTTGCATCGTCAGCAAGATCAGGGTAGTGCAAATCGGTGACGATATCGGTTACAGGGCGTCCGACATCGCTTGCTATCAGCTTGATGATGCTGGTTGTCCTTGTGGTGAATCGACGGATATTAAGGGCATCGTCAAGGAACAGTGTTGCAATATCAGTACTGTTCAGCAGGTTTTTCATATCGTTGTTTACCTGCGACAGGTCTCTCACCTTCGACTGCAGCTCATGGTTGACCGTCTGCAGTTCCTCGTTCATCGACTGCATCTCCTCTTTGGAAGTTGTCAGTTCTTCATTGGTGCTCTGCAGTTCTTCATTGGCCGACTGCATCTCTTCATTGGTGGATTTGAGCTCTTCCTGGGAAGTCTGCATCTCTTCCCGGATGCTCACAATCTCATCCCTGGCATGACTCAGTTCCTTTTCAACAGCTGCAAGCCGCCCCCCTCTCGTGCCTGAAGCATCAGCAGTACCCGGCGATGTTCCGGCAACATCATTCTCGACATCGGTAAAGACAATTAAAACAAGGCCCCGCAAAGCATCAGGCATTTCAAGCGGCACTATCGAGAGATTTACCTTCTGCGTGCTTCCATTCTTACCTGCGCTCAGCCCTTTCCTGTTGACAGTTGTTTTCTGACGAAGCGCATTCCCGAACAAGACATTCAGTTCATAACGAAGACCTTCCTGGGCCATGGCAAAAATATTCCAGTTGGCCTTTCCTGCCGCGGGTTCAAGATACTTTCCCGTATGACCGCTGATATAGATGATATCTCCCTTTTCATTTGTCAGCACCGCTGCTGGAGCATAATGCTGGAGAAGAAAGCGGTCAACCAGGGCCTGCAGGTTGAGAGAAGAGCTTTTTGAAGCGAATTGCTCTTCCGCAACATCCGGGAAAGCCGGCAGCGGGCGTACAAATGCAAATGGTAAATCAAGGGGTTCCGAACGTCCGTTCTCCTGAAGCCTGCAGAAAAGACGCGTTTTACTGTCAAACGGCCTGAAAAGATTGGTAAAAGAGCCGATGCTTTCCGCACTTCCCAGAAAAAGAAACCCGCCGGAATTGAGGCTGTAATGAAAAAGCGGGATCAGCTTTTTCTGCAGCTCCTGCTCCATATAGATCAGAAGGTTCCGGCACACCAGAATATCGAGTTTGGTGAAGGGAGGGTCCATGATGACATTCTGGGGAGCAAAGACAACCGTCTCACGGATATCCCTTGATATTCTGAACCCGTTTTCTTCACGTTCGAAGAAACGCCGAAGCCTTTCCTGTGAAACATCAGCCGTGATGTTCAAAGGAAAGAATCCCGTACGAGCCTTGTCGATGGCATCTTTGTCAAGATCGGTTGCAAATATCTGAAGCTTGAACGTGCCGGGAGGTTTCACCACTTCCAGCGTTTCCTTGAATATGATAGCCAGCGAATAGGCTTCCTCGCCAGTCGAGCATCCCGCAATCCAGGCGCGCAGGATACCCCCTGACGGCCGGGAAATGAGAAGTGAAGGTATTGCCCTGGTTTTCAGGATTTCCCACATAGCCGGATCGCGGAAAAAACTTGTTACTCCGATCAGAAGTTCCTTGAAAAGCAACTCGGTTTCATGAGGGTTGGCCTGCAGAAACCGGACATAGTCGGCAATTCTTTCGATCTGATGAATGCCCATACGCCTTTCGATACGGCGGTAGATCGTGCTTTTTTTATAGAGTGAAAAATCCTGACCGGTCTGCGTACGCAAAAGAATCACCACTTTTTCAAGAGCGCTCAAAGCCTTGTCTTCAAGCGGAGAATCCTGTTTGAGAACGGAAGTAACATGTTTCAGGTAAGCAATGATTTTATCCGGCAGCTCTTCTGCCGGTGCTATGACATCGACAAGGCCGGTGTCGATGGCGCTGTGCGGCATGCCGTCAAATTTGGCGGATGAAGGATCCTGAACAAAAACACCGCCGCCTTTTTCTTTTATTGCGGACAACCCGAGCCTTCCGTCCGAACCCATGCCGGAAAGTATCACACCGATGCTCTGCTGCTGCAAATCGTCCGCCAGTGAACGGAAAAAAAAATCGATGGGAAGCCGTAATCCCCTGGGCTCTGCAGGATCGAGCAGATGCAATATACTGTGGAGCATCGACATATCCTTGTTGGGAGGAATAACATATACATGGTCCGGCTCAACCCTCATCCGGTCACTGACCTGCACCACAGGCATTTCGGTAGTCCTCTGCAGCAATTCCGGCAGGAGATCCTTGTGTGTCGGATCAAGATGCTGAACGATCACAAAAGCCATACCGCATCTCCTGGGAACATTCTTCAGGAAAACTTCCAGAGCTTCGAGTCCTCCGGCTGAAGCACCGATGCCGATGATAGGAAAAGACGAATCAGCTTTATGCACAAGCTTGCTGATTTCGGATTTTCCGGTTTTACGGCGGCTTGCAGTTACTTTCTTTGCCATGGATCTGCTTGTTAGGGTATATGGCTTTATTACGGTTTACACATTAATGTATTGACATCCCGGTATCTCTCTTTGCCAATCTCTGTAATCCGGTTTTTTCAGGATTATATGACCTTCAATGAAACATTCGATGAGTTGCCTGCAATCCCGGCTCTTTTGTATCTGCCAGTCTCGGCAGATACAAAAACTTTCAAGCCAACAAAAAATACTCAAAGCTTATGAGAAAAAGATAGACTAAAATATGATGAGAAAGTCCAGCCACTGTTTCAGAACCATTTCCTTGTCCGGAAATACACGATCATTCCGATGAAAATAAGCCCCATGAATCCCATCATGCCATAAAAACCCCAGGGCAGGTCGAGCCCGGGCATGACATGGAAATTCATGCCGTAAACCCCGGCAAGGAAGGATAGTGGCATGAACACGGTGGCGATTGTGGTCAGCACTTTCATGATTTCGTTCATACGGTTGTTCACGATCGCCAGCCAGGTGTCGTACATGCCGAGAACGATATCACGGTATGTCTCGATGGTTTCATTGATGAGAATGACATTGTCGTAGATATCCCTGAAAAAAGGGCCAGCGGT
Organism: Chlorobiaceae bacterium; assembly: GCA_013334225.1. GTDB lineage: Bacteria > Bacteroidota > Chlorobiia > Chlorobiales > Chlorobiaceae > Chlorobium. The sequence continues at coordinate 7,181 of JAAXXY010000010.1, forward strand.
TTCTTCTCCTATCACGCCATACCGGTCCGTAATGATGCGGTTGACTATCTCCCGAAGCGGCCGCTCCGCTTTGCGGAGCTGGATAAGGTCTTTTTTCAGGAAATAGATCGACTGGAACGTGGTTTTTCCCGAGATCGAGAAAAGTTCCTGGTCCAGATTGTCTAATCGGGTTTCGAACGAATCGAGAATGATGAAATAGGAATCGACTATCGCGTCGACAAGCATGTAGGCAAGGTAATCAGCACCGCGTTTCCGGATACCGGTTCCCGTGTTTTTTATCCGCTCCCTGACGGCATCGAACATATCCCCCGGTTTTTCCTGAAAGGTGAGCACAAAGTTCTCGCCCAACACGATGCTCATCTGCTCATCGAGGATCTCGCCGCTCAAGGCATCATACTCTGACGTCCTCAGAAGAATGAACAGGTACGTTTCAAAATCCTCGATTTTCGAACGCTGGCCGGTCTGCAGGATATCCTCGAGTGTGAGAGGATGGATCCCGAAAAGCTGGCCCGCTTCTTCGATGACGGAAACATCGTGCAGACCGTCGATGTTGATCCAGAGGACCTTGAAACCCCCTTTCAGAGCCTTGCATTCCTGAATGCTGCCCGGGGTGATGTGAAGTTCCTTTTCCTCATCGTAACCGAAAACCGTGATCCGTGTCGTTCCGGTTTTCTGTTCTCCGGTATGCAGCAGCGTTCCCGGAGCCTGACCCACTGTTTTCGTCATGCTTCGCATTACCTTCTTCATTTGTCCCGGCTTGCGAAGAGCATCGGTCTTCATAACGGTTCTTTTACGGGCAAGCTTCATCTTGTTTCCTCCAGACCTTTCCATTTCCAGTTCCTGATTTCCGGCATATCCTCTCCATACCGGTGAATATATTCTTTGTGGGCTATCAGACAGTCACGCACATACTGTTTTATGTAAGCGGCCCTTTCGCGGAATCTGGGCACCCTGTCAACCACGTCGGTGACGAGATGGAAGCGGTCGAGGTCGTTCATGACCACCATATCGAAGGGAGTGCTCGTGGTTCCCTCCTCCTTGTAACCACGCACATGCAGGTTGTCGTGGTTCGTCCTGCGGTAGGTAAGCCGGTGAATAAGCCACGGATAGCCGTGATAGGCAAAAATAACAGGTTTGTCCACGGTGAAGATATCGTCGAAATCCCTGTCCGAAAGGCCGTGGGGGTGCTCCTCCCTCGGCTGCAGCGCCATGAGGTCGACCACGTTCACGACACGGATGCGAATATCGGGAATTTTCTCCAGCAGAATTTCCACCGCAGCGAGTGTTTCAAGTGTAGGCACATCGCCCGCGCAGGCCATCACGACGTCGGGCTCCCCTTCGGGCGCATCGTTCGAAGCCCACTCCCATATCCCCACCCCTTTCGTGCAGTGGCGGACGGCCGATTCCATGTCGAGCCACTGCCATGCAGGCTGCTTGCCAGCAACAATTACATTGATGTAGTTGCGTGAACGCAGGCAGTGGTCGGTCACGCAAAGCAGCGTATTGGTATCCGGAGGAAGGTAAACCCTGATAACGCCCCCTTTCTTGTTCACGACATGGTCGATGAAGCCCGGGTCCTGATGGGAAAACCCGTTATTGTCCTGCCGCCAGACATGCGAGGTCAAGAGGTAGTTGAGCGAGGCAATCGGACGCCTCCATGCTATTTCCCGGGTTACCTTCAGCCACTTGGCATGCTGGTTGAACATCGAATCGACGATGTGGATGAATGCCTCGTAACACGAAAACAGGCCGTGCCTGCCAGTCAGCAGGTAACCTTCGAGCCACCCCTGGCAGGTGTGCTCCGAAAGGATTTCCATTACCCTGCCGTTCCGGGAAAGATGATCATCAAACGGGTAGGTTCTGTCCATCCAGGTGTGCCCGGTAACCTCGAACAGCGCATCGAGACGATTCGAGGCGGTCTCGTCAGGACCGAACACACGGAAGCTTGCGTCATGCATGTTCATCTTCATGATATCCCTGAGGAAAAAACCCATATGCCTTGTGGCTTCAGCTTCAATGGAACCGGGCGAAGGCAGTTCGACAGCGTAGTCCCGGAAATCGGGGATATGCAGCGATTTCAGCAGGAGACCACCGTTCGCATGAGGATTGTCCCCCATTCTTTGCTGCCCGGCCGGGGCAAGGGCTTTCAGCTCTGGCCTCAAAGCACCCGAATCCGTGAACAGATCTTCGGGCCTGTAGCTTCTCATCCACTCTTCGAGAAGCTTCAGATGTGCCGGGTTTTCCCGGACTGAGGTAAACGGAACCTGGTGGGAGCGCCAGAAATCCTCCGTTTTTTTGCCGTCCACCTCTTTCGGCCCGGTCCACCCCTTGGGGGAACGCAGCACGATCATTGGCCACAAGGGCCTTTCATTCAGTCCGTGCTGCCGCGCTTCGAGCTGTATACCGGCGATTTCGTCGAGGCACGCGTCAAGCGCGGCGGCCATGTGCTGATGCATGGTGAGCGGTTCCGAACCCTCCACGAAATATGGTTTATAGCCGTAACCGACGAGAAGGCTCTCCAGCTCGTCGTGCGGGATGCGGGCAAGGATTGCCGGGTTGGCGATCTTGTACCCGTTGAGGTGCAGGATCGGAAGCACCGCCCCGTCGTTGGCCGGATTGAGGAACTTGTTCGAATGCCAGGAAGTGGCGAGAGGACCGGTCTCGGCTTCACCGTCCCCCACCACGCATGCGGCCAGAAGATCGGGATTGTCGAACACCGCGCCGAATGCATGGGAAAGCGCGTAGCCAAGCTCCCCGCCTTCGTGGATGGATCCCGGGGTTTCGGGAGCGACATGGCTCGGGATGCCGCCAGGGAAGGAGAACTGCCTGAAAAGGCGTTTCATGCCTGCAGCGTTTTCGGATATATCGGGATAATATTCGCTGTATGTACCCTCCATCCAGACGTTCGCGACAATGGCGGGACCGCCGTGGCCGGGACCAGTCACATAAATCACGTTGAGGTCCCTTTGAAGGATGGCGCGGTTCAGGTGTGCATAGATGAAATTGAGACCCGGGGAGGTTCCCCAGTGGCCAAGAAGGCGGGGCTTGACATGTTCCGGCTTGAGGGGCTCCCTCAGCAGCGGGTTGTCCATGAGATAGATCTGACCGACTGAGAGATAGTTGGCAGCCCTCCACCAGGCATCGATAAGGTGAAGATCGTCTGCGGCAAGAGCTCCTTCCGCGGAAAGCGGATATTGGTCCATGGTTCAGGTTTTGTATTACATAAAATTGATTTGCCGGATTCAGGAAAATCCTTCTCTCTCTTCCAGCTTTTTCAGGGTATGCCTGACTATGACGATTTCCTCGTTCGTTTCCATTACCCGCACCGTAACGCCTGCTCCGCCTTCCGAAATCATTGGTGCGGAAACACGATTTCGCCCCGGGTCGATTGTGATACCGAGGAAATCCAGCCCCTCGCATATCCGGGCCCGGATTTCCGGGGAGTTAGCGCCGATCCCTCCGGAAAACACAATGGTATCGATACCACCCATCGCTGCCGCATAGGAACCGACACATTGCTTGGCCCTGTAACAGAACATTTCAACAGCTTCCCTGGCTTTAAGGTTCTCCGATGCCTTTGCAAGCAATACCTGCATGTCATCGCTGATGCCGGAAATCCCGAGCAGGCCGGAACGCAGGTTCACCATCTCCTTGATTTCGCCGGGCGACATCCTGTCGCGCAACAGCAGGAAAAGGATAACGCCGGGATCGAGATCGCCGGTTCGGGTGCTCATGACAAGGCCGCCTGCAGGGGAAAACCCCATGCTCGTATCGATACTTTTCCCCTCTTTCACGGCAGCCATGCTTGCCCCGTGGCCGAGGTGCGCAAGGATTACTTTTCCCATGGCAGCCTCGCGTCCTGCCTGACGTTCCAGTTCGCTCATCAGGTATTCGTAGGAAAGGCCGTGAAAGCCATACCGGAGCACGCCCTGCGTCCTCACCTCTTCGGGCAGCGGATAGAAACGGGCGAACGAGGGCATCACGGAATGGAACGATGTATCGAAGCAGGCCACCTGGGGCGTGCCGGGAAGAACTTCCCATACATGCCGCACGGCACCGAGGGCCGGGGGCAGATGCTCCGGGGCATAGAGAGAAAGCTCTCCGAGGGAGAGGAGTATTTCCGGTGACAGGATGACGGGAGCGGAATATGCCGGACCGCCATGCACGATGCGGTGCCCGACGGCATCCGGTTTTTCGGCTTTTTGCGACAGAAGCCATGAAAAAACATGCTCGCATGCATTTTCGTGGTCTTCATGGGAAGCGCTTTCGTCTGCGAGCACCCCGCCGCTTCCGTTCCTGACTGCAAACCTGCCGCCATCCCTGCCGATCCGGTCGTGCGAACCGGTCAACAGAAGTTTTTCCTCCGCACCGATTTCATACAGCGAAAACTTGATGCTCGAAGAACCAGTGTTGAGCGCCAGTATTTTTTTCGTCGGTTTCATTACATTGTATCGATTTCTGAAGTACAAATCAGCGCTGTACGGTAGGATTACATTGACGTTAAATCCAAAAAAGAAAACAATAAGCTCAAACAAATCATTCGTATGCCTCACGCCATGATCATGTCAAGCTTCTCTTTCCGCTTTTTCCAGTCGGGTGTTATCTGATCAAGGAGGTGGTAGAAATTTTTACCATGATGATGGTGTACAGCATGACAAAGCTCATGAAAAAGTTCATAGCTCTTGCAATCTTTAGGAGCTTTATTGATTTCGATGATTATGGACAGCGTTCCTTTAGCTTACCCAGCGATACCTGCAGGATGAGCTTCGCGAGGGATCAGAATGTAATTCAAACAATCAGCGCCATAGACTTCCCGTCCTTCACAATAAACCGAGCCACTGACTTGCGCCATGTTCAACAGCCGCTTGCTTGAAAATTTGTCAATCCTTGCATGAACAATGATATTGTCGGACTGGAAATACGATCGCGTGTCATACCAGATTCCGTAAGCGCTTGAAACCTCGGGAATGAAATCGGAAAAAGGTAGAGCCTGCGCGCAAAGAACCATACCCGATTGCGCTAAAGCTCGCGACAGGTGCATAGGTCCTAATAACGTATTCAGACCAAGATGGCCATTTTTCATTTTTTGCAGAACAGAAGCTTGAGCAAGTATATTTGCATTTCCGTTATTTTCACTTGAAATGTGTACAGAATCAAGTATCAAGAATGGAGGCGTTTGAGGAATAAGTTTCATGATTTCCAGACGATCGAGCCCGGAAACAGCATGCTCCTTTTTTGCCTTTTTATTCTCTGATATTATCGAATTGAAATCATTATCTGATATAAAATCATAACTCCAACCCTCTATTGTAGCATATGGGCTGGGTTTTGAATCCAGATAAAATATCGTTCTGGTTTCACTATTATGATTGGAGACCCATATCCAACATGGTTCGGCGGAATCGTATCTCTCGATACTCCCCCCTTTCAATTTTGTAATCCGATTCAATAGAGGAATACCGCCAGACATATCAGATCTCGATAAGCTTGTGAACAGAGCTGCAGCCTGATCCATAGATCGTCCTATTTCAGTCAGCGGTAACGAAGGAAAACCAGGATAATGGCCTGAACAATCACTTTCCGGGAAAGAGGCTCTTGCAAATAAAAATGATTCCGAAGAATTCGTTCGGCCATAGATTGCATGAGTTAAGACAAGATAAGGCTGTCCATGCCTTATTATTGATGATATCTCGGGTTCATTGTATAATCGACAGTTATTTCGAGTAACAGGACAGCACAGGCCTGTTGCTTTTTCAATCATTTCATTAATTTGCATCAGAAATAAAAGAAATATTATTTAGGGGGATGAATGTGACTGGACCTCTAACGTAAAATATAGAGACAAAAAAATCTCACACCTTAAAATTAGAGAAAAATAATGATCATTTATGGTTTATTTCACTGAAAATGAAAAGAGAATTTGTTACATCAGCAATCAAGCAATTTCGCCAATAAAAACGATAAGCAATTATAGATCATAGAGTTATAATCACTTACAACGTTATCCCCCAATAACAATCCCCTGTTCATTTCTTTATGCTTCATTATATTATATATCTGATATCACAGCAAGCAAATATCTTTTAAACACATAACAGAGGTTCAAAAGTGAAAGCTGCCGGCATCATAAAATATATTCTTCTGCTCATGGGCGCAGGAATTCTCACCTATGCGGCAATAAACTGGCAGGAAACCCGATCGTTCATTGCAAAAGCTGAAAAGACGAAGGGAACCGTCGTGAAGATGGTTCATGGCCGATCGAAAAAATCGAAGGCTCTGCGGCCGGTTGTGCATTTCACCGACCGTTCAGGCAAGAGTATTGTTTTCATATCTCAAACAGGCAGTGATCCGCCTGCCTTCGTAAAAGGTGAAACCGTAAACATTTTCTACAAGCCGGAAAAACCTGAAAACGCCAAAATCGATTCTGTTTTCGAGCTTTGGGGCATAACCATTCTTTCAGGCATCACGGGAGGCATATTTTTCCTTGCAGGGGGCGGTATGTTCGTCATTCCGATGATGAAAAAGCGGCAGGAAAACTATCTGAAACAAAACGGAACCCCCATTGAAACCCGTCTTCATGCCGTTATACACAGGACTTCGGTAAGGATTGGGGGAAAAAGCCCGTACCAGATCCTCTCCGAATGGGTAAATCCTGCAAACGGCAAATTGCATGTTTTCAAAAGCAGGAATATCTGGTACGACCCGTCACTCATGATCATGACTGAAAAGATCAGGGTGTTCATCAAAAAGAACGATCCGAAAAAATATGCTGTAGACCTCTCTTTCCTGCCGGATAAACCCGATCAGGATATGGACCATAACCATTAGGATGCGCAAGTTTCAGAAAGACGGCGGATAAGCTCGATGAGACGAGGGAAATGTGATCCTTCCCAGAAAATCTTCCCGCAGCCAGCACACCGGGCAAAACGCTGGAAATACAAACGGGTTTTCGGTTCGAGCTCTGCATCGATTTCTGCTTTCGTTACGCCATGCAGCTCTCCGTTGCAGGATGCGCAGCGGGTAAATGGTTTCAGTTCATCGAGCAGCCTGTACCGGCGGATCACCTCCGCCACCTGCTCCAGATGATCGGATGATTTCACAAGGTACCCGTAACGGACGCTGTTGTGCATCAGCAGATACCTGTCGCGGGTCAGCAGAACGCGCCCTTCGATGCGGTTGATATCCGCAAGCTCTTCATCGCTGTAATCGTTGCGGTAGCTGACATCGAAGCCGAGGATGCGCATTTTCCCTGCCATTTTGCCGAGATGCACATCGGCTACGAATTGAGCACGGGGTAGAATCCTTTCCTGGAGGTGCTGCGCACCGGGAATGACAAGGTTTTCAAGAAACGGATAAACACAGATCCGGTCCCCGTCTTCGATATGGCAGCTGAAATCGCATGACCTGCCGTTGAGGGTTATGATATCGACTTCTGTATGGGGCACTCCGAATGATTCGATGATATCCTTTACCGTTGTCCGGTGTTCAAGGCTTTTCGAAAGCATCGCGCCCCGCAGATCTTTGCGCAGGAAAACCTGCAGCTGCTCATGAAATGCCGTGAAAACAGTGATCATGGATGCAATTGCTTGACATTCATCAGGACATCTTTATTCTATAACAGAATTTTATGATGACAAATAACCGCCGTAGGTGTTGTATTGCACCCCAACCGACTTTTTCAGGATAATTCCAAAGAACAAGGTTTCGTTAAAGAACCGTCCGTCAGGAATCCGGGATCAGCTGATCCGGGGCTTCCCTTTCAATTCAGCGGCAATGACGATCCTGCCTATCGAGTGAACAAGGCCGGGGACAAGGCGGTAAACCAAGGCAATAAAGCCGGCCCTTGCAGGCACTATGATGAGGGCATGGTTTTTCTCGACTCCCGCGAGCGCATCGCAGGCAACTTTCCCTGGCTCGACAGAAGGACCGGTCAGCCTTTCAAGATATCGACGCACATTCGGGCGCCACGGGACACGTTCCAGATCGGCTGGGGCATGGGCATCGAGCATGGGCGTGTTGACGGCTGACGGACATACCGCACTCACCCTTACCCCATACCTTGCCTCTTCGAACCGCAGGCTTGTGCTTAAACCTACAACGGCATGTTTCGTCATGGCATAGGAGGAAAGAAGAGGTGCCGGTGCAATGCCGGCAAGTGATGCGGTATTGACGATATGGCCGCTCCGCTGTCTAACCATGACGGGATAGGCCGCAAGCGTGCCATGCACAACACCACGAATGTTCACGTCGATGATCCGGTCGAAATGATCGGTACCGAGGTCACATACCTCCCCGGGCATGATTATACCGGCATTGTTGAACATATAATCGAGACTGCCCGACTCTTTTGCGATTCCTTCCACAAGATCACGAACCGCCGCCGCATCACGTACATCGAGCTTCTGCCATCGGGCTTTCGGTCCAAGCTCCATTGCTGCCCGTTCCAGAGCGGCTGTATCGATATCGGTAAGCCAAACATGCGCACCTCTTGAAATCAGTTCCTTCGACAGGGCAAAGCCGATACCTGACGCCGCCCCTGTCACAAGTGCGCACCTTTCTCTCCAGTATCCTTCCATAGTCCGTTCTGTCTTGATGAATCGAGGGAGGAGGGTGGAAAAAATCAACCACCATTTAATTAAATATATCACAAATCCGTATCACTAACACTCGCGCCTCTTCGATATACTTTTTCAAGAATTGTTGCTGCTGAGCGGAAAAAAAACTTAGATATGGAAAACGATCCGGCAAGACACAATCCCTGAACAGGTTCATGCAGGCAAAAGAACATTGGGAAAAAATTTATTCCGAAAAAGCTCCGGATTCCCTGAGCTGGTTTCAGGAACAAGCCGGTCCCTCCCTGAGACTGACAAGAGAAGCTGCCGCTTCGGAATCATCCGCAATCATCGATGCCGGCGGGGGTGCATCCGCGCTTGTGCATGACCTCTCGCATGAGGGCTGCACCAACCTTACGGTGCTCGACCTGTCGGGTTCGGCCCTCGAAGCGGCAAAAGCACAAGCTGGTAGTGCTGCGGAAAAGATTCACTGGATCGAAAGCGATGTGCTCACCTGCAGACTGCCCGAAAAATCGTTCGATATCTGGCATGACCGGGCGGTTTTTCATTTCCTTTCCAGTGAAACGGACTGTATTGCCTATCGGGAAAAGGTGTTTGGAGCACTGAAACCAGGCGGATATCTGATCATGGCGGTCTTTGCCGAAGACGGACCGGAAAAATGCAGCGGGCTTCCTGTCGTGCGTTATTCTCCGGAACGATTGTCGGAAGCTCTCGGAAAGTCATTCACCCTGCTTCATCACGAGGATGATTTCCACCGGACGCCGTCAGGGAACGTTCAGCATTTCATTTTCTGCACCTTCCAGCTGACCACTTTACCCGATTACAGCCGGTGAAAATTCCTGGATACCTTGTATGAGAAAAATATTTAACGTTACAATCCTCCCCGGAAAAGTTTTTCTGCTGTATTTTTTGTATTATTGAAGCGTTCCCCCCTTGCCACGTATGAAAAACAATATCGAATAACGAAAAGCTTATGCAAGGATTACCGGATCATGCTGAAAACATTGATTGTCTATTTTTCCCAGGGAGGAACTACTGCTAAGGTTGCAGAATCGATTGCCGCCGGGCTCCGCAACGCGGGACAGAAAGTCCAGCTCCACAATATCAGGGATGGCGCTCCGAGGGATATCGAAGCTTATGACGCCATTGGCATTGGCTCTCCAGCCTATTATTTCAGGCCGGCTTTCAACATAACGGAGTATATCAGAAGCCTCGGCGACCTTCATGGCATGCAGGTCTTCGTTTTCACCCTCTACGGCACTTACCCCGGTGCAACGGGCAACGATATCCGCAAGACACTCTCTTTTGCGGGGGCGGAGGAAATCGGTTATTTCAAGTGCAGAGGTGCCGATTTTTTCAATGGCTACCTCAGGGAGGGATACCTTTTTTCCGCCGACAACCCTTCGGCAGATGAACTCAGGCAGGCGGAAAGGTTCGGGAAAACAGTTGCCGGGATCATGTCCGGCAGAGCGTACATGCCTCCTCCCGAAGATCCCGAACTGCCGCTGATGTACCGTGTCGAAAGGCTGCTGTCGAGCCGATGGATTGTAAACCGCATTTACTGCAGGCTCTTCAGCGTCAAACGGGATAGGTGCACGGCATGCAACATCTGCGTGCAGACCTGCCCTACACAGAATATCTCGGTCGATTCTTCGGGCCGCCCGGTATGGAAGAAAAACTGCCTGCTCTGCGTATGCTGTGAAATGAAGTGCCCGGAAGAGGCAATCACTTCACCGTTAAGCTGGCCCATCTTCTATCCGGCCATCCTGTACAACGTGAACCGGGCATCGAACGATCCTTCCATATCTCACGTCAAGGTCAGGATATCCAGGGGAGAAACCTCAAGAGTGTAAATAAAGCCTGTCCTGCCTGCAAAATCACGAGAAAGGCTGGCGGACGATGGTTTTCCATCTCTCCGGCGCTGCCCGCCGGATATCGCTCAGGTAAATTTCATGATGCCTGCCGCTCCTTGTGCCGATGGAATCGATGAACCTGTGCACTTTTTCGATTGCCGGCCCTTCTTCGGTAAACGGACCGATATGCATGATCTGCGCGCACCTGCCTTCAAAGAAGCGCTCGAAACGAACCAGGGAAAGCGCTGCCGGGTTTTTCTTTTTTCCGACTTCGGCAATTGATTGTTCGATACGGTCCGATGTGACAAAATCCGGCTGCATGATCATCACGGTCCATTTCCACTTCGATTTGTCCCCGTCCGAAAAACTCGACATATCGTCAGCCCACCAGAGCGCTTCGAGCGGCATGACACCATAATCGATGGCTTCAGGACCGTTGCGGAGCATGAATTTCACGGTATACGCTACTGCGAACAAAGCTTCGATCGCTTCAGCGAACGTTTGTGAGGTATTCGGGTCACCCTCCCCGTCAACCATGAGGTAAGCCATTTCCGCTATATCAACCAGCACTGCCTCTTTGGAAGGAGCATGGTAAAGATATCGCAGCTCTTTTTTCAAATCTCTTTTTGTCATAGGAGTTTCCGGATTTCTTTAAAATTGCCGAACCGTTTCCCTTGTTTCAGGATTTTTACCATATTTGAAAATACAAATAAATTACCTGTTCTGTCTCGAAGAGAACTGAAGTAAAGAAGAAAGACCGGAGCGCACCTTACGGTTTTCGTTCTTTATATGTATCTTTTTACAGCCTGTGAAAACCTTCACCCTCGAGATCATGCAATCCTATTTCAATTTTCAGGAGCATCGCACGACCTACCGGCAGGAAATACTGGCAGGTATCACGACTTTCTTCACGCTTTCGTACATCATTATCGTCAATCCGGCTATTCTTGAAGCAGCCGGAATCCCGAAAGGCGCATCGATGACGGCGACAATCCTGACCTCGATATTCGGAACGCTGCTCATGGGAATTTACGCAAAACGTCCTTTCGCCGTCGCACCCTACATGGGCGAAAACGCGTTTATAGCCTATACAGTCGTAAAAACACTGGGATACTCATGGCAGACCGCAATGGCTGCGATATTCATCAGCGGCGTTCTTTTCACGCTGATCACGCTCGGTGGGCTTCGCCAATGGCTTGCAAAAGCAATTCCCGGTTCGCTGAAACACAGTTTTTCCGTCGGTATCGGTCTTTTCCTCGCGTTCCTCGGCCTGAATGACATGGGCATCATAAGCCTCGGCGTCCCCGGCGCTCCGGTCCAGCTTGCCAACATTGCGAAACTGCCGGTGCTCATAAGCCTTCTGGGACTGCTCATCACCGCGGTGCTGCTCATTCAGAAGGTAACGGGGGCAATTCTTGCCGGCATGGCAGTCACGACCGCGGCATTCCTGCTCACCGGACTCATCCCCTTGCCGCCGACCGTGTTCAGCATGCCTCCCTCAATAGAACCGATCTTCATGAAAATAGATGTGAACGGCGCATTGACCTGGGGATTCGCCGGCGTCATCACGAGCGTACTGATCATGGATTTCGTCGACACCATGGGAACCCTTTTCGGATTGTCTTCAAGGGCCAACCTGCTCGACGAGGAGGACAACCTGCCTGAAATCGAAAAACCCATGCTGGTCGATGCCTTGTCTACAATTGCCGCAGCACTGTTCGGCACAACCACCGCAGGAGTTTATATCGAATCGGCCGCCGGTATCGAACAGGGTGGAAAAACAGGGTTCACCGCGCTTGTTGTCGCCGTACTGTTCGCGTTCGCTCTGTTCTTTTCACCGATACTCACCATCGTTCCACCTTATGCGTACGGCCCCGCTCTCGTTGTCGTGGGCATGTTCATGATGCATTCGGCGACAAAATTCAATTTCAGCGATTACAGCGAGCTGCTTCCGGCATTCCTCACGATCGTTCTCATGATTTTCACGTTCAATATCGGAGTCGGCATTACCGCAGGTTTCATCGCTTACGTTTTGCTGAAGCTCTTTACCGGCAGGATCAGCGAAGTACGTCTCGGGATGTGGATTCTCGCCCTGCTTTCATTTACCTTTTATCTGTTTTACCCATACCATCAACCCTGAGCGTCAATGCTGAAAGCGAAACTGCGTATTGCCCAGATCGACTGCACACTTGCCAACTTCGGCGAGAACCTTGAACAGCACTGCATTCTTGCCGAAGAGGCCATACGGGACGGAGCCGATGCCATCGTTTTCCCCGAACTGTCCCTCTCCGGCTACAACGTGCAGGATGCCGCTCAGGATATCGCCATGCATATCGATGACGTCCGGCTGAATCCGCTTCGCGAACTGAGCGGAAAAATCACCATCATCTGCGGCGGTATCGAACTGAGCGAGGATTACGGTGTATACAACTCGGCTTTCATGTTCGAAGACGGTGCAGGAAAAAGCATCCACCGCAAAATTTATCTGCCAACCTACGGCATGTTCGAGGAACTGAGATATTTTTCTGCCGGACAGCATATCGAGGCGCTGAACTCGCGAAGGCTCGGCAGGATCGGAGTAGCTATCTGCGAAGATTTCTGGCATGTTTCGGTACCCTATCTTCTGGCACATCAGGGCGCACAACTGCTTTTCGTGCTCATGTCAAGCCCCCTCAGGCTTTCGCCGGGCAGCGGCACACCGGCTATCGTCAACCAGTGGCAGACCATCGCATCAACCTACGCATTCCTGTTCAGCAGTTATGTGGCCTGTGTAAACCGTGTCGGTAACGAGGACAGTTTCACCTACTGGGGAAATTCATCGCTTACAGGACCTGAAGGGAACGTAGTCTGCGCCTCCCCTCTTTTCGAAAAGCATGTCATGGACACGCTGATCGATTTTGCCGATATCAAACGATCCCGTCTGCACTCATCTCATTTTCTCGATGAAGACCTCAGACTGATCAGTGCCGAACTGAACGATATCATCACACGGCAACGACTGTCATAAGATCGAAAACCGCTGGAAACCGGCATCTAAAGCCGGAATCACGCTTTGTCACTAATCCAGTACAAACAAGGAAGATTTACCATAACCTAACACTGCCAGGGAGGCTTACGATGAAAAAGACTGCAGGAAAAAAATCATGGACGGTAATGGTTTATATGGCGGGCGACAACAATCTCGATCCGGAAGGTTCTCTTGATCTGCGTGAAATGAAAAAGGTGGGATCGACCGACGATCTCAATATCATTGCGCAGTTTGACCGGGCCGCCGGACATGTCGCGAGGAGATACTACCTGCGCAAGGGTGGAATCGTGACCGGTGACGCTGTCGCTTCTCTCGGCGCTGTCAATACCGGAGACCCGGCAAGCCTTCTTGATTTCATCCAGTGGGGCATCGAAAAATACCCTGCGGAAAGGTATCTGCTGGTGCTCTGGAACCATGGACAGGGATGGGACGACACTGATATCTATGCCGATGAGCGATACCGCAGTCTGCGGCGCCTTGCCAGCAGGCCGACCCGCCACTCGTTTTTCAGGTCACCCCAGCGCAAGATAATGCAGAAGGCGATCAACAATCAGGAATACCGTGCGATCCTGCTCGACGACAATGCCAAGGACTTTCTCGACAACCAGGAGATGAAGAAAGTGCTTGCCGATACTGCGAAAAAACTCGGACGGAAGCTTGACATTCTCGGTATGGATGCCTGCCTTATGAGCATGGCAGAGGTAGGGTACCAGATTTCCGACAGCACGGAGTACACCGTCGGATCGGAACAGACGGAACCGGGAAGCGGCTGGCCGTACAATACCATTCTTGCCGCTCTTGCGAAAAATCCGGGAATGAGCCCGAAAGACCTCAGCAATCTGATCGTTGACAAATATATTGCTTCGTACCCCGACAAGGAAGCGGTGACCATGGCGTCCTGCGACCTTTCAAAAGCGGACTCTCTCTCCAATGCAGTTGCCGGACTTGCGTCTGCCCTCAGATCGAACCTCGGCGATGTCACTCTCCAGCAGGCAATACAGAGCGTTCGCAACAAGGTTCAATCTTTTGATGTAACAGACAATATCGACCTGGTCGATTTCTGCTCGCTGCTTGCAAAAGGCGGTGTCAGCGAAACCATAAAGAAAGCCTGCCAGAATGTGATCACCGAAGTGCAGAACGGTTATGTGCTGAAACAGGGCTACCGGAACAAATCCATGAAGAATTCCAACGGCGTGGCGATCTATTTTCCGCTGACTACCGTTTCTCCTTTGTACCCGAAGCTTGAATTCAGCAAAAAAACCGGCTGGGACGCATTCCTCGCAGACTACAACAAGGCGATCAGAAGCCGTTGAAACTTCAGTTTCTTTGAAATTCTTACAACAGTTCATCGGGAGTAGAGATATGATAAAAAAATATGGTTTCGGCAAAGCCGTTCCGATGCCTTTTGCCGCAGCTTACGAACAACTCACAAAGACTCTGCAGGCGGAAGGATTCGGCATCGTCATGGAAATTAATGTCTCAGAAACATTGAAAAACAAGATCAACCATGATATGCCGCCATACCGCATCATTGGCGCCTGCAAACCGCCTTTTGCCAAACGCGCGATCGAAGCCGATCCATCCATCGGGATCCTGCTGCCCTGCAATATCGTGATCAGGGAAGATGCTGAGGGAGTAGTTCATATCGATTTAATGGATACAACGGCCATTCTTCCGCTCGCTGAAAATGAGGAAATCGACGGGATAGCAGATGAAATCCGCTTGAAACTGGAACGGGTCATGGAGATTTTAACGCAATAAATAAGAATCCGCCGGCATTGCCGTGGTGTTCCCGTCAAATCCGGAACGTACTCCTTTCACGACTGAAAAACTGAAAAAAGCGAAACCTTCCCCGAGCCTGCAGACCGTTCGACCTGCAGGCTCCTGTAATTTCAAGCTACCGACAGCATGTGCAGTTCATTCCTGCTCCATGGAAAAGCCTTTCGGGGTCAGGCATGTCCGGTACTTTGTCGAAAAGCACTTCACAGCTTCGAGCGCATCCGCTTCCTGTTCGAAAAGTCCGAAAACTGCGGACCCGCTGCCTGAAAGAGAAGCAAAAACGCTTCCGGTTTCGAGCAGAGCGGTTTTCACCTCCCGAACGGCAGGAAAATGATCGAAGACCGCCGCTTCGAAGTCATTTTCAAATGCCGGAAAAAACTCCTCTTTGCCGTTGAAGCAGAGCTCACGCAGAAGCATCCTGAGATCGGGAACCTGGCGGTCGAAGCGCCTGTAAAAATTCCTGTATGCCCAGACCGTCGCAATATGTTCTTCCGGAAAAACCGTAACGATGTGATAAGGCAGGGTGAACCCGAGGTCTTCAAGCTCGTCCCCGATACCCTTTGCAAACGCAAGCGCTTTCATTTCGAGAAAATACGGCACATCTGCCCCCAGGGAAACCGCCAGAGCATGCAACTCGGCTGGAGAGGCATCGATCCGCCATAGCCCGTTCAGGATCCGGAGCACCGTTGCTGCGTCGCTGCTTCCGCCCCCGAGCCCTGCACCGAAAGGAACCTGTTTATGAAGACGCATGGTAACTCCTTTCGTACTGCCTGAAAACGTTTTCAGGGATTTCGCCGCCCTGATGCACAGGTTGCTGTCATCGACAGGAAGAGACGCGTTGGAACAGCTCATCGAAATGTCATCCGAATCGGAAAATTCCAGCACATCGTACCAGTTGATCGGAGCAAAAACAGTCTCGAGGGTATGATAACCATCATCACGCTTCCCGGTGATGAGAAGGCCGATGTTGATTTTCGCGAAAGCTTTTACGGATAGTGGCGGCATGGAATGCAATTGATTTTATAGAGAAATATTTGGCATATTCAATGAAGAAAAGCCGCATGGAAACACCATATATGAATTAACCGCACAACGATGATTTCACATCAGACGCGTTCAATCCTTCTTTACATTTCTGCCGTTCTCGGCCTGGCGATGTCTGTCTTTTTTGCCGGCTCATCTTCAGTCAAAGCCGCCAGTGAAGTCTCCAATGCACCGTTCATCCTGAAATGTGTCGATGAAGATAAAGTTTATTTATTAGAAAATATCCGTCAAAAAGTCACACGGCCGGCGGAAAAAACAATTATCGAGGCCCTTCTTTCGGAGGACGCCCCGAAAGCGGTCGCTCTGTATAACAAGCAGCTGAAGGATTATCCCGACCCGGAACTTGACCGCATCAGCACGTCAAGGATAGCCGCTTACAATCTTGTACTCAACAGCAGCGCTCCAGCTCCGCAAGTTCCCGGTTCAGTCCAGGTCTCTTCCGGAAATGCGAATGTGAAAACCCCGGTCAGAATGGACACGACTACAGAGAAGGTTGCCAACCGCACGCAAACAGTTGACCCGCCGGCATCAAATATGAGAAAGGAAAACAAGACGAAAAATAATGGAGCGTTCACCTTGCAGTTCGGCAGCTTCGGCAGTGCCAAAAATGCCGAAACACTTGCAAAAAAAATATCATTCTATGAAAAAGCTGAAATCATCCAGCAGAGCGCAGTTTATAAAGTCCGCCTTTCAAACACCTTTACTACAAGCGAGGAAGCTGCAGATGAGGCACGAAAACTGCCTTTCGATGCAATTGTCGTTCCGGTCAGGTAACAATCCCATCCGCCACAGAGAAAGGCAGGAGCATGTATGAGACGCAATGTCACCATCATCGGCCAGTCGCCACTGATCACACAGCTCAAGCAGCTTGCCCTCCAGGTCGCAGAAACCGATATCCCGGTCCTTATCATCGGAGAAACGGGGTCCGGCAAGGAAGTCCTCGCCCGCTTCATCCATGCTCACAGCAAACGCGCCGACAAGAGCTTCATACCGGTCAATTGCGGAGCAATACCGTCAGGAATTCTTGAATCGGAACTTTTCGGCCATGAAAAAGGTGCATTTACCGGTGCGGTGCAAAGCAGGAAAGGATATTTCGAAAGCGCCGACAGGGGAACGATCTTCCTCGACGAGATCGGTGAAATGCCTCTCGAAACCCAGGTGAAATTTCTCAGGGTTATTGAAACCGGAGAATTCCAGCGGGTCGGATCATCTGAAATGATCTATTCAGATGCACGGATCATTGCCGCAACAAACAAGAATATGTACCAGGCCGTTGCGGAAAAAAATTTCAGGGAGGACCTTTTCTACCGCTTGCGAAGCGTCGAACTGCAGATTCCACCGCTCAGGGAACGAGGCCGTGACATTCTGATGCTCACCGAAAATTTCGTCCATGAGTCTGAACGCAAGCACAGCATCGTGTTTGAGGGGTTCAGCCCTGAAGCCACCGAGATACTGATGCGCTACCCATGGCCGGGAAATGTCCGGGAGCTGAAAAATCTCATCGAGTCGCTGCTTGTACTTGAAAAGGGAAATTATATCACCCCCGAGATCCTCGAAAAACATCTCGTACAGCGAAACAGGTATAAAAGCCTGGTCCATGATCCGTCAAAATCGGAAAAGCATGAAATGCATGTGATTTACAGCAATATTCTGCAGCTTCGGCAGGAGGTGAGCGAAATCCGCCAGATGCTCCAGCACCTCCTGCATACCCGGTCGCAGCCCCCTCTGCTTCTTCCCGAAGCTGCGGAATTATCGTATTCCCGGAGAGAACCTGTCGAACCCGAACAGTTCGGAAGTGTTCATGAAAAGGAAAGCGCCGTCATGCACACCCTTGACGATGTGGAAAAGAAAACGATTTCCGAAGCTATCGAATCCTGCCAGGGCAATAAAAGAAAAGCCGCGCGGCTCCTTGGCATAACGGAAAGAACGCTCTACAGGAAAATCAAGGCCTACGGATTGTAGCCTTTGCCATCATGTTTTTCTGAAACGGCCGGTCAAAGCTGCAGCAAGAAGAAGCAGGCAAATCACAACAAGAATTTTCGGAAAGAGATCCGGATGAAGCGTATAAAAGCTCATACGGCTCTCGAGAGGAACCTCTGCGGTGAGGGTGCCTTCCTGCCACCAGGGCATTGAGGAAATCGTTCGCCCGAATTTGTCGATGAATTCCGTAAGTCCGGTATTGGCACACCGGGCAAGTGCCCTCCGGTTTTCTATACAGCGCATCCGTCCTATCGCAAGGTGCTGATAAGGACCGTAAGAAGTGGAATACCAGCCATCGTTCGTAACAAGTGTGAGGAACCGGGCGCCTTTCAGGACGAATTCCGAAACAAGACCGGGAAATATTGATTCATAGCAAATGACATCCGCGGTGAGCACCTTCCCGTACCGCGGTGACTCAAGCTGCATGATCGTGGTATCGGTCCCCTTGCCCCAGCTTTTCAGGCCTGCAAGGGAGAAATTGAGCTTCTCGAGCCAGGGCAGATAGTCTACATAGGGAACACGTTCAGCAAACGGGACAAGGCGCATCTTGTGGTATACCTGGGGGTCATTCCTGCCGGGCAGAAGCAGCATCGACGCATTGAACGTTTCGAATGAACCGTTTCTCAAACCGCCCGCCGCAATAGGGTTGTCGGGGTCACGATGACTCCCTGACGGATAATAGAGCACATCCGAAAAACCCGAAAGCAGGGCTGTATCCCATTTGCGCAGGAAGCCGTGCAATGATTTCAGATCGTTTTCGTAAGTGGAATCGAGAATGTAAAACGGAATCGCGGTTTCAGGCCAGATCACAAGTTCAGGGCGGTTTTCGCGAACAGCTCTATCGGTTATCCGGTAATACCGCTCCATGATATCGGTACTGTTATACCTCTCCCATTTCTTATACGGATCGATATTCGGCTGGACCAGGGTTACCCTCATATGCCTCTCTTCACCTGACGCGACCGCATCGGTTTGAAAAACCATCGCGGCGTATAGCAGAGGGAGGACAACCATTACCGACATGGCTGCAAGAAAGCGTACCCTTTCCTTACTTTCACCCGTTATGGCAAGAACGGAAAGCACATTGAACAAGAGAAGCCAGAAACTGACCCCCCATACACCGGTTATGTCGGCATACTGGATCATGAGATTGAGGTTGGCCTGTGAATTCCCGAGGGTTAACCATCCAAGGGAGAGGTCCTGCTGCATATAGGCCCACTCCCAGGCAACCCATAGAAAAGGAAGAGAAACCAGTGCAAAAAAGTAACCTGCCATTTTTTTAAAAGCAAAAAAGACAATCAGAGGGATTGTCAGAAAAAATGACTGAATGAGAATCGTGAGAATACCCCCGGGCAGGGTGGCAAGTGATACCCACCAGAGAGAGATAATGCAGAAAACAACCATACAGAGATAAACCCGCCGGAAAAGGTCACCAGCTTTTTCGACAGTCCTGAGAGAAATCAGCAGGGGCACGAGCGCGATCCATGCAAGAATCTCGAGGCGTACGAAAGGATAAGTCGGGAATGAAATACCGAGAAGCACACCGCTCAAAAGAGGTCCGTAATAACGTGATCCGTTTCCCATGGCTGCACTCCGCAAAAAAGAGATCATCTTGACAACAAGAATTTATCCGCTTGAATAAAAAAGAAATAGAAATTATTGACCCTGTTCCTTATAGTGATGCAAGTATACGTTATTTAAAATGATGTGAACACCCTCAGGAATATATTTTACTTTAATTATTGATTTTTATTCTTTAAATTTGTTTCAAGCTGTTATTTAACAGGAATAAACGAGCAAAGACTTCCTGATAATATCCAATTTCAACGCCACCAGAAAAAGGAGAACTGACTATGGCTCTTTTCGGCACAAAAGACACCACCACCGCACACTCGGATTATGAAATAATCCTTGAAGGCGGCGCGAGCTCATGGGGAAAAATTAAAGGCCGCGCGAAAGTGAACGTGCCTCCTGCCCTGCCCCTTCTGCCCGCAGACTGCAACGTCAAAATCAATGTAAAACCTCTGGATCCTGCAAAAGGTTTCGTAAGGTTTTCTGCTGTTATTGAGTCAATCGTCGACAGCACAAAAAACAAGCTGGTTGTGGAAGCTGACATAGCCAATGAAACCAAAGAGAGAAGAATCTGTGTCGGCGAAGGAACTGTTTCCGTCGGTGATTTCTCTCATGCGTTCTCCTTCGAAGGTTCCGTCGTCAATCTCTTCTACTATCGTTCCGACGCTGTCCGCAGAAACGTTCCCAACCCGATCTACATGCAGGGCCGTCAGTTCCATGACATCATCATGAAAGTGCCTCTCGACAACAACGATGTCATCGACACATGGGAAGGCACCCTGAAAGCCCTCCAGTCAACCGGCTCATTCAACGACTGGATCCGCGAGTTCTGGTTTATCGGACCTGCCTTCACCGCACTGAACGAAGGCGGTCAGAGAATCTCCAAGATCGAAGTCAACAGCATCGGCACCCAGAGCGGTGAAAAAGGACCGGTCGGTGTTACAAGATGGCGTTTCTCGCATGGTGGTTCCGGTATCGTTGATTCCATTGCCCGCTGGTCGGAACTCTTCCCGTCAGACAAGCTCAACAAACCGGCATCGGTAGAAGCTGGTTTCCGTTCCGATTCACAGGGCATCGAAGTCAAGGTTGACGGCGAATTCCCGGGCGTATCAGTCGATGCAGGCGGCGGTCTCCGCAGGATCCTGAACCACCCGCTCATTCCGCTGGTCCACCACGGCATGGTTGGAAAATTCAACGACTTCACCGTCGATACCCAGCTCAAGATCGTTCTTCCAAAAGGATACAAAGTCCGCTACGCTGCTCCTCAGTTCCGTTCACAGAACCTCGAGGAATATCGCTGGAGCGGCGGCGCTTATGCACGTTGGGTCGAGCACGTCTGCAAGGGCGGCACCGGACAGTTCGAAGTTCTTTATGCTCAGTAACAGTCAGTCAGTCATCAAAAAGGAAAACCGGCCTCGTGCCGGTTTTCCTTTTTTGTCCTTTCCCATAGCTCCGGTTTATCCGAGCAGCTGTAGAATATCTTCGATCTCCTCCTTGATTTCCTGGAGCAGCAGCATTCGCCGTTCATCGACGACATCATGCTTTTTCTTTTCCTGGCCGATCTTCTTCTGAAGTTTCAGTATTTCAGTGATTTTATGATCCTCTTCGCTGTCGCGGATGATCCCTTTCACGATTTCGCTGGCCTTGCCAAGCTTGTACCCCTTTTCATGGACCAGTTCCTTGATATTGAGTACCATGGCAATATCACGGTTGGTATACCGCCTGTTCCCTCTCGTGTCCCTTGCCGGGGCGAGTTCATTGAAAAAGCTTTCCCAGTACCTGAGAAGGTAAGAAGGAACTCCGGCAATTTTGCTGACCTCGCTGATCGTGTAATAGTTTTTGCTCGATTCAAACGCCATAAAGGGATATGACCGGTAAAGTTTAGATTTCGATATTCTTATTATACATTACTACCGTCACTTCAAAAACTTATGGCGGATGAAAAACCTGCTCAGTCTGAAACCCTACCTGCTCAGGTACAAGATGAAATTCCTGACAGGCTTCGTATTCATCGTCTTGACGAATTTTTTCGCCATTATCGGTCCAAAATACATAGGAATAGCCATTGATACAATGAACAGGCCGTTCAAAATCGGTACTGTTGCAGCTGCTGTCGGTTTCTATGTGCTTTATGCAATCCTGAGCGGTTTTTTTCTGTTTCTCGTGCGCCAGAAAATTATCGTCACCTCCCGGCTTATCGAGTATGATCTGAAAAATGACTACTACCGTCATCTGCAGAAACTGTCGAGAACATTCTACAATAAAACAACGACAGGTGAGCTCATATCAAGAGGCACCAACGATCTCAATGCCATCAGGGAATTCCTCGGTCCAGGTATCATGTATTCATGCAATACTTTTTTCAGGCTCCTTTTTGCCCTGATCGCCATGATCGCACTCTCTCCGAAACTAACCTTTTTTGCGCTTCTCCCAGCCCCTGTCCTGAGCTATTCGGTCTACATAATCGGCAGCAACATGCAGAAGCGAACGAAAAGCATCCAGGAGAGCTATGCTGCCATAACCAATCTGGTACAGGAGAACCTTTCCGGCATACGGATCGTAAAAAGCTATATCAGGGAACCGTTCGAAATAAGACGTTTCGAAGATCTTAACAGGGATTATTACGGGAAAAACCTCTCTCTCGCAAAACTCGAGGCGCTGTTCTATGCTTTTCTTACCGCCCTCACTGCATTCTCGCTCCTCCCTGTTGTATGGGTCGGTGGCCTGAGCGTCATCGATGGCAGCATGACCATCGGCGGGATCGCACAGTTTATCGTTTATGTATCCATGCTGACTTGGCCGATCGTTTCAATCGGATGGGTCACCAGCATTATCCAGAGGGCTTCTTCAGCTCAGGTACGGCTCAATGAAATTTTCAATACAAAACCGGACATCACCGCAGATGAAGGTATTTCGCCAACGTTCAAAACCTTGCAGGGAGCGCTTTCTTTCCGCGACGTGAGTTTTCATTATCCCGGCCAGGAAAACCATCCAGTCCTCAGGCATATCTCGCTCGATATAGCCTCCGGTTCCAAAGTAGCAATCGTCGGCGCCACCGGTTCTGGCAAAACGACGCTGGTTAACCTTATACCCCGTCTCTACGACCCCGTCGCCGGATCGGTCCTGCTTGACGGGATCGACACCAGATTCCTGCCACTGGATACTCTCAGAGAACAGATCGGGTTTGTTCCCCAGGTCAATTTCCTTTTTTCCGATACCATTGAAAACAACATCAACTGGGGAAGCCGTAACGACGATCTGAACGAGGTGATCGAGGCAAGCAGGATCGCCATGCTTCATGACGATATCATCGATTTCCCTGACGGGTTCAAAACCATGCTCGGAGAAAAAGGCATCAATCTTTCCGGCGGCCAGAAACAGCGGGCATGCATATCAAGGGCCATCGCATGGAAACCGGGACTGCTTGTGCTCGATGATGCGCTTTCGGCCGTCGATACCGGCACGGAAGCCAGGATTTTCGAAGCGCTGCTTCAGAAACTTCCCGAAACGACGATCATCCTGATCAGCCACAGGATTTCAACGGTTAAAAATTGCGACCGCATCATCGTTCTTAAGGATGGCGCCATTGCAGAAAGCGGAACCCATGAAGAGCTGTTGAAGCAGCAGCGTCTCTATGCCGAACTTTACAACCAGCAGCTCCTCGAAGAGGAAATTCTCTCCTTTTCATAGCAAAGCCTATTCACTCTCTACTTTCACCTTGTTCGCATTTGCAATTGCTTTTGCTTTAAGGTCACCGACATCGCTGTCCGGTTCTCCAAAAGCAAGTGCCACAGCCATTCGTCGGTAAGGACGCGTCGTCGGTTTGCCGAATATGCGAAGGTCAGTGCGAGGTTCTGCCAGAGCATCTTCCACTCCAATATAAACAGGGGTCCTTCCCTCTTTCGCGGCAAGGACAACAGCACTTGCCCCTGCTTTCAGGAGCTCGATTTCAGGAATGGGAAGGCCAAGTACGGCTCGGGCATGGAGTTCGAACTCGTTCAGGTTCTGCGTCCCGGCAAGCGTTACCATGCCGGTATCGTGTGGGCGTGGAGAGAGTTCTGAAAAATATATCCCTTCATCAGCAAGAAAAAATTCTACACCCCAGATACCTGCCCCTCTGAGTGAACGGGTGACTTTATCAGCTATTTCCTGTGCCTCTTTCAGATCTGTATCGCTGATAATGCATGGTTGCCAGCTTTCCTGATAGTCGCCGCGTTCCTGGCGATGACCGATTGGAGGGCAGAAAAGCGTCACGCCATTTTTCTGTGTAACGGTAAGCAATGTGATTTCGGTATGAAATTTCACGAACGATTCCACGATCACTTCCGCTATATCGCCCCGCTTGCCGCTCTGGGAATAACTCCAGGCTTTTTCGATTTCGGCTTCCGTTCTGATCACGGACTGGCCCTTGCCCGACGAGCTCATCAGGGGTTTGACCACACAGGGCAATCCAAGTTCACCGGCAGCTGACATGAGCTCTTCAAGTGAAGAGGCATAACGATACCTTGCGGTGCGAAGACCAAGTTCCTTCGATGCCAGGTCGCGGATTGCCCTGCGGTTCATGGTGAAATTCGCGGCCCGGGCTGAAGGGACAACCTGTATCCCCTGCTTTTCATAGTCATAAAAGCGTTCGGTACGGATCGCCTCGATTTCAGGCACAATCACATCGGGCCGGTGTTTCGCCACGATTGCATCGAGCGCTTCTCCATCGAGCATATTGATCACTTCACGATCATCGGCAACCTGCTGTGCCGGCGCATCGTTGTAGCTGTCGACGGCAACCACATATTGACCAAGGCGTTTTACGGCAATAACGAATTCCCTGCCGAGTTCACCGCTGCCGAGCAGCATGATTTTCTTTGCCATCACGATATTTTTTAATGTTGACATCCGTTGATCCTGCGCCTGAACTTCAGGCCGGCATGACTTACAAGGTTATCTTTCTTCTCAGGTTCTTGATTTCCGAATGAGCGGTCTTGCTTTCAAGGCGTTTTTCCTTCGATGCCGAAGTCGGTTTCGTGGGTTTCCGTTTTACCGTGACACGCAGTGAACGCTGAATCAGGGCCTGAAAACGGTGCAGTGCGTCTTCACGGTTCTTCACCTGCGATCGGAATCGCTGTGCCTTGATGACGATGATCCCTTCGGCGGTGATGCGCCGGTCCTTAAGCTTCACAAGCCTTTCCTTCACCTCATCCGGAAGAGAGGAGGCCAGGATATCGAAATGCAGATGCACCGCGGTTTCAACCTTGTTGACATTCTGACCGCCGGCACCCTGTGAACGCATCGTCTGCAGATGGATCTCCCGGTCAGGTATCTTTATGGAAGGACTTATATACAGCATCGGTAAAGCAGTTATTACTCCGGCAACCAATAAGTCGCTGATTCTGAAAAAAGGTTTGTCATTGTTAATGAAGCGTAGCGTAATGATGAATCCATCTTCTTATAAAACAGAAACTTCCGGATTCTTCGCTCCGCTCGGAATGACAAGAACAAGGCGTTTGTTCCAAAAGATAGTTGATATTTTTGATCGATGGATCAATAATCATGAACACGATTAAAAATCCCCCGATTCTTCAAACACCCGTGGCCATCCGGTGAAAAGGTGCGCACGTATTCCGCAAGCCTCCGCACACCGGCAATTATCCTCACGGTCATCGATCAGCAGAAACTCATCCGGTTGCCTGGAGAACACGGTACCAAGAATTTCAGTGAATGCTCCGGGCTCACGCTTGAGGTATCCATGCTCATAAGAGAGCAGGTAACGAGATGCCTGTTTGAGAACCGGGAAATTATTGAGCAGGAAAGTGAAATGAAGCGGATCTGTGTCGCTCGTGATCCAGATGGCATGCCGTTTGCGAAGCCGCTGAATGGCGTCTTCTATGCCATCAGTCAGGGTAAATATATCCTGCCAGGCCGTTTTGAGCTCATTTATCGGCATCCTGCGGATTTCGGGATCACCTGCCATCATGGCAAGATACTCTGAGGGAGCGACAAGTCCCTTGTCGAACCTCAGTTTGACTTCACTCACACAATAGCGGTTAAAAAGCCTTTCAGCCCCTGCTGCTCCATGCCGTGAAACCGAACTGCAGAATTTTTTAAACTCGACATCAACGATCACATTGCCGATATCCAGCAGAATAATACCCATTACCTTGTCCTGACGATCTCCCGGAAAAAAACAATCCCATTGAAACGGAAAATAACGGTATTGAAGGAAATTACCTGCATGGACCGGTTCATGACCTTTAAAAAAACAGAAGCAGTTCCCTTATTTTTTATTCAAGTCCTTCGGCAATTCTCTCTTTTTTCTTTCTGTTTCATTGCGCGGACCGGTTGTCCTCACCTGCATGAAGCGCTGAAGGATATCGAACCAGAAAGGCGCACCAAGAGAAATGGCAAAAATACTGACGGTAAGGCCGGCAAACTTGGTAACAAAATCGGAAAAGGTTTTTTTTGCTGTCCACCATCCCCTCCAGCCCAGGGAAAGACCCGCGGATTCACTGAAATGTGTGGCGGTATCATATGCTGCCTGAGCTGCCTCGTATTTCGTTTCAGCTTCGGTTAACGATTTTGGAGAGGTTGTTTTATCTTTATTGAGCTTCTCTGTTTCAGCTTTTCTCTTTTCGAGCAGTTCCCCCGCATTTTTTACCATTGCCGACCTCACTTCGGGGTTTGAGGAAAGCGAAGCGACAAGGCTGACAGAATCAACGTTTGCAAAGATTACAAGTACTGCCGAAACCGCTATCGAGATAGTCTGCTGCCGGCGTTTGAACCATCCTGAAGTACGGCCCATAACCGCATTGAAATGCGTCTCGACAGCTTTTCGAAAAGCTGCAGCGTCACCATCAGCCTGGACAACCAGCGTGTGTAGAAGACCTTTGATACGGTTTTTCTCACCCTCCTGTGATTTTCCGGGCAATGCATTGACTGCATCCGGGAGTGAGAGTGTTTCATCGTCAGTTACAAGCAGGGCCTCAACAACTCTGCCGACAATTTCCGGCGGAATATAGGAAGGAAGGTCCCTCTCTCCATTCCTTTTATCCCTGCTGAGCGATTGAATCAGCGGATGTTCGAAAAACGCAGCTGCAAAGGCTTTTTTTTCAGAAATATCCCCTGCAAGAAATTCATTCATCGCTGTTTCGAGAAATGTGCTCCGCAGTGAAAGAAGAGCTGCTACAGCTTCGACAACAGAGGTGCAGGCCAGCCCGAAAACGAGGTAGACCGTCACCAGACCAATCATGACATCGAGCATTTCCA
This sequence comes from Chlorobiaceae bacterium, assembly GCA_013334225.1. Lineage (GTDB taxonomy): Bacteria > Bacteroidota > Chlorobiia > Chlorobiales > Chlorobiaceae > Chlorobium. The sequence goes on from JAAXXY010000010.1 coordinate 34,267, forward strand.
GTCCAAACATCATCTCCTCCTGTTTTTGATCCGGTATGAAAGATATGCTGCAAGCTTGCTTCAACCATGAGGGCCATCTTACTGCCTTTACCGGTAAAAGCGACTGAAAAACCTTTAACCAGGAAAAAATTCTCCTGACTGATCTCTTATTTGAACTGAATGGTGAGTACGAAGGGACCGGACTGCCTTGTTTATTTTGGTGTCCGGTTTTCAATTGTCAATATACTGTATACATTTTTTTTAACAAAAACATCATCCGTCAAACTCAGCCGAAGATGGGCTGTCTCGCTTGAAATTACATGGAATTCCCGCTATGAAATTGATTATATTCCGATGGAACTTTACCACTCCAACCCCTCTGCCATGAACAATTTTATGACGAGAGCCAATGCGCTCTTCATGATTATTCTGCTTTCTCTGACCGTTACAGTGAAAGCGCAAGCAATGGATGGATATGAAACCGCCGGAGATTTCTTTTCGGTAGCATTACCGGTTGCGGCCGCAGGATATGCACTTTCCATCGATGACCATTCCGGGTTGCTGCAGTTCGCCGCTTCCGAAGCACTCACCTTTGGTGCTACCTATGGATTGAAATATATCATAAATGAAAAAAGACCGAATGGCGGAGACCACTCTTTCCCTTCAGGTCATACAGCAGTTTCCTTCGCTTCTGCAGAGTTTGTCCGTGAACGATACGGATGGAATTACGGGATACCGGCATATCTCATCGCTACCTTTGTGGGTATCAGCCGGATTGAATCGGACAATCATTACACACATGACGTACTTGCAGGTGCGGCGATAGGAATCTGCAGCAGCATGCTTTTCACCACCCCATACAAGGGTTGGAACGTCAAACCGCATGTCGCATCCAATTATTACGGTCTCTCTCTCAACGGTACCTGGTAGTCGGTATATCACTTATTCAAACATCCGGTCAAATGAGCAATTTCACCGATATCTCGAAATTCTACCAGCATGCGGCTGAGCTGCAGAAATCCGCCGGCGAGCAGCTTTTCAGTATGACCCCCATTGGCAGATCGGACGATGTGCTCGATCTTGGCTGCGGTCCGGGGCATCTTGCGGCAGCGATCAGAAAACTGACCGAAGGAAGGGTCACCGGCATCGACCCATCTCCAGGCATGATCGCCAGGGCATCAGCTTCCTATTCCGGCGAACGTATATCTTTTCTTGTCGGTGATGCCGAAAGCCTCGGCATGCATGAAGAGTTCGACGTGATCTTCTGCAACTCGACGCTGCAATGGTTCCGTGATCTCGACAGGGCAATTGCCAACTGCTGCCGGGCCCTCCGTTCCGGGGGGCGGATGGCTGTGCAGGCCCCGGCAACGCACAGGTACTGTCCCAACTTCATCCATGCCGCCGAGGCATTGCTCGATGACGAGTCCACGCAAAGCACCTTCCGGAATTTCCGGTCACCGTGGGTATTTTTCGATACCGCAGAGGAATACTCTGTTGTTTTCAAAAGGGCGGGATTCCGTGTGGTGATATCCGAAATCAGGGAGGTAAACATGCTCTGCCCGCCTGAAAAAGTCTTCGGGATGTTCGAAACCGGTGCGGCTGCCGCATACTTCAACGAGGAGTGCTACAGCGGCCCGTTTCCCCCGGACTACCTCGAAAATGCCCGCAAGGTCATCGCACGCGACTTCGCATCACAGGCTGGGGAGAACAACCTCGTCAACCTGACGTTCTCCCGTATCTATCTGCTGGCGGAAAAACCGTAACTCTATGTAAAACCTCATGCAAGCCCGCCGAGCTGGCGGTGGAGATCCTTGCGGGCCATGCCGTACATATGGACATAGAGAAGATTGAACATGAGCACGGCAGAATGCAGCTGCGGAGCACGCATGGCCCGTTTCAGGGCATTCTGTACGGTGAAGACCCGCTTTGTCATGTCAGTGTAGCTTGGAATGAACTGCTTCAGAGGAACGCTCTTCGGAATGTAGAGCATCTCCTGCGCCCATGAAAAGCGGAACGCATCATGGTCGTATGGATCGGGGATCAGCCGGCCTTCCGAGGCGAGCCGGTCGAACACGGCGGTGCCGGGAATGGGCCGGAGAAGGTTGATGCCGGGTACATCGACACCAGTCTCCTCGATGAACTCCTCGAGCAGTGCGGGCATTTCGAGCGAATCCCCGTCAAGCCCGTAAATGAAGCTGCCGTAAACACAGATGCCCGCTTCCCGGATGTTTCTGATGCATGCCGACTGACGCACAGCCGGATTGTGGAACTTCTGATGGGCATGGTTGCTTCCGTCGGCCAGGCTTTCTATGCCGATCAGCAACGCTCCGCATCCCGACCGCGAGAAAGCTTCGAGCAGCTTCGGCTTCTCGCCGAGAGCGGTGGTAGCCTGGCCTACCCAGCTTATCCCGTAGGGAATCAGCTCCGTGAAGAGTTTTTCAGCATAGGTTTCATCGGAATTGATGGTATCGTCGAGAAAGAAGAAGATCCGCTTGTCCTCCTTCAGGAAATTCTCGACCTCTTTCACAACGCTTCCGATGCTGCGGTGGCGAAGCCGGTGGCCGTTCATCACATGGACATTGCAGAAATCGCAGCTGTAGGGGCACCCGCGCGTGGTCTGCACCACGTTTGTGGTGAAATAGCTCTTGATATCGAGCGCGCTTTTCGATACCTGGCGTTCGATCGAAAGATCAGGATAGTTATCAACGCGGTACTCCTTTTTCAGGGTTCCTGCAAGCAGGTCCTGCTGCACCTCAGTCCAGATATCATCCGCTTCGCCGATCACGAGAGCGTCGGCGTGTTCCCTGCACCGGTCGGGAAAAACCGTCACGTAGGGCCCGCCCAGCACGACCCGGATCCCTTTCGAGTGCAGGAAGCGGGCAAGTTCGAAAGCGGGTTTCACTGCGCCGGTCTGGACACTGATACCTGCGAGGTCCCAGTGCTTATGGAGAGGAAGCTTGTCGAACCGGAGATCGCAGATGACCTGGTTTACTCCCGGGACTTTCCTGGAGCTGAGGATCATGAGGGAGAGGGGCGGGATGGCAAACTGAGCGCGCCTGATGATATTGCTCATGGCGGCATCCTTCATCGTACTCAAAAGCGTGCGCTTCACCCTGGCGCTGTCAAGATGTGATGCCCCGTCTACACCGCTGTCGGCCTGAATAAAAATCAGCAATACCTTTTTTTCCGCCATATACCCTGTCACCTCTGTTTTACCCCTGTTCGAGCAATATCCTGCAGTTTTTTCAGCTCCAGGAGAGCGTCGATAGGTGCAAGCCTGTCGATATCGATCGCTTCGACCTCCTGGCGCAGCAGGTTGTCGGCCTCCTCGAAGAGGCTGATCTGCATGCTTTTCAGGCCGGAGGGCCGGTCCGGCGGAATTTCAATCTCGCGCTTTTCCATACCGGCAAGGATTTCCCTGGCCCGCGTAATCACTTCCGCAGGCATTCCCGCCATTTTCGCCACCTCGATACCGTAACTGTTGTCGGAAGCACCCCGTACAATCTTTCGCAGGAAGATCACCTTGTCGATGGTTTCAATCACAGTAGCGTTGAAGTTCACCACACCCGCAAGACGGGTCTCGAGCTCGGCAAGTTCATGGTAGTGCGTGGCAAAGAGCGTCCTCGCTCCGATGGAATGGCAGATATATTCGCTCATGGACCATGCGATCGACATACCGTCGAAGGTGCTGGTCCCCCTGCCGATCTCGTCGAGCAGCAGCAGGCTTTTCGAAGTGGCATTGTTGAGGATGCTGGCCGCTTCGTTCATCTCGACGAGGAAGGTGCTTTCTCCGGATGCGAGATTGTCCGAAGCACCGACACGGGTGAATATCCGGTCGACAAGACCGATCTCGGCTTTATCCGCAGGAACGAAGCTCCCCGCCTGGGCAAGAAGCACGATCAGCCCCGTCTGGCGAAGGAACGAGCTCTTGCCGGCCATGTTCGGCCCCGTGATGATCAGCATCCGCTGCCGCTCATCGAAGGTGCAGTCGTTGGCTACATAGGGCTCGTCCGGGCTCATGATCCTTTCGAGCACCGGATGGCGGCCTCCGGTGACCGTGAGTTTTTCATGTTCCATGATTTCAGGCTTGCAGTAACCATAGAGCTCTGCACACAGCGCGAACGATGCAAGCGCATCGATCTCGGCAATCACAGCCGCATTCTGCTGGATATCGTAAGCGTGGACAGCTATTTCGGCGCAGAGATCGTGGAAAAGCCTGGCTTCGAGCGCAAGGCTTCTTTCTTCGGCGTTGAGAATCTTTTCCTCGTACTCCTTCAATGCAGGAATGGTAAATCGCTCCGCATTCACAAGGGTCTGCTTCTTCTCGTAATAGGATGGCACCTTGTCGAGGTTCGCCCTGCTGATTTCGATATAGTAGCCGAAAACCTTGTTGAACTGCACCTTAAGCGACGAAATAGAGGTATTGGCCCGTTCTTCCTGCTGAATCTGCATAAGACGGTCCTTCGCGCTCGAAGAGATGGTCCGGAGTTCGTCGAGTTCGGCATTGAAGCCTTCCCGTATATATCCCCCGTCCCGCGTCGAAGCGCCGGACTCCGGATCGATGGCTGATTCGATGCGCTCTGCAAGTTCCGGCAGTGACCTGAGTGAATCGGAGAGATGGCGGAGCCTTGAAGCGAGAGCGCCGCCGATGATCTCCTGCAGAAGAGGCAACGTCTGAAGTGAAAGCCCGAGCTGCCGCACTTCCCTCGGAATGGTGCGGAAGGTGGCTATACGCGCCAGGGAGCGTTCAAGGTCATTGATCGTCGATAACTGTTCACGAAGGGCTTCCCGAGCCGGTTTCGATTCCTTCAGTTCGCCGACAGAGTCAAGCCGCTGCCGGATATCGACCGCCCTGCGCATCGGCCTTTGCAGCCACCGGCGGATCAGCCTCGCCCCCATCGGGTTGCAGGTATGGTCCATCACCTGCAGCAGGCTGCCGCTGACACTGCCGTCCTGCATTGAAGAGATGATCTCGAGGTTCCGCTTCGTCTGCAGGTCGAGTGTCATGTATTCGCCGCTCTGCACCTCCCTGATGCGGGTGATATACTGAAGCCTGTTCTGGCGGGTCTCTTCGAGGTACTGAAGAATGACGCCCGCAGCAACCTTTCCCGCACGGTTCCCCTCGATGCCGAACCCTTTCAGTGTGTGGGTTTTGAACTGCCTTGCGATCACCTCTGCCGTATGCTCTTCACTGAACATCCAGGAATCGAGCTCAGTAACGAGCATGTCGGCCGGAAATGATTTTTTCAGAGGTTCGAACCGCTCCCTTTCGGCTGACGATACAAGGATCTCCGAAGGATGCAGCGAAAGGACGAAATCCCGGATCTCTTCAAATGAAACAGTCGCGATATTGAATTCGGCGGTCGTCACGTCGATGAAAGCCACCCCGGCAAGCAGCTTCCTTCCTTCCTTGAGAAACGCTACCGCGCAAAGGTAGTTGTTGTGACGGTCATCGAGGATTTTATCGCTGTAGGTTATCCCGGGAGTGATGATATCGGTGATCTCCCTGCGCACGATCCCCTTGGCGGAAGCGGGATCTTCCACCTGGTCACAAACCGCCACCTTGTACCCTCTCTTGACAAGCTTCGCGATATACCCTTCGCTCGCATGATGGGGAAAGCCTGCCATTGGAATGTCGGCGGTCCTTTTCGTGAGCACGATGTTCAGAACGGCGGAAACTTCCCTGGCGTCATCGAAAAAAGTCTCGTAGAAATCACCGACCCTGAAAAGCAGCAGGTAATCCGGGTATCGTTCCTTGACTTCGAGATACTGCCGCATCATCGGAGAATGATCTTTCTGCGATAATCCCTCTTCTCTGCCCATATCGAGTTTTCAGTGATTTATATCTTTCAGGAAAGAAATGCCTCCTTGCAAGAAGAAGCTACTCCAGATAGCAATAATAAACAAACTTACGGAAAGGACTGTATCAACAGGCTGTACAGACCATAAACCTCTTGACAACGAGTTGATGAGGAGCTATTTTTAAAAAAGAACTTTTTTTCTACAAAGCACTTCCTGTACATGGATTTCCACTCGATCTTGCGTTTGATACATATCGTTTCTTTTGCGGCATGGTTCGGTTCCGTACTTGCGTCACTCTTTATTCTAAAAACACTGGAACCTGAACTTGCCGGTAAAGAGGCGAAAAAGGCAAAGGAGTATGCCTCGCTCCTGCAGAAGTATATCAAACTGGAAACAAAAGTCGCGGATGTTTCCTTTATCGGCGTCATTCTTTCAGGCTTACTGCTTGCGGGCTTCTACCACGGATGGACAGTCTGGGTATTCGTAAAATCGGGGCTGATCGTTCTTCAGGTCATTCTCACGCTCGGCTACATCATCCGTGCGATCCAGCCGCTCAGCTATCCTTGTTCCCCGGCCGAATACAGCAGATGGTACCGACTGTTTACCATTTCTCTTTCGATGTTTGCCCTTGTTCTCCTGACAAGTTTCTTTCTCCTGTAAAAAGAACTCTTTTCTCCTTTTTGAACTTCAGAGAAAGAATGCTATATTAGAGACCTTTACCACTAAAATATACGTGCATAATGCAGGCGCTGATCAAGATTTCTGACAAACAATATCTGGTGAAACAGGGGGATAAACTTTTCGTCCCCAGACAAAAAGCTGTAGTTGGCGATACCGTGGAAATTGCATCCATAGCAAATATCGATGGGGAAAATACCGTCCTGAACCCTGCCGGAAGCAGCATTCAGGCGAAAGTCCTCGGTCATGTGAAAGACGACAAAGTCGTCGTTTTCAAGAAAAAACGCAGAAAACGCTACCAGTCGAGAAACGGACACCGCCAACAGATGACCCAGATCGAGGTAGTGTCACTTTAATTGAATGATTCAAGGATTTCAAACGTTAATTTTTTTCAGATATGGCTCATAAAAAAGGCGGCGGATCGACCAAGAACGGTCGCGACAGTAATCCTAAATATCTCGGCGTAAAAGCTGCAGGAGGTTCTACTATAGCTGCAGGTACAATCATTGTCCGCCAGAGAGGCACGGTAATCAAACCGGGCAACAATACCGGGATCGGCCGTGACCACACCATCTTCTCTCTGATAGACGGAGTCGTTACATTCCGTAACGGACAGAACAACAAGAAAATGGTTGACGTCCTGCCTGGCTGAACCGATGAGATCGGCCAAATCAAATTTCAGAGAAGCCGTCTTTTTGTTAAGGCGGCTTTTTTTATTTTAAGTAAAGAGCTTTCTGTGTCAGCAGCATGTGCGGCTGCCACTTTTTCTTTACACATATAAAATCATTAGGCCTTATGAAAATTACCGTTATCGGCGCTGGAAACGTAGGTGCTTCCGCCGCTCTGCGAATCGCAGAAAAACAGTTGGCGAACCAGGTTGTACTGATCGACATCGTGGAAGGCATTCCCCAGGGCAAGGCACTTGACATGTATGAGGCAGGACCGGTCGATCTTTTCGACACAAGAGTCTACGGGTCAAACGATTACAAGGATTCCGCCGATTCAGACATTATCCTCATCACAGCGGGCCTCGCAAGGAAACCGGGGATGAGCAGAGAGGACCTCCTGATGAAAAACACGGTTATTGTCAGGGATGTCACCACCCAGGTCATGAAGTACTCTTCAAATCCCATCATCATCATGGTTTCGAATCCTCTCGATGTCATGACCTATTTTGCCCAGGCAACCAGCTGCTTGCCGAAAGAACGCGTTATCGGTATGGCAGGCGTTCTCGATGCCGCACGTTTCAAATGCTTTATAGCCGAAGCTCTCGACATATCGGTACAGGATATCAATGCGCTTGTTCTCGGCGGGCATGGTGACTCCATGGTGCCGATCGTGGAATACACCAATATCGGCGGTATACCGTTGAGCCAGCTGATGCCGAAAGATAAAATCGACGCCCTTGTCCAGCGCACCAGAGATGGAGGTATAGAAATTGTCAACTACCTGAAAACCGGCTCCGCCTACTATGCTCCTGCAGCATCTGCCGTAGATATGATCGAATCGATCGTAAGAGACCGCAAGCGCATCATTCCCTGTACTGCCTATCTGACCGGCCAGTATGGTATCAGCGATATCTATTGCGGCGTTCCGGTAAAACTGGGAAAAAACGGTATCGAGAAGATTCTTGAAATCGAACTTGCACCGGCCGAACTTGAAGCATTGAGACATTCTGCATCCCTTGTCAAGGAAAACTGCAGGAACCTCGAAAAAATGCTTGCCTGACTGCCGGCAGAAACAGAACTTCCTATGCATACATTAAAAAAAGCGGCTGAGCAGCCGCTTTTTTTATATCGAACAGATGTCCCCCATTACATCTGCTCACCCCCACGGGCGTGAGGATTTTCATATATATACTTACAATTACCATGCCAATATTTCGTCAAAATTATGACAACTGACCTATCCTCTTATGCTGTATTATTTTAAAAACTCACGACCGCATTTGTTATGTTTATCCGGCCAATTCATGACGCATCAGAATAACACAAACTGGTTCATATTGAGTCACCATGTGTCTAAAATGATACAACTGCTCCAACAAAATGAAACAATATGAACAGTCAACATCGTGTATAAATAAAAAAAGCGGCTTTTCAGCCGCTTTTTTTGTGAACAGATGTCCCCCAACACCTGTTCATCCCCACGGGCGTGAGGATTTTCATATATATACTTACAATTACCATGCCAAAGCCAATCATTCAGGCAAAATAACTTCAACTTATTTGTTTTTTAATCTATCGGATATGGATGCTTACAGATGTGGTATTTATTACCCGGGTGATTGAGGGTGGTAATCCGGTTTGGCGCAAATTGTCATTCTGAACGTAGTGAAGAATCCGTAACGCTCTTTTTAACAAGAATATAGATCCTTTGCTTCGCTCAGGATGACAGGAATATTCTCCTGTCCAGAAGTCCCGAGGTTGTCACCCCGCTATACCGACATGCCGCGCCTTCGGAGTTGAGAAGATATAATTGGGTGGCGCGTTGCCCTTCTCCGGCGCTCACGCATCCGGCTACCGGTATCCCGCCCCTTCGGGGCTCAAATCAAGTGAACAGCAACGAGCAATGAGTGCTTTCTCCCCCCCCTTCCACCCACTCTCCACTTTCCACTCTCCGTCTTCAATCCCGAAGGGATGGCATATCGGTAGCCGAGGGCGTAAGCCCCGGGGAACATGCATTATAAAATTCGGGTTTCAGCCCCGACAGGGGCGATATATTGGTTTATTACTCCGGCGATCAAAGGGAGTTATCCGGTTGGGCGTAAATTGTCATTCTGAGGCCGATGCAGTCGGGCGAAGAATCCACAATCCTTTTCTTAACAGAAAATAGATCCTTCACTACACTATGCATCGTTCAGGATGACAAAAAAATCTCATATCCACCTGCGACTTATTGTTGCCGGAGAAATAATCTATGAATCGACAGACTGCTTCACTGAAGCGGAGCATCCGGAGGCGGGAAACCGGGTTCTTCATGCGTTATACAATGTATGGCACCGAGGCCCCAGATAAGGTCGGAACAATCGATGCCGACTACCCTTCTGTCCGGGAAACAATCCTGAAGCAGATCGAGCGCTTTCCTGTCCTGCTCGCATCTGTATGTCGGAACGAGAACGACACTGTTGGCGATATAGAAATTCGCATAGCTTGCAGGCAGGCGCTCGTTTTCATAGTAGACCGGAGCGGGCATCGGAAGTTTCAATACGCGCAGAGGTTTGCCATCGAGATCCGTAAACGTTTTCAGCAATGCATAATTTTCCTGCAGAAGGGTGTAGTTATCGTCCTGCGGGTCGTCCTCCACAGCAATGACGACGGTCGTTTCATTGACAAACCGGGCCAGATCATCGACATGCCCGTCCGTATCGTCACCGACAATGCCGTCACCGAGCCAGAGAACTTTTTTGATGCCGAGATACCGGCCGAGCTCCCGCTCGATATCGCTCCTGCTCATCGACGGATTGCGGTTCGGGTTCAGCAGGCATGCTTCGGTCGTCAGCAGCAGCCCGTTGCCGTTCACGTCGATCGCGCCACCTTCAAGCACCATGCCGGTAGAAATAAAAGGTAACCGCTGCATCGACGCAATTCTCTGAGGAACCGCATTGTCGTCATCGTACGGCTCGTATTTTCCTCCCCAGGCATTGTACTCCCAGTCGAGAATGATTTTTTCGACCTCGCTGCCGCTCCTCCTGAAAACATAATCAGGACCATGATCCCTGCACCATGCATCGTCGGTTGGAATGCGGTGGAAAAAAATGCGCTCCATCACGAGCTGTTCATGAGCCATGCCGGCAATCAGCTCACGCGCCTGCTGCTCCATATTTTCATCGAGAACGTTGATATGCACCTCCTCCGAAGAGCTCAACCAGGAAGCGATTTCGGCAAATACAGCAGGAACAGGCTCGAATTTGCCCGGCCATGACGCCAGCTTGTGCGGCCAGGAAAGCCAGGTTGCCTTGTGAAAAGCCCACTCCGCGGGCATGAAATAACTCTGTTCGGTCATATCCGGTTTACTTCACCTGGAAAAATTGGTAAAATGCTCTCTGATACGCATGATGCGCTGCATCACGGGCGGATGCGAATAATTGAGAAAAACATACAGAGGATGCGGCGTAAGATTTGAAAGATTGTTCCGCGACAGTTTCTTCAGGGCTTCCGCAAGCTGTGCGCCTCCCGAATAGGTCGATACCGCATAGTAATCCGCTTCGTACTCATGTTTTCTTGAAAGGATCTGCAGTAAAAGTGAGAGAATAAACTCCACGGGAGTGTAGAGAAGCATGAAAAAAATAAGGCTGCCATACACTGAAACATCCTTCATGAAAAAAGCATCGAAAAGCTGCCGGTTGTTCATGAAAACCGATAGCAGGAAAAAAAGCGCTCCAAGGTTCACCAGACTGAGAACCATGTTGATGATGATGTGCTTTTTCTTGAAATGCCCGATTTCATGGGCAAGCACCGCCACCAGTTCCTCGACCGGATGGTTTTTGATAAGGGTGTCAAAAAGCGCTATCCTCTTGCGTTTTCCGAAACCCGTAAAAAATGCGTTCGCTTTGGACGAACGCTTTGAACCGTCAATGACAAAAATTCCGGTAAGGGGAAAGTTCACCTCGCTTGCATACTGCATGATAGAGCTTTTCAGCTCCCCGTCTTCAAGCGGTACGAATTTATTGAAAAGCGGCATGATCCATGCAGGTGCGACATACTGCAGAAGGAGGCTGAAAAACGTTATGCCCGCCCATGCCCAGAGCCATGCCATCGGCCCTGCCTCCTGGAAAAACCAGAGTATGGCGGCAAGAACCGGCCCGCCGAGCAGTATGGAAAGAGAAAGGGCTTTGAGGAGATCAGAAACAAAAACAGCCGGGGTAGTCTTGTTGAACCCGAATTTCTCCTCGATCACAAAGGTCCTGTATATACTGAACGGAAGGGTGATAACCGACTGGGCAAGCAGAAGCATCCCGATATAAAGAATGCCGGTTACAACAGGATTGAAACCATATCCCCGCATATACTGGTCGAGAACATTGAACCCGCCTGAAAACCATAACAGCAGCAGCACTGCCAGGTCAAATCCGGCAGTGACAAGAGAGAAACGGGAAGTCGACCGAAGATATTCCTGGGATTTGCGATAGGCATCTTCATCGTATATACCGGAAAACTCTGCAGGAAGCCCGGAGGATGCGGCTTTGACGTTGAGCAGTTCAGAAATGACCTTGATGGAGAATGTGATAACCAGCGTCAGTAAAACAATAATACCGTAATTATTCATATCGGCGAGATGTAATGGAAAATGTAAATCATTTCGGGTAATGTCGAAAACTTACGCTTCATCGAGAAATCGCTTCTGCAGGTCGCCATAGGTCTCGATGCGGCGATCGCGCAGAAAAGGCCAGTGTGAGCGGTAATACCCGATGCGGCTTCGATCGCATTCCGCAAGAAGAACTGCCTCGTTCTGATGAGCAGCTTCAGCGATAACCTGGCCGAAAGGATCCGAGACAAAACTGTTGCCCCAGAATTCAAGCTCCCCCTCTCTACCGACCCTGTTGGCTGCTGCGACAAAAACTCCGTTGGCGACAGCATGGCTCAACTGCATGGTTTTCCAGGCCGTCTGCTGTGAAAGCCGGACATCGGTGGAACGTTCGCCTGCAGCCCAGCCGATCGCGGTAGGATAGAAAAGGATTTCAGCACCTTTGAGGGCTGTAAGCCTCGCGGCTTCGGGATACCACTGGTCCCAGCAGATAAGAACGCCGATCGTGGCATAGCGGGTTTTGAAAACTTTATAACCCAGATCTCCCGGCGTGAAATAAAATTTTTCATAAAAACCGGGATCGTCCGGGATGTGCATCTTGCGGTATTTTCCAAGATATGCGCCATCCGCATCGATCACGGCGGCCGTGTTGTGGTACAGCCCCCTTGCCCTTGCTTCGAACAGGGAAGCGACAATGGCCACCTGCAGCTCACGTGCAAGAGACTGCAGAACACCGGTTGAAGGTCCCGGTATCGTTTCGGCATAGCCGAACGGTTCGTAATCCTCCGTCTGGCAGAAATAGGATGTCATGAAAAGCTCCTGCAGACAGACGATCTGTGCTCCAGATGCGGCAGCTTCACGGATTTTCAGGCATGCTTCGGCAAGATTTTCCTCAGGAGTGCTGCGGCAGGAACTTTGAACAAGCGCGATCGTAACAATATCGGAATTCATACAGGGAATCGTGATTAATGAAAGAGAAGGCCTGCCGAGAACAGAAGCCCGTGAAGGGTCAGGAGCTTGCCCGTTTCTGCAAGCACATGATTGAGCTCTCTGCCCTCGCCTGCATAGAGATCCCTTATGGTAAAGTAAGCGAGCGGTGAAGTGAGCAGTGACAGGAGTATCCACAGAGGATAGCCTTTCAGCCAGAGAACGACCGGAACAAGATATGCGGCAATGGTGAGCAGCAGATAAAGGCGTCTTGCCCTGTCTCCTCCGATACGCGCCGGAAGGGTCATCTTCCCGACTTTAAGGTCGGTATCGATATCGCGGATGTTGTTGACCAGAAGGATATTCACGGAAAAAAAACCCGGGGCCGCTGCTGCATAAAGCACGGACAGGTTCACGGCTTGAGCCTGAACATAATAGGTCCCCCCGACTGCCACGAGGCCGAAAAAAATGAAGACGAAAATATCTCCCAGCCCTGAGTATGCTATCGGATAGGGTCCGCCGGTATATGCCCATGCGAAAAGCAGTGAAAGTAGGCCGATCAGCAGTATGACCCAGCCAGCGGTGTAGACGAGATAGAGCCCAAGAAGAAAAACGACGGAAACCAGGGTCACCGATACCCTTATCATGGTTTTCTCGCTGATAATTCCTGCAGCGACCGTTCTGGTGGGACCGAGCCGTTCGACGGTGTCGGCTCCTTTCCTGAAATCATAAATCTCGTTGATGAAGTTCGTTGCCACCTGGATTCCAAGGGCGCAGATCAGTGCGACAAGCGAAGGAAGGAGACGGAAGGCTCCATCGTGAGCGGCGAGAGCGGAACCGAGAATAACCGGAACCGCTCCTGCAGGCAGTGTTTTCGGACGGACAGCGAGCATCCATGCCTTGAAGGCATCCGGTTTCTGAAGATTGTTTTGAGTTTTATTCAGAGACACCTTTCTTTTCCTTTGCCATTTTAATGCTGCTGAACGTATTGCGGATCTTTTCGCCCGGTTTTATGTAGGTGAGGCTGTGCCGGACCGCCATTGCGGCATCGCTCAACCCTGTCTGTATGATCTTCAGCTTTCCGGGATAATAGGCGATATCCCCTGCCGCATACAGACCATCGACCGATGTCTTCATATGGCTGTCCACGACCAGCGCATTGTCCATCAGCTCGAGACCCCATTCGGAAAGGGGGCCGAGATTGGATTTGAACCCTATGAGCAGAAGCAGTCTGTCAGCTTCTATACAGCACCGTGACCTGTTTTTCGAGCGAAGTTTTACTGCCTTGATCTGATCTCCATCGATATCGAGCGATTCGACTTCCGTATTCAGGAAAACATCGATAAGCCCCTTATCACGGGCATCCAGCACTTCCCTGGCGGTTTTCCCGTGACCCTGAAACTCGTGCATGCGATGAACAAGAGTAACTTTCTGCGCTGTTTTCAGCAGACCAACCGCCCAGTCAAGAGCGGAGTCACCACCACCAACAATAACGACACGTTTATCCTCGAAATTTTTCACATTCTTGACCGCATAAAAGACCGAACTGCCCTCCAGATGGTCTATATTGCCGAGCTGAGGCAGTTTTCGGGGTGAAAATGCCCCGAGTCCGGCGGCTATCAGTACGGCTTTCGAAAGGAATACCCGCCCTGAACCTACAGTAACCTCGAATGTGCCGTCCTTGAGCTTGCGGTACATCGTCACCGTCTCTCCAAGAATGATTTCGGGATTGTACCTTTCAGTCTGTGTCCATAAACTTTCCACCAGACCGGCGGCTGGAACTTCCGGGAAGCCGGCCACATCGTAAATATGTTTCTCCGGATAGAGAGCGGCGAGTTGTCCTCCGAGCTGTGGCATACTTTCGATAATCCGGCAGCTGATATTGTTCATGCCGCACTGGAAGGCCGCGAAAATTCCGGTTGGACCTCCGCCGACTATAGTCAGATCACGGATCTCTTCACCGCTGTCAAAATAGAGTTTATTGATGGTCATCGGTACAGGTGTCCCATATTATTGGATATTAGCCCTCATTCTGATCCTGATCGGAACTCGATCTTTTCAGATAGATGATCCCTTCGGGGTCAACCATGCCATAGAGAATCGTGATCAGATGACCCAGATCGTCAAGTTCATGAATCTCGACATGGATGGCATCCCTTTTCGGCACCTGGTTTCCAGCATTGTCCCTGAAATAAAAAACTGCCCTGACTCCGCCATTAGGTGTCGTTCCCTCGAACTCGTAATTACCGTCCTCAAGTTCCGTAAGAGCGCAACCGGGAGCTGCGGAATCGATCGGACAGGATGCGCATTGGGAGTAGAAACCTTCCTCTGACTCGGCGTATTCACAAACAGGAAACTTCATGGTTTTATCTTTTTATTTTCACCGGATTTTGATGCATGAAAATATAATACATTAAAATAATGTTGTAGAGTTCAAACTTTATTGATTTCTTAAGACAGCTTTCTACAAGAAATCAGCACAAAAAGTAATGTTGGCAAAACGCATCATACCATGCCTCGACGTCCGTGACGGACGGGTTGTGAAAGGAATTAATTTCGAAGGCCTGAGGGATGCCGGCTCGATTCTGGAACAGGCCCGTTTTTATAACAATGAACTGGCCGATGAACTGGTCTTTCTCGATATTTCAGCTTCGCTTGAATCCCGGAGAACAACCCTTGAAGAGGTGCTGAAAGTTTCCGGGGAAGTTTTTATCCCCCTTACCGTGGGAGGAGGCATCAATTCGGTTGAAACAGCAAAGGATGTCTTCCTGCACGGAGCTGACAAGGTTTCGGTCAACACCGCAGCTGTGAACGATCCGACGCTCATAACACGCATTGCCGAAAAATACGGGTCCCAGGCGGTGGTGGTTGCCATCGATGTCAAAAAAATCGGCAACGACTATATTGTTCATACCCATTCAGGGAAAAAGCCGACAACTCTCGAAGCGCTCGATTGGGCACTGAAAGTCCAGGAACTCGGGGCCGGAGAGATTCTCCTCACCAGCATGGACAGGGACGGCACAAAAGAAGGTTATGATAACGTGATTCTCTCGAGAATTTCGACATCGGTCCATATTCCCGTGATTGCTTCGGGTGGTGCCGGCAACCTGCAGCACCTCTATGAAGGATTTACGGAAGGTCATGCCGATGCGGCGCTCGCTGCATCGATATTCCATTTCAGGCAGCATTCGGTCCGCGAGGCGAAAGAATACCTCAGGGAGCGGGGAATTCCGGTAAGGCTCTGAAAATTATCAACCTGCGAATAAACGATGAACAGAAAACCGCTTTTCTGCATAGTTGTTCTCCTGCTTTTTTCAGGCCCCGTTAACGGCGAGACGCTCAGCAGGTTCCAGGCCGCCATGATCGAAGCCGGAAAAGGAAACCCGGAAGCCCAGAACAAAGTCGGCACCTATTACAAGATAGGTATCGGTACCGATCAGAATGACGCCGAAGCTGTCATATGGTACCGTAAAGCTGCTGATCTGGGCCATGCTGAAGCCCAGTTCAATCTTGGCGAGATGTATGAGGAAGGAAAAGGTGTGGCGGCCAATATCGATATGGCATTGACGTGGTATAAAAAAGCCTGTGAGAAAGGCTGGAAATGCGGCTGCAGAAACTACCTGAAGCTTATGGAAGACAAGGGCGGATGCAACTGAACCTCGAATCGGTCATACTCCCTTTTCTTCCATAAGTTTCTGACGGATATCCGAAAGTTCCTTTTTTCTCCGTTCGTTTGCTGCCGGATACGAAAGAGAAAGTTCTGAAAAGGTATGCAGGATAAGTTGCGACACAATTAACCGGGCATTGGCCTTGTCATCGGCGGGAACAATGTACCAGGGAGCATGCTTCGTGCTCGTCACGCTCAGACATTCCTCATATGCAGCCATGTACTCTTTCCAGTATTTCCTTTCCTCCACATCCGCCGAACTGAATTTCCAGTTTTTCGACGGCTCGTCGATCCGGTGCAGGAACCGCTTCCGCTGCTCCTCCTTTGAAAGATGGAGAAAAAACTTGACGATCCTCGTCCCGTTCCGATGAAGATGGTGCTCCATTTCGACAATCGACTTGTACCGTTGTTCCCAAACTTTTCCACCGTTGGTCAGCTCAAGAGGTATGCGCTGAGCTTGAAGTATTTCCGGATGAACCCGGACAATAAGCACCTCTTCATAATAGGAACGGTTGAATATGCCGATCCGTCCCCGTTCGGGCAGACACCGGTAGCTTCGCCAGAGAAAGTCGTGCTCAAGCTCCTCAGCTGACGGATGTTTGAAACTGAATACCTGGCAGCCCTGAGGATTGACTCCGGACATCACATGCCTGATGATGCTGTCTTTTCCCGCCGCGTCCATTGCCTGAAAAACAAGAAGCACAGAATAGCGGTTGTCGGCATAATGAACATCCTGAAACTTGCTGAGCTGCTCGACATGTTCGGTGAGCATCTCCTTGCAGTGGGTTTTCGATCTGTACAGGGGATCGACAAGCGTCGGTCGTTTCGAAAGATTGACCTTTTCTCCTTCGCGAACGAGGAAGGCGTGATGATCGATACTCAACTGCATGGTGAAAAAACGGCTGATTTACCTGACAATCCCTTGCAATCAGAACTTTACGGATCAATGTAAATGTAATGAACCTTTGACTGGATAACCAAAAACATGTCGCTGGCACCTGCAACTATAGTAACTTTTTACAAATATCGTTGGCAGGCAGATCGGGTTGTTCTTTAAACGGATCAAGCAAAACCTTAAAATCAAGTCATCCCTCGGGGAGCATTTCAATCACTCTGTCAATAAGGTGAGTAATGCGCCCCCTCAAATCGTATTATTTTTAACCGGACAGAAGTGATTTCATTACTATATTACTGTCATTTTATAACACAAAAAAATACTTATGCCCCACAACCTCGTCAAGCGAACTGCGGTTTTGTGTTCATTTCTTATTTTTACTGCATTTGGCAAAACAAACTGTGCTAACGCGGCAGATATAGCTGGCGGACTGAAGGCGAGCACCCTCGGTGCCGGAGCCGAAGTAACTCTCGGGATTTCAGCTTCCCTCAATTTCAGAACCGGCGCAAATACTTTCACTTACGGAGCAGCAACCATCAAAAGTGGAAACCCCGTCGAATACGACCTGAATCTACGATCCTTTTCTGCACTCATAGACTGGTTTCCGCTTCGTGACGACTCCGGATTCAGGATCACTTCCGGTGTGATTATCAATAACAACAAGTTTACAGGGAATACCCAGCCGGCTGACAGTTACGACATTGGTGGGGTCGTGTATCCGGCTGATCAGGTGGGAGTAATGAGCGGAAATGCGAAATTCAATAATATCGCACCTTATTTCGGAATAGGTTGGGGTAATCCATTTACAACGGAATCTCGTTTTTCATTTTCCTTCGATATCGGATTAGCTTACCAGGGAAGACCTGACGTATCCCTCGCTGTTTCAGGACCAATCGCTTCCGATCCGGTGTTTCAGGCAAATCTGCAACGGGAAACCAGTGACATCAAGGGTGAAATCGATGCCTTCAAATTTTATCCGGTGGTTTCGGCAGGCATAGCTTACAGGTTCTGACACAAACCTGAAGTTGTATGACCAATTTTTCATGCAATTCAAGCCCCTGGACAATAGAAGAAGAGTCGTCGCTCCTGGTTCTTACCGTGGAAACGATGTTTGTTTTCAACATTTCCGGAAACATGAAAAAAAGAATACTATATCCGGCATGATCAGTACTTGTTCAATAGTTTCATCTTTGAACTATGCAGCTTTTCAGCTGGGTAACAAACGATTGGCTGCCAAAATCAAAAAAATGATCTGCTGATACTTAAAAGCATTGCCGGATTGGGTTTTATCGACTCTCCCACATCGAGATAGAGCGCCTCGCGTAATGTCCAGTTGCTGGAAAGCCTGCTGCTGTTATCGATTGTCAAGGCAAACATATCTTCAGCGGGTTTTTGGGCATACATGGAACCCATCTGACGAATCCATGCTATTTTGACAATGGGATTGAAAAGATTGCTGAACTCAAGTGCTACACCGATATTCGCTCCCTTAAGCCAGTTTTGTGCAAACCACCGGTAGTTCGGACCTGGATCGAACATGATAAAGGGATGTCCGATACCAAAACCTTCGTAAGTCCACCCACTGTAATACTCACCATGATTGAAATAGCTCCCGGACCCATCTGAATTCAGTGACTTCCCCGTGGTATCGAGGTATTCGATATTGACGCGCTTCAAGACTGCTTTTGGCTGCTTGTTGATCAGCGACAAACCTGCAAGGTAATCTCCCGGTCTTATGAGGCCTGCGCCGACAAGACCGCTGCCGTCTTCGAAAAGGGTCGATGCATAGAGTATCCAGTCGCGTTCGCACCCCTTGAACTGTATGGCGTATTCGATACTGCCAAGATGATTGCCCAGCGCATAGGACTGATCATTCGAGGAAGCATTGCCTGTTCCGGCTTTTCCCAGAAATACTTTTAACAAATCGCCAATACCTGACGGATAATGGAAACCGGTTTCCCTGTTTGTTCCTCCCCAGACAACAACGTGCTGCAGCCCTGCATAGAGATTGATCCCCGTACAGTTACTTGCGGTTCCATAACGCATGTAGAGATATTTCTGGTGCAGGTAAGCATTTTTCATGAACTGTTCTTCCCCCATCCATCCATGTGCAAGGTAAGCATTGATGGCAAAGTCTTCTGACAGATTGACAAAACCATTCGTGGAAAGGGTAACTTTCGGGATGTTCGGTGCCTGGTTGCTGTACAGTTCCGGACCTGCGGTAAGCAAGGTGTCTGCCAAACCGAAAAATTCCGATTTTCTGCCAACAGAGAGTTTTATACCCTTGTATCTTACCCCTACATATGCTTCCGTTAACGCAACATCAGGCTTGCTGCCGGTACGACCCGTAATATCAGCGCCATACATCCAGTCCATTTTCTTTTTTTCATCGTCCTTTTTGCTCAAGCGAAGACGAGTGAAAACAAGACTTCCCTCTTTACCGAACCTTCCGTGCTGATTCGACTGAAGCCAGAAGGGCTGTTTATCTTGTGCGGAAACAACCGTTCCTGTCGATACTTCGAGAGAATCCAGCCATGCTGTACTTATATTTTCAGCAGCTCTGGCATTATTCATTAGCATTAATTGCATTATCACCAAAGCGAACAGAAAGGTGAGACGAATAAACTTATTTTGGATGAACGTCATTTTATGTTCTCTCTTAAATCAACACTGATGTTCTTTTTTAAAAAATATTTCAATGTTCTGTTTCTATACAGCTTTGCCAATTATCCTTGAAGCATCCGGTACAGCAAAAGGACCATCCCAATAGGTACGATGCATACCGAGCTTACGTTTTAAGCCAATAGACAATTTGGATTCCTGCTGCCCTAACTTGTATCCGATCAACTTGGCAGCATTGCGGACAAGTGAACCAGGCCACAGATGCATTCTTTTAACCCCGAGAAACTTCAATTCCGATTTGACGTAACGTATTCCCTCACCGCCCGTACCCCCAAAGTTCTCGCGAATCCAGGATTCCCTTGCATGAAAAACCCCCATGTCGAAATAGCGCCTGAACTCATCCTCCAAGGTATAATTGTGAGAATGCCTACACGGTGCACTTCCGGCATAGACAATCTTCCAGCCCGCCATCAGCATCTTTGCTGCTACATACATATCTTCGGCAAAGATGACATGATCCGGAAATCCACCTACTGCATTGAGGGCTGTTTTACGATAAGCTGCAAACGAGTTTGACATAAAAGCTGTTTTTATGCCAAGAATAGGTGCATCTTCCATCGTCTTGATCTGGACACCTTCTGGATAATTGAACAGTCGCGCATGTTGAGCCAATGGTGTCGCATCGTGATGCGGTAATTGCCTCCCACAAACGGCCCCAACTTTCGGATCGTCAAAAGGTTCTATAATCAGCTTGATTGACTCTTTATCTTCAAGGATAGCATCTTGTGTAAGATAGATATAAATGTCGTACTTGGGATTTTTATCAACCATAAGTTGCCTGGTTCCACCATGGTTGAATGCATTTGTTGGAATAATTATTACATTATCGACCCTTTTCATAGCTAAATCTTTTGTTCCATCTTTTGAACTGGAGTCTATGATGATAACATCAAATGTATAGGATTGTTTTTTAATGGAATCGAGCAATCGAACAAGATCGTTTTTACCATTGTATGTAGGAATAATACAGGTAATACTAAGCATAAATACTCTTAATTATTTCAGGAAAACAATTCCGCATCAAATACTTTATAATTTAATACCATCTATTATAATTATTTTTTGAATAACAAAAAATCAGAGTTTTATGGATTTTCTATGATATAATACAGCTGAACACACAGCCAACTATCAACAGATTACTTTTTTATATATTTTTGATTTTGATAATATCCAATAAGAAATAAAAATAAAGACATCGATTTATATGACAAATGAATATCTATAAACAATAAATTTATCGTATAAACAAAGATGACTGATAATCCGAAAGGGATGATTTTTACAATTCTTTTTAAAAATATTAAATAAATATATAGTCCAATTACACCTGTCTCCACAAGTATACGTACAATACCACCGTCTAATGCAGGCCCGAAAGTACCAATGCCAGTTCCAAATATAATTGTTGAAATAGAACTTTTAAATTCTGTGATCGCAATAACCCAATGTGTAGCACGTATTATCCAACTTAAGTCTGAATCATTATTATAAGCAACATCATCAAACCAATTATAATCAAACTTTCCGATCGGTTCAGCTGAATTTAAAGACTTAAAAAAGAATGATAAGTTTTCATAATCAGCTAAATCATTTAATCTACCAACTAAATTTTGTCCAAAAAAATAAAATACTGACATAAATAATATTAAAAGGCCAGGAAATATTAATATTAATTTTTTATTGCCATAACGAGTAAAAAATAATGGTATAACTGAAAACAAAAATGCTATTATTCCTGACCTTGATCCTGTTAACAATATAATAATAAAGACAGCTATAGTATAATATATAAAGCTAACAGTAGAAGTCTTAATTATTGTTGAGCTTATAATAACCAAGTATATTATATTAATTACTAAAACAAGCTCCCAGGGTCCTGCAGTTAGACCAACAACTCTACCTGCTACATTTTGATAACCATCTACAGTAAAGCCTCCGATTATGCCTGCAGCTTGTAATAAAACTATAACAAGCGTTAGATTAAAATATATTTTTAATGCAGGATAAATCGATTTTTTCTGAGAAAGAAAGTATCCAAAGAAAAGAAAAGCAGTGTATTCAACAAATCTTATACCATACAATATATTAGGGGAATAGCCTGACAAAGCAGCAGGAATAATCCCTACAAAAGCCCAGAGAATAAAGGTAGAATATCCATAACTCTTTGGTAAATTAGGTTTTTTTTTACTTAAATAATAAGCAGGAATAAGAAAGAAATAACATATAAACAATATAATATCATCTATTCTAAATCCGGCATTCTGACCTTTAATTGCTATTAAATTAATTTTTGGAATAAATAATAAAGTAAAAGTCACATAAAATATTATATTATAAAATAATCCATTGCATTGCAATACGTTTTTACCCAAAATTTTTTGTAAAGACACTGTATCTGACATCCTATTTCCTTATCTACAAAACTCAACTTGATACAAACTATTTAATTCCTGTGATTTAGATGTAATTAAAGATAATTGCGAAGATTTATATGCATTTAATTTTTCTGAATCATGAAGTAAATCTAAAATTAAATTTATAGATTTATCTTCAGCAGGAATAACAATATCATTAAAGCCGCTCCCATTAACGCCATTGTAATTACTTATACAGACACAATTCCTACTTAACGCATCGATAAGTTTTGTTTTTACACCACCTTTATTTTTCGAAAAATTAAGAAATAATTTTGTTCTTGAATAAAGTTTATCTAACTCTGAACTACTGATATTCGTAAGTAAATCAAATTTGAATATTTTTTTCAAGTATTTATTAACTTCTTTTTGACGTTTTACGTTATTACACTTTCCTGCAATAATTACTGAAACATCCTCTTTCATATTAAGATTGCTTAAAAAGAAAAGCGACTCTGCAGCCGCTTTAACATTATCGTCAGAATCTAGATTACCAACATATAAAAAATCTAAATTATATATATGATTGACTTCCGACTTAAAAAAACTATTAGTTGACAGCAAATTCATATTAAAATATATTGGCAGCAGTCTATTTATTTCATTTTTTTTTAAACCTGTAGTTACAATATCTCGTTCAGAAATAAAATATATTCTATCGAATAAACCATTTTTTAATATATTATTTTGAAAATCAATATATTTTTTAGACTCAAAAAAGAAAAAAAATTTTTTAAATATATTTTTTGTTCCTAATGAAAGCTCCGCATAATACTCCGCTTCATTATTATGCATCCTAAGATAAAATGATGTGTTTATATATTTTTTTAATAATAATGAAAACAAAGTAGTCTTTAAATGTTCAATAAAAACAAAATTATATTTAACTGATGAAACATAGGAAATTAGCTCCTCTGTTGGTTTCATCGCACGAACTTTTGCAGATACAGGATATCTATCGAAAAAGCAAATATTATTCTTATAAGGAAGTATAAATACTCGATCAAATATATTATGATTTGAATTAATATAGATACTTTCAAAAGTTAGAATTCTGGTTCTATCGCTCGCTAAACATATTAGATCAATACCATATCCTGCACTTTTAAAATAATCAACCCTTTGCATCACATCATATACCCCACCATAGTTCGTAGGATATGGTGTATCAAACATGCATAAAAGGATCTTTTTTTCGCACTCTAATGAATTACAACACATTTTTCATATATCTAATCATGAAAATAACAAATGCTTTATATTTTTTTCAAACACTAAATTACATGTAACATCATCACATTTTATAAACGATGAACCTAAATAAGCTTTCAAAGCTGTATTAAATTCTGAAGGTGAATCGTTTTGATAAAGATATATATTTTTGTTTTTCTTTGCTTGAACCACAAATGAAGTTATTTTTGAAGCAATCACTTTTTTATTACAATAATAAGCTTCAATCAAATTACGACCAAAACCTTCTTGAAGAGAATGCACCCAAATGATTGATGATTGCTTATAAAGAAATATTAACTCTTGTTCACTGACAGTATTAAGAATTTTAATTTTGTTTAATGATATATTGTATCTTTTAAGAATTTCTATTGCCTGACTATACTTTTCACCCATTCCAAGTACAATCAACTCATATTCTAAAAGTGCTTGAGATTGCTGATATAACTTAATTGCACCGATAAAGTCCTTTGTTGGCACAAAACCGGTACAAAGCATTATTTTGTTTTCAATTTGCTGTACATCAATCGATTCAGCTTTTTTTTTAAAATCGTAAAAAATATTTGGTAATAAATATTTTTTTGATTTTTTAAAAAAACCAATATACTGAGCTTGTCTTAATACAACGTCTGTGATAAATGCTACATTTCCATGAAATATACTATATATGAATTGAGTATATCGAACTATTTTAGCACTTATTTTCGAATAACCAGGCGATTTAGATCTATTTTGAATAAAATCATGTACAATTAATAAAGATCCTCGATGGAATATAGAAAATATAGAAATAGAGTTATAGGGATAGAGAACAACATTATACCTCAAACCTAAAATAGGAATGTATACCTGTTCAAATAAATGAAACCAAAAACCATGCTTTTTGGAATTTTTTAGATAAGATGGACATCTAAAAACTCTGTATTCAATACACTCTTTATCAAGATAAAAGCATATATTTCTAACAAATGTAATTACCCCGCGTTCACAAACACCATCATAATAATTGTTAATTAAAATCCTCTTTATTTTACTTTTTTTATAACTCATCGGATATCATATATAGTAATATTTTATAAATAACTTATAATAAACTAATTATCATGAATATTTTATTATTACAAAATGGGCACTTTATCAGATTTTTTGATTAACATCGTAAGTAATTGGATTCCGACCTACTTGATGCAATTGTACACCCATTATTATTGAAACGAATAAGGCAATAACCACATTAGCCCATGCGGCACCTATTATACCGAACAATAATGATGCAGGGATAAATATAAATAAATTAGATAGTGCTGTAACCATCGATATTCTACTATATACTTTATCCATACCCAAAGGAAGCATGGTCTGCATACCAAAAATATTGGATGCAACAAAAATGATAGGCAAAAGAGAAAATACTCTCAAGATTATAACAGACGACTTATAATCATCACCAAAAATCTTATTAATAGTTAACGGTGCCACAAAGAAAATAACTACTGATAATAATAATGCTAATCCACCAATAAAAATAAAAAGCTTTTTATTAAATACTAATACCTCATGAATTCCGTTTGTTGCTAATCGAGAAACATGAGGATATACCGTATTACTGATAGAATCATAAAGAGCCTGAAAAGCACGAATGATTTTTTCTGCAATATGGTAGTAACCCAAGGTAGCAGGCTCTACAAACAGACCAAGAAAAAAAGGGTTACTTACTGTATAGATATTGATTGTTGCTGTCGAGAGAAAAACATCCCAACCTTCCTGCAATTGTAAAATAATTAATTGACTATTTGGCCAATGAATTCTTTTTTTATCAATTATACTTATAGTCAAAGGTAAGGCGATAAAACCACCAATAAAACCTCCACCAGATTGTAAAAATATTGCCCAATAAATGTCGGTTTTAGATCTAACAAGCAAAAATATCAATACGAAAACAATAACTCGTGCTGCCAACTGGACGATGCTGATCACCTTGAGCTTTTCGAGCCCCTGAAACAACCATTGAGGATGAAGCACATTTCCAAATACCATGATATAGGCGATAGCAAACAAGACAAACTCATTACGGGCCCGGTCGAAAATAAGTGCAGAAATACCAATGCATAACAAACCTCCAGACGCAAGAATCATTCTTATAACGGTTATACTACACCATATCTCTGCAACCTTTTCCGGATTATGCCTATTCACGGAAACTGCCTTTGATGCACTGAGATTGAATCCATAGTCAGTCAGAATCATAAATATCTGGGCGATAGAAAATGCAAAAACCACCCTGCCAAGTTGCTCTACCCCAAGAACTCGCGCCAGATATGGTAATGATAGTAAAGGAAGTCCCAGGTTTACTAGTTGCAAAACACCCATTGAAAGAGTGTTTTCAATCAATCTTTTCTTGCTCAACAAATTCTCCATTCCTGCAATAAATGGCGCTACACAATCCGAAATTGATCATGAACGTCATGTGGTGCAGATTTAAAATGGTCTGCAAAATGAGTCTGCATTTTACTCCAATGAAGGCACTGCACTTTCCGCTCTCCAACCCTTGAATGCAGTCCTGAAAATGATTTTTATATCAAACCAAAAAGACCAATGGGATATATAATACAAGTCGTGCTCAACACGTTTTTTCAGACTGGTATCTCCACGATATCCATTGATCTGGGCCCATCCTGTGATACCGGCTTTAACCATATGCCGCTGCATGTAACGAGGCACATCCTGACTGATTGTATCAATGAAAATATCCCGTTCCGGTCTTGGCCCGACAATGGACATGTCGCCGGCCAGCACATTCAGGAATTGCGGCAATTCATCGAGACTTGTTGACCTGATGAACTGACCGAATTTCGTTGTTGTTTTTTGGCATGCATGTCCCCATATAACGCGCTTGTTTTCCAGATCGACCGGCATCGACCGGAATTTAAAGATGTCGAAAGGCTTGCCGTTCCACCCTATACGCTTCTGCCGGTAAAATACCGGCCCTGGCGAAGTGAGCTTGATGCCGATTGCGATCATGACCATGACAGGCCAGATAACAAGCAGGATCAGCGATGCAATCATGATATCTTCAAATCGTTTCAGCGTCCTGAACAACGGGCAGCTCATCGGTGTATCGTAGAGGCTGATCACCGGAAGCCCTTTCAGGTCGATCATTTTTGCATGCAGCAGGTCGAAGGCGAAAAGGTTGGGAACGTATTTTACAATCGTTGTTGTCTGGGATAACCGATCGAGAATGGCAATCATGTTTTTTTCCGCACCGAGGGGAAGGCAGAGGTACAGTTCTTCGAACACACCGCTTTGAGCATCTTCAACGGCCTGTTCAAGGTTACCGCATACAGGAATGCCTTCGACACTCTTTGAGAGGAACAAAGGATCGTCGTCATATACTCCGGCAATTTGAAAGCCAAAACAGGGATTGTTCCTGAAAAGCTTTATCAGATAGCTGCCCATTTCCCCGCCACCGGCAATGGCTACCTTTTTGGTTGACAATCCCATCTTGAATGCATAACGAAGCATCTGCCGTGACATATACCTGAAAAACAGCACGACAATCAAAGTCAAAAGGAGCCACAGTACGAAAACGACGCGTGAATAATTCTGGGAATGTTTGAGCATAAACACAAGAAAGACAAGTATTGTGAGCGTTGCCCCCCAGGCCTTGCATGCCATTTTGATGCTTTCCTGCACCGAGCGTGATCGCCAGTTATCATAACTGCCGTAAAACTGGTTTGCAACCGTAAAGATGAACCCGCCAAGCATGCCAAGCATTGCATACTGATCACTCCAGGGAACGCCGTAGGCTACAGTCGAGATGAACAGGGTTACGCTGGGCAGCAGGATATCGAGCAACCGTTTCAAGACAATGAACAGTGATCGATAATTCGTGATCTTAGTCATTGCAGTTTCGCAATACAAATTTTTTTCAAGTGATGTTATTGCATCCTTCATAGAATGGCTGGATGCTGGTGCCTTATTTCCATTTAAGCTGTTGCCGGAGCATCGCAAACCGGGCGGCATTTCCGTCATCTTCTTTTGCCCTGCTGAGCCCTTCGACAATGAATGCCCTGAGAACTGCTCCAAAACCGGCAGCAAATACGACAAGAACAGCGATAAGCCCTCGTTTCGGCTTGCTTTTCTTCTCGGGTACTATCGCCTTGTCGAGCACCTGGATCAGCGAACTTTCTTTGGCTTCGTCGAGCTTGGCCATTTCGAACTGTTTGGCAAGCAGTTCGTAAAGGGTTTCGTAGTATTTCAAGTCACGCAACTTTCGAATGTATTCGAGACCTGCTTCCGGGGCCTTGCTTGGGGTAACCGATCCGGTTTCGACCCGTGAGAGTTGCGAGCGCAATCCTGCAATCTCCTGCTGAACTCTGACATAATCGGGGTTTCCACTGGTGGCGAAGGTCCGCATGGCATTGAGCTGCACCTCCTTCATGGCCATCTGCGAACGAAGGGCGGCGACGGACTGCACGAGAGCCGCTGCCTGGGCATCAAGCTGAATAAGACCTGTTTTTTCCTGTGTCTGCTTCATGGCGATTTCAGCGTCGCTCAACTGCTGCCGTACCTGATACAGTTGCTTTTCATAAAAAAGTCTGCGCTGTGAGGCCTCCGTAACAGCTAAAACTTCAGTGAGTTTCTGCAGTTCGGTGATGTAAGCATTCGCCAGAAAAGCGGCTCTCTGTGGATCGTGGTCTTCGACGCTGACCGTTATGATACCGTCTTTACCGGAAACGACAGAGGATGCTTTTGCCAGCTTCTTGCGGGTGTCGAACAAGGTTTTTTTGCTGTAAACCCTCTGCAGCTGAAACTGCCTGATGAGGTTGTCGCTCACCGTGCGGCTTTTCAGCATGCCGACGTAGAGATCATTAGGATTTTTCAGGCCGAGCGACGTTCCGGCCATACCGCCGAGGGCTCCGAGCTGGTTTGCAAGCAGCGCAACTGTGCTCGACTGCTGCTGCGGGGGAAGAATTTTCGTTTCGGCTGTGAAAGTTGCCGGAATAGCGAACGTCAGGCCAAAAGCGAAGATGCCGGATATCAATGGAATGAGAATAATGCTCTTCTTGTGACGCGCAAGTACGATGGCAAGATCGAGCAGGCTGATTTCGTCATCCATTATATCGTCGGTCCGGTCTGTCTGGTCCGGTAACTGTTCATGCATGGATCGGGCACTCATTAATGCTGTTGCTGTTATTGTAAAACTTTGAGACCTGCCGCACCAAGGCCAAACTGGTAGAATATGGCTGTCCAGTCCTTGAGATACTGGATGAAGGTTTTGCCCCGTTGCAGTTTTTCAGGGACCACGATGGCGTCGCCGGGATTGATATTGCAGCCCCCGCCGTGCCGCTGGCTCTCTACCGTTCCGTTCGCAAGGATTGTATATACCTCTCCTCGCGCACCGGTCGGGCTGACTCCACCGGCCATTCTGACGTACGAGTTCAACCCTTTGCCTTCTTCCCAGATGAAGGTATTCTGCTGATATACGGCGCCGATGACATCGACCGTCGTGGGACGCTGAGGGATATAGACAACATCACCATCCTTGAGTGGCAGCTCAGGAAAATCAGCAATGGTTGCTTTTGCATTGCGGAGCGTATTGAGGATGATCCGACCTTCAGCCTTGACCTCGCGGAGTTTTTTTGCAATACGTCGCTGTGATTCGAGTTCACCCTGGATGATCTGTATCTCAGCAGCCTCAGTGGCAGCGGCGAGACGCTGTTTGGAGCTTGTTTCGAGATCTTTTTCGAAACGGTCAGCCATCTGTTCGATCTTCACCTGCTGTGATTTCCTGAGGCTCTCACGCTTGAGGCTTGTCCCGAATACATAGGCTTTTTCGGTAACACCGCCGATCCGTTTTATCAGGTTCCTGAGAGTCTCGTCTTTGTTGATTTCATAAACCCCGGATTTTCCAATTTCACCGTCAACGACAACGAATGAGCGTTCTGGCAGCACTTCGAGTGATACTGCGCCTGGGGCAATAACTCTTATAATGTCGGATGGCTGAACGGATAACCTGGCGAGTTTGTCCTGAATTTCGACCCAGTCGTACTCCAGTTCAGCGACCGTCTGGAAGCGGTTGGCGACCCTTTTTTCAACAATGATCTGTTTCAGGTCTGCCGCGGTTACGAAACCTCCCGCCCAGTTCGTAAGATCTGCAATCGAGGTTTTCTGCTTCAGTTCGTAAATTGCCGGTGTTTTAACATCTCCGAGCAATGCGACAAGGGGGCCAACAGGGGATATGTAGATAACGTCTCCGTCCCGGAGCGTAAGGTCTGATGATTTGTCGCCATGAATCAGGATATCGTAAAGATCGAAAGTCATGAGGGTTCCGTCACCTCTTTTTATCTTGATATTTCTCATGGTACCTGTCACTGACGGGCCTCCGGAGAGAAACATAGCGTTAAGCATGGTGCTCATTGCGCTCAAGGTGTAACTTCCCGGTCGTTTGGCATGTCCGGTGACATAAACCTGCACGCTCCGTGTCTGGGCGATGCTCACAGATAATTCGAAATTGGTATAGAACCTGCCGATAGCTTTTTTCAGGTAATCCTGCAGATCCCGGTACCTTACCCCTGAAACCGTGATGTTGCCAACACGTGGCAGGTAGATCGTTCCGCTTCGGCTGACAGTCACATCGGCATCGATATCGACCATTCCCCACCCCTTGATCTGCAAGGCATCTCCAGGGCCGATGACATAATCGGGGTTAACCTGGACATTTTTCAAAGGAGCATAGGTCGACGGAACGTTTTCAAATACCTTCCTTCCGAATAGCTCGAGCTCTGTACCCGTCGAATTATTGATATAATTCTGAAATGCCGTCTTTGCCTGCTTCGATTGTTCACCATCGTCATAGAATACCGTCTGCGGAGCCGGCTTCTCGACATAGTTTTTCTGGTACATTGCATCCTCCTGTCTGAACGAAGCGGGTTCAGAGCGAGGAGTGGTAATTAATGGTGTGGAGGAAAAAGAGGACTGGTTGAATCCGGGACTGAGGTTTTGAAATCCTGCATATGAACTCTCGGCCCCAAAACCTTGCAGTGGAAAGGATGCAAGCAAAAGAGCGGCAAGGAAAAGAAAAATACCTTTAAACATGTTTATTATTTATTACGGGCAAAAAAGCTGGATGCAGGACATTTTATTGTTTGACTGGATGTAAGCACTTGTACGCGCGTTGCTATCAGATGCTTTAACCTTTTGCGGTTCCATTTTAACTGGAAGCTCCGCTTCCTTTACTCACAGATAAAGGTTTCCGGTAAATGACGTATTATCCCCGATATGAAATAGCTGCTGGATACATCAACCTGGAAAGTAACGGTAACAGGCTAACACTCACGCCATCAGAAATAATTACATAGGCCTCTATATCTTCTTCCACCTATCTTATCAGCTCAGAGAATGCAAACCCGTTACGTCCGAAACTCCGAAACATGTAACAATAATTATTTTCCCTGTACACATTTATACCGCTGTACTTATAACGTATAGCATCCTTGTATGAAAACAAATCCGGCAATAATACCGCACCATATAACGTAATTTTACATTATCACAAACAAACTCATCACTTCATTCTTTATTATTTAAAGTTTATCGGTAATCAGAATATGGCCATGGAAACGAGCAGTCAGAAGCAACGGGGTGAGGGAAATACGTGACAGATAAAGAAGGTTGATCATAGAAACCGGCACGATGAATATCGGAAGAACATGGCTCATAATGATGTTTCATGCCTCATAAATCAATATTCACTGGAGATAGACATTAACTCTGTTTAGCATTATTGTATCTCTATTACACGTAATAATGCACTGAATATAACGTCACGCAGTGAAAAGTAAAAGAAAAGTCTGCATTTTTTTAAAATACCAGACATTTCTGAGGTAAATTTTCAGCAATGAAGTAACTGAAACCAGACAATGGCAAATTGCCATGAAACGAAGCAAGTTCTGATTTGAATGTAACTTGGCATACCATGTGAGAAACTGTACGGCATTCTCTGACAGAATATCCATCGATATCGGGAACGGGAAAAAACGTCTATTCCTGAAACGACCGGTTAATCAGTGCCGGAGCGTGCTGAACCGTTCGGACATAATGAACATCAGGTTTACCGAACACCATGACATATCCTATCTGATGGCTTGCCGGAATTCCAAGGCTCTTGCGGGTCTCGGGCAGAAGACCGTCAATGGCCCATTTTGCAAGACCGTTCCAGAGAGTGCCGACACCGTTTGCCTGCGCGAACAGTTCAAAGTAAGACAGGGCTATAAGGCAATCCTGTGCTGGAGTGGCGACTGTTTCAGGTGCCGATGCTACAAGAAGATGGGGCGCTTTGCGAAACAGAATATCGACCTGTTTTTCTTCCCAGAGTTTTAAAAAATTCGCATAGAATTCCCTGCCCTTCGGCAAGGCATTTTCTCTGACCACCCTCGCAAGGCCGGACATCACTTCTTCGCGAAAGCGAGCAACCTTCTCCCTGCTGTCAAGCACCGTGAAAAGAACCTGACGGGAGTTCACTCCGGTCGGTGCATGCCATGCCACCTCCAGCAGCTTCTGCAGAAGCGCGGGGTCCAGGTTTTCATCAATATAACGGCGAACCGAACGCCTGCCTTTCATCAGCAGCTCGAGCTTGTCAGGTTCGGGATAACCGGTTTCCAGAGAACGGCTGCCGGACGGGTTCAATCCATGAATTGACAATGCTCCTGTCGGACAGACAGTAAAACAATGCTGGCATTTGTAGCAGTTTATTTCCTTTTCAACCGGAATAAAAGGGTACCCATCCCCTTTCATATTGATGATTCTTGCAGGACAATCTGCAACACACTCACCGCATCGGGTACAGGCAGTAATACTGATTTCAAAATCAAGCATCGTTTTTCCATTCACGATTGGCGAAATAACAATCAATTCCCGGCTTTATCTTCCACGAGGTAAAGTGAATTACGAATCATTGCCAGATAATGTATCCTTGATGGCGAATCAAAAACGATCTTCCCCCCTCTTCCGGTAACGACAGCATCATAAGGAGGTCCTTCAGACTTACCCGATACAACAAAAAAACGGTCTCCTTTCTTGGCGGCATAAGCGATCCGGGAACCATCGGGACTGAACGTGAGAGCTCCCACTACATCGAAAGGCTTGCTTTCAACACCATCGACAACAACTATCTGAGTATTGTTTTTTGCAGCAGCAAAAGCTATGTGCCTGCTGTCAGGACTGAAACCAAGATTTCCAAAACCCTCATATACAGCACCTTCCTTTCCATCAACAACGGGAATCCATTTGTTCCCTTTCATTACCATATAGGCAACTCGTCGGCTGTCCGGGCTGAAAACAGGCGTATCCACACCAACTCCGTCATACGCCGGAATTTCCCGACCATCAAGAATCACGAAATATCGACCTCCTTTCTGAGCGGCGAAGGCAACGCGTTTTCCATCCGGGCTGAAGGACAGACTTCCGATACTTTCATAAGCCGGTCCAGTCGCTCCATTGACGACAGCAACAATTTCGGAGCCATTTCTTACTGCAGCATAGGCCATCCCACGGCTGTCGGGACTGAAGATCAGATTACCTATTCCTTCATATTCAGCCCCTTCGTTACCATCCAGAACCACGACCCATTTGCCGACTTTCTCGGCAAGATAAGCGAAAGACCTGCTGTCGGGACTGAAGATCAGTCCCTTGACATTGTCATAGGCCGGACTTTCATTGCCGTCGGTCACGACAAACCATTTGCCGCCTTTTTTTGCCGTATACGAAAACCGCTTGCTGTCAGGACTGAAAAGCGGAGTTTCATAACTGATATCGTCATATTCAGGTCCCTGAACACCATCGACAACAACGACCGCTTTTCCGTTTTTCATAGCTGCATAACCGGTCCTTCTGCTGTCGGGACTGAATGTGAGGGTATTTTGGATAATGGAATCGAAAAGCGGCCCTTTCACCCCGCCGGTTTTGATGAACATTTTATCCCCCTGCTTTACAGCAAAGGCAACCTGTCTGTTGTCAGGGCTTATTCTGAAAGACTCTGGACTGATAAGCTCAAACTCAGCGATTTTTTTCTGCGAAACACCCATTCGTTTAAGCGTCGCAAACCATTTCGTGTTGATGCCTGTCAGCACGATAATTCCTGCTGCAGCAATGAGTGCAAGGGGTATGACTATCTTCCTGTATTTCATGAAAACTTGTTTGTATAAATAATTCAGCCCCGCGCGGCCTGTTCATTGAAAAAACAATGCCGGATTTCCTTTATTTACAGGAAATAAAATTAATTCTGCGGGTTTAAAGAGAGCAATATATTTCTTTTGCCGGGTATCTCAACCCTGCAACATAGTAAAAGCCGATTGTCAGCCGTTCACCGCTGATGCATCATCATCACGGCTCCTTCCCATATCTGGTAAAAACCAAGAACCCCAAGCATCAAACCGGATATGCCCAACAGAGCCCGCTGCAACCTGGAGCCCATTCTGTCAGCCCAGGCGAAAACAGACAACAATCCTGCCAAAGTCAGCAACAGGATACAATAAAACCCTGCAAGAAAACTAACCCCGTACACCGGAGATTCGTGCCATCCCTTTATCAGCAAAGGACCTGTCACGAGACTCCAGTAAAGATATGGTGAAGGGTTCAGGAAATTCACCAGTGCAGCGCGAAGAATATTATAATGGAACCCCGAAGCATTCGTTTCATGCTGTAAATCAGATTTCGTCCATGCTCTGAGGGTTCCTGCAGCCAAAAAAAGAATAAAAATGCCGCCGGAAAATCGTAATAATATCAACCACCACGCCGGAAGCCGGCTCAACACCAGCAGAACCACTATTATAATCGGACCGTCACTCAGCAAAGGTGCAAAAATCACCGGTATCGTGCGTCTCCATCCGTTTCTTACCGTCTCTGCGATCATGTAGGTTTGAAAAGGCCCTGGTTGGAGCGCTGCAGCAAAACCATATGCTGCACCCAGGATGAGATAAGTAAATATCATCATTCCGTCTTGCTTTCAGGATTTAAGACCCTTGCACGGTTTTATACATTTATTCTACACCCATATTCCGTTCAAAACATGCATTTCTGTCTGATGTGACAGAATTTTAATGAACTGAATAAAAAAAATGCCTTGTCTGAATTTTTTTTAAAAATGGAGCGCAAGAATAAAAAATAAATGAACGTCAAACATTTTGAGTGCTGGAAGTACGATAAGCACTCGACGATCTGAATATGGTGATGAAAATTATCAACCTTATTTAATTTGACTGTAGTGGAGGACGGTCCAATCCGACAAAAGGTAGAAAATTGACATTCATCAACAAAAAAACATTTTATAGAGCAGGGATCAGCCCCTGCTCTTTTTTTTTTACCGGTCGATTTCGAAAAACGTAAATTGTTCAACGAACGGCAATTACCTGTCTTTTTCAATCAAATCTGCTGAGTGATAAAGCCATTTTAAACAGCGTCTCAAAATAACCTGAAAGACCCCGAACTGCTTTTTTTTATTAGAAGGGATCATTCTTCGTTAACTGCGATTACTTAACAAATAAAAAGGAGGGATTAAAGATGATGAAAGGTCGTACAGTTTTAGTAACCGGAGCGAGCCGAGGAATCGGTGCTGCCACAGCAAAACTGCTTGCGGCAAACGGGGCATCTGTCGCTGTAAATTATTTCCAGAGCGAAGATGCCGCAAGAAGCGTTGTCGAGGAAATCGTAAAGAATTCCGGAAAAGCCATAGCTGTGAAAGCTGACGTTCGCGATGAGAATGAAGTGAACAGAATGGTTGCTGAAATAGAGAAAAACTTTGGGGCAATTGATACGCTTGTCAGCAACGCATCGATCGGTTTTCCGGTCAAACCGTTCACAGAGTTCGCATGGCCGGAGTTCGAAGCAAAACTCTCAGGAGAGCTGAAGTCAACTTTTTTCTGCTGTAAGGCCGTTCTTCCGAACATGATCGAAAGAAAATCCGGATGCATCATCGCAATTTCAAGCACACTATCCCGTCATTCCTCTCCAGGTTTTATTGCCCATTGTACCGCCAAATCCGGCCTGGATGCTTTTGTGCGTAGCCTTGCAGAAGAGGTTGGCCCTTTCGGGGTCCGCGTTAATGTCATTGCTCCCGGTTTGACACTCACTGACGCAACCGCATGGTTACCTGAAGATCAGAAAACCATGATAGCCAATATGACCCCTCTGCAGCGTGTAGCTCTTCCCGAAGATGTTGCCGGAGCTGTCCTTGCTTTTGCTTCAGATCACAGCAGGTTCCTTACAGGTTGTTATGTACCGGTTTCCGGTGGACTGCTGATGCTTTGAGTTAATACTCTATTTATATGAATGCGTTTGGCAAGCAGATAAGGGCACCTCTATTTATTGTCGTGAGAAGCATGAGTGCAAGGCGGACGGAGCGTAGAAACCGGAGTCCCGAAAGCTTTCGGGATGAGGATTTCGATCCCGACACCTCGGGACAACGCAGCAATAGCGCTTCGGAACAAATAAATCGAGGTACCCATAAGTTCATAAAGCCTCGGTTGATCTTATAGATAATCAATATTGTCTTCTTTGCGGCGCAGGAAATTTTAAAATAATTCGTCTTACCATATAAACACCTCCGATGCAATACTGGAATATGCCGATTTGCTTCATTCGTGTAATGATAATGGCAATTTTTCTATGAACAATGTTTTTCTGAACCGATGATTAATGAAAATGGAGATCGCCATGAACAAGATTTTTGCTTTTCTGCTGCTTCTGACTTTTGCCGGTTGCGCACCTTATGACAGATGGGACGATGACCGTCGTCATCATCACCAGGGGAGACATGGTGAACAACCCCCGCCGCCACCGGGTGGACATGGAGGAGGATATCCACCTCCACCACCAAGATAACGTGCATAAAAAAAGAGGCTGCCTCTCTTTTGCTTTGTGAGACAGCCTCTTTTCATAATATTCTATGCGGATATCTTCACTCGATTTGCTGCCATAAGTGAAATAACCAGAAGTGCCGTATTCAAATAAATGCATGGAATCTTACCGTTCCATCATTTTAAGTGTTGTGACAACACCAGTGCCTGCAGTCAGAGTTGATCGGGAAATTTTAACCCTTTGTTAAAGCAAAGTTTTCAGATATAAGGTAAATTTTTGCTGATGTGAATTTTGTAGAGAAAACGTGAGGACCAACCCTGAAACACTATAATTCATTATCTTGGCAAA
This sequence comes from Chlorobiaceae bacterium, assembly GCA_013334225.1. Classification (GTDB taxonomy): domain Bacteria; phylum Bacteroidota; class Chlorobiia; order Chlorobiales; family Chlorobiaceae; genus Chlorobium. The sequence continues at coordinate 70,994 of JAAXXY010000010.1, forward strand.
GCACTTGACTCTTTGGCGATTATTCTTTTTCAGATTCCGAAAAGTTGTAACTTGTCACTTTTCCTGTTTTTTTTTCTTCCTCCAGAAATAGTAATAGATACATGAAACAAGGCTGACCCATCCGAGAAGTATCAGGCTGTCAGACAGTAAATCGGAAAAAACGGTTTTCATGACATATGCAAATTTTAAGCTCCCCTAAAGCTGGTATAAGCATTGTGGCCTATGAAACAGAGGCCTTATTTTAACTGGGTAAATGAAGCTGTACATCCCTAAAACGATAAAACGAAGCAGGTGTAAAGAGAAAAATCGAACCGGAGACGATAGAACTTGTCGCCTTGACAGACAAAAAATCACCGGTATCCATAGTTTCTCCTCCACTTACGTTTTACGCCATTTCACACTATAATGCACTGCATTCTAGAGCTATTACTCAGGCTCTACAAAGGGGGGAAAAGAATACATCTTTAAAGTACGCAAACAGAAGCATAATACGCAACAGGGAAATAATCCCTGCTTAATACAAGACCTTATATTGAAAAATTTCCGGTTTTTATTCGCTTATCTTCCTGTATCCCAAACCGGAGAACGAAGCTATCAATGTCCCGTCTTCATCTTTTATTTGAACCTTGTAACCGCAAATTTTCCTGTTTTTGCTTTCCTCCTTTGCTTCCGCCCTGATGCAGGTGCCCCGGGGCGCTTTGAAGAAGGATATCGACGCATTTATTGCCACCGTGGTACTTCCGTCGGCATTGCTCGCTACAGCGAAGGCATAATCGGCCAGCGTGAATATTGCGCCACCCTGGACAGTATCGATTCCGTTCTTGTGCCTGTCCTCGATTTTCATCTCAACCAATGCATATCCCGGATGTGCTTCAACGATCCCGATGCCGAGTAACTGAGCGAACCTGTCGTTTTTCACATTTTTTAAAAAATCCTGATCGACTTGCATTCCTTTACTAATTAAGACGTTGGACATAATTTGATTTACAGCGAAAGTAATTTTGATAGAAAAGGTTGGCAATGCCAGGTACTTTTGCGAACTCGCATCTCCTATGGATAAACACGAAAACGGAAATTACAGCCTTGAATTCAGGAATGTTCTGCATATGACTCTGATGTTCTGGCTCTGGTCTGCCAATATTTATAATGTCTGTTCAATTGAATTGGGGGTTACCGCCATTACTGCGCGTGCCCATGAAAATTTTGCTTTGGTTGCCTCAAAATCAGGCCCTGAAGTTTCGATGCTCGCTGTACCTTTAATCAGGAAACCGGCACCAGGACCCATATTTCCTGAGACCTTGCGGCTTCCCATCGTGATCAATACCTGATTGTTGAAAGCGATGTTTGCTTCTGTTCGACGCATGTACCCGACTGGAATCAATATGCGTTCAGCATCGGTAATTCGGATATAACTGTTCCAGGTATTGACCATATGAGGTCCATCCTGACCCAAAGTTGCTATCGCAACCACTCCGTCATGCTTTAATATTTCCGTTAATTTCTCTGGAATCATCTTGATAGCTCTATTGTAGGGCAAATACCTCAAAATAAAAATGCACCGGTCATTACGAAAGCTCCAGGAGGAAATCTGGAGGGTCCATGAGATCCATCTTTGTTATGAACGAACCGGAGAGGTTTATGTCAAACAGATGGGTACAAGCGAATTTACAAACGAGGTTCAACAACTTCTTGAGTTCTGAGTTTCGGCACTAACTGGCACAACTCAGGACCTTTTTTTATGGACATGCCGGCAAGATTGACTGCTATAGTGGTCTTCCCTGCACCTCCCTTTTGGGAGATTACTGCTATGGTTTTCATGATATCGATGTGATTGATTTCATGGTTATCCCGCTGAAATTCAATTCCGCCATAGTCATTTTCAGAATTTTGATCCGGTCTTTGCCTTGTACTTGAAAAGCTTGTTGATGACAGAGTTTTCCTGTTCATAATTCGAACGGATTATGCTCTGATCGAGCCATTCTTTCAGCTTGCTTTCAGAGAAATAAAGGCGCTTTGTCTTCTTCATGTATGGAATCTTGTTCTGCTGAACCAGCCTGTAGAGGGTAGGTTTCGCAAGACGGAGATAATCAGCGGCTTCCGCTACCGTAAGCAGCCGGTCCTGGACTGCCGGATGCAGGGCTTTCGTGATTTCCTGCCGAACGACCAGGCGAATGGCACCCATCAGATGATCGATCGATTTGGGTTGCGGAATTTCCTCTTTTTCCATCAAAAGCCATTTAAAATTTAATGTTAATAACCATGTAATAGTAACGCATAAACAATACCCCATTCAACCGCCAGGGGGTCAGATGGGGTATTGTTTTTTATGATTTTTTCGTCTCTGCATCAATGAATAAAATCAGGGACGCCAAAGGATCATCAGGAAAAATGCTCAATGTCGAAAAACTTTCTTGACGATGGCCTTGTTTTGTTATAACATATGGTATAACAAAGCGGAGGCGATTTTATGCGTGCAACAGTAACTAAGATTGGTAATTCGACAGGCGTTATCCTGCCTAAGGCAGCGGCAGATCGCCTCAAGGTGAAGCAAGGGGACATCGTATATTTGACGGAAACCCCTTCGGGGTATACCGTCACGCCCTACGATCCCGAATTTGCCGAGCAAATGGAAGCGGCTCGACAAGGAATGTCTGAATATCGCAACACTCTTCATGAGCTTGCAAAATGAACTGGCGCTGGCTTCTGGATGAGATGGTCCTGGCGATCCATGACGAACAGATTGCCGAGCATGGCGGCAGCTCCGGCATTCGTGATGCCGGTCTTTTATCGTCAGCCCTTGCCCGTCCCCAACACCAGGCACATTATGGTGGCGAGCCGTCCATCTTTGACCTGGCCGCAGCCTATGCCTATGGTATTATTTGCAATCATCCCTTTGTGGATGGGAACAAGCGCACAGGGTTTTTGACCTCCTATGTGTTTTTGCATATCAACGATTGGCAACTGAGGGCCTCAGAAGTCGAAGCCGTTAAGGCGGTCCTGGCTTTGGCGGCAGGTGAAATCGATGAGCCGGGCTTTTCGAATTGGCTGAAAAGCAATTCGATTATTCGAACAGACCGGAAATAAAAAAAGAGAGCTTGCTTGGAGCTCAATCTGTATCGCAGATGGCATTGCCGTTCTCGAAAAGATCGGCCGCAAAGATCCGACTGGCTTCGGGGAGTTCATGTGAGAAAGCCATTCAATCGCATCCTTAATCTTATTTGAAACCCTCATGGACAAGTCCACAGCCTCTCTTCCGGAAAACATCGTGATTTTCGACGGCGTCTGCAACCTGTGCGAGTTTTCGGTGAATTTCATCTTTGAGCGTGATGCCGCCGGGCAGTTTTATTTCACACCAGCCCAGTCTCCTCTCGGAGCGTCTCTCCTCAAACGTTTCGGCATCAACTCTTCCCGACTCGATACTGTGGTGCTCGTCAGGGGTGACCGCGCCTTCACCCGAAGCGCCGCCGCAATTGAAATCGCCTCCCGACTCGACACGCCGTGGAATCTGTTCGCTGCATTCCAGGCAGTTCCTGAACCCTTGCGCGATATGATTTATGATCTGATAGCGCAGAACCGATACCAGCTTTTCGGGAAAAAAGAGGTGTGCATGCTGCCGTCCAAAGAGCTGCGCAAGCGTTTTCTTGAACAGATACCGGGGGCGTCCTGATGATCTTTAACCTCCGGGTTAAAAAACGGCGCCCAGAATATTCATGAGCGGACAGTCAACATGATTCTGTCCTCATCAACGGAAAGGAGCAATCACCATGTCAGACAGCTCAACCTGTAGAGGAACCTTTCCAATGCATACTTCGTCAACATGAGGTTAAAATCGATCTCCTGTTTTCTTGATTCCAGTAATAACCTTTGGCGAATCGAAGCTGAAATATTTTTAGGTGTTCCGTTCATTTTGAATATGCTTCCATATATGGTCTCATAACGTTTCTTACTCTACAAATCCCGGCATAATGCCAAAGATCATCAATTGAGCAGCGCCTGGCCTTCAAACACTCCTGTAGCGCCTCAAGAGCTACATCAAGCCCTATGGTATTTCTGAACTTGAAACAATCTGCAACGGTTTTTGCCGGACAGTATACATGCACCGCCACCCCTTCAATCGCATGGGTATCAACTCCTTCAGTGTATGCACTACCCGAAAACCTGAAAAACTGCACGGGCAGATCTGTTCTGTAGACTCTTTTTCCCGCTTTGACAGCCATCCAGACCTCATGAGGAATTTGTGTAGACAGATGATAAAAATGCAGCGCTGAAACCAGGCACAGAACCCCTTGAGGAAACGCCTTGCTTGCCTCAACAATGGTTGCATGCTCAGTCACCTCATCATCATCCTGCCGGTAAAGCCCCCGGCCAATCTGTGTAACACGTCCTTTGGCGACAAGACGTTTCAGTGCTTGCCGGGAACAACCATACTTTTCGAGATCAGATGATCTGATAACCTTATGTGAATGAAAAAGAGTCAGAATCTTGTCTTCTTCCGTTTGCTCCATATCTATACACTCCAGAAGTTACAAAAGCACCATACCTACATAGAAGTATAGTGCTTTTGTAACAATAATTACAATAAGTCACTTTTTCTCATTTTGCCTCCATCATTTGAGGAAGTGATTTGCATGCGCTTGGCCAGTTCATTGAAATAATCCCGGGACCAGATTTTCAAAGTCTCGTTATCCTTCACAAACCGGGAAACATCTTTCACCGCTTCAGCAACATCGAGCACTTCGATTCGCCTTTCGAGCAAGTTCCGAAATTCCTCCTCTACAAGAATCTCAACCTTCAGATGCCCGCTCTGTTTTGCTCGAACGATGAAGTGAGAGAGGTTCATCTGCGTACCTTTTCTGACATACCATTCGAAATCGAACCAGTCCCGTCCTTTCACTCTGTTCTTCCAGTTTCTATAGAGCAGCGCGTGCATCTTGCCGGCAAAGAGATCCGGTAAACTGAAGCATTTGACATAGAAAGAAAATGGCTGCAACAAGAGCTTCTCCTCGGTCGCAAAGCCCAAAGGTGGCAGGGTATCAACTTCAAACTTTATCTTGACCGTCTTCTCTGCATGCACTGCAAGACTGAAAAGACGAGTGTCGCTTTTCAGAAACGCCGAATCGATACCTGTACTCACCGTTTTCTTTTTGGCAGATATCTCGACCTCAAGTCCTAATGCTGTAAATTCATCCTTGACCGCTTTGAAATACGGTTCAAGGGAAAAGTCTGAATCCGGCACCAGCAATGAAAAATCCAGATCCTCTGAAAACCTGGGTAATCCATAAAAGATCCTCAGGCAGGTTCCCCCATAAAAAGCCGCCTTGTCAAAAAAACCTGCGCGGTACAATCCGGCAAGTGCCACTTCCTGCATGACCTCTCTCAATCCATTGACAGCACCATCGGCCGTAGTCGTATCATATTTCTCGAGCATCTGCCGCAACACCGTCATGACACCTCCCGTTGCATATCGTTAACCAGTATGAGCAACGCTTGCAGCATCTCCGTCTTCAGACCGACAGCAATACATTCCCTGATTATTTCAGGATTAAATTGAACTAATGCATCTTCATCAATGCGCAAATCATCGAACAGCAAAGCCTTCAATGCCTTGTGTGATTGAATATTCAGATTTCGGGTAAAGATGAGCTTGTCACAGAGTGCCTTTTCCGGAGATGCCATTAAATAACCGGTCTGATCAGCATTCTCGATCCGATCGATGCCAATGGAATACAATTGAGGCTGTGAATGGGTATAGGAAAAGCGGGCGATTGGCAGGTCATACACCTTACCCCGCTTTGTCGTCATCGATGTCACTTCGATCACCCTCTCAGGAATAATCCCGTAATGGTAAAGCGCGTAATCCATTGAAACATAGGATGGCCCATAGAGAAGATTTGCCACAAGCGGTGTGGAAATGGGAATCGTTGTCCGTTCAGGTGAAACGGCATAGAGCCCCTTCTTGATGGGTACAAGCCACCCATCACCAATCAAGCGGACAATTTTATCGTTCGGAGAGCGGTACTCATTGAGCATGGAGACAAGTGCTCCGTGCGTCAGAGGCACGCCACCCAGTGAGCTGAGCTTCTTTTCGAGTTGCATGAGGTCATTATTTTGCATAGATAATCGACAAATATTCGATTATCTATGCAAAATAGAGTTTTCCGGGTACAATAAAAAACAAGCCGGCCTGAATAAATTTCCCGTCAAGGTAGCGCTTCTCGAAAACATGGCCGCATAAGATTTTTTCCAATAATGCATTAGCCGCGTATTTCAAAACAGCTGTTAATTCTCGCGTCGCATATACGTCGCAAAACCAGTATAAACGGGGTTAATTTCGACAGATTTGATGTATTTTTGCTGTGTGCAGAACAAAAAGAAAAAGCCTGTAACTTATTTATTTACAGGCTTTTATAGGGGTGGACGATAGAAGATTCGAACTTCTGACCTCTACAGTGTAAATATCATACTGAGGCTATATGTCATTGATATAAAAGGATTTACTGGCCTTTAAAAATTTTCGCGTAACATACGTGTAACAAAAATTTTATCACTATCGATCAAGAAATAAAAACAACGATTATGCTCCCACCTCTGGTTTTTCATGACTACTCCACCATGAATCCGGAGCAATCCAATTGTCCTGAAAAAATCGCTTTGCCCTGAGCGCTTCCACAGCTGGAGACAGAAATACCTGCACCTGCAGCACCACATCAGC
>JAAXXY010000011.1 GCA_013334225.1 Chlorobiaceae bacterium
CTACTTTTTAGTGATAACAATATTCAATAAAAAATAAATGGTGATCACAGAATGGTTTTAGACAACACAATCTTTCCGGCAGCAGCAGATATACCTGCAAAATATGAGGCGGGCACACTTAATGCAGAAGGAATAATTGGAACTGGAGCTGCAATAAATTATCTTCTCGAAAAAGATATTAATTTATTATTTAAAATTCTAATCGAATTTAAAAAAACATAATGTACATCATAAACCATGTGATAAAACTTAATTTTAAGTCACAACTATAAATCTCTATCGAAAGTAAAATTTGATTTAAAACCTCATATAGATGAGATTATTACGCATAATACCAGATAAAGTCTTTATATAGAATCAGATATCTATTTTTTCAAGAAATGAATTTGAGGCAGGATAATAAATCGATACTGGATGATTATTCGGAAGCATAACCGTTCACGAAAAACCGTTGCAGCGAACAATAAGCTCGAGTTCAAGACTTGCATCGAGTGGCAGTTCTGCAACGCCTACAGCGCTTCTTGTATGACTTCCCTTTTCACCGAATATCTCTCGTATTAATGAGGACGCTCCGTTTGCAACAATGTGCTGGCTTGAAAAGAATGATTCGCTCGCAACAAAAAGCGTAAGCTTGACAATCTGCTCGATGCACTCAATGGTACCGGTAACTGATTTTATGGCTGCAAGTGCATTCAGAAGCGCGATACGGGAGGCTGCGGCAGCATGTTCCTGGTTAATCTCGTTGACCTTTCCTTTTCCCCCGGGTTCTATTAACTTACCGGCAACGAGAGGAAGCTGGCCTGATGTATAGACAAGATTGCCTGCACGGACAGCCGGAATATAAAGGCCCGCAGGATTTGCCGGTTGAGGAAGAATGAAACCTGCTTTTACGATGTTTTCTTCAAAAGTGCTCATGAGGCAAGATGATAATTAATGAACGGAGAGGCTTCCCGTAAGGCATATGCCTGATAAAACAGCTGCTTTTTGCTGACACTTTTTAAATTATTTATCGTCACGGAAAAAACAAACTCTACAGACCTTTCATGTGTATCGAAAAACAGGATAAGTTCTCTCTTCCCCGCATCTGTATCGTCAGCAGCGGCAAGGAAAGCGATCCGGAAAAATCTCCCCTGATCTCACTGCTGAAGCATCTCCCCGAAATGATCCCCTGCATGGTACAGATCCGGGAAAAACATCTCGATGCAAAACATCTCTTTATGCTCTGCCGTGAAGCAAAAGAGATCGATCTGCCTCCAGGCACCCTGCTGCTGCTCAATGAAAGAGCTGACATTGCATCAGCAGCCGGAATTGACGGTGTTCACCTTCCGGAAAGCGGCTGCCCTGCTGAAAAGCTGCGTGCTTTTGCATCCGGACTGATTTACGGCCGCAGCGTTCATTCCATTGAATCGGCACGTATTGCCGAGGATTCCGGTGCGGATTTTCTGCTTTTCGGTCCGGTTTTCGATACACCTTCAAAACGTCAGTACGGTAAACCGCAGGGCCTTGATCAACTTGAAAAACTTTGCAATACCACCGCCCTTCCTGTCTATGCGATCGGAGGAGTCAATCCTGAAAACGCTGGATCATGCAGAGAGCGTGGTGCATTCGGCATGGCTGCACTCTCACTTTTTCACGATATTACCAAGCTTTCCCGTACACTTGAACTTCTCGACCGGATATGGCAACATTGAACCTGGCATCACCTTTTCTCTGCGTTATCACCGATGACTTCCTTTGCCCGGTAACCTCGGCCCGTAAGGCTCTCGAAGGAGGTGCATCGATGATTCAACTGAGAAACAAAACCGCTTCCTGCAGTCAGCTCCTGTCCTGGGGGAGAGAAATCCGGGAACTGTGCAGCTTGTTTGGCGCTCTGTTCATCATGAACGACCGTATAGACGTTGCAATGGCATGTGCCGCAGACGGTGTCCATCTCGGACAGCAGGACATCCCGGCAAAAGCTGCAAGAAAAATGCTCGGTGACAGACTGATCATTGGCGTATCCTCTTCGACACCGGATGAAGCGCTTCAGGCAGAGCAGGACGGAGCGGATTACATCGGGTTCGGACATATTTTCCCAACCTCTTCCAAAGAGAAATCCTATGCTCCGGCAGGAATGGTGATGCTTGAAAAAACAGCTTCGATTCTCTCCATTCCGGTCATCGCAATCGGCGGTATCGATGCCGGAAACGCCTTTTCGCTCATTGCGGCTGGAGCCTCGGGCATCGCTGTAATTTCGGCTGTAACGAGGGCTGAATCACCCGCCGAAGCTGCAAAAGCACTGGTAATGATCATAAATAACCTGCGGCGATGACAAAATCCTATACTACCGTCCTGACGATAGCCGGATCTGATGGAACTGGCGGAGCAGGAATCCAGGCCGATCTGAAAACATTTGCCGCACTCGGCTGTTACGGGCTGTCGGTAATAACTGCAGTGACATCGCAGAATACAACAGGTGTAAAAGATGTTTTGTTGATCGACCCTGCATCCATTCTGTCACAATGCAGGGTAATCGCTGAAGATATCGGAATAGATGCGGTCAAGATCGGTATGCTCGGCAATGCTGAAACTATCCGGGCAATTGCCGTTTTTCTGAGGGAACTTGCCGGTAAACCTCCGGTTATCCTTGATACGGTCCTCGGGTCCTCCGGCGGGCATGCTCTGCTGCAGGAAAATGCCATACCGCTGATGGTTAAAGAACTTTTTCCTCTCGCAACCGTTGTAACACCGAACCTGCCGGAAACCGCCGTCCTGACAGGTATGAAAAAACCGCCTGAAACCAGGGAATCCATCGAGGAAGCTGCCGCAGCCCTGCTTGAAACAGGAACGGCATCAGTTCTTGTCAAAGGAGGTCATAAAGCCGGAAATGAATGCAGCGACTGCCTCGCTTTCAATGGCGGTTTTTTCTGGTTCAGTTCAGGCAGAATCAAGACAGGTAACACTCACGGAACAGGATGCACCCTGTCGTCGGCAATTGCGGCATTTATGGCAAAGGGAATGACGACAGATGCCGCGGTCGAACAAGCGAAAGCTTACCTGACGGAAGCTCTTGCAGCGGGAGCGGCCTGGCGGCTTGGCCATGGAAACGGACCACTGCACCACTGCTACAGGTACTGGGGAATGGGTAGTGGGTAGTGGGTAGTGGGAGGAAAATAGGAAGTGCTGTGGGAAACGTGGGTAATGGGGTGCTATGTGTTACGTGGCAGGCTGGAGAAAGGAAAGTGCTGAGTGCTGAGAGGAAAGAGTGGGTAATGGGGAATGGAATTGTTTTAGTGCTGAGGACTCGTTGCTCATTGCTTGAAAAACCGTCCAGGGGACCCAATCAACCAGGTGTACCCCATCCACCCCGGACTAAAGATATTCCGATCCTACCGGGCTTTCTTCCCCATTCCCCACTACCCATTACCCATTACCCACTACCCAGTGCTTCAACGCTCAGCGTTGACGCCCCTTGGTACCCGGCCGATGGAATAGTAGGCGAATCCGGCCTGCTCCATGAAATCCGGGCTGTAAATATTCCTGCCGTCGAAAATGACCGGATGCAAAAGATCACGTTTGATCATATCGAAGTCCGGGCTCCTGAAAACAAGCCATTCCGTAAGAACGACGAGTGCATGCGAACCCTTTACGGCATCTTCCGGGTTGTGGGCAAAATAAATATCCTCGCTGTCACTGTAGATCTTTTTTGCTTCCTTCATTGCAACCGGATCGTAAACCCTTACGGTTGCGCCTTCGTCGATCAGTTCATCGATCACCCGCCGGCTCGGCGCTTCGCGCATATCATCGGTATTGGGCTTGAACGCAAGACCCCATACGGCAAAGACATGGCCGTTCAACTCATTGCCGAAATGAGATTTTATCTTCCTGACGATACTGCTTTTCTGGTCGTGGTTGACCGCTTCGACAGCCTGCAGGATCCTCGAATGGTATCCGTGCTTGTGCGCCGTTCTTTCGAGAGCCTGGACATCTTTAGGAAAACACGAACCGCCGTAGCCAACTCCGGGATAGATAAAAGAAAACCCGATCCTTGAATCGGAACCGATACCCCTGCGGACCGCTTCGACGTCCGCACCCACACGCTCAGCAATGTTCGCGATTTCGTTCATGAAGCTGATTTTTGTGGCAAGCATGGCGTTGGCCGCATATTTTGTCAGTTCGGCAGAGCGGATGTCCATGGCGATGAACCGCTCATGGCTCCGGTTGAATGGAGAATAAAGGAACCGTAAAAGCTCTTTCGTCCTGGGATCGTCCACGCCCACAACGATGCGTTCGGGTTTCATGAAATCATTGATTGCATCCCCTTCCTTGAGAAACTCCGGATTTGAAACGACATCAAAATCAATGTCGATATTTCTTTCCGATAGCACCGAGCTGATTTTTTCCCTTACGAGATCCGCAGTTCCGACAGGAACCGTCGATTTGTTGATGACGATACGATATTCGTTCATATGAAGCCCGATACTTTCGGCAACGCTCAATACATGCCGCAAATCGGCGGACCCGTCTTCATCGGGAGGGGTTCCGACTGCTATGAACTGAAAGAGACCGAAATCGACGCCTTCCTGAATATCTGTTGTAAAGCGGAGCCGCCCTTCCCTGGAGTTTTCGGCGATAAGTTCTTCGAGACCGGGTTCGTGAATGGGAATGATACCTTCCTTGAGGTTCTGGATCTTTTTCTGGTCAATGTCAACACATAGCACGTCGTTGCCGACTTCTGCAAAACAGGCACCGGTTACGAGACCTACGTAACCGGAACCGAAAATCGTGATTTTCATGAATTAAACTTCAGATAAGCGTTTTGCTGGTTAAGGAAATTCAACAGACTCCTTCCTTACTCGACAACGATCACCAGACACCGTGATTTCTGCCAGAAAGCATTTTCATCACGGATAAGGAGGATTGAAGACGTTTTTCCTCCAACAAACTCGTATGATCCTGCGGTATGGGGGGTCAGGATTCTCAGGTTTTTCAACGGTTTATTGAAATACAGATCCCTTGTTTCCGTAATATCGATTTTGTTGAAAATTTTGATATTGAAATCCGGAGCGATACGGGCATCGCTTCCGAATAATTTCTCGAGCGGATTGCCGCGGACGAGAATTCCTTTCGATACGAGCTCATCAACAGTCCCGGTGATATAATAAGCTGTATAGATCTGGGTTTCCTGCTCCTGAATGAACTGATCCAGTACATCGACTGTCGAGCGAAGCGATGAAACCTGTTTGTTGAGATTCAGCACCTGCCCTTTCAGCGCCTGTACCTCACTGTCTTTGGTGTTGATCGCCGCTTTCATCTCCATCACAAGCTTGTCAAGAGAAGCTACCCGATAAGCCGATGAACGATTCTCTTCCTCAAGTTTTTTAATGAGGTTTTTACTTGCTGAGAGCGTGGAATCGATAAAACGGATACTTGCCGCAATATCCTTGCCTATCTGGGTGACATTGGTGGATTCCTTGTTCTCGATGCCTGTGGAAAGGCGTTCGACGACAGCCTCTTTCTGCTGAATTCTCCCGAGATTCTTCTGAACCTGCGCAAGAATAGCCATCATCGATTCCATCTGCTCCTGCCGTGGATCGGTTTTTGGCTTTTCAGGAGAACAGGCTGAAAGCATCACAAGGAATGCTAAAAATATAACCCCTGCAATCCTTGGATGATAATCCTTTACAGGCAGTGAATCCATTGTTCTATCCCTTCTTTTGTGCCATACCACCTGGTATGTGGTGTTGGAAGATGTTCCGCATCTGCAATAATGACATTCTCGGCGCCGTCAAGAAAACAGCTGGATGCCGGTACAATGCCGTCACCGGCAACGTTGCCGTCTTCCTGAACATTCCTGTAAAACTGAAAACACATTCTTTCGACAAAACTTCCCTGTGAATTGCCATGATACTTATTACTGGCAACAGAAACAACACGGCAACGCTTAAAAAAATCCGCACGGAGATGTTTAAATATAAAATCCGTCTTTATCTTCGCATAATGTTCATGGGTATGAAATGGCGTTCCAAGAGTAATGAGCTTTTCCACTGCACGCCCTGAATTGTAAACATCACCCTGAAAAGGTTGCTCGAGCAGGTAAATCAGGGCTACCGTCCCTCCCCCGCTGTGCGCGACAAAAGTGACAGGTTCACCGGGAAATTTCCTTGTCATCTCACTTACCGTCAGGTGAACGGCTTTCATGACCCTGTTTGTCGATTTTTCAGGGGAAGGAGGAAATCCTACCCAGTCAACGAGATTAACAGGAGCTATGGCTATTTTCCCGGCAGGCAGATACCCTGAAAAGACGTCTTTCATCGTGCTGTAAAGCGAATCCCAGAATAAGACGCCCGGAATGATCACTACAGGGTTTTGGGGAACTTCTTTCATATCTGCTCAGGATTTTGGAGCGTTCGATGACCATTTTCTCAATAACTCAATAACAAGACTCACACCGAATCCAGTTCCACCTGTTGTTTTTCCTGCATTTTTGGCATTGAAGGCTGGACCGGCGATATCGATATGTGCCCATTTCTTGTGACCGTCGATGAACTTCTCGAGAAATTTGGCTGCTGTTACCGAACCGGCGCCGCGTCCTCCTGTATTGTTGACATCGGCGATATCGGATTTGATCTGTTCATCGTAGAGGTCCCAGAGCGGCATCCGCCAGACCTTTTCTCCGGTCAATTCACCAGCCTGGAAAATATCCTCCGCAAGCCTGTCATCATTACTGAAAAGTCCGGCCACGGAATTACCCAATGCGACAATACAGGCCCCGGTCAATGTCGCAAGGTCGATAATAACATCCGGCTTGTATTTTTCCTTCGCATAGGTCAGGGCATCGGCAAGAATGAGACGTCCTTCGGCATCGGTGTTACCAACTTCGACCGTGATACCCGAATAGGTAGTTATGACATCACCTGGCTTCATGGCGGTACCACTGGGCATATTGTCCGTAGATGGGATAAATCCGATGACATGCAGAGGAAGCTCAAGCCGGGCAGCCGCCTCGACGGCACCAAGAACACTGGCCGCTCCGGACATATCGGATTTCATTTCGCCCATTCCTTCTGCCGGTTTCAACGATATTCCTCCCGAGTCGAAAGTGACGCCTTTTCCGACAAGTGCGACTGTTTTTTTGACCTTTCCTTTCGGTTTGTATTCGAGGATCGTGAATGTGGGGGGATGAAAACTCCCCTTGTTGACCGAAAGCAGGCCGCCCATGCCGAGCGCCTCTATTTCCTTTTTCTGGAGAACCGTTACGGAATAACCATATTTTTTACCGGACTCTTTGGCAGCTTTGGCAAGGTCCTCTGCTTCCAGCATATTTCCTGGAAGATTGACAAGATCCCTTGCCGTGTTCCGGCATGAACCGACAATTCTGCCGATTTCGGTACCCTTTCCGATCTCTTCCGAAATCCCTTCTTCGGAACAGAGAACCAGTTCGTCAATATCTTTTACTTTACGCTCGGATTTTTTCTTGTCAAGTTTACCGCTTTTCAGTCGGTCAAAACGGTATGATCCGGCATAACAGCCCTGAACGAAGATCGCTGCAAGGGACGAAATATCCTGCCCCGTCGCATCGGCAAGTACCGCGATACGGGTAAAGTCCGCAGCAAGTTTTTCCACCTTGAGATCATGTGCTTTTGCAGCGATGGAAAGTGCGGCTTTCCGCCAGTCGTCAACAGATTTTCCTTCACCAAGACCGAGAAGCGCGATTCTTCCTGATGAACTTCTGGAACTGCAACCATACAATACCACCACTTCACCTGCATCCGCCTTGAAATCCTTCACTGCAGCGAGTTCAAGTCCGAGTCCTGCAAGTATTTTATCCGCTTCACTTTTCAACTCCCTGGTTGTAAAGGGAAGAGCAAGGAGATCTGCATCCACGTTATCGAGCGAACACGTCTTGACTGTTATTTTCATAGTTTCATCAATGATTATTTGAAGCTTAATAATGAATATCTGATTTTCTATCCTCCTGAAAGCTGTTCATCGTGTTCCCGGACAAAGCTCCTCAAATCTTCAAGCAGTACTTTCTGTGCTTTTTCCGAGGAGAATTTGAAAAGGCAGCCGGCTGCGTTCATATGTCCGCCCCCGCCGTATTTCTTGGCAAGCTGATTGACATATATGTTGCCGCGCGACCTGAAGCTCGCTTTGGTCCTGCCGTCCGGCATTTCAACAATAAGAACGGCAATCCTGACCGTTGGCACACTTAAGAGGTACCTGATGATAAGATCGGTATCGAAAAGCTTGCTGCCGGTGGACTTGATCATATCCTGCGATATGAAGAGCCATGAAACAAGACCGTTGTCAAGGATCGTTATCGAGCTCAATGCCGCTCCAAGCAGCTTGAGAGCAGCAGGTGTCAGGGAATTGTATATTTTATCATAGATCCCGGTCGGATCGGCCCCTTTGCTGACAAGATCGCCTGCCAGATGATAGACGTAGGGGGTCGTTTTGGGAAAGCGGAAAGACCCGGTATCGGTCATCACGGCCACATACAATGCTTCAGCGATCTCCGGAGTGAAAATCTCCCTCCCGATATGATCCTGAAGGGCATAGACAAGATCGTAGACAAGTTCTCCGGTTGAAGAGGCATACCGTTCGCAAACCATGACATCTGCAAAATCCTCCGGTTCGAGATGATGATCAACACAGAGAATTTTCAGCCGGCCAAGCTCCCTCGAAAAACTTACATGTGGCCAGAGAGATCCCATTCTTTCTTTAAGGTTGGCATCGAGAAGAACAAGTACGTCACATAGCGACAGATTCTGGATTGCATCCTCCTCCTTCGGGTTGAACAGGCTTATCGGATGAAACCCCTTTAAAAACTGGTAATTGGGAGGCACCTCGGTCGGATTGACAATATCAACCTGTTTGCCGAGCGCTGTAAGCACAAGGGCAAGTGCAACTTCGCTGCCAAGACCATCGCCATCGGAATTTTCATGAGTGGTAATGACAATGTGCTGCGCTTCAAGCAAAGGCTCTATCAACAGAGTCCATTCTTTGGGCTGAAGGCTGCGGCTATACTCAGGAAGTATCATCAGAATGGTGTAACTTTAACAAAAATATTGCCTAATCTATATTTTTTTATGCTATACGGAAAATGCAATATCCATAATTTCAGCAATAGAGAAGGATTGTCAAAGGAATAGAAAACGAATCCATCGCATTTTTATATACAAAGACAACAGGAGGAAGGTCAGAACGGATATTCTCTCACAATTGACTTGCGATATGAAACATCAACATTTCTATGCTCCAGGCCGTTTGCCTAAATTGAACTGAAATGATAAATATTTTGACCCGGAAGCGTTTTTATCGCATTCTCCTTCTGCCGGCGATTCACCCGCAGACGATAACAGGCAATCCTGAAGGCACTCTCAGGGGTTGAAACGGAAAAATCCGGAAATACGTATCTGATTTGAACAGCACCGCATGTACAGCACCTTTCGTATATTCCATTTTTGATATGATAGCACATATTCGATGAACAGTCCGCTGCCAAATATAATGGATTTGTCCCTCCGGGATTTGCAGAGTTCCCTCACATCTATGGGTGAACCAGCTTACCGGGCTCTCCAGACCCATCAATGGCTTTACCGTCATCATGTTTCGAGTTTCGATGAAATGACGATTCTGCCGCAGAGCCTGCGTAAAAAATTTGGCGAGGTATTTTCGATACAAAGCCCTGAAATAATAGATCATCAGGTATGCACCGAAGATGACTGCGATGCGCCGACTGAAAAAATTCTCCTGAGGCTCCCCGACAGCGAGTTGATTGAAGCGGTACTTATAGCTGCTCATGAACGAATGACGGCCTGCATATCTTCACAGGCCGGATGTCCGCTGCGATGCACTTTCTGTGCGACGGGCCGCATGGGGTTCAACAGAAACCTGAGCAGCGGGGAAATGACAGCCCAGGTATCTGCACTCAATTCCGTCGCTCTGAAACGTTCGGGAAAAACGATCACCAACATCGTCTTCATGGGAATGGGCGAACCCCTGCTCAATACCGAAAATGTTATGGAAACGATAGAAAATCTCAGCAGAAGAAACTACAGCCCGAATCTCTCCCAGAAAAAAATTACGATATCAACGGTGGGAATAATCCCCGAGATCCTCAGGATCGCAAATACCGGACTGAAAACTAAACTCGCGGTTTCCCTTCATGCAGCCGATCAGCAGAAACGTGAAGCTCTCATTCCTGTTGCCGCACGTCAGTACCCGCTTAAAGAACTCGGCAAAGCGCTCGCCGACTATACGGCAATAACGGGTACACCTGTCACGATCGTTTACATGCTTCTTGATGGTATCAACGACTCACAGGAGGATGCAAAAAGACTTGCCAGATTTGCAAAAAGCTTTTTATGTAAAATTAATTTGATTGATTATAATCCAAACATTAATATAGAGTTCAGTCCCGTAAAGAGGGCTGCAAGCGACATGTTTCAGAGATATCTTATTGATTCCGGACTGCATGTTACTGTCAGAAAAAGCTATGGCACTACTATAAATGCAGCTTGCGGACAACTGGCAACGACTGTCCGAGATAACCGTATTAATCATTAACCGGTTCAATAATCATGGATTTGTTCGATTTCATACCGTTCAGGAGCGAATTTGACAAGGCATACTACGGCCTTACCAGCAATGCGACGCACACGTCGGAAAAGCCTGTTTTCGACGAACTGAAAGTCAGGCGGTTCGATTTGCCTGCAGTGACACTGACAGAGTTTATTACCAGCAAAATCGATCACTGGATCGGCTGGAACCTGAAAAGTGAAAAAACCACGGTTGGCGGCATGACCAGCATCCGGGCACAGGTCAATTCCTTCGCCCTTCTCGGAATGGTCATCGAAGTCACGTTCGGACTGCTCGAGGAAAAAGACATCTCCGGCAAGCTGTTCACCACAGTCAACGCGAAGGCTGAAACCCATATAGAATCGAAGGGCGATCTCGGAGAAAGCCGCCGGGTCATCAGGATGATGCTCAGTGCAATGGATCACGAATTCAGAACGGACAGGCTGAGTGATGAAGAATATCTGTTCCGGACAAGAAACACAAGGGAATCCGCAGTCGCTTTCCAGCAGATTTTCGACAACTCCAAGCTCCAGCATGAAAAGACGCCGACCGGGACTCCAAAATCAAAGCCTATAGAATTCAAGAAAAAACCCGTTCAGACAATCCAGCTCAAGCCTGCAAAAACCGCCGATGCATCGAGCTCTCCGGCACCTCAGCCCGTCCAGCCTGACCAGAACAATACACATTTGAAAGAAAGTGCAGCTGAAACTGGCAACGGCGAAGTCAAGCCATTGAAACCGAAAATCACCATCATTTCCACAAAAAAAACTATTTAACTGCAGTTTAATGAGAATTATTCTTCTTGGGGCACCGGGATCAGGAAAAGGCACACAATCAAATTATATATCGAAAACACTTGGCATTCCACAGATATCAACAGGCGATATGTTGCGTGCTGCGGTAAAAACAGGCACCCCGCTCGGCATTGAAGCAAAAAAAGTTATGGATTCCGGACAACTCGTATCTGATGATATAATTTTAAATCTGATTAAAGAACGCCTTTCGGAACCGGATTGTCTCTGCGGCTTCCTGTTTGACGGATTTCCCCGTACTCTGGCCCAGGCTGAAGCATTGAAAAAAGACGGGATTCATATCGATCATGTTATCGAAATTCATGTCGATGATGAAGAGATCATCACTCGTATGAGCGGACGCCGGGTCCATCTCGCTTCAGGAAGAACCTACCATGTGCTTTTCAATCCTCCGAAACAGTCGGAAATTGACGATGAAACCGGAGAACCTCTCGTTCAAAGGCATGATGACCGGGAGGAGACCGTAAAGAAACGTCTGCACATCTATCATGAACAGACCGAACCCCTGATCGAATTTTACAAAAACCAGTCTGAAAACACTGCCGGAACGCAGCTGCGTTACACAACGGTCATCGGCACAGGAAAGGTTGAAGAAATCCGCGACAGGATCTTTCAGGCACTTGAAGCCTGATCAATCAGGAAAACCCTTATCAGTTGAAAAGTCAGTGCGAGGCACTGACTTTTTTCTTTCATCGACATGCTTGCTCAGATAGTATCAGAAAAATTCATGAGGGGTGAACCTTGCAATGTAATGGTTTCACCACCTTTTGATGAGAAAATCCGGACAGGAAGTATGGTCATTCTTTCATCATGCAAAGGAAAGGGGACATTTTCTGTAGGTTATGTCATCGATACTGCGCCCGGTTATACGACGGAGGCTTCCGGACTTGAACTATCAGACGTGCTTCATGACGGGTTTCCGGTTCTAACCAGTTCGCTCATCATGCTCTCCGCCTGGATGGCCGATTACTATTTCGCAAGAAGAATCGAAACAATTGAAGCACTTATCCCCGCTGCCGTAAGGACGACAATTCACGATATTGTCGAGCTGACTGCGTTCGAACTGAATGCCGACAAGCAAAAAATCATCAACACTGCCCTTCGACGTTCGATCATGCAGCTGATGGTCAGGGAAAAAAGACTGACCGTCATGCAGCTGCAGAGAAAGCTCGGGAAAAAACAGTTGTACCAGACCCTCTCCGAGCTTGAAAGAGGGGGATATCTCGTGATGAAAAAGAAATTCTCTTTGACCAAACCAAAACTGAAAATTGCCTACCGGCTGAGCACGCCATTACCTGAAAATATTGAAACCTCTCTTTCTGCCGCCCCGAAGCAGCTTGAAGCCTTGCTGACACTTTCCGGTATGGAAGAACGTTGCTGTTTTTATGAAAAAACAGGCTGCTCGAGGGATATTCTGAATGCCCTTGTCAAAAAAGGGCTGTTAGAAAAAGTACCGGTCGAAGTGAAAAGTAATTTCTCGACAGGTTTCACTGAAAAAGCAGCTGCGCCGAAAAAACCGACTGCAGCTCAGAGTCAATTGCTTGAACAGCTTAGAGCCGCAGTTGAAAAAAATGAATACAAAACCTTTCTGCTGCATGGAGTTACCGGAAGCGGAAAAACCCTGGTCTACATCGAGCTTCTCAAAACCGTTCTGGCGTCAGGAAAAACAGCTATCGTTCTTGTTCCCGAAATAGCGCTGACCCCGCAAACCGCAGCACGTTTCAGGGAACACTTCCATGATGATATCACAATCATGCACAGCGGCATGAACAACCAGGAAAAGTATGACGCATGGCATGCCCTGCGGTACGGAAAAACAAAAATAGCCCTCGGCGCACGATCGACGGTTTTCGCTCCGCTCGAAAACATCGGGGCAATCATCGTTGACGAAGAACATGACAGTGCATACAAGCAGGACCGGCATCCCCGTTACCATGCCAGGGACACTGCAGTCATGAGAGCGATGTTCAGCAAAGCGATCTGTGTGCTCGGATCAGCTACCCCCTCTTTCGAATCGTACAACAATACCATAAACAGCAAGTATACACTGCTCTCCCTCACGGAAAGAATCGACGGAGCGAAAATGCCGGTTATCAGGATGATCAGCATGAAAGACGCTCCAAAGGCTTCCGCATCGATTTCAGATCTGCTCTACCGGCAGATCGCCTTGCGCCTTGAACACAAGGAACAGGTTATTCTTCTTCAGAACAGACGAGGTTTTTCCGGAAGCATTTTCTGTCTATCATGTGGTCATATACCCGTATGCAGTTTCTGCAATATCCCCCTGGTCTATCATGCTTCGAAAAAACACCTTCGCTGTCATTACTGTGGGCATACCATTGCTTACAAGGCATCCTGTTCCAGGTGCTCCTCCCCTGACATCTACTTCAAGGGCAGTGGAACGGAACGTATAGAGGAAGAACTGAGCACTCTCTTTCCGGGAGAAAAAGTACTGCGCATGGATGTTGACACCACTTCAAAAAAAGGAGCTCACGGCCGAATTCTCCGGGAATTTCAGGAGGGAACGGCAAGCATTCTCCTCGGTACCCAGATGGTTTCCAAAGGGCTCGATTTTCCATCAGTGACCATGGTCGGTGTGCTTCTTGCCGACATCGGCCTCAACATCCCCGATTTCAGGGCTTCTGAAAGAATATTTTCTCTCCTGACCCAGGTTGCGGGACGCGCCGGCAGATCTTCAAAACCGGGAGAAGTGTTCCTGCAGGTTTATAATACGGAAAACGATGTTTTCCCGGCGATCCTCCATGGCAGTTATGAAGAGTTTTTCCACAGGGAATCAGCTATCAGGAGACATCTGAACTATCCTCCTGCAACACGACTTATCAAATTCGAATGCTCTTCTCCTGATGAAAAAGCGGCTGAATCTGCAGCAGGATTCTGCGCAGAAACACTCGTTCATCATCTTTTACCCGGCAAAGCCTCCATTCTCGGACCCGCACCTGCCGGCATCGCGAAACTCAGGGGCAGGTTTCGATACCATGTTCTGATGAAGCTCGCCGAAGGCAAGCTTTCACCTCTGTTCATCAGGGAGATGAGCGACAGTATAAGTGCGCGTTACCGCAAACAAGATCTTCTTTTCTCAATCGATGTCGATCCCCTGAACCTGATGTAAGAGGACCAGGCTGTCCGGTTAGTTCACACAACTGCAGGACGCTTGCTTTCGATAAAATTGCATATATTCTTACTGGAACAAGAGTGGTCCTGCATCATTTAATTACTGTTTTATGACGGCAGCATTTCAATGGACAAGGGAATCGATAAAGCAATCCCCATTAAAAACCGCAGGAATAAGTATTTTTCTGATTCTCCGGTATGTCTTCGTTATTTTTTTCCTTTACGGGTTCTGGTTTAAACTCGTGAAAGGCTGGCTCTGGACAGACCTTATGTACGGCTACTTCACGAAAAGGTTCGCCGAGTTACCTCCAGGTTCTTTCCAGGCACAGTATCTCGAACATTTCGCCATTCCACTGGCATTGCCGATTGCATGGGTTGTCACCATCGGTGAGCTCATAATAGGAGTTTGCCTTGCACTCGGTATTGCCACGAGGGCAAATGCCGCCTTTGCACTGTTTCTTGTCCTGAACTTTGCGGCAGGTGGTTTTTATAACCTGACACTACCCCCATTTATGGTTTTTTCTTTATTGATGATGGTTTTCCCTTCCGGCCACTGGTTGGGACTCGATGGAAAACTGAACAAAAAATACCCTGATTCGATCTGGTTCAGATAAGCAATGATGCATAATCTTATCGGCAACCGCATCCCACGCGGAGCGCAAATCGTTCTTTTTTCAGTCCTGTTTACTGTGTCATTATTTTTGTTTTTCCCTGCACTTCACGCTGAAACGGAAAAAAATCTCTCTGCTCTCGAGCTTGCGGAAAAAGCATTCTGGAACCTGAACTACCGTAAAGCTGACTCCATTTACATCGCAGAACTGGCCAGAAGTCCCGGAAATGCCGAACTTTACTGGAAAAAAGCGAGAACGGAGGTCTCCATTGCAGAATCGGATGACTACGACAAAAAAGAGGCCCGCATGCGGGATTACCGCCAGGCTGAGGAGCATGCACGAAAAAGCATCAGCCTCGACAGTACAAGCTCGAAAGGGCATGCATGGCTTGCCGCTTCTCTTGGAATCATGGCGGACAATGTCGGCTCGAAGGAAAAACTGAGACGGGCCAATGAAGTCAAACGGGAACTCGACATTGCATTACGCATTAACCCGCATGACGAAACGGCGTTATCGATTCTCGGTTCCTACTACAAGGAAGCGGCGAATATCGGCTGGTTACAGCGATTACTCGGCAATACCTTTGTCGGGAAAATGCCTGAAGGAAATATCCAGCTCGCGGAAAAAGCGTTCAGGAAAGCAATTCTGGCTGACCCGAGGATCATAAGAAATTACCATGAACTTGGCTTGCTACTGCTTGAAAATGACCGGAAAGCGGAAGCGGTTCCCCTCCTTAAAATGGCACTCGATAAACCAGTCCTGTTCGCAAGCGACAGAAGACGGCTGGAGGAAATTCGCCAGTCACTGAAAAAGCTTTCGAATGAATAGACTGAAGTCCGTATTGAAACGATATATGGCGGGAACAGAACTGCAATGTTATCACTCCGGCAGAAATAAGCCGCAAATAAATTCTGAAGACGGATTCTTCGCTTCGCCATCCATGAACAACTACTGCTTTCAGTATATTCACTGACCAAATTTTACTGATTTATTGTTCATGTTCCGTGTGCGGAAGCGGCCGGATACGGGGAACTCAGAATGACAGGAACAAGGAGTTTGTTCAGAAAAAAGTTGATACTCTTGATCACCGGATTAATAAACTGATGCAGTCCCGGGACTCCTATTGCCTGCCTTTACCCGCAATCCCGAGAAGCGCCCTGACACCAAGTTGGTAGCTCTCAAACCCGAACCCGCTGATAATACCGCTGCATACAGCGGAAATAACCGATTTGTGACGGAACTCCTCACGGGCGTAAATATTGGACAGATGCACCTCGACAACAGGTATGCTCACCGCGCTGATAGCGTCGCGAAGAGCGATCGAGTAGTGGGTGAAAGCCCCGGCATTGAGAATGACGCCGGTGAAACCACCTCGATCTTCACAGGCAAAGAGCTTCTCGAGCAGAGCGCCTTCATATTCCGATTGAAAAAATTCGAAGGAAATATCCGGAAAACTGTCTGAAAGCGACCTGTTGATATCTTCAAGAGTTCTGTAACCGTAAACCTGCGGTTCACGTTTTCCAAGCCTCGACAAATTCGGGCCGTTGAGAACAAGAATCGATGTTAAGCTCATCTTTGCGATCGGGACTGACTAAGTTACAGGATATACCGGCTGAGATCCCTGTCTTCGACCACATGGTTCAGTTTTTCCTTCACCATGCTTTCATCGATCTCGACCTGCTGATCGGAATAATTCTCCGGGATATTGAACATCAGTTCTTCAAGAAGCGTTGTCATGATGGTATGCAGACGCCTTGCGCCGATGTTCTCGACTGTTTCATTGACACGGGCTGCAGTCCTTGCGATCTGACGAATTGCTCCTTCGGTGAAAGTAAGGTCAACCCCTTCCGTTGCAAGTAATGCTGTATACTGCTTGATCAGGGCATTCCTGGGCTGCGTGAGAATCAGGAAAAAATCCTCTTCAGTGAGGCTTTTCAGCTCAACACGGATCGGGAACCTTCCCTGCAGTTCCGGTATGAGATCAGAAGGCTTCGCCACATGGAAAGCGCCTGAAGCAATGAACAGGACATGGTCGGTTTTTACGATACCATATTTCGTGGCAACATTGGAACCCTCCACAATCGGAAGAAGATCGCGTTGCACCCCTTCCCTGCTGACGTCGGGACCTTTGCTGCCGGCCCCGGTAGAGGCAGAAGCAATTTTATCTATCTCGTCGATAAAAACAATGCCGGACTGCTCGACCTTGTTGATGGCTTCCTTCACAACACTATCCATGTCGATGAGCTTCTGGACTTCTTCGTGTTCAAGCAGCTTTCTTGCTTCGGCAATGGTAACTCTTCTTTTTTTGCGTTTCTTTGGCAATCCGCTCATAAGGTCCTGCATGATCCCGCCTATTTCCTCCATCTGCCCGAGGGGGCCGAGTATCTGCATCATCCCTCCGGGAGCGTCGCTCGATATATCAAGTTCGATCTGACGATCTTCGAGCTTTCCGCTGCGTAAACGCTCGCGCATCTTCTGGCGGCTCCGCCGGTTTATCTCTACAGAAGGGTCCTGTTCCTCGCCGGATACAGAAACCAATGCCTGCTCATCTTCCTGCTGTACCTCTTCCTCCCGGGACGCGACAGGCGGAAGAAGGATATCGAGCAGCCTGTCCTCGACAAGCTGCTCGGCTTTTTCAAGGACTTCTTCCGATTTCTCGCTCCTGACCATCGCAACGGACTGATCGACGAGATCACGGATCATGGATTCCACATCACGGCCTACATAACCCACCTCGGTAAATTTCGACGCCTCGACCTTCACGAAAGGTGCTCTGGCCAGTTTTGCCAGCCTTCGTGCGATTTCTGTCTTGCCCACACCGGTAGGTCCGATCATGATGATGTTGTTCGGCATGATCTCATCGCGGAGCTCGTCACTTACGTTCTGACGGCGCAGTCTGTTACGAAGGGCAATTGCAACCGATTTTTTCGCGTCTTTCTGTCCGATGATATATTTGTCAAGTAACGAAACGATCTGATTTGGTGTAAGATTATTCTCGGCAATCGATCCTTTTCCTCCATTGGAAGTTTCGTCTCTGACTAAAAGATTTGACTCTTTGGTTATACTCATTGCAATTAGTTTGTAATTACCTCAAAACAGTTGAAGAGGGTCAGTTCCTCCTGCAGACGAACTGCAAGCAGATCTTACCGGTACATTCAAACCTCTTCAACTACAATATGATCGTTTGTATAAATACAGATATCCGCAGCTATCTTCAAACTTTCATGGACGATATCTTTTGCGGAAAGCCCTGAATGTTTCATCAGTGAGCGGGCAGCAGCAAGAGCATACATACTCCCGCTGCCTATGGCGACAATTCCGTCTTCAGGCTCGATGACATCGCCGGTTCCGGAAATAATCAGGGCCCTGTCGTTACTGACAATGGCAAGCATGGCTTCAAGACGCCGAAGGTACTTGTCGGTTCTCCAGTCTTTGGCAAGTTCTACCGCTGCCCGGTCGAGCTTGCCGTTGAAGGCTTCAAGTTTCTCCTCGAACCTGTCGAGCAGCGTCACCGCATCTGCAGTAGCTCCTGCAAAACCGGTGACATATTTCCCCTGATACACCCTTCTTATCTTGCGGGTTGAATGCTTGAGCACCGTATTGCCGAGCGTCATCTGCCCGTCACTGCCAAGCGCGGCTGAACCGTCCCTTATAACACCGATAACCGTTGTTGAACGGACCCGGGGTTTCTGATCTTTTTTCATAAACTAAAATATTTTTCTTCTTAGCCTTGCAACAGGAATATGCATTTGTTCCCGATATTTTGCTACTGTTCTTCTGGCTATTCGAATGCCTTTTTTAAGTAATAATTCGGTAAGACTGTCATCACTGAGGGGATTTTCAGGATTTTCGGAACCGACCATTTCAACAATATACTGCCTGATGATTTTGCTCGACAAATCCTCACCCTCTTCAGTTGACAAACCGCTGCCGAAAAAATATTTCAGCTCGAACACACCGAAGCGGGTCTGAACATATTTTCCATTCGCTGCCCGGCTGATCGTCGAAATATCGAGCCCTGTATCGGCTGCGATCGTTTTCATGCCAAGCGGCACAAGACGGTCGGGACCGGAGACAAAAAACTCATATTGCCTTTTCATCAGTGCTTCAATAACCTTGATGAGGGTTTGACGCCGCGCTTCGATTGCACTGATGAATTCGCCCGCTTTCTGCAGGTTCTGACGGATAAACTGTTTTTCCTCTTTCGGTGCTTTCCTGTTTTTCAGCAGACTCTGATAACGGTCGGAAACCTTTACCGACAGGGAACTTCTGTCGTTAAGAACAGCAGTCAGTTCATTGTTTTCGTAGGTGACGATGAAATCGGGTGTAACGTAATGACCTCCCTCATCCTGAAAGATGCCGGGATGAGGATCGAGACTTGTTATAGCGGCAAGCGCCTCTTCAACCTGTTCGGCAGGTTCTCCGATTTTTCTCATGAACCGCTCAAATCTCCTGTGAAGGAAATCATCGAAATGATCATGCAGGATTCTGTATGCGATTTCGTATGTTTTTTTCCCGTAACGGCCCTCTCCCGCCTTGAGCTGAATAAGAAGCCTCCCCTGCAAATTCCTTGCAGCTATTCCCGGCGGATCGAGAAAACGGATTTTCTGAAGCATGGACTCGAACTCTTTTCTGCTGACCTCGATATCTTCGAGCGAGAGGCTTTCTATGATGACCTCATCTTTCTCAGTGAGATACTCATCGTTATCGAGGTTGCCGAGGATTTCAATCGCTATGCGTATTTCACGCAGTCCTATGCCTTCCTGCAAGGCAAGTTGCTTGAGCAGTGTTTCATGAAAACTGTCATGCTGGACAGCCTGGAAAAAACGCTCCTTCGGAGAATTGTCATACGAGAAGCTCATCCTCCCGTCTGGATTTTCACCTGGCAATCTCTCTTCCCGACGTTCGTTAAGGGTACTTTTCCTGAAACGGTCAACAGAATCGAACATGTCCTCATTCCCTGAACTTCCGGAATCCCCCTGATTATCGGCAACGGTATCCCGGTGCGCTTCTTCGAGCTCAAGCAGCGGGTTTTCCTGTACCTCTTCATATATCCGCTGTTCAAGGTTCAACAGCGGCAGTTGAATGAGCTGACTGCTCAGGATCTGCTGTGCAGACAGCTGAGTCTTCTGTTTCTGTTGAAGTTTTATACCTGGCATTTCTTCTTGGGGGAAGAATCGACAAAAAGTCTCATATTCATAAACCACTCGGTTCCATACAACTCCTCGAGGGCATGACGCACATAATCGACAAGACGTAACTGCTGCATCTTTCCCTTTTCCACCCCATGACGGCACATTGCATGTTTTTCATAAACAAGATAGTCCAAACCAAACTTTTTTCTTACGCGAATGGGAAACAATCTGCATGAAACCGGCTTGTCAAAATGACAATTCCCTTCGCGAAACGCTATTTCAACGGCACAGAAGGTAATGCCGTCCTTGATGCAGCTGAATACACACTCCTTTTTCCCGATCGTCATGGTATATGCCCTTCCCTGATAAACCTCGATACCGCCATGCCGCCGGAAATGTTTACGGTTTTTTTCCGGAAGCATCCTGACCAGTTCCTCGGAAGGATTACTGAAAAGCTCGACTTCTTCTTCAGCAAGAGGGGCTCCCAGTTCCCCTTCGACACAGCAGCACCCGTTGCATAAATCAAGATCGCACATAAAAAAAGCTTCCAGAAGCTCTTTGTCCACCAGAACATTTCCAACAGAAACAAGTGACATGATAAACCCTTTTCTTTTATGCTTGCGGCATCAGTGATTTTTTCATAGCTATAAATATAATATGAAAATGACGGCATATTCCTTTAACGGGATGCATGCAGAAATAGTTGTCAATCCACAGGAATTACCGATAAACGAAGAGACCGTTCCGGATATGAAAAGGAGACTGAAAAGCGGTATCGAAACCTCCATGGCATCGGCAGGAAATAATACCGGTCACTCGAATGGCCATTATCGGCCGCAATCAATCAGCGCGGCTTTATGTAACCAATAAAGCCGGAACTTGCAAAAAGACCGGTATATTTTCAATGCTCATTTCATGTCAATTTAACTGACTGTCAACAAGATACATGACCAGGACTGCGACCAGGTACGTCTGCTCGAACTGCGGATCGGTTTCTCTGAAATACCAGGGAAAATGCTTTGAATGCCAGAGCTGGGGTACTCTCCAGGAAATCAGAAGTGAACCGGAACCGAAAAAACGGAGCGGGAAACATCTCGACACACCGGTTTCTGTACAGAACCTGCATGACTTTGC
Organism: Chlorobiaceae bacterium; assembly: GCA_013334225.1. Classification (GTDB taxonomy): domain Bacteria; phylum Bacteroidota; class Chlorobiia; order Chlorobiales; family Chlorobiaceae; genus Chlorobium. Next base: position 21,388 of record JAAXXY010000011.1, read on the forward strand.
ACCTTCCGAGTACCGGCGTATCATGACCGGTATCGGCGAGCTGGACAGGGTGCTTGGAGGCGGCATCATGCAGGCTTCGGCAATTCTCGTGGGCGGTGAACCGGGTATCGGCAAATCGACGCTCATGCTGCAGCTCGCGCCGCGCCTCGCTCCCCTGAAAGTGATGTATGTTTCCGGTGAAGAGTCACCGAACCAGATCCGTGAACGTGCTGCAAGACTTTCGATCAGGGCGGAAAACCTCTGGCTGGTTCCGGAAATCACTCTGGAGCGTATCCTCTGGGTCATGGAGAAAGAGCAGCCGGCACTCGTGATCATCGATTCAATTCAAACCGTCCACTCGGAAGAGTACCAGAGTTCCGCCGGCACCATCACTCAGATCAGGGAGTGTGCCGCCATGCTGATCAGGGCGGCAAAGCGGCTTAACATCGTTCTGATGATCATCGGGCATATCACCAAGGAAGGAGCTCTTGCCGGTCCTAAAGCTCTCGAACATATGGTTGATACCGTCCTGCAGTTCGAAGGGGAAGGATCCCAGCGCTACAGGATAGTGCGATCGGTTAAAAACCGGTTTGGTTCAACAAATGAAATCGGGGTCTTCCGAATGGATGAAAAAGGTCTGGAAGAAGTCGTCAATCCATCCGAATTCTTTATTTCCGGCAGGAGAACGGATGTACCGGGCAATGCGATCCTTGCGGCAACGGAAGGGACTAGGGCGCTGCTTGTCGAAGTCCAGGCGCTTGTCTCGAAAACAAACTTTTCCATGCCGCAGAGGATCAGCACGGGGTTCGATCTGAAACGCATGTCAATCATTCTTGCCGTGCTTGAAAAAAGGCTGGGAATAGAAACATGGGGACAGGATGTCTTTGTGAAAATTGCCGGAGGGCTCAAACTTTCGGAACCGGCCGCCGATCTCGCCATAGCGGCAGCTATCGCATCCGGTCTCTTGAACCGGACGGTCGACCCGCTTTCCGTATGCTGCGGAGAGATAGGACTTTCAGGTGAACTCAGGGCAATAAGCGACAGTGACCGGAGAATCCGTGAAGCGGCACATCTCGGGTTTGAACAGATTGTCCTTCCCGAATCAAACATCCGCGAACTCAAGCCCTCCATAAAAAAACTTCCCGTCACGGTAAGAGGCTGCAAAACCCTTCAGGATGCACTGCAGCACCTTGTCCGGCTTCCCTGACCTGCACATTCGATATCGAAATTTTTATAGCGACTTCTTTGACATATCGCTTTCGACTTTCTTACATTGTGTTACTGGAAAACGGTATAATATTCAAGGAGAGAATCATGACACGTCTGCTGATCCATTGGCTCATCAATGCTCTTGCAGTCTATGCAACTGCTCATATCCTCGACGGCATCCATATTAAAAGCTTCGGCACCGCTGTCCTGGTGGCACTTGTCCTCGGACTCATCAATGCCGTTATCAGACCGGTATTCGTCTTTTTATCAATTCCCTTCATTATCGTAACGCTCGGTCTTTTTCTTTTCGTGATCAATGCCCTGCTGCTTCAGCTGTCAGCATCGCTTGTCGGTGGATTTAACATCGACAGCTTCTGGTGGGCAGTGGCCGGTTCAGCGCTCATCAGTATCATCTCCTGGCTGGTCAGCACTGTTTTCAATATCTGAAAAAGATCCCTACGGCAACCTTACCTGCAACCATGAAAGGTGAAGCTCAAGCAATTGTTCTGCAGAAAGCCAATAAACTGAAACTGCAAAATGCCGCTTACCATGCAGACCAAAGCGGCGATGTTCTTGTAAAAACCATCGCAAGCACTATAACACCCGGTTTCGACCGTCTTCTCATTACCAACAAACCGGTATCGAACAAGGTCTTCCACTACCCCATCATGCCGGGCAGTGAGTCGATCGGTCAGGTTCTCGATACCGGACCGGGGGTTACCGACCTTCATCCCGGAGACTTCGTCTATGCGTTCAAAGGCGATCGCTGGACAGGAGTCGAACCATACTACGGATGCCATGCGGAAATCATCCCGACATCGCGCGAAAACCTCTTCAGCCTTGGACGGCCGCCAATCCACAGGGATCTGCTGACCGGACTCCTTGCCTATGTCATCAGCGCCATTCAAAAAGTCGAAATCAAGGCATCGACAAGGGTCCTCATTCTCGGGCTTGGCTCTGTAGGGCTTATGGTGTCGGAATATCTTTACACTCTCGGCTTCAGGCATATCGATGCAGTCGAAACCTTCAGCATCCGCGGACAAATGTCCCATGCCGAAAATATCGCTTTTGACATCGATGATTTCACCCTGGATTTCAACAACACGTATGATATCATCATCGAAACGACCGGACGAATTCTGCTGATCGAAAAAGCGATACGCCTTCTGAAACCAGGGGGCCGGATCCTCATCATGGGAAACTACGAGGTCATGGCATACGATTACAGGCTCATACAGCAGAAAGAGCCGGTTATCGTCAGTTCGTGCATCACCGATTTTTCCCATATGCTCGAATCAGCATCTATCCTCGGGGCTGAAAAACTCGACAGCGAAAAATTTTTTACCAATGTTTTTCCGCTTTCGCAGTATGAACTCGCTTACAGGACTGCACTTGACAGCAAGGAAGCCATAAAGACAGTAATCTGCTGGATATAATAAAGCCGCAATCTATGAGTATTGCAGTCCAACTGAACGGTATTTCGAAAAAATTCGGGACATTCGCCGCAAACAGCAATATTTCCCTTTCAATCCATGAACATACAATTCATGCTCTCGTAGGAGAAAACGGTGCCGGAAAAAGCACCCTGACAAAAATCATCTACGGCATGTACAGGCCGACATCGGGCGATATTTCCATTCATGGCAAACCCGTTCACTTCAGTTCTCCCCGTGATGCGATCAATGCCGGGATCGGGATGGTCCATCAGCATTTCATGCTTGTTCCCACCCTTACCGTTGCTGAAAACATTATGCTTGGCAATGAGCAGACAGGTCTTTTCAGACGTCTTGATATGCGTAAAATCAATGAAACCATCCGTACACATGCCGGTAATACAGGGCTCGATATCAACCCTGATCTTCCGGTCGACAATCTGAGTGTAGGAGAGGAACAGCGGGTCGAAGTTCTGAAACTGCTCTGCCATGATGCGTCCATTCTTATTTTCGATGAGCCGACAGCAGTCCTGACACCCGCGGAAACCGACAGACTGTTCGAAATACTCCGGTCATTGCGCGACAAGGGAAAAACCATCGTTCTCATCACGCATAAGCTCGATGAAGTCCTTGCTGTCGCCGATATGGTCAGCGTGATGAGAAAAGGTGAAATTGTCGGCACGATGGAAGCCGCTTCGGTGACCAAAACGGAGCTCGCGAACATTATGGTAGGGCGTAATGTGCTTTTACGGGTGACAAATCCCCCGGCATCTCCTGGAAAAACCGTGCTCGATGTCAGATCGCTCGGCTTCCGAACGCAAAATGGTGATAACAGGCTCCGCGATCTTACATTTTCTATCAGGGCCGGAGAGATTTACGGCATAGCCGGTGTGGAAGGAAACGGGCAGAGCGAACTGCTGCAGGCTTTATGGGGACTTAGTCCGGCCGGATCGGTACTCTCAGGAGAAGTAACGCTCGACGGGAAAACACTGCTCGGGAAAACACCCGCCGAAATCGCTTTCATGGGTGTGTCCCATATTCCGGAAAACCGCCTGCGACATGCGGTTATCCTCGATTATCCTGTTTCAGAAAATCTGATTTTCGGAAGACACCGTGAAACCTCTTTTCACAAGGGGATAGGTTTCAGCAAAGATGCTTTGGAAAACAATTCAAAGAAACTGATATCGGAATACGACATCCGCTGTGCCGAGCCTTCCGTGCAATCCATCGGAGCACTTTCAGGAGGCAACCAGCAGAAAGTTGTGCTGGCACGAGAACTGAACAGACCGGCAATATCCCTGCTGATCCTTGCCCAGCCCACACGAGGCGTCGATATCGGCGCTATCGAAATCATTCACCATAAAATCATCGAAGCACGGATGAAGGGAATCGCCATTCTGCTCATATCCTCTGAACTTGAAGAGATCATCGCTCTTTCAACACGTATCGGCTGCCTTTTCAACGGTTCGATCCGGCATGAATTCGATCAGGAAGCCACCTCGTTTAAACGGAAAGAGGAAGATGATTTCCGCCGGGAGATCGGCCTTTACATCACATGACCACAGTTCACAATATGACAAATAAAAGCGGCAAGCTTCTCATACCACTCCTTTCCGTTGTTTCCGCATTGCTGCTGAGCAGTGTTGTCATTTTCATGACCGGAAGAAATCCGGCTGATATATTCCTGAAAATGTTCAGATCAACGCTCGGGTCCGAATACGGCATCGGACAGGTCGTGTTCAGAATGACTACGCTGGTCCTCGCCGCTCTTGCAATTGCGGTTCCCTTTCAGCTCAAGCTGTTCAATATCGGGGCGGAAGGTCAGCTGCAGATGGGTGCTTTTGCAGCAGCTGTCACCGGTGCTCTTCTGCCGGTTTCAACTCCTTCTGCCGCATCCATCCCGCTATGCATCATCGCCGCGATGTCGGCCGGTGCATGCTGGGCCATGCTTGCAGGAGGTCTGAAAGTGCGTTTCGGAGTCAATGAAGTCATTGCAACCATTATGCTGAATTTTATTGCCCAGGGAATCACCGGATACCTGCTCACCTACCATTTTGCCGTTCCATCGACAGAGCACACCCAGCCAGTCATATACTCTGCCTCTGTTCCCACGTTCAGCTTGGCTTTCGGATGGCTTAAAAATTCACCGGCAAACATCAGTTTCTTCATCTCCATCGGAGCGGCGCTGCTGTTTTACATCATGCTCTTCAAATCGAGATACGGATATGAGATGCGGGCTGCAGGCCTGCAGCCGGAAGCTGCAATCTACGGAGGAATCAACACTGCTCGGCATATCCTTCTCGGTATGGCAATCGGCGGTGCTTTTGCCGGACTTGGTGCGATAAACATGGTTCTCGGCTACAAGCATTACTATGAATCAGGTATGACGGGGGGAATCGGCTTTACGGGCATTGCTGTTGCACTGCTTGCAGGGGCTCATCCCTTGTGGATATTGCTGTCGGCTTTCTTTTTCGCGGTTCTTGAATATGGCGGGCTTACTGTGAACGCCTATATCCCGAAGGATATCTTCATGATCATCCAGGCATTGACCATCATCCTCATCATAAGCTTCAGTGCAGCCCGGAAAAAGCCGTAATGCGCCGTAATGGGGGCTTCCATGTCACTCATCGCTGAATCAACCGGGCGTACAATCGCCATGTGCTTTATTGCTCCGGTGATTAAAACTGTCAATCCCGGTCAGCAACAATAGTTCCAATTTTGTCGTTCCGAGGCCGATGCAGTCGGCCGAAGAATCCATAAATTATTGTATAGTAATAAAATGGATTCTTCATTCCGCTACGCTTCATTGCGGAATGACAACCCCGTTGCGTGGATTTCCCTGCGACTTATCGTGGCCGGAGTAATAATGAAAAAACATTTGCCGATTTATCCACTTACAGCTTTTTTTACTACTTTACGATCACATGCACGAACATACATTTTTTTCGATAATGAAGACCCGCTAACAATGGCGAAAAAAACTGCACCAAAAGAATCCGGAGATAAAGCTCCTGCAAAAAAAACAACTGAAAAAGAACCGTTAAAGAAAGCCGCCGGTAAAAAAGCCGCTTCTGAAGAGACTGTCAAAAAAGAACCTGCTAAAAAAGCGCCGGTCAAAAAAGAAGCTGTTGAAAAATCACCTGCCGTAAAGGCAACGAAAAAGACAAAAGCAGAAGATTCCGCAGCCCCCCTGGAAATACGTGAAGAACATATCCGGATTGCGGCATATTACCGTTGGGAACAAAAAGGCAGACAGCATGGTTCTCACGAGGAGGACTGGCTGGAAGCTGAAGAATCGATTACCGACTGAATTGTCTGAAGATTGCTTATACTCCAAGGCCATTCGTTGATGAATGGCCTTTTTTATCTGTATTCCACTCCCAAAATGATTAAAAAAAGTATTACAACCCTTCTTTCGTCCATTTCAATTCTTTTTGCCGGCATCTGGCTTGTTATCCGCATCATTCTCGAGTATTTCGGCATCATCAGCGATGGGAACGACAGGACAACAGGAATCAAGGATCTCAGGGATGAATACAAAAAAGCCAACTACCGCTGAACAGCTCCTCTACTCCGGTTTCGATACCGTCAACTCAACTGACTGGCCTGGCTGCAGGTTCGTTCCGACAGAGGGCTTCTGGCTGATTACGGTATTAGGTACAAGCATGGCGGAAGATTCCGTAGTCACCTTTCCGATCCTGAGTCCGGCCGAGAAAACTGTCTGCTGAGCCTGCACCAGAGACATGCCGAGTACATCGGGAACGGTCGCTTTTCTCATCTCCGGAGGCGGCGCCTCATAGCGGCCAACAGTAATCGAAACAGCATCTCCGGATCTGACTACTGTCTGAGCGGCCACTGACTGTGCAAGTACTTTGCCATCCTGCTCCAGATCGTTTACGGATGAGGTCTGAATGGGTTGGAGGTTCAATTCAAGTCTTACAACATTCGAACGGGCATCGAATTCGGTTTTACCGATAAGGTCAGGCATGGGAAAGCTCGGTTTTTCCCGCCGGTTCACAACCAGATAGATGATCCTTCCAGGTTTCACCTCCGTACCCGGAACTGGTGTCTGGGAAAGAACAATAGAGGAATCCACCCTTGCCAGATATCTGATATTGTAACTTTTTACCGTTTTAAAACCTGCTCTCTGCAACTCGGAAGCAGCATCGTCATAGCGTTTGTTCGTTACATCCGGCACCGTGGTCACACTTCCATGCGAAATATAATAGGGCATGATAAACTTGTCGAAAACCAGCAGCAAAGCGATGAATGCAACGAGGATCAGAAGCGCTGTTTTCTTCATGGCAGAAAAAGTTTATACATCTCAATCGGAACACACCCTGGAACCGATACTAATATTGTCTCTTCATGACAAAATCGACAAGGTGCAGCAAAGAGGTTTTAGCAGAACCGTCAGGAAACGGCATGATTTCCGCAACAGCTTTGGACGCAAACCCTTCAGCCACCTCGGAAGCATAGTCAAGTCCCCCTTTGGATTTGACAAAATCTACTACATCACCGCTTTTATACGCTCTTTTACGGGAGCTTTTCAGGATGGAACGGATTTTTTTCTGTTCACCCTCGGGCGAATGGCGCAGAGCGTAAATGAGAGGCAGCGTTATTTTCTTGTCCTTGATATCGATACCCATCTGTTTCCCGGTTTTTTTCGAATCACCGGTATAATCGAGCAGGTCGTCCCGGATCTGGAAAGCAAGGCCGAGATACTCTCCGTAATTTTTCAACGCCTTGATCCGGTTTTCATCCGAAACTGCACTCAGGGCTCCCATTGCACAGGCTGAGGAGATCAGTGAAGCTGTCTTGTCGGAAATGACGCTGAGATAATCCTCTTCCGTTATATCAAGGCTCCGGGTTTTCTGTATCTGCAGAATTTCTCCTTCGCTCATACGGCGCACGGCGTCCGATACCTGATGCAGGAAACCGTAATCTTTATGTTCGAGGGAATAAAGGAGCCCTTTGGAAAGCAGAAAATCTCCGATAAGCACCGATATTTTGTTTTTCCACAACGCATTTATTGAAGGCAGTCCCCTCCTCATTTCCGCTCCGTCAACAACATCGTCATGGATCAGGGTGGCAGAATGGAGCAGTTCAACCATGATTGCCGCCCGATAAGTCGATTCATTAACCCCCCCGCAAAGTTTTGCGGCAAGAAGAACCATCGCGGGACGAATCTGCTTGCCCTGCTGCTTGAGCACATAGCGGGTTACCTTGTCAACAAGGGTATTCCTGGCATGAAGGACCTCTTTATACCTCTTCTGAAAAACATCAATCTCATCGTTTACCGATGCAGTCACATCCTTGATATTCACTGAGTTCCCTGTCTTTTATCGTGACAAATATCCTGGTTCTTACGAATGCGGTGAAAATGAATAAAAAATGTATCACATTTCCGGGAGCAAAAAAACAAGAAGCCCGGAATATATTTCCCCCCTGGTGCAAAATACGATAGCACCTTTTCATCCTTTCTCTTATGTAAACATTTTCTTGGCTACTTCCATCTTTGTTGCTATGTTTCGTGTTTGTCGAAACAAGGGGGCGTTTTGCGGAGCAATCGAATGCCTGAAATATTCTGACGGAAATATTCCGTTCAACCGTTACGATGCAATGAACCAGGAAGCTGAATCCATACAAACAGAAAATCCTGCCGGAGAAAACAGCCAGCCGGAGTCTGTTCTTTCTCCTGAAATGATGCCTGCTTCAAAAGGATCGGCTGAAACCCCTGAAGAAGTTGAAGATGAAAAAGGGCTGAATTTCATGGATCATCTCGAGGAGATACGCGGCCGATTGATTAAATCAGTCATCGCCCTTGCCGTTGCTACCTCTATATGCACCATTTATGCGGATTTTCTGGTGAACGAAATACTGATCGGGCCGATGAAGCGCTTCAGCAGCGGCATCGTGCTGCAGAACCTCGTTCCATACGGTCAGCTTTCCCTCTATCTGCAGGTCGTGGTTTTTTCAGGTTTCATCATTTCATTTCCCTTCATCGCCTGGCAGATCTGGCAATTTGTTGCTCCCGGACTGCATGAGCATGAACGCAAAGCCGGCCGATTTTCCATCCTGTTCATCTCATTATGTTTTTTTGCCGGCATAGCCTTCGGTTATTTTGTCTTTCTCCCGATAACGCTGCAGTTTTTTGCCAGCTTCGGCTCCCCTCTCATTAAAAACAATATTTCAATTCAGGATTATGTCAGCTTTTATACAGGTACGCTGCTGACAGCCGGATTTGTTTTCGAACTCCCCTTCATTTCATATGTGCTCTCGAAAATAGGACTTCTCACACCTGCATTCATGAGGTTTTACCGGAAGCATGCCATTATTGCCCTGCTTGTTATCGCTGCAATCGTGACACCCTCGACCGACCTGGTTACCCAGCTCGTTATCGGTGTTCCCATGATCCTGCTCTATGAGATCAGCATTCTTATTTCAGCCCATGTCAACCGCAAGAATGCCGCACTGAAAACATAGCTGCCGTATGACAGATTATCCGAATCTTAAAGAAATTACCGTTCCGGGAACGATTCTTGCCGGAAACCCTCTCCACGATCCTGCTGAACGGCGCATACCGGTCTATCTCCCCCCTTCCTACGATGGAAAGAAACGATTTCCTGTAATTTATCTTCTGGCAGGATTCGCATCTACCGGGCAGAGCTTCCTCAACTACAGTTTCGGACGGCAGACCGTTCCTGAAATGGCACAATCCCTCATAAAGAACGGGATGATGAAGGAAGCAATCATTGTCATGCCCGACTGCATGACCCGCTACGGAGGTTCGCAGTACGTCGATTCGAATGCTACGGGCAATTACGAAACTTACCTTGTCGATGAAGTGGTTCCCTGTGTGGACCAGGTGCTTTCAACCATTCCTGAAAGAAACCATCGGGCACTTGCGGGAAAATCTTCAGGAGGGTTCGGCGCTCTCCGCATCGCCATGAGACATCCGGACAAATTTGCCGCAGCAGCCTGTCATAGCGGCGATATGGGTTTTGAACTCTGCTACAAACCAAATTTTCCGGTTGCCGCACGGATCCTGGAACAGTATCGCGGCAGCATTCCGGCTTTTCTGGATAATTATGAAAAATCCCTGAAAAAGCCGTCGAGGGATTTTGCGCTGCTTGATATTATCGCCATGTCCGCCTCCTATTCTCCTGATCCGCAGAAAACTGCCCCTGAAAATATACACCTTCCTTTTGACCCCTATACTTGTGAAACGGTCCCGGAGGTATGGCAACGCTGGCTTTCTTTCGACCCGCTGGAGATGATCGAACAGGAACGGTACCGTGAAGCTCTCCGCTCGCTCGCCTTGCTCTATCTCGATTGCGGCACCGCTGACGAGTATAACCTGCACTTCAGCCACAGAATTTTTTCCGCCAAAGCGGCTCGGTTCTCCATCGATCACCGGTACGAAGAATTCCCTGACTCTCATGCGAATACATCCTACCGCTATGCCGTCTCCCTGCCTGAACTTTCACAGGCCATCACGGGCTGAACCTGCTATTTTCGACAGTATTGCGTAAAGAGCGCCGGCCTGGGTTCTGAGCTCCTCTTCCGTCCCGTTGTTCGTAATGACAAAATCGGCCTTTTCAGCCAGTTTTTCCTGAGGCCACTGCATGGAAATACGATCAGCTATTTCTTCGCAGCTGCCAAGTCCCTTTTTAACTGCACGATCGATTCTCCGATCTGTGTCGGCTGTTACGACCACGACAACATCGAGCCCTTTGTTTCCGCCCGATTCAAAGAGAATGGCTGCTTCCTTGACGAGAATGCGAACACCCTCTTCGGATGCTTTTGCAACGGCACGGTGGAACTCCCTGAAAACACCGGGATGAACAATGCTGTTCAGGGCTGCAAGCTTCTCTGGAGAAGAAAAAACGACCGCGGCAATCTTTTTCCGGTCAGGAACCATTCTGCCTTTGGCGTCCGGAGCATAGATATCGTCTCCGAACAACGATTTGATGGATGCAACGATTTCCCGATCGTATACCTGAAGATCTTTTGCAACTCGGTCAGCTTCGAAAATTCTGCAGCCCAATTCCGAAAGATACCGGCATACCGTCGATTTCCCGCTTCCGAGACCACCGGTGACGCCGACAAGCAGAGGTGATTTTCCTTTCATTGACCGGAAGACTCCTGCTGCCGGATATGAAGCCTCACCTGGTCGAGCACGAGCTTCCAGCGTTCAGGGTTCAGTTTGTATGCATATATCTTCCGTTCCGCTTTCTCGCGGGTAAGTGAATGCCGGTCAAGGAGCGCATTGATATCGGCCGAGCCCAGTACAACCGGTATCGTACCTTCCTTCACGGCCGTCACTCCTGAATAGTGAAGATAATCGCTGTAAAAACCGGCAAACCGTATATCGTCATTGTCCAGAACCGTGGAAGATTCATCGAAGCATCCTGCAAGCGGAAAGGACAGGAACAGGAAAACAAATATTTTTCGGCAGATCAGGGTCAATTTCATTATGCGGCTGCTATTCATTTGATGGTTCATCATCCCGTACAAGATAAAAAACGATTTTTTGAAAATTCGAGAAACTAAATCAAGCCGCAACAAGTTTAACAGTTTAATTCTATCCTCATATCCTTTTTCAATCTTTAAATCTCTACATATCATGGCTTACAAGCAACCAGCGCTTCCGTATGCTGAAAACGCGCTCGAACCGCATATTTCCGCTAAAACCATCTCGTTTCACTATGGGAAGCATCATGCAGCTTATGTAAACAATTTCAACAACCTTGCTGCAGGAACCCCGCTTGACGATCTGAGCATCGAAGATGCAATTGCCCAAACCGCCAATGATCCGCAGAAAGTCGGAGTGTTCAACAATGCAGCCCAGGCCCTGAACCACACTTTTTACTGGAACTGCCTGAAACCTAATGGAGGAGGCGTCCCGACCGGAAACCTTGCCGACAAGATCACGGCTGATTTCGGAAGTTTCGACAAGTTCAGGGATGAACTTAAAAATGCCGCAGCCACCCAGTTCGGAAGCGGATGGGCATGGCTGGTGCTCGATAACGGAACCCTTAAAGTCGTAAAAACCGGCAATGCACAGACACCGCTTACAAGCGGACAGGTGCCGATCCTTACCATCGATGTCTGGGAACATGCGTACTATCTCGATTACCAGAACCGCAGGCCCGATTACGTTGCCTCACTGATCGACAACCTGATCAACTGGGATTTTGCCGAAAGCAATTTCAATGCCGCTCAATAAGGAAAGAGAGCCGAAAAGATTTATCTGTCAATGATATCGAGGCTGTCCCGGAAGCAATACCCTGGTCAGCCTCGCTTTTTTTTCTGTCACATCCAGGGAAGGATGCGCGCATCATCGAGACTGATAACCCTCGCTTTTTTGGGCAGAGATAATTTCAGGGGAATTGTGGTCGACTTCAGCACCCTTTCATCATAGGCTATCACAAGCTGATTTTCTTTTTGTCCCTCATCAGAGTCCCTGAAAAGGATCATCTCTATTTTCTTTGGAACCAGCACGCTTCGTCCATCTACCTTGCATATTTCGAAATCCCTGAAATGCAATTCGGTTTTGGCACTGCCGGAACTGTTCCTGAGAATGAGGGCACTGAGTGTTTTGTTCGATGGATCGATTATCACTTCTTTGGTGCCAGCCTGAGTGTCAAGTGTAAAAAGAAGCTTTCCCGATCCTTTCCTGACTGATTTTATGGCACTTTCCGGTTCAGTTATCCTGACAAGGCCGAGCAGGGTTTCCGAAAGCAGCCTGTAACCCGAATTCACTCCGAGCATTTTCTCGATATTCCTGTCGCTGTTGCTTCCGAGAAACAACCTGTTGTTCAGCATATCGTGAACAAAAAGGGAATCCCTTCGGAAAAACATGTCCGCAACCGGCCAGTTGAGCAAACCGGAACTTACGATCATCCGGGCCTCTTTTCCCCTGTTGAGCTGAATGTTGCAGAACAAACGATCCTTTCGTTTCGGAGTTTTGATCCAGACATCGGCATATCCATCGAGAGAGCCGATAAACGGCGAAGCTTTAGCGACTTCGCGATACAATGCGGCATATTCAGGACTCAGTACAGTATGTTCAACCGGGATCTCTTCCTTGCTGACTGTCTGAAACCGCGCACAGCCGGACATCAGGAAAAGCAGCAGCAAAGCCGCTGAAAACAATATTCCTCTCTTTTTCCTCATTATTCTCTGAAGCAATTAATGCAGCTTTATTTCCGTCCGACATGCAGCCGGTTTTCCGTTAAAATAAAAACATTTACCTTGCACCTCCATAAAATCGGGCTTATGCTGCGACTTTAGCCACCTTTTCCCGAAGTCCGTAAATCAACAGTTGCACGGCCATGAAAAATTCAGTTTAATGTAACATCATGTCATTCAATTCAACAATCTCATTTTCATTCCATGCACTCTCTCTACCTTAAACCGAAAGAACATCACCGTATCCAGAAAGGACATCTCTGGGTGTTCAGCAATGAACTTGAGAACGTACCACACGATATCGCGGCAGGTGAGACCGTAAAACTCTTCACCCATGACAAAAAATTTCTCGGGACAGGTTTTTTCAATCCGGGCTCGCTCATTTCCTTCAGGCTCATTTCACGGAACGACGAGCTGCCCGACAAGGATTTTTTCAGAAGAAAGATAGTTGAAGCTCTCAGGTTGCGTGACAAAATCTACAGGGACGACGACACCAATGCCTACCGCATTGTTCATGGTGAATCAGATGGTCTGCCTGGACTTGTCATCGACCGCTTCAACCGGGCCGTTGTACTTCAGGCTTTTTCAGCAGGGATGGACAGGCATCTGCCCCTTGTTTCCGAAGTCCTTCAGGAACTTCTTGATCCGGAAGTGATCGTAGTCCGAAACGAATCGGTGCTGAGAGAACTCGAAGGCCTGCCGATCTACAAGGACATTATCAAGGGTGAACGTCCGGGTTGCATTCAAACAATTCACGATGCAGGCATCAGCTTCGAAGTTGATCTGTTTGAAGGACAGAAGACCGGCTTTTTTCTCGACCAGAGGGAAAACCGCCGCATCATCAGAAAGTTTTCCGATGGGGCCGATGTGCTTGACGTTTTCACGAACGATGGAGGGTTCGCCCTCAATGCGCTATACGGAGGAGCGAAATCTGCCATTCTGCTCGATTCGTCGCAGGATGCGCTGCAGCGTGCCGAACGCAACGCGAGGCTCAATAACTTCAAGGAATACAGCCTTGTCGTTTCCGACGCTTTCGATATGCTTGAAGAGATGGTTAAAGCTCAGGAGACATTCGATCTTGTCGTTCTCGATCCTCCGAGTTTCACAAAAAGCCGCAAAAACCTTCCTGCCGCTCTCAAAGCCTACAAAAAGCTCAACAGGCTCGGCCTGCAGCTCCTGAAAAGCGGCGGTTTTCTTGCAACGGCGTCATGCAGTCATCATGTCCCGGAAGAGGACTTCCTGCAGAGCGTTCACCAGGCGGCTCTCGCTGAAGGATGCCAGCTTCGCATGATTTACCGGAACTCGCAGCCGTTCGACCATCCCGTGCTGCTCGCCATGCCTGAAACAGGATACCTCAAGTTCGCCTGTTTCTACGTGACGCGCTGACGAATGCTTGCTGACGTCCGGATCACTTTCTAAAATCCCTGATCAGATCGTAAACCTCCCGCCATGATGCAGCCCTCGGGCCTGCAATATGGCGGTTGGTGCTGTTGGCGAAACAGATCGTGAACAATCCTTTCTCCCGGAGCTGCGTAATGTTGTCCGGCGTATCCTCGACATAGATATCGGCACCGACTTGCTCTTTCTCTTTCATGAAACAGAGATCCCAGTATGGAATTCCGTGGCTGTCGAGCCAGTCGACGGTCTGCTGAACCGCCGAAGCATGAAAATAATGGATGAACAGGCGGTGGGTGATGATCCTTATCCGGTAGCCTTCATCCGAAAGCATGCGAAGGTACTTGCGGGCCCCCGGTATCATGGGCATGGTTTTGAAAAGCTCGCGCTGCGTCACCGCGAAACGGTGGAGGCTTTCATACTGGCTCCTGTCGGTTATCCCCCATTCGGACAAACCATAGGAGACCTCTGCAGATAGCTCACCGGGCGTGCATTCGAACCACTCAGCGGCGATCTCCCTCATGCGCGCATAGAAATCGGCGCACACACCGTCGAGATCGACTCCGATAACGGTTTTCGGTTTTTCCTTCATCACTCCGGCTTAACTGGTTATCACTCCTGTCATTCAGAATGCGCGGTCGAAACTTCTGCGGTGCTTCATGGTAATCTCATGCTCTTCACCAAGAAAACGGAAAATCGCTATGCACGCTTTCCGTGATCCGTCATCATCATAGTAGCGGTTCTCTTTCAGTACACCGATAAAACGCTCGATAGCTCCGTCGAAATCCTCCTGCCGAAGCTTGCTGATCGCCTCAAGATACTCTTTTTTTGCAGTATCTTCCTCAAATATTGAAGGGTCAAGGGTAATGAGCCTTCCAATCGTCCTGATCGTCTCTGAAAGGCTCGCATACTGAGGCTCATGTTCGAGAAATGCACAGAGACGGAGAGCCTCTTCAGTATGGGAAAAGAGGTAGACCCTTGCCAGAAGCGATATGACCTGAAGGTTCTCCGGCTCTTTATGCAGCACACCTTCGAGAAGTACCGCCGCTTTTGAAGGCTCGCCCTGAAGCATGCAGTTCATGGCTGCCTCTATATCCTTTTCGTAAGGGCTTGGAACGGCTTTTTTAAGCCACTCCTGCAACTGGTATTCCGGAAGGGCGCCGGAGAATTCATCGATTACCACACCATCGACAAAAAGCTTCACATTCGGTATACTCCTCACCTTGAAGTTTGCTGCTATGTCCTGGTGTTCTTCGGTATCGATCTTTACCAGCTCCCATCTGTCTGTGTTGCTGGCTGCGAGTTTTTCGAGGAGAGGAGCGAGCATCCTGCAGGGTGCGCACCACTCCGCCCAGAAATCAACAAGTACAGGAATTTCCCTGCTGCGCTCTATAACGTCGTGCTGAAAATCCAGCTTCTTTTCTGCGTTCATGTTGGCAATTATCCGTAAATGGTTCTTTATAAAAGTTATGAACCTGATCGGTTCTTGTGAATATCCTTGTCGGAAGTTCTTGTTACTCCTGCTATTAAAACTTTCAATTCTGGTTGGAAACAATAGCTCATATTTTGTCATTCTGAGCCCCCTGTATCCGGCCGCTACCGCACACGGACCATGAACAACAAATCAGTGAATTTTGGTCAGTGAATATGCTGAAAGCAGTACTTGTTCATGGAAAGCAAAGCGAAGAATCCATAAATTATTGAATAATAATAAAATGGATTCTTCATTCCGCTACGCTTCATTACGGAATGACAGACCAGATGCATGTATTTCCTTGCGACTTATTATTGCCAGATCAATAAGTCATGCAGGTCGTATCGGACCAAATTTCACAAGTATCTCCAACAAGTATACGCATGATTTTAACAATCAGCATGATAAAACGGAATAATTGCCTGGAAGGATTTTACAACGGAAAATCGTCAGCTGCTGAAGTACAGGTGCAGTTTCACTGACTCCTGCTGTCCGGATGCTGGCAGCTCAGCAAATGCAACCGCGAAACGTTGCCGCAGGGTACATTGAACCGGGTGGGATATGAAATAAAGAAGGGGGCTTTTTCGGCCCCCTCCATGTATAGATGCTTCAGGCTCCGGCCATCATCGCTTCGATATCTCCGGTAACGGTACCGATTGGTTTGATGCCGAATTTCTCGACAAGCACCGCAGCCACGTTCGGAGTGAGGAACTCGGGTAGTGTAGGCCCGAGCCTGATTCCCTTGACGCCAAGATAGAGCAGGGCGAGCAGAACCGTAACGGCTTTCTGTTCATACCAGGCGATATCGAAGGAAATCGGCAGGTCATTGATATCCTCGAGACCGAATACCTCCTTGAGTTTCAGCGCTATGACGGCCAGCGAATAGGAATCGTTGCACTGACCGGCATCGAGCACACGAGGAATGCCGCCGATATCACCGAGCTCGAGCTTGTTGTAACGGTACTTCGCACATCCTGCTGTCAGGATCACGGTATCTTCCGGAAGTCCGGATGCGACATCGGTGTAGTACTGCCTTGAATTCTGCCGGCCGTCGCACCCTGCCATGACGACAAACCGCTTGATGGCGCCGGATTTCACAGCACCGACAACCTTGTCTGCAAGGGCGAGCACCTGGTTATGCGCAAAACCGCCGACAATCGTGCCGTTCTCGATCTCCTTCGGCGGCTGGCAGTTTTTTGCAAGTTCAACAAGAGGCGAGAAATCCTTGCTGCCGCCTTCCGGTCTCGCCGGTATATGCCTCAGCCCCGGGTAACCTGCCATTCCGGTCGTGAACATCCGGTTCCGGTAGGCTTCTTTTACTGGCACGATACAGTTCGTGGTCATGAGAACAGGGCCGTTGAACGAATCGAACTCCCTGTCCTGTGACCACCAGGAGTTGCCGTAGTTGCCCACGAAATGCGTGTATTTCTTGAATGCAGGATAATAGTGCGCCGGAAGCATTTCGCAGTGTGTATAGACATCGATGCCGGTTCCTTCCGTCTGCCTGAGCAGATCTTCAAGGTCGCGCAGATCGTGGCCTGAAACGAGGATGCCGGGGCGGTTTCCGACACCCGTCTTCACAGTCGTGATGACAGGGTTGCCGTAGGTTTCGGTATTTGCCCTGTCGAGCAGAGCCATAGCCTTGACGGCCGCTGCACCGGTTTCAAGGACGAGCGCTGTCAATTCATCGGCATCGAGCGTTTTTGCAATCGCACCAAGTCCCTTGATATAAAAAACATAGATATCGTCATCGTGGTAGCCAAGCACCGCAGCATGATCGGTATAGGCGGCAAGACCTTTAATACCGTAAAGCACAAGGCTTTTCAGTGACTGCAGATCCTCGTTCGCACTGAGGTTTTCGATCCCCGTGGTCATAGCTTTCAGAAGAAAATCCTCCTTCGTGCTGCCGTTCCAGCGTACCGCATCGTAATCCGGAACCTGGGCGAGCGATGTCTTCAGTTCGTCACGCATGGCAAGCGTCTTCCTGATCTGACAGACAATGGCTTCATCGTCGAAATTGGTGTTGGTAACGGTCACGAACAGCGATTCACTGATGAGCTGGCCAACCGTTCTCGAAACGCTTCCCGCAAGCTCGCCTGCGACAAGTGCAAGCCCTTCGCAGGCATATACCAGCACATCCTGAAGTTTCGCCGTCATTTCATCCTTGCCGCAAACGCCTCTCGCTATACATCCGGTTCCCCTGATGCTTTCCTGGCACTGGTCACAATACATTCCCATATCAATTACTCCTTCGTTTTTTGTTTTTGTGTCTGAAGGCTGCAGAGGGCCGCCATTTTCCTGTCCCAGGCAGCCTCTTCCACATCGCCTTTTTTATCCTTCAACTGAGCCCTGTTCAGATAAGCTGAACGCAGCAGTCGCCTGTTGTTCGGCTTTCTCGATATGATCTCGGTAAAATCCCCGATCGCCCCTTCGATATCCCCTTTTTCCATTCTCGCAATTCCACGATTGCCATAAGCGGTGATCATCTCCCGAAACCGGAGGCCGATCTTAAGGGCCATGGTGAAATCCTTGATCGCCCCTTCGAAATCGCCGCTGCAGCTTCTGGCATTCGCCCTGTCATAGAACGCTTCGGCATTGTCGGGATGTTCCTCAATGATCCGGCTGATCTCTTCGACACTGCCGCGGTACCCGCCAAGTGCATCTTTCAGCATGTCTCCTCCCCTCTTTTCATCTTCAGATCCACTCTTCCGACAAAATGCCGCCCTGTATTCCGACAACCACCTTCTTTACCGGAACCTTGCGGGTGGCTTTCGAAAGCGCTTCGGAAACAATCGAAACGAGCCCCCAGCAGCATGGCACCTCCATGATCGCAACCGTGATGGTATTGATCTTCGCCATATCGATCATGGCAGTCAGTTTTTCCACATAGACCTCCATGTTGGTATCGAGTTTCGGGCATGCGATAGCGAGGCTTTTTCCCTTCATCCAGGAACCGTGAAAATCACCGACGGCAAATGCCGTGCAGTCCGCCGCGAGAAGCAGGTCGGAACCCTGATAATATGGCGCCAGAGGTGTTACGAGATGAAGCTGGATAGGCCATTGCCTCAGCGCGCTTCCGGCGGGAGCCGATTGCTGCTGCAGAGGTGCTGCCCCGGTGTTTCCATTCCTGCTGAAATCCATCATTCTGCTGCCCGGGCATCCACCGCCGGCAGCATGATGATGAGGGTGGGCATGCTCCTTTTTAATCTCTGGCTCAACAGCAACTTCAGCCACCTCTTCAAGCGGATTGGCTATCCCCTGCTCTTCGAGGTATTCGAGGGCATCACGGAGGTAACCTTCCTGCCCGTGATCGATCAGGTGGCGCAAATGTGCCGCGATAACATTGGGACCGGCTTTCGCAATGCTCTCGTGCATGACCCGTTTTTCATCGTATGGCTGGGCTTCCCGGTTTTCGATCTTCATGGCGCCGGTCGGACAGTGGCCTACACATGCTCCGAGCCCATCGCAGAAGAGATCGCTGATAAGGCGCGCCTTGCCGTCTATAACCTGCAGGGCCCCTTCCGGGCACGCAGGAATACAGTCGCCGCAACCGGTGCATTTTTTCTCGTCTATGGTTATTATCTGCCGTTTCATAATCAATCGCTCCCTGTATAATTAATGTTGCAAACTTTCGGTCAGGCGGGCACTTTCCGATGCCTGATGCAGTCCGTTCACCATCTGAAGGTTTCGAAAAAGAGTGCCGATCGTGATCTTCTCGAATTCGTTGCTGACAACCTGCTCGATTCGCATGATTTCGTGGCGTAAAACGCAGGTCGCCCTGTTTTTGCATAGCTGCTTTCTGAACATGCACTCGGAAACCTGGACTTTCCCCTGAAAACCCTCGATCAGATGTTTGACCTGGATCTTGTCAGCGTCCTTATGCAGCTTGAAACCGCCCTGAACCCCCTCTTTCGAAATGATCAGCTCCATCCCGATCATCTCCTGCAAAAGACCGCGGAGAAACTGGTAAGGAATATCCTGTTCGGCCGAAATTGTTTTCGCCGAAACATAGGAATCCTTTCCTGCGGCAAGCGCCAGAAGAGCCCGGATAGCGTAATCAGTTTTTTTGGTCAGTACTTTCATTATCCCATATCTTAATTGATACTAATTTAGTATCAGTTTATAAAAAAACAAACATTATTCTTCGTTCCGCAATAAAAAAAGACTTTTTTTATCCGTTTATCAGCCCACCCTGACATGAGCGCAAGGGCCTTGTCAACGCTAAATCAAAGTAAATGTGAGATTTACGATCGTTCACCGAAACATGTCATGCGGAGCATGAAATATGAATGACCAGGCGTGAGGGTAATGAAAAAGGCCGGAAAACGGTTCCGGCCTTTGATAACAGTCAGTGTGAAGAAGCTTGCGTTCCCCGCTTCGTGATCGAAAAAACGGCTCGGGAAAGTCTGAAATCACAGCCGAAGTTCGGCTATGGCGCTTTTGATGAAGTCGTATGCATCCTCGAGAAATTTCAGGGCCTGACGTATTTCGTAATCGTCGTCCACATCATCTTTTGCCCTGTCGAGCCGCTTTTTGGCATCCTCGACAGCATTGGCGGCAAGCTGCAGTTTGGAAATGACCGGCATATCGTTATTTCACTCCCGTTTTGGATTACTGTGACAATTTTTTTCAGGTACCAGCAAAAAAAACTGTTCCGATAGCAGAATCGATCAGAATAAGATCCAAAAAAGAACCTCGAACATGCTCTCTTATCTTTAAAGATAACTAAAATTTCTTTCATCCTGTTATTTATCGGGATTTGACAGGCATGAGGCGGCACCCTTAATAACGCAGACACTCGACGAATTCCCGGTTACCGTTATTGCTCCGGCAACAATAAGTTGCAAGAAAATCTATGCAACGGGGCTGTCATTCCGCTATGAAGCGTAGCGGAATGAAGAATCCATTTTATTACTATTCTATAATTTATGGATTCTTCGCATTGCTCAGAATGACAAAATCGGAGTTATTGTTGCTAACCAGGATTGGCAGTTTTAATTGCCGCAGTAATAATATCGGCATGAAAACAGCGGAACTGCCCGGGCAACGTACCCTCGGCCATTGCATATCGGTGGTTGAATTCCCTCGGGGCGTTTAAAAAAAACGACATTGTTCTGACGTAAAGCATACAGGAGGGCGGACATTCCTGTCCGCCATTCAAACATATCCCTCGCTATTGAATTTGATTGTTTTTGAATGGCGGGTTGGAAAACCCGCCCCACTTGAAACCCTCACCGCTGACGCACCGTCTCCTCACGGGGCACAACGGCCTGCCCAATAGCCTCGTTATATTCGACTCAGGCGTAACTTTCCCGAACCTGAACCCTCATTTTGTATTGTATTTCCTGAGGCAGAAACCGCAGCCGTCGTACCCGGCATTCAAGCCGTCCTGCAATTTCTCGAAGTACACCTTGTGGTTCGGCGTCATCCTCTCGACCCACTGGCATCGGCAATCGTGCAGTTCATCGGTATTGCTGTTCCCGATATAGAAGTTTTTCGCCTCGGCGACCGAGCGGTAAACAGGCATTTCAGGATCACCGAAGAGATGGGTGTTATAGCAGTACCATATCCGCCCCAGGCGTTCATCGCCGGATATTCCGGAAAGCAGTTCAAGCCGGGAATCGTTCATTTCCCCGAGATGCCTCGTCAGAGCCATTCTCATAAAGAACAGTTCGCGATAAATCGAGCCCAGTCCGATCCAGCTGAAGCGGGTATTGCCGATATAGGCCACGGCCGCACCGTTCACGAAGTTGGTAGCCAACTCGGCAACGCTGTCATTGACGTCGAGCTTGCCGGTCAGGCATGAATCTGCATAGAGAATGAATGTTTTCGGACCATTGACAAGCGTATTGACAAGACCTGGACTGAAGTAGGCACAGCCCGGCCAGTTTCCATGCCCCGTAAGGCTTACAAAGTGCGGGCCCCGGTTGAGTGAGGCTTTCAGGTTGTCTTCAGTCAGGTGCCGCAACCAGGTTTCGGCTGCTTCCGCAGGATTCATGTCGGCTTCGTCGGTATAGAGACGTTCGACATGATCGATGCCTGGAAATGCCTGCAGCATTTTTTCACGAAGCGATTCCTGCTCGGTGACCGAACTGTCGAGATCTGAATAATCAATTCCGAAATACATGGGGTTGAGCACACCCGGATCACCGTCCCAGACAACAATCCAGGGTGTCGGAACCGGAAATTCCCAATGGAACCAAAGAAAAGAGAAACTGAAAATACTGGGAGAAAGATCGCTTGACGATTTGGCATAATACCAGCCGGGATTGCTGTGACCGGCATTCGACCGGTAGGTCAGACGGCGGTAGTAGTGATCATCGAAAAAACAGATGATCTGATCGCCGGCATCTGGAGGAAGAGAATCGCAATGAAGCAGGGCATGGTTGGAAAAAGTCTTGTATTTACAGGTCTCCGGAACGGCATGTACGGTATCATGCTCAATACGATAGAATTTTCCCCAGGTCGTCGCAGCATACAGCATGGAGCGGAAACGGTCATAATCCGAATCGGGACGGGGAACGGAACCCCATTTTTCATAGTCGAGCACCTTGTTGACAAACGCCTCAGCTTCCGCGACACTCTCCACCGAAGCCCTTCCGATGCTCACATCAGCACGGTATTCGACGTTGTCGAAGTTCTTTGACGCACTGTGCTGGCCATAGAGATGGTTGTTGAGATGATCCCAGTCATGCTTGCCTGCAACGGAGTATCCCGAACCATACAGGCTTGCGTAGTAGAAATCGGTGGGAATGAGGTTCATATCCGTATACCACACCATAACGGCATTGACTTTCGATGAAGGTCCGTTCACCCTGACCCATTCCGTGGAAGCGGAACTGATGGTCGCGAACGTGTCATCGGTGGTGTAATACCATCCTGCCGTTGTTGTCGAGGAGGTTCCTGCCGAGTCATAAGGAATCAGGACACCGGTATCGTAGTTGGTAAGGATATCGCCGGTACTGTTGAAGTCGTTGGTATCGACGCGCATACCCAGGTAACTCCCTTTCCATACGGAGCAGTTCTTGTCCTTGCTGATATCCCCGCTGTAGATGCGGCCCCATGCACAGCTCGCCGCCCGGCGAGCCGGAATGATGCTGACATCGCCGCCAAGCAGCACGAATTCCACGCCGCGAGAGCCGCAGAACCATTTAAGGAAGTTCCTGATCACTTCGGCAAGATCACGGGCACCGGTCATGAAGTCGCCGTATTGACCATCGACAATGTCTTTGACCTGGGCGACATGGGTACGCAGGCCGCGAGATTTCTTCCAGTTGGCAAGCTGCCGGAACTTGCCTGTTATGTCGCCGATATAGCTGCCCTGCAATGCAAGTACGCTGTCCCATTTGTTGTTGTCCGTAATGATCAGGTAATCACAGGCCACCGGCGCGCTGATTCCTTTTTTCTTAGTCACGGGAAGGGCGAAATCCGGTTTGACCGGAACATCTTTTTTCAGGCTGGCGATGCTTTTGCGAAGCTGTTTGTCGACAAGCGTTTTGTTGACGACGATATCGTTGAGAATAATGTGCTGATTGAACAGTTTCCGGGGAGAAAGACGTTTTCCGTTCTCTTTTGCGAGCCGGTCCATAGCCTCCGACGACTCGGACTCGACGGTCAGGGTTATCTCCTCATGCAGGGAAAGCAGCCCTTCCCTGGTAAGACATACCGGCCAGACCTGAATAAGCGCAACAGGAACAAGGCCCACCATCTCTTCACCTGCGAAGCGACAGATCTGTTTTCGGCGATTGAAGGCATTCTGGTATTTTTTCTGCTCAGGGAAGGCAAAGCTCCGCCTGTAATTCATATAGGGAAGCGCATCATCCGGGCCTATCGAGGGCTGTTGTACCGAAGCGACCGGTTCCGGAGTGTGGTTGAGGAGAACTGCCGGAGAGCTCTTGAACGTCAGCCGCTTGAATCCGTGCCCTGCAGGAAGGGCAACACGGATGAGTTTGAAGGGAAGCGCTGGCGCTCCGGGATCGGCAGTGGACTGAAGACCTTTCATGGAGATACGGATGCCGAAAGGAGTTGAAAGCAGCTTCACATCTGATCGCCTGAATTGAAGATGTTGTGTCTGGGCGACAACATCCGGCTGCAAGGACTTTGCAGTAGCAGATCGCTTTTCCATAGCTTATGAGGTCTGATTTGTTTTGGGGGGAATGGAGCTCCTACATAATATGGCGCCCTTTACTTAACCTTATCATAGTAACTTTTTTTCCGAAGCAATAAAAGTTCGGAGCATAACGAAGGTGACCTGTCTACGTTTAACCGGGCAATTGTTTTTGGATAATTTCCGTTTTTACGTCTGTCATCACAGCAACACTCTCTGCCCATAAACGATTCGCAAAATCGATGATTTTATAACCTTTCTTTATCTAATGGAGTTTTTCAAACGTCTTGTTACAAATCTGAAACAAAACGAATAAAAAATCATTACATGATTCATTGACCAGGATCGGTCAGGAAACCCAATTACAGTGTAACACACTTCGAGGGGCCGGCTGACATAATGTTACATTATGCAACAAGTTATGTGCATCGAGAAGAAAGTCGATTTTTCTAATCTTCGAGACATTCCATTATTTTTTTTACATTGCTATGTTTGCCTAGAGTATGAACTCGGTTTAGGAAAACCACCTCGGACAACAACCACAACTATAGCAACTTGGGACTGGCCGCTTTGATGAGAAAAAACCTCAATATCGTCTTCTACGATACCGACGGGTGCTGATTTTGTTGAGGCTTCGAGCACAGACAATACACCTATTCGCTTCCCCAGTCCGATTACATAAGCTGCTGTTTGATTGAAGAATTTAGTGAAATCCTTAGGAAATAGAACTTTGCTGTTCTCAACTTTCAATTCAATCGGTATGCCCTTGAAGGTTAAATCGGTGATCCCGCCACCAGCTTCTGGATGACCTTGCAAGTGTTCGCCTATATCACTTCGGCTTCGAAGCAATTTAGTGGCTTCTTTTTGGTACTCCGGCTCAGACATGCCAGCCTCAAACAAACCATCTCTCAGAGCTTGGGCTGCGATATTGCCAAATCCACCGAGCAATGTCATTGTGTTCGCAATATCATCTAAATGCAAACCGTGAAAGGTTCTTAACTTGTCACGAACATTGAGAAGATGTTGATCGACATTTGAAAAGCCAGTTAAAGGGTTTGAAGCAATATCAGTTCCTTCCAAGAGCAACCGGCGGTGCCCGACAATGGCAACATCCCGACCATTGCTCGTATCGTCAAATTCGGCTGCATACAGAAACTCATATGGTCTTGAGCCAAATGAATGAGCTACTTCCAAAACTGCGCGACCAGTGCCAGTAAGAATAAATGGGCCGCTCCCTCCTGGCTTCTTGAACCTAAAATCAGGTAACCAATTCTGCTCACGCCTATCGATTGTCACTGGCGTCAAAAAAAGGATTTCAGCACCTTTTGGCCAATTTGAAACCCTAACTTCAAGAGTAAGATCATATGCCGTCCCTGGCTTAAGATAGTTCCATTGCTTGGCTGGCTTTCCATCGATATCAAACTTCAAAAACGCTACGGTTGTCTCGAACTTCTCAGGCGTTTCTGAACATCCCTTAGAAGTAGAAACGCGAAGCTTATCAAAACCATCAGGTCTTAGATTGGCAAACAAAAGAAGCGGCAAATTCCAGTGTTTTAACTGATCTTGTATTTCAGTCAGTTCATCCACGTTACTCAGGCCGCCGACTAGAGCCAGAAACCCTTTTAAACGCTCATCAGCAGCGAAACTCAAAGACTTGTCAGCCTCTGAAGCTTTGAGCTTCGCCGAACTCAAGAACCGTTGAGCATCTTTTTCAGCATTGCGGATAGCATGCTTCCATTCAGCCAAAAGCACAAAGATGTCAATAGCAGTTTGATATGCTCGATACTGATCCTCGACATTGCCTTGAGCGATTTTAGATACTGCTTCGTCAAGCTCTACACTAGCCTTTTTTAGGCGCTCAAGACCATTCAACGAAGGCGTCAGCGCTTCTGCGAGTGCAGCTGCAACATCACTTCTCGAAGAAAAAGCTTGACGGAAAATCTCTAAGTTTAGCTCGTTCTTCATTTTCTTTATCCAAATTATAACTAAGATGGCACCAAGTGTCGATAAGATCAGAAAACGCCTCTCCGCTCCCTATCGCATGTTCAATCTTGGAAGCTACTTCAATCAAAGAAGCTTCAAGCCGCCACTGTTCATAGCGATCTTCTTTTGGGATACTTGCTATCAGCTCCCCAAAGCACGCACTTGCCGCAGCATAGTCTCCTGCCTTAGACAAGGCCGTAGCGTATAGAACAGCCTCAACAAAGTCTTTTGACTTGAATGGTCGAAGTGCTTCGAATGCCTTTTTAAGGTCACTTATACATTTTTGAAGCTCATAGGAAGTCGCTTTTAATATCACTGATGCGCAGTCGTCAATAGAAATAGATCTAGTATAGCCGTCTTGAATTGACTTCAACGCCACTCTGACAAAACCAGGGACATCCTTAAAGCCATAATGCAAGCGATCAACTGCGTGATACAGGGCATTTCCCTCTAAACTGAGTAAGATAGAGGAAAGCCGCAGCCCGAACCCTCCGGTTCTTTCTTCTGGCACAAGACAGAGAGAGGCAAACACGTCAATACAGTCAACGATGAAATCATCCTTCTTGTTTTCTTGGGAGTAATAAACAATCAATATCCATAGCCCTTGAATAATATGCCCACGTTTATCTTCCGGAAATGATCTACGCCCCAAAGAATGAACAACTGATTTATGAACAAAAACATACGGGTCATTTAGCAATACGGAAAATGCATCAAAGAACAAATCGGGAAAGTTCTGTACCAAGTCATATGGAACATTCTTCCATGCTTGCACCGCACAGCCTCGAACAAGAGCACTCTCGTCCATTAAGGCACGGTACCAATCGGAGAGCACCATTTTTAGACTTTCAACCCCAGTCAACAATTTTGAAACATGAAGGATCATGTTTCCGCGCATTTGGGTTTGATTATCTGGCAATCTCCGATAAAGGTTAAGGAACTGTTCAATTCCTTCACGCCCCTTGGATTTTGCTCCTATCGCAGCCCACTCGATCAGTGCACCTTGCAAACTGTCAATTGATGATCGTTTGTTGCGTCTATCCATTTGAGCGAGCACATCGTTAGTCAACTCCAATGAATTCGCTGTATCTACCTGCTCATACTTCTCACTGAGTGTAGCTGCCGCGCCGATCAAATCATCAAAATGCTCGACTGCAAGCTGAGCATACTCATCCCAAGAATGCCTGAAAAACTGCCCTGAATCATCCATGTTGTTTTCGGGGTTTTCCACAGCTGCCCAAAGCAATCTTCTGAATGCTATCCTTTCTGCTATTCCTATCTGAACTTGTTCCCGATAGAGGCACTTCAACACCGAGCTATAGACTCTATAAGCTTCTTTTCTTCCGATATGATCGTTATCCTCGAGAAACGATTGGATGATCTTATCAGCTTCCTCTGGAAAACGTTTGAAGCTCTTCGAAGCTGCTTTACGAAGATAATAAAGCACACTACTCCCCTCACTACGCTCCCCAGGAAGAAGAGTTCGCCTGCGCATCAACTTGGCGAATATGTCTATAAGATGTTTTGAAAACAATTCGTTGCTATCTATTGCAAGTATAATCTCAATAGCTACTTCGATTTTCGCTGGGTTAGCATCACTTAGAAGAATCTCAACTTCCGCACCAATCTCGGCCTGCCTTTTCTGGTAGAGCTGATGGATTGGCTCAGCATCGAGTAGCATTGGTTCAGTCCTGCCAATATGCATTCCTGGCGGCGGCGCTAAAGCCATCCATACAAAGCGACGTAAAACCTTTTTCAGGTCGATTTGGGAAAGTTCTTCCGCATTTGATAAAATCACATCTATTATTTCTGGCGATTTCTCATTATTGCTCACCATGCGGACTGCCACTAACAGCTTTTCTTCGCGTTCTAATGAGGCCCTAAACAAAGCTTTCGCAGCAAACATTGAATACGGCAATTGCTCATAGAGAACTTCCGGCAAAAGGTGGTCGATTATTTTTCTGGTAAATGTCTCAGGAGCAAGGTTTGCAAGCTGCTCCAAACGCGGATCGTCATTTGATATGTCTTCTCTATCAAGATCATCCAAGAGATCGAGAACGAAGGATTCCTCTAAAGAAAGTTCGTAATGAAGTTTAGCGCGCGCTGCCTTTCTCTCAGACTGTTTCTGCACTCTCTTCTTTTCTTCTTGTTCGCGATCCCTTTTTCGCTTTTCAGCAGCTTTTTCCCTAGGGTCAACAAAATCCAAAATATTAGGAAAATTAACGGGAACACGTTTTTTACAATTCTTGCAGTTATTCTGGTAGAAGTCGAAAATCGAATCTTCCAGCAACCAAGAATGCATTGAGTTTTTTTTTGAAAATTTGCACTGAACCCCCATATGCCCAATTGGAAGATCAGTTGCAGCTTCAATCATCCCCCTACCTGGAGACCTAGCGACTTCGGCATAAAAACACCAATTGCGTAAAAGCTTTATTGCTCGTAGATTACGTTGGCCAGCTTCTACTGCATCATTATAACGATCTTCAAAATCATCCATAATGAGTTACTAGATAACTGTGATTATCTCGGGAACAAGACAACAATCCACGTCATTCCTACAGCGCATATGCCTATTTTCGATTGGACATGCCTCCATTCTTTTTCTCGCACGAGCAGCTTTCAGGCCGGCCTGGTATCGTTCCTGAATCATCTTGCATTCGAACTGTGCCACAGTACGCGTAAACATTTAAGGTAGTGCGAAGTGTCGGCACTTATGTCGAATCTCTTCGAGCGCTTTCAGTATCGCTGCCAAATCCACCGATTCACCGCGAAATGAAAGAGTTTTCGTCATAGGATTATAACCACGATGAAGATTGGCTGGGTTGTGTCCCCAGATGGATTCGAATGGATCGATTCTCGTATCCATATATACCGCTGAACAATTTTTCTCGAACCACTTTTCGATTCGCTCGTCGTAGTGCTCAAAATGATTTCTTATTTTGCGATCAGAAAGCAGATTGTGGTCATCGACGTTGAGTAGCATCCGCAAGATTTTGCCTCGTGCCTCAGACGTCTTTCGCTGGGGCCAGAGAATTTTCGAGACATTTGCGGCGGCGACGAGGATCGATTGGATCGCACTCCAGGGCTCAATCGGGTCAAAGTGATCTTCGCAAGTCACAAGGCGTTCAGCCGCCCGTTCTGCAATCTTTGACTGCAAAACGATCTCACTGATAAAGACCAGCTCCTCAAGTGCTTTCATCTGACTATTACCCATGATTCATATTCCCCGCGAGTACAGCTGTCATGCCGGATTTTTCAGAATGAAATCTATTACTTGTTATGCCATATGTCAACATAAACAGATTTATACTCTATTCTGACATGAATCAGGTATGATCCTGACATCAGGTTAGGGTATAGTTCAGATTGACATATTTTTTACTCCCCAAGTCAACCTTCAGTCCCGCCCACCCCCAAAAAAGCATCGGTCAGCAGGGTTTACTTTATGCGGGTGTTCGGTTTATAGTCGATGATTTCCGCTCCTTTCTCCTGTACCTTCTCACATGCCTTGTTCACTTCTTTTTCCGAACGGTCCCCGACGCCATTTCTTACGAACTTCACCTGATAATTTCTTTTCAGCGCTTCCAATGTCGTTTCCAGGACACATTGATCAGCATAGACACCAGTCACAACCAGTCTGTTCACCTGATGATCGACCAGATATTTTTCAAATTCCTTGTTGCTGAACGCATCGGTATTTTTTTTTGAAAAAACGGCAGTGCCGCTGACCCTGATTTTGCTGTAAATATTGGCACCCAGGCTTCCTTCCATGGCAGCATGACGCCGGATCCTGTTACCAAGAGCAAACCGTGGAAACTCACTTTTCACATAGATGATGAGCTGACCGCTTTTTTCGAACTCGTCGATAAGGCTGTTCACGACTGCGGTAACGCCCGGAATCTGCTCTTTATTTATCGGCGCCTTCCCTTTTTCATCAAGAAAATCCTCCTGCATATCGAGGACAAGCAACGCCGTCTTCGGATGCTCATATTGCTGGATGGGATTTCCTCCGGCTACAAAGCTGAATCCGGAGATCATCATAAAAATCGCCATCATGAGCATAAACCGTTTCATATCACCCTCCTTTGGAAAATAGATTACCTTCGACCGCCTGAGCCTTCCGTCAGGTCAACCTGAACATGCCGGGAACAGGATGAATGCAGAGCGATTTTTTCATCAATCCGCCGTATCAGATCCTGAACAAATCCGGAAAACCGCTGAGCAACCGGTTCAGAATTACCCATTCCCGACAAGTGCTGGTTTTCGTATGTTCATGAAATATAGGCAAGTAATTTGCATTCATAAGATAGAAAACCACGAAAAAAGACGTCTTTCCTGCCGTGCGTGAATAACTCTCATCAGGGTACCCTTTGAAGAAGTAAGAATTGCCGGTGTTGAATACCGGTTTTATTCATGCTAACCCTCATAACAATAATAACTTGAATGGCGACGTAATCATTTGAAATGAATACGCTTTTATCTATTTTAATTCATCGGAGATATACTTTCCCGACCGGCATATTTCCTGCTCTTCCGCAATCCTGAAAGCAAGCGCGCATTTCAAATCCTGATCAGTAAATACCATGGATGCAAGTACCAAGAACCGGTTGATCGATGCAGGACTCAGGACTGCCGACTCCGGTATCGCTGACGAAGACGAGATATGGTCACATTACAGCAATGACAAGGTAGATATCGGTGAACGGCTGGCCAGCGTTATACGCACCCTGCATGCCGCAAACCCCCTCACGAGGAAATTGCGGGCGCTTTCCCTCGGTTCAAGCAGTGAGCCGCAGTTCCGGATTCTCGAAACCGCTTTTCGCGGGGGACTTTATCTGTTCGATATCGACCAGAAAGCGCTGGACATCGTAGAAGAAAGAATACGAAGGCAATATACCGATCATATTTCTACCATACAGGGTGATTATACCGGCATCTCTCGGAACAGGGAGTACTGCAGAAATTTTCTCTCGGAGAAGCTCGATAACCGGAAAGTCGATCTGATAACCCTTCACCACTCATTGTACTATTGTGCGGAAGAATCCTGGTGTGGTCTTTTTGAAGAATTGCTCAGGCAATTCCTGGCCCATGAAGGGGCCGTTCATGCAGTGCTGATGGCAAACAGCAGTAACGACAAGCGTACTACAACATGGCTTTACAATCACTTCGCAGGTAAATTTTTCGGAGTCCGGAATAATCAGAGCCTGCCGGCATTGAAAAAGGAACTTGAACAATCACGAATGTTCAGCAATTCACAGATCATGATCAGTACAAGCAACGTGAAATTTTTCGTGAACGACTTCGAAAAATTCATGAAAGTGATCTGGATGATTCTGCTGCACCCGAACGTTCATCGTTACAACGATGCGCAGAAAGAAGAAATCATCTCGTTTATCATCGACAACTTCTGGCTGAAAGGACAACCATTGCTGCAGAAACAGCATCACCTGGTGATTTATCGGGGTATGGATTTCAAAGGGATCATTTAATCTCTAAGAGCAAGAGCAATGCTGCTATCCCGCTCTCCTCCTGACCCGAGCGGAATCTTGTCCGAACAGCTATCGCAGAGCCTGGATCAATGCAGGCAGAACAACAATGAGCAGCAGAAAGGTCAATGCCGGGCGCATGAGATTGACCGGCCTGAGATTACCGAGCACAAAAGCCGTTACGACATGGTTCACCGCCGAAAAAGTAAAGAAAGTCAGCATGACAAGCACGATTGTAGCATCTGCATATTTACCCCAGTTCGAAAGATAGATAAAACAGGCCACACAGGCCATTGCGGCATTTGCAAGTCCTGACTGGATCTGGTAAGCCCGGTTGTGTGGATAACCGATTTTCCTCGAAGCGGCTTCGCCAAGGAAAAGCGATTCAAAAGCAGTAGTTCCCGACATGATCATGACAATGAACAGTCCAAGGATATGAAATCGTGATACAGGAGACGAACCGTAATAGTATGAAAAAAATATAGCCGCTGAGACACCAAACGGACGAACCCATTCCATTACCGAGACCAGTTGCCTTTTTTTCATCGCAGAGAATGATTATTTGGTGTAGCAGAAGGACAGATGAAATTCATCCGCCATTGTTATTACTCCAGCGATTTAATGTATTATACGTTTTAGCGCATATTGTCATTCTGAGGCCGATGCAGTCGGATGAAGAATCCATCAGCCAACCTCTTTCATCCGGAAACCGGTCCCCTAAGATTTTTTCCGTTATGAACCTCTACCGTAATATGCACAAGTTCTTCATGAACGCTGAGGATCCGTTTGAAATAATCAGAATTTGCCTCTTCACTTGAAAATAATGATAAAATACAGGAGTACTTTCCCTTACCGACCCGCCATACATGAATGTCTGTTATTTCCGCTTTAATCCGACTTTCCCCTATAGCCTCATGTATTTCAGCAACAACAGGTGCATCCATTTCCGCGTCGAGCAGAATACGTCCCGAATCACGCAACAAACCGAAAGCCCAGACAGTAACGAGAACCGCTCCGGTAATTCCCATGAGAGGATCGAGCCAGTTCGCCCCCCAGTATTTTCCGCCGACCAATGCAACTATTGCGAGAACTGATGTCGCCGCATCTGAAAGCACATGGATATATGCGGATCGAAGGTTCAAATCGTGATGGTGGTCATCATGTCCATGATGTTCATGGTGATGATGCTCGTGAGAATGATCATCCTTGAGCAGCCAGGCACAAACCAGATTGATCATCAGGCCTGCAAAAGCGATTGCAATTGCCTGAACGTAATGTATGGGCGAGGGGGAAAGCAGACGTTCAACGGATTGAAATAGCATCAGGCAGGCAATTATTACGAGAAATATGGCGCTCGTATATCCTCCAAGCACTTCTATTTTCCATGTTCCAAAAGAGAAACGGGTATCCCGTGCAAAATAACGTGCCGCCTTGTAAGCCATAACTGACAATCCGAGCGCGAGAGCGTGAGAGCTCATATGCCAGCCATCGGCAAGCAGTGCCATTGAATTGAAAAGCCATCCTCCGGATATCTCGGCAACCATCATAACAATGGTCAGCAAAACCGCCCATCGGGTTTTTTTTTCACCTAAAGGATTACCTTCATCAAAAATATGGGGATGCGGAAGATCAAAAACAGACATGGCCGGGTTTCTCTTTCAGGGTTTCCTGTCTCTTTATCGAAAACACTCGGGAAAAAATATAAACGAAAGTTTCTGTTGCCATTCAAAAGGCACAAGAATCAGCCTGATATGAATCCTGAATAAATTCATTTTATATCGCCTGAATAACGACCGCTTGCGGCGTATTACTTTAAGTAAATCAAGTATTATTTAAAATTTATTACGTTAATTCTACAAATAATTAAAAATTATTTTAAAATAATAGTATTATTACTTTAAATAACACTTTGCATGCTGATGTATTTTATATGTCTCTAATTTTAATATTATGGCATCTGTCAGACAGCAGAAACTGAAGATTACTGAAAAAAGCCATTGGATCAATTATCATCCGGAAGCGGGATATAAAAAACATGCAAGGCTGCTTGATAATGACATTGTCCACACATGGATAGACTCAGAAAAAGATGTGGTTCTCGATTTTCTGGATACCGAGCTTTTACAGACAGTGCTTTCCGAAGCCGGACTTATTGACAAGCAGTTCCATATCATTTTTGACCTCAACCATGTGTCCGATATATCTTACCGGTACAAGCTCGGAATAACCGAGCTGCTCTTTCACTGGGAACCTTACCTTGGGAGTATCTGCTTCTTCAACATTTGTCCCTCGATGTTGACGGTCGTTCGGTCGTTTGCATATATCGCCCCTGAAAAAATCTGCGTCTTCCAGTCTTTCAGCTATAAAGAGGCATTGCAGAATATCATGTCATTCAAGGCCGGCGACAATTATGCTGAAAAATCCTCAATTGTCAATACTCTCGATTCTTCGGATCCAAAGAAGCAGTTCCTGAGCGCCGTTACAAAAATCTCATGGCTCAACATGCTTGATGTCCAGATACCGATACCTGCTCCCGACAGTATATACTTTGAATTTTTTCAGGCGCTCGAAGCCTTGCGCCTCGATCTTATGGCTAAAGACGATGAAAATGAAAAAGAAATAAAATTGCTAAAACAGGATTGCGAAAACCGTATAACTCAAATGAACATAAAAATGAACGCACAATCAGAAGTAAACAAAAAGACCGTTCAGGACCTGAAAAAAGAAGTTGCGGAACTGAGAACAACAGTTGCGACACAGGATATGGAATTGACAAGAATTTCCACAGCGATAGCGGAAAAAACCGGCAAACTCAGAAAACTTCTCGATCAGATCTCTGTACTTGATATCGAACCTTCCCTAAAATATTCAATGACGAATTCCTGCCTGAGCCTTATAGAAACCCAGACTATCGAAAAAAGGCTTGATGTGGAACTGACAGAATCCGATTCTGTTTTCCTTTCCAAACTTCAGAAAAAGCATCCCAATCTCAACCAGAGGGAAATGAGAATCGCTCTCTTTGTCAAACTCAACCATGACACGAAAGATATTGCAACCTCTCTGGGCATTTCGACAAGGGGAATGGAAAGTATCCGCTACAGGATGCATAAAAAGCTGGGACTTGGCAAACACCAGTCAATAAAAACGTATCTTTCCGATGTAGTGATGGGCATGTAGAAAAAATAAAAACTTTTTTTCCTGGAACACTCAAAAATGTATGAAAGTGAAAAAAGTACTCGTTACATCAATGCTGATAACCGTTCTCGGATCAGCATCTGCCTTTGCAAACACGTATGTCAGCGCTTCAGCAGGGCTCGGGCTCCCGAACAGATGGCAGGAAACAGGCTATACGACCGATGTCGATACCAATCTTGCTATAAACGGCGCCATCGGATATGATTTCGGATCGACAAGGCTGGAAGCTGCTGCCGGATACCAGAAGCACGACCATAAGAATACCTCTGACGATTTTTCGGTACTTTCCTTCATGGCAAACGGTTATTACGATTTCCACGGCACGTCGAACGTAACACCTTATCTTATGGCTGGCGCCGGAATAGGTTCTTTCAATGTATCCTGGGATACCAGAAATACGAGTTCTTTTATCTGGCAGGTTGGTGCAGGTATGGGAATCAAAATCGATAAAAACCTCTCTTTTGATTTTGGATACAGGTATCTCAAACCGGAAGGCCTCGTTTGCCCGACGGATGAAAACAAGATAACCTGGAGCAGCAATAATTTTCTGGTCGGCCTCAGGTACGGATTCTGAACCAGGAATACAATCCGATAAAAAAAACCGGAGTTTCAGTCACTCCGGTTTTTTTACTGACAGTCATTATCAGTGGTGATTTTTTATGGTTGGTTATTTCTTCAGAAAAACCCCCAGGTCTTCCAGCAGCGCCTGCAGGTCCTCCTCATGTGTCACCTCATCCTGCAGGATCTGTATGGCAATATTGTAGGTTACCGGATCTTTCAAACCGATTTCCTGAATGATGCTGTTGTAGGTTGATATGGCACACTGTTCACCGGAAATGTTCTGTTCGAGAATTTTCCGGACAAACGGATCGTCGGGAGCTTCATAACCACAGTTAGTCCATTCGAACCACTGCTTTGGCGAAGTGAGAGGTGTTCCGCCGAGCTGGATGATCCGGGTGCTGACCATATCGGCATGACGAAGTTCATCCGCCGCATGCTGCATGAGCTCCGCCATCACGGCATCCTTCATCGGCCCCTGAACAACCTTGGCTCCCAGCCAGTACTGGTAGTAGGCAAGCCATTCATCGGCAAAAGCCTTGTTCAGCAGTTCAAGGACCCTTTCCAGGTTTTCTCCCACTATCTCACGTCCTCTTGTACCCATGTAAAACCTCCTTTATGAATGTATTTGCAGGAAAGGCAATGATCTCAGATATATGATTGCTCAGGCCAATATCCGTAAAATAATCAACTTCCCGGTTTAATGTCACATGATGCATCCTGCACAAGCGGTTCAGGCTCGGCAGGTTCCGCAGGCTCAGGAAGGTTGGAATAAAAACGCCATTCCTTGTTCACAATCCTCGCTCCGTGACCGAATGTGAAATAGGACCATGCCCACTGGAGAATAACAAACAGCCGGTGTTTGATCCCGCTCAGGTAGTAAATATGTACCGCAAGCCATATAATCCATGCAGAAAGGCCTGAAAGCCTGACATTTCCTCTTTCGGCTATCGATGCATTTTTACCGATGGTTGCCATCTGCCCTTTATCGTGATAGTGAAACGGTTTTCGCTGCAATCCAGTGATATCGAGAATAATATTTTCACCTATTGCCTGCCCCTCCTGAATCGCTACAGATGCAAGACCAGGAAGGGTACCGCCGTTCTGAAGGGCAAAATGCGCCTGGTCCCCGCCGACAAATACATTGGGATAACCTGGAACAGACAGATCTTCAAGGACGATAATCCTGTTGGTCTGATCGGTTTCGAAACCGATATTTTTTCCTATGCTTGTTGCCCGGACACCGGCTGCCCAGAGCACCGTACCAGCCTCTATTCTTTCGATGCCGACCTGAATACCATCGGAATCTATTTTATTGACCAGACTGCAGGTCCAGACCTGTACTCCGAGTTTTTCGAGCGCACGAGTTGCCTTGCTTGACATTTCGGGTGAAAAAGTCTGAAGAATCCTGGATGCGGAATGCACAATAAAAATCCGTGTAAGCTTCGGATCGATGTTCCTGTAATATTTGGACAGGTAATAGCGGCTCATCTCGCCTATGGAACCTGCCAGCTCGACTCCGGTGGGTCCTCCGCCGACGATAACGAATGTGAGCAGCTTTTTTTTCTCATGAGGGTCCTGAGAGCGTTCAGCATTTTCAAACGCCTCCATAACCCTCCTGCGGATTTCTGCTGCCTGTGCGATGGTTTTCAATCCGGGAGCGAATTCCTCCCATTCATTATGGCCAAAATAGTGGTGCTTCGCTCCGCAGGTCAGGACAAGGTAATCGTAAGTGATTTCACCAAAATCCGTAAAAACTATCCTTGCACGGGGATCGACCGTTTTCACCACTCCCTTGAATACCGTTACATTTCTGTATTTCGACAGCATCATCCGCAAGGGATAGGCTATTTCACCGGCATTCAGGGCAGACATTGCAACCTGGTAAAGCAGCGGCTGAAACAGATGATAGTTGTTTTTGTCGATCAAAGTCACCTTCAGCCCCTCTCTGTTGCGAAGCTTTTTAGCGACATTGAGACCGGCAAAACCTCCACCAACGATAACGACATGCTTCATGATTCACGACGAGGGTATTGCAATAAGAAAATACCATTTCAACACTTAATTAATATAGGCATTAAACGAATACCTCCTAAAATATTCAGAATAAAATCACAATCGTGAATACCCGGGCAACACTGCATGTCAACGATGAATACAATCATTTTCACCTGAAAACGGAACGCATTCGGACAACTGTCATTTTAGCCGTGATCCAGAATGCCATTAAATTCACCCATGAAGGACATATTGAATTCGGATACGAAATAAATGGGGAGATGCTCGAGTTTTATGTCCTTGATACCGGAACAGGTATTCCGGAATGATGTGAATACAAATTATCCTCCTTTAAAATGACAATCCTCATCGCTGAAGATGACGGGGCGTCTTCCCTGCTGGTGAAATCAGGCTCGAAGGAAAAAAAGATGATCAAACAACTATTTCAGAAAGACGAACATGTTTTTCCTGAGGATGAATTTCACCGTTTCTATGACAGGTATAATCGTAGCGGCAGCTGCGATTACAATCAGCCAGTCTTCAGCGCTCAACAGAAATGTTCCGAAAGGTTTACGGAGAACCGGAAGCAGAATGATGAGCCCAAGCAGGACAAGCTCCCAGGCAACTGCAAGATTGAGCCATTTGTTGGCAAACGGACGCTTGAGTATTGAATCTTTTTCGGAACGGAAATTGTAAGCTTTGAAGAACTGGATCAGTACAAGTGAAACGAATGTCATCGTCATCGATTCCACGAGAGAGCGTCCTGAAGCAAGTGCCCACTGGAACAGAGAAAGATTGACGAAGGAAGACCAGATGCCGCCGGTGAGCATGAGCAAAACGACAGGCCTGGAAAATATCCCCTTTTTCGGATCGTTCGGTTTGCGCTTCATGATATCCCGTTCAGGCGGATCGACGGCAAGAGCAAGTGCGGGAAGCCCGTCAGTAGCGAGGTTCACGTAAAGGATCTGTACAGCCGTAAGGGGAAGTGGAATACCCATGAAAGTAGCGAATGTCATCAGGCCAAGTTCCCCTATGTTAGAAGAAAGAAGATAGGTAAGGTACTTTTTGATGTTGTCGTATATACCCCGTCCTTCTTCCACGGCAGCCACAATCGAGGCGAAGTTGTCGTCCGTCAGCATCATGGCCGATGCCTCCTTCGAAACATCGGTTCCGGTTATCCCCATGGAAATTCCGATATCCGCTTTCTTCAGGGCCGGAGCATCGTTGACACCGTCGCCGGTCATCGCTACAACCTCACCGCTCTTCTGCAAGGCTTCGACAATACGCAGCTTGTGCTCGGGGGCTACCCGGGCAAAAACCGAGATGGTGCCGACAGAACGGTACAGCTCTTCTTGGCTCATTGCACTGAGCATCACACCGGTCACGACAGAGGTGCCTTGCTGAAGAATACCGAGTTCAACCGCAATAGCTTCAGCTGTCAATGGATGATCGCCGGTAATCATGACCGGCCGGATTCCGGCCTCTTTGCAGCGACGGACGGCATCCTTCGCTTCTATTCTCGGCGGATCGATCATGCCGGCAAAACCGATGAAGGTCATGTTCCGGGAAGCACTGCCGATATCTGAAACATCTCGGAAGGAAAATCCGAGAACACGAAGCGCTTTTTTCCCGAGATTATCGGCTTCCCGGAGAAGCATGGTACGCATCTGTTCGTCGATTTGCACAATGCCGCTGTCGGTCATGACAGAAGTACAGTCCGGCAGAATAGCCTCAGGTGCCCCCTTGCTGTATGCTTTCAGTGAAGATCCTGTCCTGTTCAGGGTGATCATCCTTCGGGTTTCGGAAGAAAAAGGCAGCTCATCAATACGTTCATGAAGATCCTGCAGTTGCAGCTCGTCGAGTCCGGCCTTTCGTGCAGCAACAAGAAGAGCGCCTTCCGTGGGATCGCCGGCAACAGACCATTTTCCCTCACTGTCCTTCCGAAGCCGGGCATCGTTGCACAGGACACCGGCAAGAAGAAGCTCCTGGAGCGTTCCCGGCAACCCGCTCCCGTCAACGGTAGCGAAAACACCTTCTGGAAGGTAGCCTGAACCGCTCACTTCAACCAGTTTGCCTGACACATGGAATGCCCGGACGGTCATCTCGTCACGGGTCAGTGTGCCGGTTTTGTCGGAACAGATTACCGTCGTGCTCCCGAGGGTTTCGACTACCGGAAGGCGACGCATGAGTGCATTGCGCTTCACCATCCGCTGGACCCCGAGTGCGA
This sequence comes from Chlorobiaceae bacterium, assembly GCA_013334225.1. GTDB lineage: Bacteria > Bacteroidota > Chlorobiia > Chlorobiales > Chlorobiaceae > Chlorobium. The sequence goes on from JAAXXY010000011.1 coordinate 60,629, forward strand.
GTGAAATGGTCACGACTGCCGGCAGGGCTTCGGGGACGACGGCAACAGCAAGGGCAATACCGAAGATCAGTATCTCGACGAATGGCTGTCCCCTGAAAATACCGAGGATAACTATAAACAGAACAATGACCGATGCAGCTCTTGCCAGGGTAGAGCCAACCTTGTCCAGGTTTTTCTGGAGAGGTGTTTTTTCTGTTTCCACGGTCTGCAACATGGCCGCGATGCGGCCGAATTCAGTCTGCATACCTGTTTCTGTAACAACTGCTACAGCCCGCCCGTAGCTGATGGTTGTTCCGGCAAAAACCATATTTTTCCGGTCTCCGGGACCAGCTTCAGCTGCAACTATTACTGCCGAATCTTTTTCTGAAGGGAGCGATTCCCCGGTAAGGGATGCTTCTTCCACCCTGAGGTTGATGGACTGCACCAGTCTCGCATCGGCAGGAACACGATCACCGGCAGCAAGAAAGACAATATCGCCCGGAACGATGTTTTCCGCATCGATGACAATTTCCTTTCCCTCTCGTTTAACCTTTGCAAGAGGAGCTGCCATTTTTTTCAGCGCTTCGATAGCCTTTTCGGCACGGTATTCCTGAAAAAACCCGAGCAATACAGCAAAAACAACAATCACCGCTATTGCCACCGCTTCAGCTGCATGCCCGAGAAACGCGGAAAGCACCGTCGCTATCAGGAGCGTGATGATGAGCACATTGCGGAACTGCTGCAGTAGAAGAAGCCACGGGCCTGTCTTTTTCTCGGCAAGAATGCGGTTCGGCCCGATTCTTTCGAGTCTCGCTGCGGCTTCGGATGAACTCAGGCCATCAGAATCAGACTGTGTCTGTTCGAAAACCTGTTCAAGGGAAAGTGAGTGAAGAAAACGACTGGACATGATATAATCTTAAATTATCAGGTTCGTTCGAACTTGTTCATGCAATCAGGAATCGTATCCGTAAACACTCTGGTTTTAAACCGGAACCAGCCTAAAAGGTTACTTTCGTAGCCGTTGCAGCCTGGTTCCTGAATTTGTCCGTCCAGCCTGAACCCGAATGCTTCTCAGCAAGAACCACCGCTATGTGTTTCGGAAGAATACCGAGATCAAGATTTCTGCCGAGGCCCTGAACGCAGGATGGACAATTGGTCAGTATTACAGCGCTTTCAGTACCGTGAAGCGACTCTCTGACAGCCTCCCTCTTTTTCTGCAGCATGGAGTCTGTGATGTCCGGCCTCGAAAGCGAAAGGGTTCCAGCTTCTGAACAGCAATGCGCAACCGATTTCACGGAAACGAACCCACCAATGCCGTGCAGGGTCTGATGGGCCTTGCCGGCAAGGGAATCGTGACAGGGGGCATGGTAAAGATATTCCCCCTTGGGATCAAGTTTCAATCCCTTCTCGAGAAGATAAGCCGCTATGTCTACTGTCCTTCCTCCAAACAGCTTGCCTGTTTCCACAACCTCGAGCCCCTCCATGCATGTGCCGCACGTGACAATACAGGCATCGAAATCGAGATAGGCAAACATCTCCCTGATCTGGCTGAAAAGCACTGTATTCCTCAGCACCATGCTTGAATACTGGGCAGTCTTTGCATTGACATGAGCAGGGAAACCGCAACAGAGAAAAGGAGGAGGCAATACAACCCTTGTACCGACTTCGAGCAGCAGATAGATTGCCGCCATGGCAATCGTGGAATTCAGCCGTTCGGATCCGCATCCGGGAAAATAGAATACCGTGTTCTCAACCTCTCCTGAAGGCTCGAATACAAGAACCTGATCGGGCCCGCATTCCGGCAGAACATCACGTAAAGTCTGATCAGAAACCGGTGGTACGGGAGAACGCATCATCCTCAGGGGAAAAAGAGAGGGTGGATTGTTTTCCGGCTGAATTGGCGCCGATATCATGGCCCCTGCCCGCTGGACAGCTCCACCGCCACGCAGCACGGTTCTGCGGAAAAATGCATTGAAAGCGGGCGACCTGCTCTCGAGATAACGCAAAGTCATCTCCGTAATCGGTGAAGAGTGCTTGAAACCCCATTCCGAAAGGATTTCCCGCTCCAGCACGGAAACTTCACCGGTGTCGATATTGACCGGACAGGGTTTCAGGCATTTATGACAGATTGTACAGTGATCGGCGACCTCTTCGAGCCATTTCAGCAAAGCGAAATCGGTCGAACGTTCGCGCTGCGCATCGAAAAGAAGGGCCTCGATCAGGGATCCTATCGCAAGATTCTTGTTGCGGGGATGATAGAACATACCCCTCGACGGATAGTAGACACAGCAATCTGTCTTGCATTTGCCGCACCGTATGCAGTAATCGACTTTCTTCGAGAGCTCGGCAATCTGAGCGCGTTTGAGAATATGAGCTTCAAGTTCGAGCAGGTTGAACGACGGTGTGAAAATATGATCAAGAACTCCGTAATCCTCGAGCTTTCCCGGATTCATGATCCCTTTCGGATCGACCTTGCTGCGATGGCGGGACAGTTCCTCGATGACCGAGGGGTCGAGGTACTTCAGTTTCGTGACACCTATACCGTGCTCCCCGGAAACTACCCCTCCAAGCTCGATGACCTTCTCCATAACGACATCGATAACCTTGTCCACCCGCTCGAGCATGGCCCTGTCGTTTGAAAGCACCGGCACGTTGACATGGACATTGCCGTCTCCGGCATGCATATGGGTAGCAAGCACGATGCGTCTGTTACGGACATGATGGTAAGCCTCATCAAATGCCGTCTGCATTACGGGATATCCCTGGACAAGTTCACCAAGCTCGCTGTTGAGCTCCTGAAGGATATCAAGCGAACGAAGGGCATCAGGAGCAGCGGTTGAAATTCTTTCACCGAAGACATGGCAAAGCTCGAGTCCAGCCGGAATTTTCGAAGCGAACTGCCCGTTGTCATCGTTCACTTTGGCGTTTGAAAGGATCTGAGCGGCTCTTTCAACAAAGCGAAGCTGGGCATACCGTTCCTCTGAAAAGTTCAGGTCATCGATGAAACGCGAAAAACCTGCAAGAGCTTCAAGAGGAATCACAATATCCTCATTCATCTTGAAAGCATTGGTCCTTCTGGCGATGGCCCCGAGCTTTTTCCTGTCGGTCCAGAAACGAACCGCTTCTGCATTGTCACGGGCAACGAACATCAGGGTGTTCGGATGCCTGTCGAGCAGGGTTTTAACGCGTTCGACACCGTTTTCCACCTCCAGTGAATGGTTTCCGGCAATATCGATCAACAGGACCGCTTTCGGCGTCTGCGCACGCGGTGCCTTGACCTTGTAGTCGATCGCCCTTATATATTCGTCATCGAAATGTTCAAGGGCAAGCAGAACTTCAGGATTCTCGGAAATCAGCGGAAAAAGCCTTGAGAGTTCGAGTATCACCTTGCTCGCCTCGTCCATGTCGGGCCCGAAAAATTCGAGACAGAGGGTTCTTTTTTCAGGATATTTCGGATACAGAACAAAGTGCGCCGATGTAATAACCCCGTCCGTTCCTTCCTTCTGGAGACCCGGAACCCCTCCGAGAGCCTTGTTTGTAATATCTTTCCACAGTCCCTTTTTCCGGATGTCCGTTCCGAGAAGTTCTATCCGGTCAATTCTTTTTCCGGATTCGTTCCATATCTCGAAAGTAACGGAATCCTCATGCAGGATCTTTCGCAAATGATGGTCGACCCTCCTGATGATCCAGTTTGCACCGTTCGGCATGGCCATACGCCATTCGAGCAGATTATCGATGCAGGTGCCCCAACGGACAGCCATCTTGCCGCCCGCATTTTCAGCGATATTGCCTCCGATCGTGCAGGACCATTCGCTGGTAGGATCGGTAGCGAACACAAGCCCGTGCTCGTCGGCTTCCTCCATGGCCTTTTCAGTAACGACACCCGCTTCCACTTCGATTACCGAAGCCGGCATGATCTGACCGTTGTCAAGCTGGAAATCACGGACAGCAATACCTCTGATCCTGTTGAGCTTCTCCATGTTGATAATCACGCACCTCGACCTGAGAGGAACGGCTCCGCCTGTAAGGCCGGTTCCTGCCCCGCGGGGAATGACATTGAGACCGAGTGCGGAAACAGCTGTGATCAGCGGGGCAACCTGGGATTCGAGATCCGGGGTCACAACCGCAACCGGAAGATGGAGTCTCCAGTCTGTGGCATCGGTTGCATGGGCTGCAAGGGAAAAAGGATCGAAGAGAACGTTTTTGGGGCCGACAATGGCTCCAAGTTCCCTCTTCATTTTTCGGCGGAGTTCCGGCGTTTGCCTGACTGCCGCCCGGAACCGTTCGAGCTGGTTGCGCAGAGCTTCAACAATTGCAATGACGCGGGATTCCCCGTTTGCTCCCCCGACAATGGTATCGAGTTCGCTGGATGCCCTTTCGAAAAGACGGCGGCGCCTTGCCGACGAATCCACAAGTTCCTGGAAAAGAAACGGATTTCGGCGATGGATAAGGATCTCTCCGATGATACCCATCAGCAGCCTCGCCGACCTCCCGGTTACACGAATCTCGCGCAACTCCTCAAGCATCTGCACGATTTCCGGGCCGAGCAGAAAAGAGATAGCCTGACGGTCACCCGCCGAAGTATAATTGAAAGGTATTTCCCTTGGAACGTTCCTTGAATTGTTATGTATTACAGAATCGGTATTTATCGTCATTGATACGTAAAATATTCAACAGGACAAACCTGTATGCCTCTCTAAATATCCATGCCTTATGCAATAGAGCGGGTACTGAACTTTACCTGCCTTTCACTTCAACGATTTGCATGAATCTCATTTTGGATATAAGGTAACAAACGGCAAGTAAAGGTTGAAGATTCCTTATAAAAATATCCGGGAGTTGCATTTGCACAACGCTACCTATAATTGATCACTCAGGTGATTAAAACTGTTAATCCTGGTCAGCAACTATAGCTCCGATTTTGGCATTCCGAGGCCGATGCGGTCGGCCAAAGAATCCATAAATTATGGTATAGTAAAATGGATTCTTCATTCCGCTACGCTTCATTGCGGAATGACAGCCCCGTGGCATGGATTTCCTTGCGATTTATTGTTGCCGGAGCAATAATGCCAGGCAACTGAGCCAGCACCTGGCCGAACAGAAACGTTCGATACAGGGCAATCCCCAGTCCTGGTTACGGACAGCGGTTTGGTTTTCCTGAATAATCGATATAACTGCCGTCCGGGAAAGAAACCATATTTACGATTCCGTCCGGATTTTCTTTATTCAGCCATTTCATGCAGCCGCTGTTGAGCCAGTCACAGAAATTCCCGCCGAAAGGAGGATCACAGGAGCAGTTTTCCGGGAAGCTGCCAATGAGTTCTTTCAGAAGCATGGCACTGAATTCGCTCTCTTCTCCGCAGGCTTTGTAGGGATCTTTATCCTTGCATCGCTGACACTGGCTCTCGGAATCAGCGAGACTGCAGACAATACTTTCTGCGGTCAGATAACCGCAATGACTTCCTCTTTCAACATTTGCCACAACGGCCCATGATGAACTGCCCGAAGGTGCAAGCTGGGAAAACTGGGTGGTTACCGAGGGATCGGGAGACCATGCAGGGGGCTTCTGAATGGTATTGCTGTCAAGGCAGGCACAGTCGCAATCCCCGACAATCATCAGGATCGGAACAGGTTTTTTCGAAAGAGCTTCCCGGTAAGCCTGCATACCCGGGGCAAAAAAAGGGATCTGCTGGTCCACAGGGGAAAACTGCAGAAGGGCGACAGGATTCGCCCGTTCTTCATCTGCCCATTCCGACATCCTGTCCGAATATCTTGGAAGAAATTCACGGTCGTACATGACAGGATCGAAGGTATAACCGGTTTGTTGCCCGATTTTACTGATCGTCTCGAATCCGCATGCCGCAACCTGGGCATGAGCACCGCCCACGGAGTGGCCGGCGAATATCACGTTGTTGCAGCCGGGTTTCATGAAACGGTACTTCTTTATTTCCTCCATGAAAGCTTTATTGCTACGCCGTTTTTGGTCATCGAGAGTATAAAAGTAATCCGTAGCGCCATATTTTATAAGGTATGATGCTGCTGAATAAGCATCCTGCCCCACTCTCGGATTGCCGCCGAAATCGAGCCAGGGAACGCCTTCAAACTGCAGATGCGAAGCCGATACAAACGCCATTGCCCAGTTCCTTTCTACGATGGCCTGGGTATAGTTGTAGTACTGCGAAGGATTGATACCGAAAAGAGGGTTATCGCCAGTAAATGCCCCGGTAATTTTTTTCAGATAAAAAAAAGGATCGTTCCCGATCAGAAAGCCGTGACTGAACATCACAAGACCCTCCGCATTCCTTGATGCAGGATAAAACACCTCGATGACAACCTCGATAAAGCCTATGCTTTTCCGGTCATACTGGATCCAAAGGTGGATTCGGTCGAAACAGTAGTTGTCGATACGGATTGGATTCATGCCAATGGGGGTTAAATGTGAGCGATCAGTTGTTTTTTGAATGCGCTAAGGAAAAATACACGAAATATCCGTAAAAACAGAGATTGATGCCGAGAACGATCATGCCGAGCGTGAACTGTATATCTCGCGTAAGCCCTTCCGGGTAGATTACAGGGAGAAGATAGTGATCGATGAACCCGCCGCTGTAAGGTGTTTCGTCTGCAAGCAACCTGAAACGGTTTTCAAGGGGCGTCAACGGACAGACCCATCCGTTCCATTCACTCAGCATTCCCCAGATGGCTGCGGGCAAATGAAACAACACGGACCATCTGAACCTGACAAGAAAAAGAGCCCCGAAAAGCACGAACAGAATGAAGAGAGCATGCAGCAGCATGACAAGATCAGCTGCTAAAGCGAAAATCAAAGCCTCGCTCCTCCTGAAATCTCGATGATCTGCCCCGTAATGAACGAAGCGTCGTCTGAAGCGAGGAACAGCGCACATTTCGCAACATCATCAGGTGTTGCAACCCGTCCGAGAGGATATCGCCGCGCACAATCACTACGGAGCATCTCCCATCGTTCCTCGCCCAGTGCCCTGACAAATGCCGGAACCTCGACAAGTGCAGGTGCAAGGGCATTCACGGTAATGCCATAGCGCCCGAGAGACATGGCAAGCGACCTTGTGAAAGCGAAAATACCACCTTTCGACGCCGAATAGGAAAACTGGTTCGGACTTCCCCGATAAACCAGCGAGCTCATGTTGACGATCGTTCCCGAACCTTTCGGTTTCATGATCTTTGCCGCCTCACGGCAGGAAATGATACATGATTTCAGGTTCAGATCGAGATTTGCGCTCATCCTGAGATAATCGATCTGTTCGACATCTGAAGCAGGCTCACAATCGCCGCCTGCAATGTTGATCACACAGTCAAGTTTTCCGTAACGGTCCGATATCTCACTGTACAATGAAACAATCTCTTCCTCCAGGGTGACGTCGGCTTTCATGAGCGCTCCTCTGCCTCCACCTCGCTCAATGAGTTCGAGAGTTTCCGCACAACCGTCCATATTGATATCGCTTGCGATAACAACTGCACCTTCCCGGGCGAAACGCACGGCAGTAGCCCGTCCTATACCACCCGCTGCACCCGTAACAAGAGCAATCCTGTCAGAAAGTCTCATGATCGTTGATGTTTTTGACGTTTATTCCAGCTGAACAGATAAAATAACCTCGATATTTCAACTCAAATATGAACTTTCCCCGCCCTGATACACCCCCGAGACAGTCACTGAACTCCGTTCAGGAAAACACCGGCATTTTCTTACGTTCTGAAGCGGAACTTGCAAACAGTTTAAACCCCATAAGGCTGGTCATGGATTGAATCGCACAGTTTATCCTGCCGATGAACATATCGAGTTCGGTGACTTCATGGGTTTCATCCGCGGCTGCATGCTCCATGAACTCGAGAAACTGCTGGTAACGCATATCACCGATTCTCGAGGACCAGGAGAGATTCGAAATCCGGAAAGCGCACAATGATTCGTCAATCACATACAGGTCCCCATGCTTGAGGATCTGCAGCCAGAAATCGAGATCGATGGTATAAGGCACGACCGCGTTGTAACCGGCCAGTTTTTCGATCAGTTCCGCGCGATACAGACCGCAAACCGGTTCACCAATGATGTTGGTACCCATACGGATCATTTTTCTGACGACCTCAACCGGTTCCTTTCTGCCTCCGTCAACAAAATTGACCTTCTTGATCAATACCTTTCCTTCCGGATCAATGATTGTCCGCTGGCATGAAACAAGGCTCACCCCGCTGTTGTCATGGTCTTCAAAAACAGCAACCTGTTTTTCAAGACATTCGGGGTATAGAATATCGTCCCCGCAGACAAGCTTTACGTACTTTCCCGTGATGTTGCTTATTGCCTTGTTCCAGTTTTTTTCAGGACCGAGGTTTGCCTCGTTCCTGTAAATCCTGATCCTGCTGTCTGAAAATGATCTTGCTATCTCGTAGGAGCCGTCAGTGGAATGGTCGTCATATATGAGCAGTTCGAAATCGGAAAAGGATTGAGCAAGTATCGATTGTATCGTCTCAGCTATAAACCGTGCATTGTTGTACATCGGGATCGTAACCGTGACATAAGGCCTGTCAAGCAAAATCATATCCCATCCCCTTTCCTGGACTTCCAGCTTTAACTATCTTTGATGACATAATTTACATCTTTATTATCAAATTCACCTGATCGTACGGCTATTCTTCGCTTATTCAGCATACAACTCTGACAGAAGGTTGAGGTTAGTGAAAAATACAGAACATCCGAACAAAAATCCTGCAATCGCGAGCAGCAGTTCATTATAGAGGAAAAATGCCAGCAATAGGGCTATCGCGGCAAGCAGCATCAGGGAAAGCTGCCTGAAAGCCCGCTTTGAGGTCTTTTCCTCGAGAAGTGAAGAAAGCGCCCTTTCACTTCGAAGAATATCGAGCGAATTGGAGCGCACTATCGAAGGAAGAACAATGTAGAGCATCCCCGTGAAAGAAAATGTAATCCATCCGACCAGGGCCGCATGGGTGTGTGAATGGTAAATCCACATCCGCAGGTAAGGAAGCGGGGGTTTTGTACCGAAAGGGATTCCTTTCAGGAAATAGATATTCATGATCCCGTATGCGCTCGTTGCAAAAAGCAGTGCAAGGCCACTGAGCATGAAGGCAAGGCCGGGATGCCTGAACTGCGTCCTGAAAAAATGGTAGAGATATACGGCAAAGCTTGCGAGCAGGGCCATGACCCCGAACATCAGCAGATGGCTGACCATCATCATGCCGAGATAATAACCGGCAAGGATGGCGACAAGAAAAACAAGCACCCCCCCTACGAAGATATAAAACCAGATGCTGAAGAGTTTTTTTGCAAGTTCCCGTTTTGACGACCTGCTCCATGCATAGGTATAAAGGAAACCCATCACGCTGATGCTCAGGGGAAATGAAGAACCGAGAAAATATGAAGACTGGGTCACAAAAAATGGAATGATCGAAAGATCGGGAAACGCCTCCCTGAGACCAAGGGTAAAAAGACCAAGGTTCGCTACCAGAAGAAACAAGACATCGAAAATATAATATCGTACCGATACCTCTTTCCAGATACTGGCGATCGAAAGCGTGGCGAAAATCTCCCTTAACGGTTCAGTAACAACAATCATGAGAAGCAATCCCGTCAGAGCTTTCAGGAGAGGCCACTCCATGAATACGGCGATGGTGATCATGCAGAGCGAAAGCAGGACGGTTGCAATATAGCGCAACTGCTTTTTCGGAATGATCAGAAGTTCGGGATAGATCGATGCGGTCAGGTAGCGGTTGAAAATCAGAATGGCAAGATTGCCGAACCCTATAAAAAAAATATACGGATGGAGCTTCAGGAGAAACATGCTGCCAGCCATTGTCCCGGCAGCGCCAGAAAGTGCTGCTATGGTAATAACCGCTACGGAGATGTAAAGGAAGTATCGGGCGACCCTGCTCAGATCACCGTTGTTGTAAGCCTGATTCATCGAGCTTCCCGGTTTTTCGTTTTTTTCAGTTCGATCAGTGCAATCAGAGAAAGCGCGATCAGCGACACGTTCAGTGTCAGAGGATTGAACGGCAGTGTAAACATCTCCCGTTCAAACAGCAAAACATACAGCAACAATCCTGACAAGGTAACGATATTGAGCCAGAACACCCAATCCCATACGGCTATGAGCAGAACAAGCCCGAATATGATTTCACCAACCCCCATCCATGTGACCGCAGTACAAGCCCATTGATAGACCGGAATAAGATGACCGAGCAATTCGACTTCCCCGCTACTCATGCATACTATTTTCGGTACGGCACCCTGGTATATCCATGAAAAGGCAAGAGCAACACGGCATATCATCAATACCGCAGAATTTTTTATAAATGAATACATCAACTGAATTATTTGTGATTGATTTTCCCATGTACGTAAAGATACACCGGACAGGAGTGAATGCCGCCCTGAAGATAAAAAAAACGTTCAGGACCTGGATTTCCTCCAGGCGAGAACCCTCGAACGGATCCCGTCAAACCAGACATAAACAACGGGAACGACCAGCAGCGTCAGGAACATGGAACTGGAGAGTCCGCCTACAAGCGCAACGGCAAGACCGGACTTCCACTCCGAACCCGAACTTCTCGATAAAGCGATAGGCAGAAGCCCGAAAATAAGGGTGAATGTTGTCATGAGGATCGGACGAAGGCGTTCACTTGCTGCTTCGATGATCGATGCGCCAAGTTCCATACCCTCGGAACGGAACTTGTTGATGAAATCGACAAGGAGAATGGCATTTTTTCCGACCAGACCGACCAGCATGATAATACCGAGAATCGTGAATATGCTGAGGGATTTTCCGGTCAGTGCAAGCGCGAAAAGAGCCCCGATGATGGCAAGCGGTATCGAAAACATGACAACCATCGGCCAGATGTAGGAGTCGTACAGGGCCACCATGATCAGGTAGACAAAAATAATGGCAACAAGAAAAGCCGTAAGCAGGGTTGAGAACGACTCACCCTGCCTTTTCAGGTCCGATTCGTAGGCATAGAAAACCGTAGAAGGCATGAGGCCTTTCTTTTTCATGTTCGCCATGATCCTCTCGATTTCCTGTCCGACACTTCCAACCGGACGGTTGATCACCTGGGCCTTGACCCAGACCGCATTGTTCCGGTTGCGCCGCTGAAGCTGCGTATATCCCCTGTCCTGTTCGAAAGCGGCAAACTGTCCGAGACGGACAAGGTCCCCGGCAGATGAGCGGAAGGTGACGTTTTCAAGACGGGAGGTATCATGACGGTATGCTTCATCGAGCATCACCCGGATATCGTATTCGTTATCCCCTTCACGGTATTTCCCGGAGTCGTCTCCAGCATAGGCTGTCCGCATCGCAGAACCGACGTCGGCGATGGTGATTCCGAAAGACGCCATTTTCTCCCTGTCGATATTCACCCTCATCTCGGGCCTGCCGATCTGGGATGTAAGCTTGACATCCGCTGTCCCCGGAACCGTCTTGAGGCTGTCCCTGAGCATTTCTGCAACATGCGACACCTGGTTCCTCACGGACCCGCTGATGATGACGATGACCGGTGTTTCGTTCGCCGTACCGAAAATGCCGATCGGGTTGATGCTCGCTTTCAGGCCGGGTATGCCTTTCAGGCTATTCCGGATCGACTGCATGATCTCATCCGTCGAACGGCTTCTCTCCTCTTTCGGAGAAAGCCTGACATTGAGCTCGGTGATATTGTCAGCGCTCTGGTTGAAGAATCCTTCGCTCGATGCACCGACATTTGCAAGCACTTTCCGGACCTCGGGCATCGCTGAAAGGTTACGTTCGAGTTTCCTTGTCAGTATATTCGTATCCCGAAGGCGGGTACCGGGCTCGAGCTCGAGCATGACGGAAAACTCACCGCGGTCGGAAACGGACATGAACTCGCCCCCGATCAGCCCCAGCATGGGAAGGCTGAATGAAGCGAAAAGCAGCAAGAGAGCACTGAAAAAGACCTTCCGGGGGTTGGCGAGGCCCCAGCGGAGCAGCTTCAGGTAGTGCTGAAGGAATTTCTGGTAATTGCGTTCGAAACTGATGGCAAAACGTTCAAGCATGTTCCGGCCTTCAAGTTTTTCAGCCCTTGAAAACCTCGACGCGAGAAGTGGGGTCAGGGTAAAGGAGACGAGAAGGCTCACAAGCGTGGAGATCACCATGACAACGGAAAACTCGCGGAGAATGTTGCCGACAAGACCGCTTACCAGCGAGAGCGGCAGAAAAACCACAACATCGACCAGCGTAATGGAAAGCGCCGTAAACCCGATCTCGTTCCTGCCCGTAAGTGCTGCCTGCCGCGGCTCATCTCCTTTCTCGAGGTACCGGTAAATATTTTCAAGCACAACGATGGAATCGTCGACCAGTACACCCACAACCAGTGACAGGGAGAGGAGCGTCATCAGGTTGAGGGAGAACCCGAAAAGGTACATACCGATAAAAGTCGTGACAAGCGACGTGGGAATGGAAACCAGTACGATAAGCGAGTTGCGGAGACTGTGCAGGAATAAAAGCATCACGAGGGCCACGAGAAAAACCGCGAGGAAAAGGTCTGTCTGGACGGCGTTCACAGCTTCAAGCGTGAATGTCGACGCATCCTGTGCAATATCGAAAGAGAGGTTTCTGACACGGTACAGGTTCTCGAGTTTCGCAAGGGCCACCCGTGAAAGCCTGCTCACATCGACCGTATTGGCATCACTCTGTTTCATGATCACGATGCCGACCGCGCTCCGGCCGTTAACCCTGGTGAGGGTGGTAACCTCCTTGAAACCATCCTCAACCTCGGCTATATCACGCATATAGACCGGCCCTTCCGATGACGACCGCAGGACAAGGTTCTTCAGTTCATCAAGGCTCGTGAATTTTCCGGCAAGCCTGACGACAAACTGCCTGTCACGGTCGTCGATCTTGCCGGTCGGAAAATCGAGGTTTGCCTTTCCGACCTCCTTGAGGACTTCAGAAATGGTCAGACCATAGCCCTCGAGACGGTCCAGATCGATATTAACCCTGATTTCCCGTTCCCTGCCCCCGATCAGGTAAACCTGCCCGACCCCGGCTACGCTTGAAAGAACAGGCTTGATATCATCTTTCAGCATGGTGTGGAATTCCGCGTCGGAGAGCGAAGAAGTAGCCCCGATACGGAGCACCGGAACTTCGTCGAGCGCAAAACGGGTAATGACAGGCTCCTTTGCATCGTCAGGAAGATTGTCCTTGATCTCGTTCACCTTTCGCTGTGCATCCTGTAAAGACTTGTCGATATTTGCAGAATTGGAGAACTCGATAGTGACGATCGACAACCCTTCGCTTGATGTCGAGGTAATGGCACTTATTTTTTCTATCGCTGATACCGCTTCCTCCACCGGCTTGGTAACCGAGGTTTCGACTTCCGCGGGAGAAGCCCCCGGATAGCTTACGGTAATGGTAACGACCGGAGGGGTCATTTTCGGAAGCAGCTCATACTGCAGCTGAGTATAGCTGAACAGACCGAGGATGGCGAGCACGGAAAACAGGACGACGATAAGTGTCGGCCGTTTTATGGAAAGCTCCGTAAGCGTCATGGAGCTGAAAGCTTTTCTTTACGGTTGATGACAACGACCGCTGAACCGTTCTGCAGTTCGCCCTGGCCGCTGACGACAACGCTGTCGGCCGCAGAAAGCCCTTCGACCACCTCGATCTGCTGCTGGAGTTCGAGGCCTGCCACTAGAGGCTTCAGCCAGGCTTTTCCATTGTGTACGATGAAGACCTCGGGATTTCTGATACCTGAAACGAGCGCGGTCCTGGGTACGAGCAGCGCCTGGCGTTCCGACCCTCCGTCATGAATGACCCGGGCGAACATGCCCGACCTGAAACGGCTGCCCGAAGGGTTCTCCATGACAACTTCCACACGATATGTATGGTCCCTGCCGGCTTTGTCGCTTACAGCATTCACCTTACCGGAAAACTGCTCTTTCGGATAAATATCGCTTGTAACGGAAAGGGCCGTTCCTTCCTGGAATTTCATGATCTGGCGTTCGGGAACGAAAATGATGATCTTAACCTTCGACAGGTCAAGCATGTGGGCCACTTTCGTCCCTTCGTGAACAAGCTCTCCCTGTTCGACGAAACGGGAGGTCACAACCCCTGAAAAAGGTGCTTTTATTCTGGTATTGCTGTACTTCCTGCTCGCAGCGGTAAAATCGGCCTGGGCTTCCTCGCGCTGAAGCTGGACGGCCTCGAAAGAAGAGAGCGAAACGGCCCCTTCGGCATGAAGGTTTTTATAACGTTCGAAATCCCTGTCTGCCTGCTTGTAGCGGGCTTCCGCTTTCCGCAAAAGAGCTGCCTGCAGTTCATTGTCTATCGTGAAAAGTGCTTCTGAAGCCTCTTTACGGTCTCCCGGGGCAGCTGCAACAGTGCGGACGAGACCTTCCGATTCCGAAAAGATATCGGCCTCCCTGAACGCCTGTACCGTTCCGACGGTACTGAAACTGTCCCGAATTGCGGCTTTTGAAACAGGATCGACGGAAACGGGAATTCGGTCAAAATATTTCCTGTCGATTGTTGTCTGCTTCACGCGAGGACGCATCGTGAAGAAAAGAATAATGCAAAGCAGCAGCAGGGCAAACGAATAAAGCAGTTTATGCTTTTTGATCCTCCGGGCTGTCGTTCTGAAAATATCCATCGTCAAGCTGTTCTGTGCATGGTACAGAGAGGTTGCTCCATCGTTGTTCTATGCATTCCGGAAAAAATATTTTCCCTCTGTGTCTGCTGCAATCTGAATATGACACAGGTGAAAAAAAGCTTTCAGTGTATGCTTTCTTTCACCTGCAATCTTCTGTTCCTGTTAAACCATCTTTTTCATGTACAACTTTTCAATCAGTAAAAGCATAAACCGTCAGCAGAAATTACTTGCGATCGAACAGGAAATATCTGCAGATGCCTTCACGTGATCCAGAATTGAAAGAATTCCCGTAAGATTGACGATGTTCTGATCGTTGACAGAAGATTTTATTTTTGCTACCGCTTTCAGGTAAAGGTCGTCGATCTCTTTCAGCATGACGAGCGTTTCGCTTGCATGTTTCGAATTGCCGCTGACGAAAGCCTCGACAGCTTTCTTGATCATCTCGGCAGTAATGTCGCCCATCGGTTTCAGGCCATACTCGTCCTTGTGCAGGTCCTGAACATTGGCAAACTGCACATACCCGGTCTTGTCAGCAATATTGAGAGCAAACTGTGCAATTCTTTCGAGTTCCTTGAGGATCATCCTCGCATTGGCAACAGCCTTCCTGTTCTCGTCATCAAGGTTCTGGAAGGTAACGTAGGAAAGGGTAAGATATTCCACCTCGAACTTCCCTTTCTGGATATACTCCTCGTCAAACTTGAAAGCTGAAGCGGCAAGTTCAACGTTCTTCTTTGTCGCAGCCCTGATGCTGAGCATCAGATTGTTTTCGACATTCGATGAAAGTTTTGTCAGCTTCTGTTTGAGTGATTCAAGCTGGATATGAACTGCCGTCTGCGGTATCACGGAAAGGCCGAATTTGGCAGGATCAATCTTGATGGTAAAGGCGTTCGGTGTCTCAGCGGTTTTCGGGGCGTCACCGAAAATTTTTCCAAACATTTTAGCCATAGGGTTCAATCACCATGGTTATAATTATTGAGTCAATGCAAAGTGCTGACAATTTAGCTGTCAGGGGGGATTAAATGCAAGAAAAAAACAATAATACCTGCTTATAACAGATGACGGCTGAAATTCTGTTCACTCTTTCAGTGATTCGATGTGTTTTTCATAGGAAGACTCTTTCTTATGACGTACAATTTCACCCGTAACAAGATAGATAACTTCGTGGGCGATTCTGGTTGCATGATCGGCCATGCGTTCGATGTACCGCGAAATACTCAGAGCGGCGATAAGTTCATCGGTCTGTGAATCCGGACTTTTCATGAGAGCTGTGACCTTTTTGAACACCTTGCGATGCATCACATCTATCTGTTCATCGAGAGCGCAGACCTGATCTGCAAGTACACGGTCTTTCTGCACGAATGCCTCGATGGATTTACTGACCATCTCTCCGGAGAGAATCCCCATTTTCTCGAAATCGAACGATACCAGCATTTCCGTACTGATTTCAGGCATCCGGTCGATGATGTGCACGGCAAGGTCACCGATGCGTTCGAGGTCGTCGTTGATCTTGATGATCGTGACAATCGTGCGCAGGTCTCTCGCAACCGGCTGCTGCAGGGCAAGAAAGGCAAGACAGCGCTCTTCGAGGTTGACTTCGGCCATGTCTATTTCATCGTCTGCCATCCTGATCCGTCGGGCGATCTGTTCGTCCTTGTGTTTGATGGCATGCAGGGCTCCGAAAAAATTCTGCAGCACCTTGTCCGACAACTGAACAAGCACCATGGAAAGTTCTTTGATAAGTTCATGAACAGGGCGTTCTGACATGGTTTTGAAATAGTTACGTTAGCTGAATCTTCCAGTTATGTAGTCTTCGGTCATCGAATCCCGTGGATTGGTAAAAAGCTGGGCCGTCGAAGCATGCTCGACAAGGACCCCCTCGTAAAAGAACATGGTGTAGTCCGAAACCCTCGATGCCTGCTGCATGTTATGGGTGACGATCATGATGGTGTAACTTCCGCGGAGCTCCTGGATCAGGTCCTCGATCTTGGCCGTTGCCTTGGGAT
>JAAXXY010000051.1 GCA_013334225.1 Chlorobiaceae bacterium
CGGCGCGCCCCCATATGCCTATCCGCAATATTCCCGTCATGCGCTCACCGAACTGCTCCGGCTTGGATTTACCGTGAAGAACGCTGCCTCGGAAAAAGCACCTGCAGCGAAAAAGATCATTCTTGTACTGAACCCGAGCGACGATATGGTCAACCACGATATTGCGAAGCAGATAACGGAAATCTGGAAAAGAAAAGGCGGGAGTATTACCACGTATTCATTCGATCCTTCGCTCAAACTGCCCCATGACCTTATCGATCCGACCCAGTCCGGACAGCGCATCGACATCGTCTATCCCAAGCTGATGGAACTGGCAGGAAAATAACGACGGCTTTGTTTTCTATCCCGCTTTGGCTACCTTGGAGCAATCAAATCCGGGCCCAGACATTAAAGGCTTCACAGAAAGGAACCATTGAAGGTGTCGATACGTTTTCCAGATTCATGAAATTCACCCTTACAGCAAAAGACACGAACACCGCCGCACGGGCCGGCACAATTGCAACTGCCCATGGCGATATCCCGACGCCGGTCTTCATGCCGGTCGGAACCAGGGCGAGCGTGAAATCGGTCGAACCGAGGGAGCTCAGGGAGCACCATGTCCATATCATCCTGGCCAACACCTACCATCTCTACCTGAAGCCGGGCAATGCCATCCTCCGGAAAGCCGGAGGCGTCCACCGCTTCATGAGCTGGGACGGTCCGCTGCTCACCGACAGCGGCGGGTACCAGGTTTACTCCCTCTCCGAACTGAGAAAGATCAGCGAAGAGGGAGTCACCTTCAAATCGCACCTTGACGGTTCGAAATTGCACTTCACTCCCGAAAATGTCGTCGATACGCAACGCATCATCGGCAGCGACATCATGATGCCGCTCGACGAATGCCCCCCTTCGACCGCCGAACGTGAATACATAAGGAAATCCGGGGAGCTCACCATCCGCTGGGCCGAACGCGCCAGGAAGCACTTCAGCGCCACCACCCCGCTTTACGGCCACGATCAGGCCCTTTTCGGCATCACGCAGGG
Source organism: Chlorobiaceae bacterium (assembly GCA_013334225.1). Taxonomy (GTDB): domain Bacteria; phylum Bacteroidota; class Chlorobiia; order Chlorobiales; family Chlorobiaceae; genus Chlorobium. The sequence goes on from JAAXXY010000051.1 coordinate 1,023, forward strand.
CGGCACGCACGGCGACCTGCGCACCCTGTCGACCAGGGCGCTGGTCGATCTCGATTTCGACGGCTATGCGGTGGGCGGTATGGCCGTCGGCGAACCGGCGGAAGAGATGTACCGCATCCTTGACCTCTCACATCCGCTGCTCCCGGAACACAAGCCCCGCTACCTCATGGGGGTCGGTACGCCTGAAAACATCCTCAACGCCATCGAACGGGGCATCGACATGTTCGACTGCGTTATCCCGACTCGCGAAGGGCGCAACGGCAGGGTCTATACCCGCGCCGGGAAAATGAACCTCCGGTCGGCAAAATATTCGGAAGATTTCAGCCCGGTCGATGAAGGATTCGACAACTATGTATGCCGGAACTTCTCGCGCGCCTACATCCGGCACCTGCTGAACGTCGGCGAAATACTCGGACTCACGCTCTGCACGCTCCAGAACATCTCTTTTTTCATGTGGCTCACCGCCACGGCACGGGAAAGGATACTCCAGGGCTCGTTCAGGGAATGGAAAAACGATTTCCTCGAAAGGTTCAACGAAAATGACAAAGCATAACGTCTTTCTTCTCAGCCTCGGCTGCTCGAAAAACACCGTAGATTCCGAACGGCTCATGGCCCAGGCCGAAGCTTCGGGCATCCGCTTCACTGAAAGTGCCGATGAAGCCGACACCATCATCATCAATACCTGCGGGTTCATCGCTGATGCGAAAGAGGAATCGATCAGCGAAACCCTTGCCGCGGTCGGAAGGAAAACCGAAGGCAGGGTGAGCCGTATCTATGTGATGGGATGCCTGCCGGAGCTCTACCGCAGGGAGCTCAAGGAAGAACTGCCGGAAGTGGACGCTTTTTTCGGTACGCGCGAACTGCCCGAAATCCTTGCAGCCCTGGGTGCGGAGTTCAACGAAGGCCTTTACGACAGGCGCTCGATGCTCACACCTGCGCACTACAGCTATCTCAAGATCGCCGAAGGATGCAACCGTACCTGCTCGTTCTGCTCGATCCCGATAATCAGGGGGCGCTACAAAAGCCAGCCGCCCGAACAGCTCCTGCGCGAAGCCGGACTGCTCAGGGAGAAAGGCGTGAAGGAGCTGAACCTGATAGCCCAGGACATCAGCCTCTACGGCTACGACCTGGCAGGCAAATCATTGCTTAACGACCTGCTCTTGCGGCTTTCAGACATCGGTTTCGACTGGCTCCGGCTGCTTTATGCCTACCCGGTGAATTTTCCGCTTGAGGTCATCCGCACCATGAGGGAACGGGAGAACGTCTGCAACTACCTCGACCTTCCGCTGCAGCACTGCAACGACCGCATCCTGAAATCGATGAACCGCGGAATCGACCGCAAAGGCACCGAACGGTTAATCGGATCCATCCGCGATCTGAACCCGGAGATCAGGCTGCGTACCACCATGATTGTCGGCTATCCGGGAGAAACCAGGGCGGAATTCGAGGAACTGCTCGAATTCGTCGAAACCGTGCAGTTCGACCGCCTCGGCTGCTTCGCATACTGCCATGAGGAACACGCACCTGCATATGCGCTCGATGACAATGTGAGCCCTGAAGAAAAAGAGGAGCGCGTTGCTGAACTCATGGAGCTTCAGGAATCGATCGCCGCCGGGAAAAACCGCGTGTTCGAAGGCCGCGTAGTGAAGGTGCTGATCGACAGCATCGAAGGAGACATCGCCATCGGCAGGACAGAGTACGACGCCCCGGAAGTGGACAACGAATGCCTGCTTGAAACAGGCGGATTCGACATCCAGCCCGGCATGTTCTGCACGGCGGCAATCGATGAATCAAGCGCATACGAACTGCAGGGCCGCATCCTGCAGACACTGCACTGAAAGCCATGACCTCCGGAAAGAACGCAGACAAACTTATTCCGTGATCCTGCGGTTGGATGAACAGGCTATGACAACGCGACCGGAACAGCATTTCTAACAATCAACGTAACCGACTGATGGGCATAAAGTATTACCAATCGCAACCTGCCGCAATACAGAGAAACCTTGCGGCGACAGTGCTCACAGAAGTTCGCCGGGAATTCGGCGCCGAGGTGCCGCCGTTCACCCTCCATCTGCCTGTTCCGGAACTGCTTGCCGGAGCCTGGATGGCAAGCCGCGAAACACTGCTTGCAGGAGAAGGCCGCAGGGATGCGAAGGAAGCGGTCGCTGCAACTGTTTCCGCTATAAACCGCTGCCCTTACTGCATTGACGCCCACAGCATCATGCTGCTCGAAGTATCCGGAACCGATTACTCTAAAGCGCTTTCCGAAGGAAAAACGGAACAGATAGAAGACCCTTACCTGCGGGCCGTTTCCCGGTGGGCGGCTGCCACCCGCTCACCCGGTTCTCCACTTCTTGCCGATCCGCCGTTCACTGCGGTGGAAGCTCCTGCATTTATCGGGACTGCTGTCTTTTTCCACTACATCAACCGCATGGTCACCATCCTGCTCGGGAGTTCTCCGCTGCCCTTCACCGAAGGCTTTCCGAGAACGGTCGCGCTGCGCATGGCCGCATGGTTCTTCGGAGGAGCGATCCGCCTGAAAAAAAAACCTGGAGCGTCGCTAAAACTGCTGCCGGAAGCCCAGCTTCCCGACGATCTCGCATGGGCAAAGCCATCTCCCCATGTTTCGGGTGCCTTTGCGGCATTCGCCCGGGAAATCGAAAAAGCAGGCGAATCGTCACTTCCTGCATCGGCAAGAAGTGCAGTGAAAATTGCTCTTGCAGACTGGAACGGAAGCGACCCCGGGACCGGTACCGCGTGGATTGATGAAACACTTTCCGGCCTGAACGAGACGGACGTCCCTGCAGGCAAGCTCGCGCTTCTCGCAGCGCTCGCCCCCTACCGTTTAAAGACCGAACTGGGCTCACTGGCCTCACCCTATGCCGATCGTTTTCCCGGCGACGACAACCTTCTCTCTGCCCTTGCCTGGGGCAGCTTCACCGCCGCAAGGAAAATCGGCACCTGGCTCTCGGTGTAGAACGGCAGCATCGATACATCACACTCCCTGGTACCTGACAACATAACGCCGGCTTTTCCTTAACAGGTTATTGGTTTCAACCTTTTTCAGGACGGGTCACCGGTCATCCGCTCCGATACTCGACGCGAAGGCTGTCGATCCTGCACCGAAAAAATCCGCTGCAAGCTGAAGGATCTCCTCAGGAGATTTGTTCAACCATTAGCCTTCAAGCTTTTTTTCAACGTTTTGCGCCATATTCTTCAATAGTGTTAATGTTAAGCTGAAATATTTTGTCTGATTGAAACACTCGGAAATGCATCTGGCGAAGGCAGTTATAAAGAATCACCTGCATCAGGCAGAAACAGCTTCTACCAGGACTGAAAGCGGTTTTTGTCATGAATACAATGATGCTTATCCTGATTCCACAGCCGACTCAGGAATTTTTCGGTCGAGTCTGGCGTCTTCAGCAGTACGTTTCTTTACTTTGACCAGTGTTACTGCAAGAATCTCTTCCTTAACTTTTTCAATGCCGATGCGATCGATCATATGTCCGAACCGTTCTCTGTTCCGGGCATATTTGCGGTAAACGGCCATACTCTCTTCTATCAGCAGGAAAAGTTCCTTTTCGCTCTCAACCATCTTTTTCAGGGGAGTGGCAAAGCGTGGTATTTTACCCATTGTCCCGCCGATGAAAAGGTTGTGCCCTTTCCTGGCTACATACCATGCTTCTCCGGGACAATGCATGGTGCAGACACTGCAGTTGATGCAGGTATCACGGTCTGTTTCATACCGGTAGCCCCCATCCTCCGTCTCAAGCCTCCCGATGGAGCTGACCGGACATTTCTTGATGCACAAACGGCAATCACAGCAATCCTGCGCTTTCCATGCCGGTTCAATTGCCCCCCTTATGCCGATATCGTTCTCGTTTGCCTTGGTGCAGTTATGCGAGCAGCCGGCAACCGCCATCTTGAATTTTGACGGGGTTTCCCTGTTGAAATAATTCGAATCGAGTGTTCCGGCAATACGCTTGGTATCGAAAACGCCCCATTTGCATACCTGCTCACCGGGGCAGGCGACAATCACCCTGACACGTGTTCCTGACGCCCCCAGTTCAACCCCGGCCTCCCGGAGCTCCTTCAGTGCAATTTCCAGGTTGTCACGGTGGATATGATGTATTTCGATTCCCTGCCGTGTGGACAGATGCACCTCTCCTTTTGCATATCGCCTGGCAACCCGTGCAATCCGTTTGAGCTGCTTGATGTTCAGATCTCCGGCAACTGCCTTCAATCTCAAAACATACGTTTCCGGCTGTTTCTGGCGCATGACGCCGCTCATAGTGGAAATTGCCGGACCTGAACCATTGACTGACATAGACTTACTGACCCTTCGATGACTGATAATTCCTGAAACAGCACTCTTCACTGATCGAGGCGACGGCAAGATTCGAACTTGCGGTAAAGGGTTTTGCAGACCCTTGGCTTCGACCGCTCACCCACGTCGCCATGTATTTCCTGCCCGTCAACGGGTGATGACGAGCGCGATTAACAATCGTGAATTAAACTCCGGATATGCACTTATCCAAGCAAATACCCTATAAATACCATAAATACGGTATGTTAGCACTTGAACAACGATGAGGATTCCTATTGACGGAAATGCCCGGTAAACCTGAAATAACTGCTGCAATTCAGATATGCATTTCAGAAAAAGGGGTGGTGAATTTCAGGAAATACCATATTTGCGGTACGCAATATGCCCTTCATGGGGGATTTATAATGTGTTGTCCTTTGCTGATTTTATTACTGGTGAGCCATGCCGGTAAACACGCACCATGCGCTCAGGGATATGACTTTTGAAATCAGGCAAACCAGAATCACCAATGTCACACTCAGGTACGGTTTCTTCGAACAGGCTCCTGGATTTCCTGAGCCGGGTTCATCTCTCGACAGTGAACCGGTTTCAACATTCCGGAAAAACCCGACAAGTTCCGAATAATACAGTCCCAGTTTTAAAACCTGATACAGAGAGTGATCGTAAACGCTTTCAAACACAGGAAGAAGAGATCATAGTCCGGATGGCAGAAGAACACCCTGCTATTTTCATTACCTGACTACTGCAAAGGCATTTTTTTTTCAGACCCTGATCATTTCAGAGCCTTCACTTTTTGTCACCCCTGATGACCGGATATTCATAAAAAAACATCCGGACTATCTGCCGCTAAGATGCACAACCTCATCATTAAAGTTCAAAAAACTTTCGCTGCAGATGTCCGGATGCCGGAGGTAAACGATTCTTTTTTAGAATGTCACGGTTGCATAAAGCTCGGTCCTGAAAAGATTGTTGTCTATCGCACCGGCAGTGTTGTTTTCCCTGCTGGCACGGTACCTTATAGTCGGTGTCAGGCTGAATGTCCCGGCTGCCGATTCGTGAACCTTGACATTGTACTGAACCCACACGAAGGTGTTGTTGAAGTCTTTTTTGTTTTGATCGTCATTCGTTCTGTTGTAATCAATCCATGCAAGGAAAGGACCCGATTCCGCCTTTGCCCTGAAGATATACCCGTTGTAATTATAACTGTTTCCGTAATAGGTGTTATGATCCGCAGTATAGAAGCCGCTGAGGGATACCTTCGACTTGCCGACCGGAATGATAACCTGCGTGCCGAATGAGTAGGGATTGCGTCCATCTCCCAGATGTGTCAGGGTAAAGTAGGCCTGCGGAATGAGGGTGATGTCGCCTACCGATGCCTTGAAATTCGTGTAGAAGCCATAACCGTCATTCAGCAGCTGGCTGGTTGCATTGTTGTCAAAATTCACAACGATGGCGTTCCATTCACCTCCTCCAACTTTAGCGCCATAGTTGAAACCGAAAAGACGATCAAAATGGTTTGTTGAAACCGGTGTATCGACAGCATACAATTTCGTTCCCTGAGGCCCGGTACCCGGTATTGCATAAAGAGTGAGATCGAGGATCGGGTTGTCTAAGCTTCCGAGCGGCAGACGGCCGATCTTCCACTGAGAATTCTCACTGTTATGCCCGAAATAGAACTGCGAAACCGTCAGGCTGTATCTTTCCGTATTGTTTGACGATACGGTATCCCACCCGCCAGCATAATTCTCATCCTGGATGAGAGCCTTGAAGTAATAACCGTCACCGAGGTCTGCCGATGGTTTAAGGCGCACCCTGTATTGAAAATATTGATCGTCTTTTGAAGTTTTGACTCCATATGTATTAATTCTGTTAAAATCGTCCCTCAGACGGATCCCTGCTTCCCCCTGCAATTTAACGTCAGCTAAAGCGTTCGAGGAGTTAGACAGTAAAACAAACATTGCTAAAAGCGATAAATTCCTTTTCATTTTTTTTATCTCCTTTTTGTGTATTGATCTTGCGATTATTGATTACGATTTTCGGTTTTTCCGGGAACAAAAAAAGCCGGGTTTCTGACAGGAAAGCCGGCTGTATCAATTGATAATCAAACCCGTAAGGGCTGCTCTATGAACATGGCCAGGTATCCCTCCTGAAGAAATCCGTAAAAGGACAACAACAACGCGATGAACGGTTGCGACCCCGGCTGGAATGTAAAAAAAGAGTGTCAGTCATCATCGTTATATTTTATTTTACCTAACGCTTACAATTTAATATTTTATCTCCATAAAAAACAAATACATAGTCATTATCGCTATTTTTTTATTCCTTAACGGAAGTAAATCAGCGAATTGCCGCCATCACAAATTAACATATAGTCATCATCGAAATATTTTTGTCTGTCCCACGCCTGTAAAAAGCACCTTATCTCCATAAATTACAAGGATATACCATATAAATACCGTCAATATGGTAGATGCTGTGTTACCCTCTTTGTTCCACTTGTATCAGGCCGGTTCCACGGTATTATACCTGTAAATCGCCCTGCATGCCATTTGAACAGGACCGCAACAAATCAGCAAACTGCTACAGATAATTCCTTATTAAAAAGGCAATTAGCGTTTCTTCCCGGGATCCGGTCAAGCCGGTTTCAAGGGCATTTTCCCTTGCTGAACCATGCAAGAATCAATGCATGAAAAAAAACGGCAGGAAATAAAAGCGGACAAAACCTGAAAGTTCAAGACTTCAGGCTTCGACAAGGTGCGGAGTTCTTTTTCGTCCGGTATTCGGGTCCGGAAGTCCGAGAAACTCGCAGATAAGGAAATAGGCAGGGCCGTTCAGAAGGTAGAACGCTTTCATCCAGTCAGGAACATGGATGCAGTCGAGGAAAGGAAGACCGGCATACTGCGATGTGGCGATATTGCGGAAATTGAAAAAGTGATAGGCAAGAATTTCCGCACCGAAAAGAAGCGACCAGTAAAGAACTGAAAAAAATGCCATTTTCTTGGGCAGTGCCATGGTACGGAATGCCGGGACCCAATGTGCATACATCAGGTAAACACCGAAGAGCCCCACGGCCCAGGCAAAAAGCGGATAGATGCTGTAACCGGCAACGACCAGTAGTTCCCGGTTGTATCCGTATTGGCCCCGGGCAATGAGAATCCAGCAGCAGGCAAGTGCCGTGGCAACGAGAAGATGAAAAACCGCATGACGACGGTTTGTCAGCAGAAGATACGGAAAGAGGCACAGGTAAACCGTCATGACCATGAAATCCGCCCTTATCATGCTGAAATTCAGGGAAAGCAGAGCAAGCAGGGATATCGCCTTATCGGAAATCATAAGCGTCCTTTTATCGAACAAGGGTATAGATGACAGAAAACGCTTGATCATGACGTACCGATAATGATGATTGAAAATGGCTGAAAACCCAGATGCGAATTTACAATAAAAGCGCAATTCATCTACTACCGATCTGCACTATCATGCTTACCGGATAAAGGATTGTCCGGATGTGCTCCAAATCAGAGAAACGGCCTGTATTTTCCTGCTTATCTCCCGTAGCTTGAAACCAGAGAGGATTTTGCAATACTATGATGGTTCAGGAGCGATACGAGCTGCAAAATTCCGCAAAATTGACAATCACTTTAGCGGCGAATAGCGTTTCTTTGACGTTTTCAAGAAGATCAGCGACGTTTCGTCCGGATTTTTCAAGGCTTTCTGCCTGTTCTTCTATATCGGCCTTCATGACACCGGTGTTATATTCCGGGTGGAACTGTACTCCCCAGGCACATGCCCCGATCCTGAAGGCCTGATGTGGATCATGATCGCTGCTGGCGAGAAGCACCGACTCCGGTGGAAGCATTATCACGGTTTGAGCATGTGTGGCATGTGCGGAAAATTGTTCCGGAAATCCTTTGAAAAGAGGATCTTCGAAAGCAGCCTCGGTCAACATGATATCGACGGTGCCAACTTCGCTGCCGAGAGGATGGTAATCCACCATGCCACGCATTGCGCGCCCGAGAAGCTGGTGTCCGTAACAGATACCGAGAAAAGGAATCCTTTCCTTTACAAGAGACGGGATCCACCCTTCTATTTCAAGGCTCCACGAAAGGCTGTCGGTTACCATGGCATGCGATCCGGTCACGAAAACACCGAGACAACCGGATAAGGCTGGCAAGGGATCACCTTTAACAACATTTATCACTTCCAGAGGCAACGCGCCATCTCCGAGACCGGCAATGATCCATTCTTCGAAATCACCGAGCCTTTCAAGTGTTGAAGAAAAAGTCGTTCCGGTTTTCAGGATATAAAGCTTTTTCATAATGTTCAGAAAGTTACCGATCTATCATTGTTCATGGCTGAAGCTATGGTTTTCAAGGCAATCCGGCAACAGGCAGCCTTGATTTGACAAACCGCCCTCCCCTGAAGATTCCTGACCTGCAGGCGCCATACAGGGCATTTTCAGCATTTTTCATATATTTGCCGCTGTCAGGAAGATTGAATCATCAAAGGAAACGACAGCTACAACAGTCAGGTTTGAAAAATGACCGTGAAAAAACATCCGTCACTTATTTTTCTAACAGGTTTCAGCGGGTCCGGAAAATCGACCATCGGCCCTCTGCTGGCGAACTCTCTGGGATATGAATTCATCGATATCGATCACCTTATAGAAAAAAATGCCGGCAAATCCATCACACGGATTTTTGCAGAAGATGGAGAAAAATATTTCAGAAACGTCGAGTTCGACATTCTGACCGGACTTGTCGAACAAAATAACTTGGTTGTCTCGTTAGGAGGCGGCGTTCTTGAAAATGACCGTTCTTTCGAGCTCATCAAGCAGTATGGCACACTTGTTTATCTTAAATCATCCTCAAGGATACTTGCAAAACGGCTCTGTAATAAAACCGACCGGCCGCTGCTGAAAGGTGAAAATGGCAGGAAGCTCTCCAGGGAAGAACTGGAACAGAAAATCGAATCAATCATTGCAAAACGGCAACCCCGGTATGAAAATGCAGAAATAACCGTTCAGAGCGATATCAAGCGGATAGGATCGACCGTCGAAGAACTGACCCGTAAAATAGAGCGTTTTATACGCAAGGTATCCGCAGCAGCCGGAAATAATGAATAAATAATGGATGTGAGCACAATCAAAGTAGGAACCCCGGTTACTGCCGGACTTGGAAAACTGTTCCAGACACACGGACTTTCACTTAAAACCGTCGTACTTTTCGATGAACATACCCGCAAACTGTTCGGGGATGCCCTGTTCGAAACCCTGCGTGAAGAAGGATTCCAGTGGAAGGAACTCGTCGTCCCTGCAAGAGAAGCTTCGAAAAGCTTCAACGCGGCTTACCGGCTATACAGTCTCATGATCGAGGCTGATGTTGACCGGAGCTGGAACCTGCTTGCCTGCGGCGGCGGGGTTGTGGGCGACCTCGGCGGATTCATAGCGGCAAGCTATTTCAGGGGCATTCCGGTCATCCAGCTCCCGACCACGCTTCTTGCTATGACCGACAGCTCGATTGGCGGAAAGGTCGCCATAAACCATCCGCACGGAAAGAACCTGATCGGTTTCTTCCATATCCCTGAACTCGTACTGATAGACCCGGCATACCTGAGAACTCTTCCGAAGCGTGAAATTTTCGGGGGAATGTCCGAAGTGGTCAAGTACGGATTTATTGCGGACGAAGCATTCCTGTCCTTTCTCGACAGCCATTTCAATGATATCGTGCAGCTTAAGGAACCCTTTCTGACTGAGGCGGTAAGAAAAAGTGCCGATACGAAAGCTGATGTGGTTAAAAAGGACTTCCGGGAAACAACCGGCCTGAGGGCAACACTGAATTTCGGGCATACTTTCGCCCACGGACTTGAAAAGCTTGCCGAATACCGCCACATGAGACATGGCGAAGCGGTGTCGATCGGTATGGTCTGCGCTCTTTTCCTTTCCCGCAATCTCGGTTATCTCGATCAGGCATCGCTGGAAAAAGGACTTTCCATACTTGGCAGGTTCCGTTATCCGAGAGGACTGGTAAAACGGCGTTTTATCGAGGTAGATAGCAGTGAACTGCTTGAAAACATGCTTTCAGACAAGAAAAAACTCGACAAAAAACTTCGTTTCGTGCTTCTGAAAAAGCTCGGCGAGGCATTCCTCCTCGAAAAAAATGTCGAAAATGAAGCGGTTATTCAGGCTATCGATAACGCGAAGCAATTCTTCAAAGGGAAGAATCCGTATTGAATTCAAAAAGGTACCGGGTTCCCCGGAGCACTGCAATTTCATCGAGTTCCGTGGTAATATCGAGCATGGAAACGATCAGCGGGGCACTGCCGCCGGTTGCGACAACCCTGATGCGCTTCTCCTGACGTTCTTCCTGAAGCCATGAACTGATTTTCCGCACAACACCCTCAATACCGGAAACACAGCTCCAGACAATGCCGTTCCTGATGCACTCCGCCGTGGAAAAGCCGACAAGGGCTCCAGGCTGACCGATATTGACCAGCGGGAGCTGAGCGGTATGTTCATGCAGGGCCCTTGCCATGAGATCGAGCCCGGGAACAATATGGCCTCCGAGATACTCCCCTTCCGAACTCAGAACATCGACGGTTATCGCTGTACCGATATCGAGGGCAATGACAGCCTCTCCGGGATAACTCAGGAAACCGTGAGCACAAAGTGCGATACGGTCGGCGCCGAATGCTTCGGGAGAGTCGTAATGAAGCCTGAAAGGAAGCCGCATGGCAGATGAAACCCTGATAATCCGCCCACCGAGGAATTCCGCGAGAACCGAATACACCGATTCGTTCAAGCCAGGCACAACGCTGCAGAAAACCGCATCACGAAGCGCTGGAAACGTTTCCCGCAATCGTGTGATCAGCAGGAAAACACTCTGCCTGTCCGAGAGATTCGAGGTTTGCGTTTTCGTTACTTCGAGGCAGGTCTGGCTGTCGAAAACAGCGAATGAAGTGGTTGTGTTACCTATTTCAACAACAAGGAGCAATGTGCTGTAGACCTTTTATTTCCATGCAGATGATCATGAATGACATTCAATTGAAAAGTAAATCACTTGAGCTTGGCATCAACTCCTGTCCTTGTTGAAAGATCAGAAATAAAACGCCTGTAATCCTGCAGGTTTCTTGTAACGAAAATCGAATCCTTGTTTGCAGCTTTTCCGGCAACAATAAAAATTTTTGGAGGAGGATTATAGGTTATCGGCTCCTGGTATATGGCGGTGACATCCTTGAGATCAAACTGTTTCTGGTTGCCTTTCCGGTCGAGGTAAAGGAGCTTGTCACCGGAAATCTTCACCGCGTCCCCGTCCTGACCGTGCTCCCCCACAAAACGGGTATTGTAGTAGCTGGGACCGCCGAGAGAAGCTGTAGTGAGCAGGATGAGAACCGCGGTTTTCCAGAAGCAGCCGAGATCGACACCGTAGGTAAATTTTCCGTAGCGGAAAAATACAGCCCAGCCCAGACCGAGAAACAGCATACCGAGAATCCAGGTCACGAGGTAATAGTAATCCAGCCACAGAGCCGGGTAAGTCATCGGATATTGGAAAACCTCGGGCATAACGGTTTTGTTTATTTTCAGAATAATTGACCGTGATGATAAAAATCGGACACCCCCGCCTGCTATTATCCAAATGCAGCGGGGATGCTAAAAAACAATCATTCAAGATAAAAAAAAGCCTGTCAAATATTTTGAGTAATTAACTGTTTCCATGAGGATGTTTTATCAATGACTCTATGTCATGGAGGTGAGAGCATATGAATTTTACCTTGTGCGTGATTTGATTTTCTGTACAGCTCCAGATCTGCCTTGCAATCTTCTTTCAGCCTGGTTTGCCCGGTTCCTGCAAAGCATCTCCCGATCGCTGCGGCCCTCCTGGCTGCTGCGGTCCTCCCGGCTTTTGCGCTTTATTGCCGTCCCATAATTTGGATACGCTTTTGCCGAATTCCAGTATCCCCGAAAACGGCTGAATTTTATAGTAGGTGCCGATACCGAAAATCACACAAAGAACGCTGATGACAAAAAGCTCTGCGGGACGTTCAAGTCCTTCTTTCGTTTTTGATTTCAGGTATGAGAAGAATGCTTTCCAGTTAATCATAAAAAGATGAAACAGAGCAAAGAGGGAAAAGGTAAATCCGAAAATAATGTGCTGGTTTTGCCACTCTGGTTTAGTCAGTCCGATTATGAGCCAGACAATCGCACCGGGGCCTCTGCCGGACGGGCCGATATAAAGGATCACTCCTGATATAAGCAGCATGAAAAAAGAGATAAAAAGCCCGAAGCTTATAAAAACTCTCCAAGTGAAAGATTTTTTCATTTTATACTATCCTGTTATGGTATTAGTTGTCAAAATATTTATGCATAACTATGCTTGACAGGAATGATCCTGTTTTTTTCATTAACGAGTACAGGGGACCTCTATTTATTGTAGTGAGAAGCCCGAGTGCAAGGCGGACGGAGCGCAGAAACCGGAGTGTACAAGTTGTACATGAGGATTTCGATCCCGACGTGTCGGGACAACGCAGCAATCGAGATTCGGAACAAATAAAAGAGGTGCCCTACACTCTTTCTTGATCCTTTATCATGTTTCACCATTACTTTCAGCATAAATAACAGGTTTGAAAAGGCCATCCCAGGATAGAGATCCATCAAAAAGCCATTTTCGACCAGACGATAACCATAATCTTATGGTGTCTGACCGGACCCCGATTACTTTAGCTATAGCATCTGGTTTTAATCCTGAAATCTCCGAAAGCAGCACCGTTAATTTCACATCTGATTCCTGTCGAATTATTATCTCACCCAGACATCCCATATCCTTGCATGATGTCTGAGGAATGCATACTATCTTGCTATTGATGAAACAATCGATAAATGAGTCTCTGAGTGCTTTGAATACCTCTTTTTCAGAAGTTTCATAATTAACTTTAAGATATGTTCTGTAAACAAGATGATAGGCTCCATCCTTGTAGCCCGTCATCAAAAATGCAATGTTATAAATATCATCCAGCAACTCCATCGGATTTCTTTTTTTCGTAGCCATAGCTTTTCTTCTCATAAAAAGTTTTCGATGGTATTAATAAAAACAGATATTGAATGGCTTTTATGATACATACCGGGCTGTGGGTGGTGCTGGAAAATATTCCTTGACTGATTATTCTTTCAATAGGTTATTGAGCTGTAACAAGCGTCGTGGTTATGTATTTTTTTCCTCTTATAAATTAAGGAAAGGGCAAAATAAGAGCCAGTAACCAAAGCGGTCAAACCGATAATTATCTTCATATCATTTTTCATTAAAACTTCTGTATTTGTTGTGTTTGCAGTCAATAAGGGAGCCGATATATGATTCGGCTCCCCGCTTGCATTATTGTATCCGACTCGATCCGGATTGTTTATCGTTTATCTTTTGGGCCGTTTCCCGGCTGATTATCATCCTTTCGATCTTCATGGACCGGCGGGGTTCCGCCGGAGCCGGCTGGAGGAGGTGATCCTCCAACACCCTTTCCGCCCTGAGGTGGAGGATGTGGTGGGTTAACTCCGCCTGGTCCGGGGCCTGAGTTTACATGAGGCGGCGGTTGACCAGCAGGACCACCATGTGCTGGCGGCGGAGGTGGCGGGTGAACTCCGCCTGGCCCGGGGCCTGAGTTTACATGAGGCGGCGGTTGACCAGCAGGACCACCATGTGCTGGCGGCGGATGTGGTGGTCCAGCCGGGCCCTGGCCGGAACCATTTCGTCCCGGGCCTCCAAAGCGCTGACGATCGAACTGGAACTGGTTATTCCAGTAATTGCGATCATGCCTGCGGTACTCGTCGTCACGGAACCTTCTTATGTCAACCCAACGATGTTTTCTGATAACTACAGGGAGATTGAATTCCTGTATTAAACTCCATGGGCCATTGTAGTATGAAGAGTAGTACCAGTTTCCTCCCGAGTAAAGGTAATAGAGATCGCCATAGAAAAGCATATCATATGGGCTGCCATAGGATACGTAAAACCCGGAATCTGATAAATAAACAAAATCCGGACGGGTGTTTATTACAAATGTCGGGCCGCTACGAGTTCCCATCGCTACAAAAATATCATCTTTAACAAGAGCATTGGCAGGTTGATCGGAAAGAAGCAGTCCAGCTATTCCGGCAACGATTAAAAAGCTTTTTTTCATCTTGAACTCCTTTATTTATTTAAAATCAAACATCATTTTTTTTATGTAATCATACAAAAAGAGCAATATCACAGGTTGTCGTCATTACTATCTATGACTTTTAATCAATTCACAGGTAATTCAGGGTTGATAAAGGGCATCAAGCGAGAGCGATCCTCCTGCAAGCAATTTACATCCTAACGATAACCATAGTCTTGTAGTATCCAGGGACCTGCCGATTATTCTGGATATTATGATTGGTTTTAACCGGGATATTTCTGATAAGAGTACCGTGAATTTTACTTCGGCTTCCTGTAGAAGCATTGCTTCTGCCAGATGTTCGATAGTGTTATTCATGTGCTGAGTTATACAGGTTTTTTTGTCATGAAAGAAACTATCGAAATAACACTTTCTGAAGATTTTGTATGCTTCGATTTGAGGTGTATCAAATCCGATTTTCAGATAGGCGACACACACAAGTTCTTGAGAAGAAGTCAAAGATCCTGTCATCCAATAAGCCAGGTTATTTATGTCACCCTTCAGTTCCATCGGTGTTTTTTCACCTTTGATCATAAAATCTCCTTAAAACAGGTTAAAAAATGTTTTTTTTAAGATATCAGGCTTATATTTTTAAAGACATATGCTCTCTTCGTTCAACTCAATTCCTCTTTACTTTATTAAACAAAGCAATAATACTATAAGTTCATTTCCCGGGTAATTTTTCGGCAATATTGAAACCCGGGCGAAGCATCTTTGAATACATTGAATTTCCTGAAACCGAAAACACAGGCATTCTGCTTCAGATTACCTGTCTCCGGTCGATTCAATCAGTCTTTATCGACTATGCAAGAACCTGGTTTCTCCGTTTTTCAGTTTTTTCCTGCAAGTCCATTTCATACAACACTATCCGGCTACAGTTACCCTGTCAGGGCAGATGAACCCGGTTGTATACCTGGCCTGAGTGCATAATCCGTTGAACCTCGAACACAAAATCCGCTGAACTTCGAACAGGTCGTCCGCAAAAGGTCGAACAGGAAATCCGGTTGAACATCGAACACTTTTTTGTCCCAGAGCGGATAAGGTGTTCGA
>JAAXXY010000012.1 GCA_013334225.1 Chlorobiaceae bacterium
TACAAAACGAAAGCATAAAAAGCAAATAAAAAGATTCATTAGGCACTACAAAGGCAGATACAAAAGGACTCCTTGATTTTATTGGCTTTCCGGGCGATTTCGATCAGCAAGTGTATGAAGTCAGGAAAAAAACACTTTTTTTAACACTACTGCTTACAGGATTTACCGCAATGCCTGCATATGCAGGTGTTTATCTGCGCGGAGCCGCCGGAGCCGGATTTTTGAATACATCTGATTATACCTATAACTGGAAGAACATCGTACCTCCGGGAATAACGGGAGCAAAAGCCATCACCGGAGAAGACAACGGACACACTGACTTTAAAACAGGTTGCCTTGTCAACGGCGCAATCGGATATGATTTCGGATCGTTTCGTGTAGAAGGCGAAATAGGTTATCAGAACAATGAGATCAAGAGTTTCAGAGGTGATGTCGTCGAACAGGCCAGCTTCGCATATCCTCCTTTCAATTCAACAGACACAGCATCTTATAGTCAAAAACCATCGGGAGATGTAAAACAGACGATCCTGTCCTGTATGGTGAATCTCTATTTCGACCTGGACCTCAAATCGAAACAGGTCAGGCCATATGTCATTGGTGGACTGGGTAATGCCTCCGTATCACGCGATTACCGGTTGCCAGGCAAAACAGTCTCTTTCAGCGAAAGTGTTTTTGCCTGGCAGGTCGGTGCCGGCCTTGCGTTCAGGGTAAGCAACAAATCAACGATTGATATTGGATACCGTTACTTTGCAACCGATGACGTTCATTTCAATGATAATCATTACATAAACCCTGATAACGCTTCATATGCCCAAACCGGCATGAAAGATTCGGTATCCGGTCACCAGCTTATCGCAGGATTCCGTTATGCGTTATAAATACCTCTGACCATGAAGCCCGTGAACGCTCAGTGACCCTGCCGTCTGTTGCGTTCACGGGTCCGGATTCTTTGCCTTGTTTTCCCTTTAAAATACCCATGGAATGAACTTTTTCACCTTTTCGGCATACTGTGCATAACCGGGATGCCTTTGCAGAAGCAGACACTCTTCGTAATCAGCCTTCAGAGAGAAAAAGAGAAACGCCATGCACAGCATCAGGAAATGAGCAAGGCTGCAGGTAAAGCATGTCCATGATGCACCGGCAAACATGATGCTGCTGTAAAGCGGATGACGGACAAGAGAGTAAACTCCTGACAGGACAAGTTCATTATGCCCTACAGGTTCAGGAAGCGGAGTGAGGTAATTTCTGAGATTCCAGAATCCCGATCCGCCCAGCAGCAACGATGCCAGGGCAAGAAAACCCGAAACAAAAGAACGAAACAAGAACGTCTTCTGAAAAAACCATTCGGGTATCCCTGGTGTCCAAACCGGTATCAGCATAAACGCCAAAATGATGATCCCCTGAACGATCACGAAAATGATGCCTTTTTTGCTGCTTTTCATTGTATTTCCAGGCTTTACAATTCCCTGAACTGCTGCTTCAGAATCTCCTGGAGCTCAGGATATGTCAACTCTATTTCAGTCGGACCGTAAGCGTATGCAGCGATTTCATACTGGTTGTAGAAAAAGCGCACTCCCTTGTCGGTAAAGGCAAAGTTCCTGTTGAAATGAATGGAGTTCTCGAAAAGAGTACCTTTTTCACCGTCGAGACGTTCTTCGGATGAGAGACCTTTCATCTGCCTGAACCGTCGGTCGATCAGTTTGTTGAGCTTCTCTTCAAATCCTGCGATAAAAATGTCGGCAAGCCCGAGACGCCTGCCGGTTCGGACATCGAATACGAAATATTCCGTGTGGCTGTTGCCGTGCGCACCTCCGGTAAAGGAGTAACTGGAAAGACCGACCGACAGCAGTCCTCTTCTGTTGAACAGCACTGAACCGTCAAGTTCAAACTCGTATGGCCAGTTTACAGGAAAATCCTTCCGGTATTTTTCATAGTCCTGCAGAAAGTTTGCCGCAAGAGATTCGATCGAACGATCACCGGTATATTCTTTCCCGGGAGCAATCGCTGTGCTGTCTGCAATCCAGCCATGAAGGGCGGCATTGACAGCCGCAGCGCTTCCTCCGGCAGAGAACACGGGATAACGGCATCGGCAATACGATTTACTTACGCTCTCTTTTCCTTGCTCGACATGGATCTTTTCAATGCTTTTTACCCCGTAGGCGAGTGGATGGATGACTCCTGTATTTTCACCGGCACTGCAGAATGCCGTGAAAACAAACAAGATCAGGATTGTCAACACTGAGGCTGAACAGATCGACGATAATTTCTTTTGCATTGATCAATCAGATTAAAAGAGCGGTTTTTTGATAAGTTCTCTGTTGTCGTGCCGGTAATGATGGTTAACCTTCAATTGTTCTCATTTATGATTTCCCTTGTTGGAGAAATATCAATTTTTCGCGGATATTGATAAATATATCCAGGTTATCCGAGATTTATTTTTTCTGTCACCAACATTGCCGTCATGCTTCTGAAATTAATATTGAATCCCTTAACTACGTCAAACTTTATCCATTCGCTCCTGAATAATTATCCATAGTTCGAAAAATTTACTCAGCCCGGGAATCTTGAGCATATGTTAATGGCTTAATTAAAAAGAAGTTGGATTTCTTTTAAAAAAAGATCGTTACATTTGCATTTGTCAGGATATCGATGATTGTCCATATCTCAAATATTTATTTTATCTCGAAAAATGCTGTTATCGGGAAAATTCATGAAGCCAGTGAAAACTCTGTACCGGTATACACGGTCTCAAGTAATCGGATTTCTGCCGCTTTAAAGCCGACAAGTCCTGTTCTTATCCGCTGACGGCTCATTTCCTGAAACAAGCAAAATCGAACACTACCGATCATAACAAATAGTCGCGTACGTTTTATTAATAATGAGCATTCATTTCAGCACTTCTTTTCTTTTGCATTCCATAGATGCATGGGAACAAGATCGAAAAGAGCGATTCAACCTTGATGCACTTACTGAATCCTTTCATGAATCAGTACCGGCACTTGATTTCATCGACTGGAAAATTACCGCTGTCGAGCGCGGTTACGCCGAAACAACGCTTCCGTTGATCCCCAATTCATCAAACCAGTATATCGCTCACCAGGGCCCATTGATGCTGCTGGCAGCAGAGTATACCGGCGGCCTTGCCCTGACCTCACTTTTTCACCTGGTTCCGATAATCGGTTTCTGGCCATCAGTCGATGATAATGCCGGCTATATGTGGGGAGTGAAAGCCACAATAAAATGGTTGACTCCAAGTTGTCACAACCTTACCTGCAAGGCGAGAATAGAGAAAGACAAATGGGAAGGTCTGGCAAAACGGTTTGCAAGCAGCAATAAAATCGTCGTCACTATTCCGGTGAAAATGTACAATGGCGAAAAGCTGGTTGCTGTTGCTGATTTCACATATTGGGTCCAGGACCTGAACGGATTGAAAAGAAATGCTTTCGATGTTGAAAAAATCGATCTTCTTTACGAGCACAAGACAAAAACAACAGCCAAGCTCATTGTCGGACTTCGTGCACTCGAACAGGAAAAACCTGTCGAACAGCGAAGGTTCGACGATCCTTACGCATTCATGCTCGCCGGAAAACACGGCATAACGCTGGCAAGACGGTTCAGTATTGCCACGCCACAGCTTCAGAACATGATTGTGGCAAGAACTCAGCATCTTGACGAAAACGTACTCAAGTTTTCTCAAGGAAAAACAAAATTCAACGTAGTCAACATCGGGGCCGGTTATGACAGCAGGTTCTGGCGATTGAATCTTGAAAACGCCATGATCTATGATCTCGATCTTCCGATCATGCTCAACGAAAGAAGACGGATATTCGACTACAGTAAAAAAAGTTCTATCCGTAACATTGAAATAGACCTTGAAATCAAGTCCATAGACCAGACGCTCCTGGAAATCCCGGACTTTGATTTCCGATTACCGACTTTGTATATCTGGGAAGGTGGATCAATGTATTTCAAGGAAGAGAATATCGATTCGATAATGATCTCATTATCAAAACTCATGCATCGAGATTCCTGCATCTGGCTTGATTATGTTACCGAAGACCTGATCAGATGCCGCACTGGCATCAAGGAAGCCAGAGATTTTATAACAAATATCCGCAAAATGGGTGAACCATTCATTAATGGTTACAATGATATAGGTTATTTAACAGAAAAATATAATCTTGTAGTAGAAACAAATATTCACTCTGGCTCAGTTCTCGATATTGCCGAAGAGATCTACCAGCACTACTGTTTCTGTATCCTGAAAGCAAAATAATCATCATGGCCCCCCAACAAGCCTATGAATCATCTTTCCTGAAACAGGGATTGGACTTTTTGAAAAAGGATTATGAGCAAAATGAGCTCACAATCAATTTTATCCGGTATATCGCGTTATGGGGTCATCCCGTTTATTATATACTCTGTGCAATCATACTGCCTCAACCCTATGAATCCTTCGAACTCCGTTTCGGCTCCGCTATCTTGTTTATTCCCATTCTCTTCTACAAACGTTACCCTGTATCGTCGAGACCCTTGCTCATGATATACTGGTACCTCTGGCTGACCTTCACGTTTCCTGTGGTTTTTACATACCTGATGCTCATGAACAACTTTTCAGGACTATGGCTCGTAGCTGAAACCGTCATGCTCCTTGTGTTCATCATTTTCATACCGAATTTATACCTGTTCACCTTCTTCCTGACCGCAGGCCTCGCTATTGCTTACACAGGCTTTGTAAATACTACCGGTATTCAACTCTCGATCACAAAGCAGATCGTAGAATATTTCATATCCATACCCGTTGCTCTGCTGCTGGGAGTGCTGGTAAATTACACAAATAAAAAAGGGGTTGTCGCCATCGAACGAAACACCGTTTTGCAGTCTCTGGCAGGAACCATCGCCCATGAAATGCGCAATCCCCTCGGACAGATCCGCAACTGCCTGAATGGTATCCATAACATGCTTCCAAAACGGCATCGTGAATCAACAACCAACCACCCTCTGAACGGAAACCTGCTCGAAAACCTCTATGAACGTGTTGCGCATGGCCAGATAGCCGTGAAACGCGGCGTTCAGGTAATCGATATGGTACTCGGCGAAATCCGCGAAAAACCTATCAATCCGGAGAGCTTCACTTACCTCTCCGCCTCTCGCATCGTGCGCAATGCGCTTGAAGAATACGGTTATGAATCAGAAAACGACAGAAAAAGGGTTCGGATAACAAGGAACGAACAGTTCATTTTCCGAATCAACGAAACCCTTTTTGTGTTTGTGCTCTTCAATCTGCTTAAAAATGCCCTTTACTATTTCAAATCCCATCCAGAGAGCCTGATTACTGTGCGTCTTGAAAAAGGAGAGTCATACAACTTTGTCTTTTTCCGCGACTCCGGTCCTGGTATCCCCAAAGAAGCTCTCCCCCGAGTCTTCGACAGTTTTTATACCAGCGGCAAATCGGGCGGTACTGGTCTTGGACTCGCCTACTGCAAACGGGTGCTGAAATCATTCGGCGGGGATATACGCTGCGAATCCGAAGAAGGGAAATTCACAGAGTTCATAATGAGCTTCCCCGTTGTTTCTGCAAGCGAATTCGATGAATACACTTCCCGCGTCATTGAACTGGGAGTCGGGGATTTCCATGGAAAACGATTGCTGATCGTCGATGATGACCCGCTTTATCGTATAACGCTGAAAAAATATCTTTCCTCGTTCGAGTCTGTAACCGACGAGGCTGCCAACGGAAAGGAAGCGCTTGAACTTCTTTCGGGCATCCGTTACGACCTCGTCGTAATGGATATCCACATGCCGCTGATGAATGGTTACGAAACCGTCGAAAGGATGCGGATTGGTGAAGCTGGACCCGAAGCCTGTATTACGCCGGTCGTGGCTCACAGTTCAGAACCTGCAGCAATAGCAAGAAGCATGTCTGAAACCGCGGGAATGCAGGCTTTTATCGCGAAACCCTGCAGCCAGAGCGAATTGATCAATACCCTGCGGGCGGCCATGAATACCATTCCTGACGGTCATCCTGCCATGAACGCGCTTACCGGGAAAAAAATTCTTGTTGTCGATGATTCTGCTTTGAACTGCGATCTGATAGCGATGAACCTCAGGGATGCAGGACTGGAAGTTTCGGTTTCGAACGATGGTGACAGAAGCCTGGAAATGCTGCATAAAGAGCGTTTCGATCTTCTTGTCACCGATATTCGCATGCCTGGAATGGACGGTCTTGAATTGACCCGGAGGCTCCGTTCCAGCAGCGATCCACGGCTGAGAAAACTGCCTGTCATCGGTCTCAGCGGAGCAGTCGAAGAAGAGGAAGCTGCGAAAAAGGCGGGCATGGACGATTTCCGGATTAAAACCGACAGCCCCGGGCTGCTTATCAACTCCATCTGCAGGTTTCTGATCAATCCATCGGAAAACACACAATCATCCAATTTTTCTGCAAAAAAGGCAAATGCAGCCACTGTTGTTTCTTCATACGGGTTATCAGCCTCCGAAAACAATGAGTTAATCGGGATATTCATCAACGAATTCTGCAATATTTCCGAAGTCATGCACAAATTGCTTAAAAAAGAAGATACAGCATCTTTGCGCAGCCTGTCTCATAAACTGAAAGGAAGTGCGGCACTCATCGGTCTTGAAAGCATCAGGCAGGCGGCTGAAGAACTTGAGACGAAATGCAGGTTGGAAAAAAAGGAAAATCTCGAAACTCTCGTCTCGGAGATCATCAGACACTTTTCGGAGCTGTCTGATGACCACCTTAAAGGCGGGAAGGTTTAAGAAGAACGAAGAATTCCTGGAACGTTACAGGGCCCACCGGCTTATCTCATTATATTCCTGGCTTCCCTAACTTCGGCAGCAGAATGATGCAAACCGGATAATCAGATATCAGCAGACAGGACGAGTCCATATCTGACGGGCTGCGTAATCCTCGTTCTTGAGAGCCATCTCGAGCAGCTCGATCCTGTCGGGCACCACCTCGATCATCATGCCGAACCAGTGCTCGGCCCAAGCCTCGGGACGGCCGAAGAGCCTGAAGGCTTCAAAAAAACCCTGGTCCTGTTTACCCATCAGCCTTGCATGACCGCTGATCTGAAGACCAACGATATCGTCAATATTATCTGAAAATTCCGCTTTCGGGTCGTATATACCTATGCTCACCTGCGGGTTGAGCTTTATGTTGCCCATCTTTAGGCCCGGCTCACCTGCCATGTAGAGGTTGAACCCTTTCGTACGATAAAGGATCGGTGTCGAACGCGGCACATTGTCCCGGCTGGTGGACAGCACGCACATACGGCGTTCACCGAGAAACTTCAGAATGCGCGTTTCGAGCTCTTCCGGTGGAAGAAGCCTGGTGACTTTTTTCGTGAATATTTCGGGTACTGCGGGTTTCTGCTGTTCGCTCATGTCCTCTCCGTTGTTTTTTACGATTGAAAAGGCCATTATTTGAAAGATCATCAAATTGCATGATTATCCGCAATGATTTTTAACTCACTTCACAGCTTATGGGCTCGAATTTTGAACAAACGCATAAAGCCCCGTATCTTGTAAAAAGAGAGTCCCTTTTCAGGGATATGTCCATGAAATCATTCAACCGGGAGGAAGCCATGCAGAACGCACACTCGGAGTTGATCGAATCTGCAAGAAAGAAGTTTTCGAGGTTCAGGGAACTCACTGCGCAATTCGGAGAGGAAATCGCCTGGGAAACCATGCTTGAAGGATTCCCGGAACTGCAGAAGCAGCGCATGGGCCCGCTCCTTGCACTCCCGACCCTTATCGAAGGGTTCAGGCAGTCCATTCCGATTTTCAATTCGATCGGCATGGATATGGAGGCCATTGACATTTCGAACAAGGGCATCGATGCCGCCCTCGAGATCCAGAAAGTCTGCCCATATCTGGAAGTATGCAAAGAGTTCGGTTACGATATCCCCTGCCATGTGATCTGCGAACTCGATATGGAAGCCTCACACAGGGCATTTCCGGAAATGAAGGGGGAAATCCTTGCCCGCCAGGCGCTCGGCAGCCCGGTATGCATATTCAAGTATGAACGCCCTCAAAGAAAAGCGGAATAAGAAAGAGTACTGATTCACTCAGTAACGGCCGGGAAATACATGTGAACCTCATTCCTCATGTATTTCCCGTTTCCATTTTCACATTTGGAAAACTTCCTGAAGGTCTTGAAGCATCTGTCCTTCCTTGAGATATCGCTGGTGCCAGCTCAGTGCCTCGTCGAGCAGGTGCGGCGTATGGCGACCCATTGAACCTTCGTATGCCCGGCGATGGTAATCACGCAGTGCCGGCCTGAAATCCGGATGCGCACAGTTTTCGATAATCACCTTCGCCCGCTGGTTTGGAGAAAGCCCGCGCAGGTCAGCAAGCCCCTGTTCGGTAACGATAACCTGGACATCATGCTCTGTATGGTCGACATGGGAAGCTATCGGAACGATACATGAAATCTTCCCGTTCTTAGCCTGTGACGGTGTCATGAAAATCGAGATATAGGCATTTCGTGCGAAATCTCCTGAACCACCGATACCGTTCATGATTGAACTGCCCATCACATGCGTTGAATTGACGTGGCCGTAGATATCGGCCTCGATCATGCCGTTCATTGCAATCACGCCGAGACGGCGGATCACTTCGGGATGGTTGCTGATCTCCTGCGGACGCAGGATGATTTTGTCCCTGTAGAAAGCGAGGTTCCGGTTGAGCTCTTCGAGCGCCATGTCGCTGAGGGAAAAAGCTGTGGCAGAAGCCATGGCAAGTTTGCCGGAACGGAGCATGTCGAGCATACCGTCCTGCAGCACCTCGGTATAGGCTGTAAGATTGTCGAACGGTCCGTTGTTGAGACCTGCCATGACTGCATTGGCGATATTGCCGACACCCGACTGGAGCGGAAGAAGATTTTTCGGCAGACGTCCTTTTTTCACCTCGTGTTCGAAAAACTCGAGAATATGCCCGGCGATGAGCATCGAATTTTCATCCGGCGCGGAAAACGGGGAGTTCCGGTCCGGAGCATGGGTTTCGACAACAGCGATGATCTTTTCCGGATCACAGTGAAGGTACTTTTCCCCGATCCTGTCCTCAGGGTGGACAAGAGGAATCGGCATGCGATGCGGAGGCAGCTGGGTCCCGTAATAGATATCGTGCATCCCTTCGAGCAGAGGGCTCTGCCAGGAGTTCACCTCGAGGATGACCTTGTCGGCCTGCTCGAGCCACGTCTTGTTGTTGCCGACCGATGAGGACGGGATAAGGCGTCCGTCTTCGAGAATTCCGGCAACCTCTACAAGCGCGATATCGAGTTTGCCGAGGAAACCGAACCAGACAAACTGCGCCACATGAGAGAGATGAATGTCGATATACTCCATCCGTCCTTCATTTATGCGCCGGCGGCATGTCGGGTCCGACTGATATGGAAGACGCATTTCAACTCCGTCCGCCTCTGCAAGAACACCATCAAGTTCCGGTGCAGTCGAAGCGCCGGTCCATACGCCGATCCGGAATTTCTGCCCTTCCCTGTTGACTTCTGCGATACGTTTTGCCAGTGCCCCCGGCACCGATTTGGGATAACCGGAACCCGTAAAACCGCTCATTCCTACGTTGACCCCCGAAGGGATGAGCGCTGCCGCCTGTTCTGCGGACATGATCTTGTTTTGCAATGCTTTACAGAGAATGCGGGATGAGGTGTCCATGTACTGCTGACTCCTTTCGGGATTGAAGAATGAAGACGTTGAACATGATGTTTTGGAGCCGTAAACTTACCATTTTATTCCAAAACAAATAAAAGAAAAGAGTAACCTTAAAGACGTCGATCAATTTCCTTCAGGACCATTTCGCTGAAAAAAAGGCATCTGAAACTTAATCCGGATCTGTTTATTGGTTCCTCGTGGAGAAAGTATCAGGTATCGGCATGTCAGAGTTTCATCAGCAGACAGATATGACAGAACTGCCGGACTTTACAGTTCAGAGAAAAGAGTTCGTCATGTCTTTTTTCAAATAAATTTATATTCCCGTTATTGTTTCGATTTTTCATCATCCATTCAGTTTATGGATAACACGTCTCCGCTCTGTGTCAATCACGCAGTAACAACTGACCAGAAAAAGAATTTTTATGATAACCTCATCGCCACAGGGACAATCGAGGTTGAAATCGGGTTCGGCGACGGGGATTATCTGATCAGCAGGGCACGGACATATCCGGAAAGGACCTTTTTCGGCATTGAACACAAACCGTCACTGATAGCCGGAGTATCGAAAAAAGCTGCAAGCCTGAACGTCGACAATATCCGGTTCTTCCAGTCGTGCGCCAAAGACGCCTTCAACGATCTTTTCACATCATGTTCGATTTCGAGGGTATATGCCCTCTTTCCCGACCCATGGCCAAAAAGAAAGCATATCAAATACAGACTTTTTTCATCATCCTACCTGCGCCTGCTCAACAACAGGCTTGTCCCTGAAGGCGAAGCCCTGATTGTAACCGACAGCTCCGATTACGGCAGATGGATCGTGAAGCAGACTCCGGATACCGGTTTCGAGGTCGAGTGCAGCATGGTTCCGCCGCAATTCAATACCCGGTTCGAGCGCAAGTGGATTGTACAGGGATATCATGATTTCTTTCAGATCCTTCTGAAAAAGAGGGACCATATCGAAACCTGAAAGCATAAATCCATTCAAGACGGCAAAAGAATACGTGCAACCCGTCTCATACACACAACACTCACAAAACTCACCGAGAGTTTATTGCGTAAACTCCTTGATTTCCACTGTTCCATGGAAACAAATACCGCTTCAAAGCTGTTTCGTAATTTTACATGAAGAGTATCGCCAGCCCCAGAAACCCGGAGGAACGGTTATGCTGTCCAGTCTTTCAAAACTGACCCCTGCCCAGCTCGAAGAGGTAAAATCGCTTGAAAAGGAACTGGGTAAAACACTGCTCTCCTATTCGAGTTATGATGTTGTTGCAGAAGATCTTAACGTAGCTGAACTCGAGAAAGTGCGTGAACTTGAAAAATCGCTCGGTACAGCTTTAGTCGCTGTAAAAGCTGTATAGAAAGCAACTTCAACTGCTTCAGCTCACTCTTCGGCATTACGGTCGGTAAAAGTGATATAGGGCTTTGCACCTGCCCAGAGATCTGTGTACCGGTTTTTTTCTGTTTCATTGAAACGAATCGCCCCTGCAAGGTACCAGGCCGCAGGGTGTTTATCAGGATCGTCGCCTTCGCTGGTGCCCATATGCTCGAGGGTGGCAATATTACCCATTTCGTCGCGGATCACCCTCCAGTGTCCCATGATGTAATGATTCGCATCGGCAGCAACCACATCGAGGATCTCTTCCAATTCACCGATATCACTGTCCCCCCTCAAGGCCACCCCGCCATATGCATAGGCAATCGACAGCAGTTCGTCAAGAACATACCGGATATACTTGTTCCGGGCCATATGGTGCAGCTCCAGAATGTCGAGAGGGTAGATAAACTGCCGGCCTTCAGCATCAACACCCGAAATTGATCTTGGAAGAACGCCGTTATCTTCCGCGAGGCTTTTATACCACAACGTATACTCTTCGAACAATTCCTGTAAAAGAGACATAGGTTCAACAATGAGAATAACCGGTTATCAAAGAGGTAAATATAGCAAATTAAAGAAGCTGTTACCGGCATATTCCTCCCTTCGGGCTCGTGACCGGCTTCAACTCATAGCTTCAATAACCATAATGCTTTTATTGAAATATCTCCTGTCCTTATTTATAAAAGAATGGCAATGCCGCTGCTGATAATCCCAATATCTTGTTTTATATTATGGATTAATTAATATTGTTCGATACTCCCGGACATAGTGTCCTTTCGGTCGAGTTTTTATTAACTGCAGTTGTAAGACAGAACGGTCATGCCTCGTTATACGCCTGAACAGCTTGCCAAACGCAATGCATCCGTATGGACTGAAATCCAGATTTTGCTTGCACCGGTACAGTTCGTCATCTTTCTCACAGGTATCGCCCTTAACATACTCTATGCCAATAATCTCGCATCCATCGACTTTTTCTGGATCAGCGTGGCTATTCTCTACAAAACGCTATTTTTCGTGATACTTTTCATCACAGGCATGTACTTCGAGAAGGACCTTTTCGGCAAGTGGGTTTATTCGAAGGAGTTTTTCTGGGAAGATGTCGGCAGTTCGGTCGCAACCTTCTTTCATTTTCTCTACTTCTTTCTCGCCTGGAAGGGATATTCCGACAAAAGCCTTGTATTCTGGTCCTCCGTAGCCTATTCAAGCTACATCATCAACGCCATTCAATATCTGGCAAGGATCTGGCTCGAGAAAAGACACGAACGTAAAATGAAACTGAAAGCGGAAGCAGGAACCAGCCCGATCTGATCTAACTACACATTTTCGACATCATGAACCAAAGCTTCACGAAACTCTGGAATATCACCTTTCTGGTTGTCACTCCGATTTGGGCGGTGTTTTTCTGGATGATATGGACATCGGGCCAGCTGAAAACCCCGCAGAATGAAATCATGTTTTTATGCGTGGTCATTCCAGGATTCATCCTGATCTACCTGTCGGGATTTCTCATTGCAAAACGCCATGCCATCAAACAACGCTCTGCTTCATCCTGAAACGAATGACAGACAGTATTTACCCACTTTCAGGATCATAGATAAGAAGAGGTGACAAATAAATCGCCGTTCGCTTGATTATAGACGATATTTTATTAAATTTGACGACATTTTCGTATCAGTTATGATTACAAGGTCTCAATAAAAAGTATTACCGTACTGTCATGGCAAAAAAACAAACGTTTGGTGATAAGGCTAAAAAAACAGGTGTCAGTGATTTCAAAGTCGCCAAGCTTGTTTTTTCTGTAAAATCAGATAAAAACAATGCGTGGAAATTCGTGGAAAAGAATGTCCGCATTCCTAACGGGGAAAACGAACAGCAGATCCTGTCCAAAGCGATCAGCGACTACGCGAAATAACCGTTCCGGATATTATCTCAGGGCATTCCCTTATGCCCTGAGCCTTTCTGTTCCTCACCTTTTTCACGGCATAACATGACCGGCAGTCAAGACGCTTCTGGATCGCGCACTACAGCTCCCTGGTTCGCCGAGTGGTTCAACCACCCATTCTATCTTCAGGTCTACAGTCACCGGAATAAAGAGGAAGCCGCGCAGTGCATCCGCACCATTCTTTCTTACACCGGCCTCTCCCTGAAAAATCCGGCATCGGTTTCCGTGCTCGATATCGCATGTGGTGCCGGAAGGCACGCCATAGAGCTTGCAAAACTGGGATACTGCGTTACAGGAAACGATCTCTCACCGTTTCTCCTTGAAGAGGCCAGGAACGAATCGACAAGGTGCGATGTAAACCTTCATCTGACCTGTCGTGACATGAGAAATATCGAGTCTCTTTCTCTGTTCGATCTCGTCGTTCAGCTCTTTACCAGTTTCGGTTATTTCGATTCAGATCAGGATGACCTTCTTGTCCTTCAACATGTTTACAATGCACTGAAAACAGGCGGCTGGTATGTCCTTGACCTGATAAATCCGGTATATCTTGAAAAACATATCGTTACCGAATCAGAGCGCAAAGCGGGAAATCTTTTTGTGCATGAAAAACGAGTCCTGGAGGAAAGGAAAATCACCAAAACCATCACCATTTCCGCGCCGGACCGGGAAACCATCAATTTCACTGAATCGGTAAGGCTTTACAGTAAAAAAGAGATTCTCGGTCTTCTCGGAAAAGGCGGGTTTTCAGTTACCGGGATTGTCGGAAATTATTCGGGCGAACCATTCAATCCTGAAGAATCTCCGAGGATGATGATCTTTTCACGCAAACCGTAAGCATCAAAGCATATTGCGTTTCCGATACCAGTCATAGGCGCTGCGGATGCTTTTCTCATGAGGTTCCTGTCTCATGCCAAGCTCACGAATGGCTTTTGATGAATCGAAATAGAGGAACTCGGAAGCAACCCTGAACATCGAGAGATTGAACAGCTTTGATACCTTGTTTCTGTTTTTGAAACGATCGAGAGCCGATTTCAGAATCTTTCCCATCCAGAAAGGAAGGGGCAGAAGTATTCTCGGAGCGCCGGTAACTTTCGAGATGGTATCTACAAGCTGCTTGTATGAGACATTGTCTCCACCGATGAGATAACGCTCCCCTGTTCGGCCTTTTGCCATGGCTGTTATGAGGGTTTCAGCCACGATCTCGATATCGATGACACAGATACCTCCCATGGGATAAAATGGAAGCAGGTGGTTATAGACATCCTTGATCAGACGGCCGGCATTGAAATTCAGGTCTCCGGCACCGAATACAAACGCCGGATTGACAATAACGCAGTCAAGCCCTTTTCTGACAGCTTCGGCAACCTCAAGTTCGGCAAGATGTTTGGTCCTTGCATATTCAAGTCTTATGCTGTCGAAATTCCATTTGACTGTCTCGTCGACCGGTTTCCTGTTGTGTGAAATACCAACCGCCGTTATGGAACTGACATGCAGCACCCTTTTCACTCCTGCAGCCGCAGCCGCCTGGAGAATATTACGAGTGCCATCGACATTGATTTTGTAAAGCTGATCATTTTTTCTGTCCCCCATGTACGTAATGCCGGCTGTATGGTAGACATAATCCATGCCAGGCATGGCGGCTTCGACAGAGGCCCTGTCGGTGATATCGCCGTAAACCAGCTGGATTTTACTGCGCACATCTGCGAGGGCGGACAGGTCGGATGTTTTCCTGACAAGGACAAATATCTGGTCTGAAGTGGAAACAAGTTTTTCAACGAGTCGGGAACCGATAAAGCCGGTTGCCCCGGTCACAAGAATTTTATTCACAACAAATGAACTTCGATCGATTAACAAAACTACCCGGCTTTTTTCATCTCACCCCAAAAGTACCGGGTTCAAACTACTTTCCTGCTTCTGACTGATCAACAACGATTTTACCGGCAATAATCCTGTTCCTGAGATCTTCGACGGTTGCATGATTTTTTTCGCCGATAAGCGAAGCGTTCCTGTCGTTGTATATATAATCGGTATAACGGTCGGCAAGCCCGTATACGGCTACATCGCCGCCCCTGAATTTGCCGTTAATGACATTCTCGACGGTTTTCAATACCGATCGGTCTACAGCTTTGATCATGCTTGTAAGAACAAAACCCGGTGCATCAGGTTCCTGGTCGCGATCAGTGCAGATAACGAGTTTTTTCGTTTCCCGGGCTGCCTCAATTACACCGAGACCGCTTGCACCTGCAGCCTGATAGATGATATCAGCCCCCTTTCCATACTGGCCGAGGGCAAGCTCCTTGCCTTTCGCTGGATTTGCAAACGCGCTCCCGGTCATACCGATATACCCGGTAATGACTTTCACATCGGGATTGACTGCATGAACACCGTTGACAAACCCGGTTTCAAAACGTTTGATTATGCTTGATTCCATTCCCCCGATAAAACCCACCGTCTTTGTTTTGGTGACAAGTCCGGCAATGGCTCCGACAAGGTACGATCCTTTTTTCTCCTCGAAGATTATACCCTGCAAATTGGCCGGGACAGGCAATCCTTGTTTGGGTATGTAATCGATGCAGGCAAATTTCTTGTCAGGAAATTCCGCTGCAATTTTGGTTATGTCGTCACTGAATAGCAGACCGACACCGATAATCAATCCGATATCAGGATCTGCCGCCATCTGGCGAAGTGCTGCCTCACGATCGGCTCCCTCGCCCTGAGGTTCGACATAGATAAAATCGGTACCGAACTGTTTTTTGGCCAATTCCAGCCCATTATAAGCGGAATCGTTAAATGACTTGTCCCCCCGGCCGCCGACATCGAAAACCAGTCCGATTTTCAGCTTTGCTGCTGCAGGGTTTTTCTGTGTAATGTCACTTTGCTTTCCTGAACAAGCTGTAAGGAAGAGGAGAAAAATCAGGAAAATCGAGAGCGGATACTTCATCTTCATGCAGGTAAAGGTTATCCGGAAACAGAACTTGAAAATTTTCATGAATTTAAATTTAAACAAAATCCAGCAAAAATTTATTGTAATCGTGAAAAAAGCCCGACTGTTCAGGCTTATACCCCCTCCGGATTCAGCAGAAAGAACCCGGGGGGGGATCGATTACGTTTTTTTCGACAGATTACTTTCTCAGATACCTGAAACTGGGATTTGGACGACCTACATAGCATGAGTAGTTGAAGCCGTATTTCTTGATGACAGCAAATGCAGTCCTGGCTTCGTTCTCCTTGCCACCAAAATCGAAAACCCAATGGCTGCCGTCAACGATTTTCCAGCTGCCGCCGATGTTTTTCACCTCGATGGTGTTGGGATTGAAGCTTACACAGTCTTCACCCGGCATACTTCCTTGCGGAGCCTGACCATTTACAAGAAGGTACTGGAAACTCGGGTCGGGACGGCCGACAAAGCAGCTCTGGTTCATCCTGTAGTACTTGATTATCTTCAGCGCCTGCATGGCTTCCATTCTTTTATCGCCGAAGTTGAACATCAGGTGGTTGCCGTCGACAATCGTCCAGCGTCCATCGATATTTCTGACGGTGGCTGTAGCCGGATTGAACCCGATGCAATCTTCCTGGACTGCAGGAAGTGGCTGGGGTATCGGCATAAAGCCAGGCAAAGGTCTGATCGGACCTAAATGGAACTGCCGGTGGAAGGTATAGACATTTGTGTAGTTGCTTCGGCCGCTGCCGTCTGTGAAGCGGGTGTAAACTTCAGCTCGAATTGTGTTGTTCCCGGCAGGCCGGACAATGACCAGCGTCTGGCTGAATCCTGTCATGAAAACGGCAGAAACGGCATGTGCGCCCGGCTCCAGAGGAGAGGTCACGTTAGGAGCGTAAGCGTTGGCATCGACTTCTCCCCAGTCGCAATCCTGAGGATGGCATTTGCCCCATGCGTGCATCCTCAATGCATTACCGCTAGCTGTGATGACAAGATTCGTGATCCCTCTGGTGTTCGGATCAGTGTTTTTCCAGTTTCCGGTAAACTGATTGATGGCCGCATAGCTCAGGGAATGATACAGCAGAAAAATGAACGCCAGCACAGCGGAATTGAAGGTTCTTTTCATAATGGTTCCTGTTTACTGGTTTAAGGAGGGGACTATGTACTGCACATATAAAGTTAGAGATTCTTACGGTCAATAAAAAAAAGATACAGGAACTCTCAGGAACTTGCCTTGCTTGTTTTTTCTGAAACAGGCAATTTTCAACTTCATCCGAGCTTATGAAAGAAGTTGAACTATCTCACCCGCATTCCCCTCTCCTTATCCCAATGAAGCGGTTTTGAAGCTTTGGGCAAAGGACTTTCCGGAACTTCGCCGACAGTTACTCCGTATTTCCAGTCAGGCGGACAGATTGCGATGAACCTGACATAACCGCCAAGACCTCCCTGAAATTTCGGAAAACCCATCGCAACAAGAGCCCCTGTTTCCGGCACCTTGTCGAGATTTGCAACCCCTTCAGCCTGGGTATATCCGTTCCGTAGCAGCCAGGCTTCTCCTTCAAGATCCGGAGTATCATCCGTGTCGAGCGGTTCATGGCCATGAAACAGGATGTGACGCTGCTCATGCAGGAATTTAAGGGCATCGAGCGATACTCCCGGAAACGGATGCCGGGTTGCAAGGGATTGGTCCGGCCAATCCCTTGACCAGTCTGAGCGGACGAAAACCACTGAACCTTCAGGAATCCGTCCGTACCGTTTCTCCCATGAGAGGATGTCGT
The DNA here is from genome assembly GCA_013334225.1 of Chlorobiaceae bacterium. Lineage (GTDB taxonomy): Bacteria > Bacteroidota > Chlorobiia > Chlorobiales > Chlorobiaceae > Chlorobium. The sequence goes on from JAAXXY010000012.1 coordinate 17,726, forward strand.
CAAGAGAGAGGCTGTAGCCGGGATTTCCGGAAACCTGATCCACGATCGATATGACAACGAGAGGTCGAACGGCAAACGTTGGAGGCAACTCATCGATCGCAGGATACAAAGGGTTCCAGTGGGCCGGCGGATCAAGCTGTGTGCCAAGCTGATCCGTGGCGAGCAGATAAAGAGTGGCTTCGAACCCGTCCTTTGCCCAGGTATAGGACATTCCGTTATCAGGATCTTTTGCCGGTGCGAATGTCGATTCAGCAAATCCGGCCCATACAGGAATCGATGGCGTGATCGTATGCGTAAGGTCTACATATCTGGCTTTCCTTAAAACCTGTTCATACGCTTGCCACAACCGGGAATCCGGGTTGGAGGATGATGAAGCGCAACCAGCGAGCATCATGAACAAGAGAATCCAGAGACGACGCATCTGAATTTTTCGGAAAAGATTATATGATTCCGGCACTCTGCGAATATGTATATCAATGTTATTCGAGTTATTCCCGTTCAAATTATTTAACTTTTTTTAATGAAACATAACTTCTGATACCACTATGGCAAATTCTGAACAGTTGACTATCCTGAAGCTTGGCAGCGTTGCGTGGAACCGGTGGAGAAAAAATAATCCGGATGTAAAACCTGACCTCTCACATGCCGATCTGTCAAGAGTTGACCTTGAAAAAGCCGACCTGAAAGCGGCTGATCTTTCAGGGGCAGATCTCGCGGGTGCCAGCCTCGAGAGAACCAAACTTACAAACGCCAATCTGGCGGGAGCTGATCTTGAAGGAGTAAACCTTGAACGGTCCTGTCTGGTCGCAGCTTCCTTCGAGGGAGCCAATCTGACCAGGGCTAATCTTGAAAGGGCCAGGGCAGCAACATCGAACCTGAGAAAAGCCAATCTCGAACGAGCGAACCTGGAACGGACCTGTCTGGCCGCAGCCTCTCTCGAAGACGCCAATCTCGAGAAAGCAAATCTTGAACGAGCCAATCTCAGGAAAGCCAATCTGGAACATGTCAACCTGAAAAAGGCCAATCTGGAAGGTGCAAACCTTACAAAGGCAAAACTCTCCGGTGCTGTTATCGACGAAAAAACAATAACGAAACAGATCAGGGGTGCCAGAGTAAATGGCAATGGTCTTGTTCCTGAAAAGACCAAAGAACATCACCGGTCGGCAGAAAAACTGATCGCTGTTTCACTGGTTTCGATATTTACCGGAATACTCGTGTTCGGCTTTATTCGGGTCTCCGCATCGAAACGAAAAAATCAATGAAATATTGCCTGGCAGCATGAAATGACAAGATCCTGCATGATTTCACGATGGGCTGGAAAGCCATTTCCTGATTCTGATATTTTCTTTCTTCACTCTCTCCAGCCCCGTTATGTATTTGATTTTTGTTGTTTAAGCAGGAACTCTACTGAAATAACGACAGTGTCTGACTGGACATTATCTCTCTTATTTTCAATAGTCTGTGCGTATTTTGAATATTATCAAATCAAAATTGTTGCATCAAGGAGTGACAGCACATGAATACCGATAAACTTGAATTCAGTCAGCTTGACCGTCATCAGGTCGATACCCTTGTCGGATGGGCACAGGAGGAAGGGTGGGACCCCGGTGTTCACGATGCGGAGATTTTCCATTCGGTTTTTCCGGACGGTTTTTACGGTTATTTCCTGGACGGCGAGATGATCGGCGGCGGTTCTCTGGTATCCTACAACGGCGAATATGGTTTCATGGGCTTTTTTATCGTCAGGCCGAAATACCGTAGCGCCGGGATCGGCCGCGCCCTTTGGTACAAAAGAAGGGACACGCTTCTCGGGCGACTGAAACAAGGGGCAAGCATCGGCATGGACGGGGTTGTGGCCATGCAGCCGTTCTACCGGAAGGGCGGATTTGCCATCGCCTACCGCGATGAGCGCCGGGCCCGACTTGGCAGCGAATTTCCCCGCCACGATGCCGTTTCCGGGATCGCTCATGCCGATCTGGACGCGATTTCGGCATACGACCGGGAGTGTTTCGGCTTCGACCGTCTCCCCTTCCTCGATCGCTGGATCTACGACAGCCAGGCAACATCGTTCAGGTACCTGAACGAAGGAAATATTTCAGGCTATGCCGTCCTCAGAAAGACCGGGAAAGGGTTCAAGATCGGCCCGCTGTTTGCCGACTCAATCGATATTGCCAGGGAACTCTACCGGTCATGCCTTTCAGTCGCCCCCGGACAGAACGTTTATCTCGATATTCCGATGAAAAACCCGGCCGCAGTCTCCCTCGCTGACGAGTTCGGTGCAGAGTACGTGTTCGAGTGTGCCCGGATGTACTACGGACCGGAACCGCTCCACCGTCTGCAGAAGGTGTTCGGGATAACAACCTTCGAGCTTGGCTGATGGCTGCGCGGGACCTTGCGGGGTATGGTGGTGATCCGCCAGATGCTCATTGGCCGCGAGAGGCACGCGTGGCTGTCCAGTTCGTACTTAACATCGAGGAGGGAGCCGAATCGACCGTTCTCAACGGCGATGCCCGTTCGGAAAGTTATCTACACGAACTTTACAGCCGTCCTTACCGTGAGGGAGAACAAGACCTCAGCGTGGAGAGCATGTACGAATACGGATCACGTGCAGGCTTCTGGCGTATTCTGGAGCTGTTCGGTGATCGTCATCTTCTCCTGACCGCCTTCGCCTGCGGCAGGGCCCTCGAACTCAATCCGGCCATCGGCCGGGCCCTTGCTGCCGCAGGCCACGAAATTGCCGGACATGGCTACCGCTGGCTTGACCATAGCGGTATACCGGAGAACGAAGAACGCCTGCACATCAGCGCCACAATCGAGATCATCGAACGGGTCTGCGGCCGCCGTCCCGTGGGCTGGTACACCGGCAGGGTCAGTCAGCATACACGACGGTTGATTCGTGATGAGGGAGGCTTCCTCTACAGTTCGGACGCCTACAACGACGACCTGCCTTACTGGCTTGCAGGCTCTCCCGCTCACCTGGTTATCCCCTACTCGCTGGTCACCAACGACTTGCGATACCTGCTGCCCAACGGCTTTGCCTGCGGCGGGGACTTTTTCCAGCTGCTCAAAGATGCCTTCGATCAGCTCTGGAACGAGGGGAAGCACAAGCCGAAAATGATGAACGTCGGCCTTCATCCAAGAATCAGCGGTCATCCCGCCCGGGCTATTGCTCTGGCGCGTTTTCTCGATTACATCAGGGAGCGTGACGCAGTCTGGATCTGCCGACGCGAGGATATCGCCCGGCACTGGCTGGCGCTTCATCCGCCGACCTGAGGTTCTTAACTGTTCGTAAAAGACAGGCTGGAACTATCCTCTTAAAAGTTAAGAGGAAAAGTCCTGAATCTTCAACTGGAAATATTTTACAAAGCATATGTGGTCAACCTGCTCCATTGTCAGAAACCGGACAGTAAATAAAGTTTGTGATTGATCGCACATGAAATGTAACTTGCAGGTAAATTGTCTTTTAGCATAGTGCAATAAGATCACCCGTTACGTTTACTTGTCTGTAAAAAAAAGTTGGTGACCGGGAATCTTTTTTCAAGAATCAGATTCACTTCGATCAGCTAACCATACATGCCAGCAGCTCCCGAACACAATCCATGCAAGACCCGGTACTTTCAGTTACAGGGTTTGCAAGCCTCCGGGTTGATGCAGGAAGATATCTGTTCGCCGGAGTTCAGGCTCTCCCCTGTCGATTCAAGACATGAAAAACAAGTATTCTACGACACCTTCGACTGGCATGCATTTGAAAAAAACTTTGCCGTCGTAAAAAAAAAGAACGCTCTTTTCCTGCTCTCCCTCGATAGCGGCATTGAAACTGAAAGCACGATTTTTCCGGGATATCCCCCATCGTTTTTTTCATCGGACCTGCCCCAAGGGCCCCTCAGAGAGCAACTGTCTGCCGTCAGCCAGATACGGGCATTCCTGAAGCAGTGCACCATCGACACGTCTGTCCGGTCATACAGGATCATGGATGACAATGAAAAAACTATCGGCTACCTGACTTCGGAGTCGCTGACCGTCATCGATAAATCAGGCCGGAAACCGCTCGCTCCGCTCCTCTCTCTCCGGCCTTTCAAGGGATATCAGGATGAAACGGATGCCTTCAGGAAGCTGCTGTCCCGGCATATCGTCGTCGAAGAGAGCATGGGGTTCAGGGACGTGTTCCGTTCGATCATGCAGGCCGCCGGTCAGCAGGTGCAGGGCTACTCGTCCAAAATCCGCCTGCAGCTTGATCCCGAAGCGCCTGTTCATGAAAGCATGAGAACGCTCCTGCAATGGACCCTTTCCATCATGAAAGTCAACGAGGAAGGGATCAGGAACAACACCGATACCGAGTACCTGCACGACTACCGGGTCGCTGTTCGGCGCACCCGCTCAGTCATGAAGCTTATCAGAGGCGTGTTCGATCCGGACGAAACCGCGCCGTTTCTCGACGGGTTCAGGGAACTCGGCAAGAAAAGCAACGTACTGCGTGACTGCGATGTTTACCTGCTGCGGCAGCATACCTGCTTCGGCTTCCTGCCGCCATTTCTCAAACCCGGTCTCGAACAGTTTTTCGCAGAAATCGAACGGTCACGGAAAGCCTCTCACCGATCATTCTGCCGGCACCTTGCATCAGAAAGCTATGACAGGTTCCTTCATGACTGGGAACGCTTTGTACTGAACGACACGCTCACGAACCCGGATAAAGCTCCGAAAGCTTCGCTTTCCACCATAACTATTGCAGGAAGTTCGATCAGAAAGGCCTGGAAAAAAGTGATACGCAACGGCCGCCTCATCGGCCCTGAAGCGACCGACAGGGAACTGCACGAGCTGCGGATCGATTGCAAAAAGCTCAGGTACCTGCTTGAATTTTTTGCGTCGCTCTATCCGCAGAAAACCATCGTACCGATCATCAGGCAATTGAAAGAGCTGCAGGAAAACCTCGGCAGTTTTGTCGATTACTCAGTTCAGATCATGTTCCTGCAGGAAAGGCTCCAGTCGGTTCCGGAGACCAGCGGCAATCATCAGTATCCGGCTTCGATCGGAGGGCTTGTCAGCGTCCTGTTTATGAAAAAGGAAGAGACACGGGCGCATTTCACGAAAATTTTCAGAGCATTCGATCAGGAAAGCAGCCGCAGAATGTTCAGGGAACTTCTCGATAATGGATAATTCATATGAAATCAGTCGCTTTGTACAGCATCAAGGGCGGGGTCGGCAAGACAGCCGCGGCCGTCAATCTTTCCTACCTTTCCGCTTCAGGCACCGGTCAGCAGACACTGGTTTGCGATCTGGACCCCCAGGGTGCGAGTTCCTTCTACTTCAGGATCAAGGCGTCGAAAAAGTTCACCGGGGAGAAATTCCTGAAGGGAAGCAAAAAGATATTCAGTAACATCAAGGCTACGGACTACGAAAACCTCGACCTGCTGCCATCCGATTTTTCCTACCGGAACCTCGATCTCGATCTATCCGAAGAAAAAAAGCCTCTGAAAAAACTCCGCAAAAACCTCGAGGAACTGGGCGAGAACTACCGGTACGTCTTTTTCGACTGCCCCCCGAACCTGACCCTTCTATCAGAGAGCGTTTTCGCAGCGTCCGACCTCATTCTCGTGCCGGTCATTCCCACAACACTCTCCATTCGGACCTATTTCCAGCTTACCGGATTTTTCGAAGCCAACAATCTCGACAGCTCGAAGATTTTCGCATTTTTTTCCATGGTTGAAAAGAAGAAAACCATGCACCGCGATATCATAGCCAAATATGCCGCTGCGAAAGGGTTCCTGTCAAGTATGGTCCCCTACAGTTCGGATATCGAAAAAATGGGGATTTACCGCTCACCCGTTCCGGCCATCCTGCCCCATTCACAATCGGCTGCAGCTTACCGGGAACTCTGGCAGGATCTACTCAGCAATCTTGAATCATCCGGAACCAGATGATTTCCTTTATTCACCGGATTGCTGACGAAAAACGGACAGTGCAAGCCTCGCAAGGGTGACCGGCATTGGCCGGTAAACAAGACGACGATTGGTCCCTGTGATCGAACGTATTTTCGGGACAACGACCGATGCGACCTTTTCAGGCTTTTCGGCAATCACGTTGAAAACCCTCATTGCTGTTTCAGGTGCATCCTGAAGAAGCAATGGGGTGAGCACCAGGCCGGGGCTGAGTTCATGAGCCCCGATCGACGTCTTGCCTGCCGACCGCAACTCCCGGGAGAGGAAACGGGTCAGTTCGGCCACCCCTCTTTTCGATGCCTTGTGAGCTAACCCGGAGCGGGAAAAAAAAGCTCCCGCGACTGAAAAACCCAGATTGAAAATATGATAGACGGGTTTCGTGGAAGGCGGCTGCCGGTCCATGATCTCTACCGCTTCGGCACACATGAGAATGGAACCTGAAAGATTGGTGGTGCAGGTTTCGACGATATCATCCTCTGACAGCTCCCAGAGCGGGCGCTTAAGCTTTCCGGCACTTCCGGCATTGTTGATCCACCGGTCCACACGCCCGAGAGTGCCGGATACAAAACGGGAAAATTCCTTGACATTCGAAGGGTTGGAAACATCGCAGACCATACCGTAAACCTCGGCATTCGGAAAGGCTGCACGAAGCGAACAGAGGGCGTCATCGAGCTTGCCGGGGTTCCGGCCGCAGAATACGACACGGTCCCCACAGGAGAGAAACCGTGAGACCATGGCATACCCGAGTCCTGAAGACCCGCCCGTCAGGACAACCCCGAGAGGTCCTGATGTCGTGTTTCTTTCAGTCTTCACATCCAGCGGCCCTTTTGAGAGGAAAATCGGATACCGGGTATTGATCCCAGCCGGGTGCGTCAAAATGCCACCACTCGGTCGGAAACGGCTCGAAACCCTCCTCTTTCATGGCTGTTTCGAGAATGGCGCTGTTTTTCAGGGCTTCGGGTGAAGCGCCTTTGTAGCCGCGGTTTGCCTTTTCAGAAAAATCATCATACTCGGTAGGCATTGGCAGAGGCTTTCCTTCTGCATCGGCAAGGCTCACATCGACCGCGGCACCACGGTTGTGCCTCGATCCTTTTGAAGGATCGGCCACATAGCGCTCGTCCGGCATGATCTCCCAGAATCGCTTCTGAACGGAAAGAGGACGGTAGCAGTCGAAAACAATGAGACGGTACCCCTTCTTTTCGAGCTTTTCCTGCACGTTCAGCAACCGTATTGCAGCATCCCTCCTCAGCAGGCATCGCGCAGCAGGGTATATGATCTTTCCGGTAAAGTTATTTGGTGTGGCATACCGGATATCGAAAACAATCGTCCGGTCAAGTTCCCCGATATCGACAAAATCGATGTTCTGTGCAGCGAAAATCGGAAATGAAAAGAGAAAGGCTACAAAAAAAAACGAAATGCGTTTCATGACAAGGCAAAGATTAAACATCAGTAAAAAAACGTCTCCTTCTGCTGAAATCCAATCCTGCGGGAAAAAGGGCTCAGCTGCTTGTATCTTTTAAAGTTAGCATTCCTTACTCTATTCCGGAACTTGCGAAAGGTTAAATAACCGGAATTCTGAATTAACCGTGTTCGCGATTGTTTTTTTACAGAAATGTCGTTACTTGTAATTTTATGTCCATCTCCCGGCACAGCAACATTTTTTTCGGAAAAACCATGCAACTTCGCAATCTTAAGACAATTGCCCGACCGCTTTCCAACCATTGGCTTTTCCGCAACATCCTGATCGCCCTGTTCTGTTCCGGTTCCCTTGTCCCCTTTTCACCTTCCAAAGCATTCTGCGAATCAACCTCTGAAAAAAACGCCATACAACCAGTTCCTGAAAACACCGTCAACTCATCCCATGTATTCACATCTTCCATGCTTGACCTGTTCAGGAACGTCTGCCAGCATTTCGGAACGAAGTACCGTTCTGGCGGGCAGAATCCTTCCGGATTCGACTGCTCCGGATTTGTGCGTTACATGTATGACAGGGTTTTCAATATGCAGCTACCCCGGACTGCCAAGGAAATGTCCTTGATCGGCAGCAAAGTTGAAAAAAATGAGCTGAAACCCGGAGATCTCGTTTTTTTCCAGACAAAAGGAAGTCAGATCAACCATGTCGGTATTTTCATCGGTGCCGACACGTTCATTCATTCCTCACTTGGAAAAGGTATTACCGAAGACCAGCTGAAACAGAATTACTACGGAAAGCGCTTCGCCGGTGCAGTCCGTCTGCTTGAAACGCAGGGAAATAACCGTACTTCCTCGATTTCCACGGGCAGACAAGGATAACGAGGCAACGCCATTGCCGCATCTCCTTCATCAGCAGCCGGACACCTGTCAGCCGTTTTTTACTGAACACTGACGGTTATAACTCCACAAATAAACCGCTGACAATGCAATCCTGAAAAAAAATATCCGGTCTATTTCCCCTTCAAGCCTAAAAATGCTATCATTCCACAGTCCGATATTGTCTGAAATGTGGTCGTAACCTGTTTTAAAAATAAGAGACAATGAAACTGTTTACCTTTTGTCTGCTGCTCTCTCTTTCTTTTTTTCCGGCATCTCATGATGCAGAATGTCAGATAAGGCAGATTGGGGAATAAACGTTATTTTATCGGCAGGAATTGCAATCAGAACCTGTTTTATGAAGGCTTTTATAAAATTTGCGATCATCTCTCTTCTTTCGATGATCATCACTGGGTTTGTCCTGTTTGCAGGTCTTGGTTTTATCGTGTCATATTTTGCCGGAAAACCGCAGAAGTCGGATGTGATTGTCGTTCTTGGCGGTGATAACGGACTGCGAATACGTAAAGGTGCCGAACTTTACAGAGCAGGGTATGCCGATCATATCCTGCTGACCGGAATCGATGAACAGTTCTACAGGCCGGGACATCCGAACTGGCGTGAAAAACTCATTGTTTCACTTGGTGTACCGAAAAAAGCTGTAAAAGTCGATACGAAATCGAAAACGTCATGGGAGGAAGCACTCAATGCTTCTGAAACAATGAACCGTGAAGATTGGCAGGAAGCTCTCGTGGTGAGCGATCCTCCCCATATGCTGCGCCTCCATCAGACCTGGCAAAAAGCATTCGATGGTACATCCAGGAAATTCATTCTTGTTTCAACCAAACCGCCCTGGTGGGATCCTATGTGCTGGTGGAGAGAAAAGAAGAGTTTCCAGTTCGTCATCAACGAAATGAAGAAAAATCTTTTCTATTCGATGATGTATTACTGATCTGTTTAAAAACAAGAAACAATCACGAAACGATTATCCCCTGAAATGAATTTCTGCAGGTATATACGGCATTGTTCGCCTTTATTCAAATAATAAATCGTCTTACGGATTCAGGTGATATTCCGAACACAAAACAGACAAAACCATGGATGCAAAACAAGCAATACTCGATATCCTCAAAAAGGAAGGCCAACCGATGAGTGCCGGGCAGATAGCGGAGACGAGCGGAATAGACCGGAAACTGGTTGACAAGGTTATGAAGACCCTGAAAGATGAAAACCTGATCGTATCGCCTAAACGGTGTTACTGGGAACCGGCGGAAAATCAGTGAACGGGGAATGGGTGAAGAGTGTGTGGTGCTTCAGCCCTGGAGGATCGCCACTCATTGCTGTGGCACTTTGAGGAAAGGGAAAGAGAAAATGAAAAAAAAGAACATCCCGGATGAAATAATACCGGGATGCCCTTTTTCATTACTTCCCCAAATTCAACCCATTCACCATGCTGGTGGAGGCGGGAAATTGCCTGTATGAGACCCTCCTGACGAAGGAGCACCAAAAGAACTGCTGTTTATTTTGAATAGAAAGCTTCCACCGAAACCGAACAGCATTCGAGTTGCAAAACGGATTTGTTTTCGCATCATCACCTCCCGTCCATTTGTTTCATCCAATCAGGAACAATGAAATGAACTGCGAGAACCTGTTCTGATGTACATAATGAAATACTGATACTGTACATCACGAAGCAATTGCTGAAAGAAAAGCTTTAAGTTGAATATAAATCATTTTTTTTATTAGCGTACTGCCAACATCATGAAAAAGGCAATATTCACGAAAAATCGTATGATGAAGCATCCTCGAATAAACAGGTAAAACTTCTGCATATGTCAATTCAAGGAAATCATGATGTTCATTTTTACAGAAGCTCTTTATTTTCTTAACTTTACATTTTAAAAAACAAGATATCTTCAAGTTTTAAAACTACACTCGCCATAAAAAAGCTGCTATTCCTCACGTTCCTGTTTGTGATAACTTCACTGACAGCTTTTTCCCAGCCTGTTCTGCGCTGGGGGGGTGATCCAAGCGGCGGAGCACCTTACGTTTATACCGATCCTGCAAATCCCCAGTCGTATATTGGATTCGATTACGAGTTTGCCGAAGCATTGGCGAAACAGATGGGCATGAAAGCGGAGTTCGTACCGACCGACTGGGAAAGCATTGTTTCGTCTCTCCAGAGAAAAGAGTTCGATGTCATCATTGACGGCTTCGAACCTACCGGCGACCGCGCCAGAGCAGTGCTTTTCAGCAAACCCTACTACCTTTTCAGGCTGCAGCTTACAGCAAGAAGCACGGACAATCTGATACACTCGCTCGATGACTGCAAAAAAAACGGAAAGTCTGTCGGCACGCTGGTGAACTGCGCGGCTTCGCGGCTGCTGGAAAAGGGCGGCTTCAAAATGAAGGGTTACCAGGACCCTGTGGGAGCCTATCAGGACCTTGAACTCGGAAGGGTGGACGCCGTTCTGATGGATGTTGCAGGAGAGATGTTTTATGCGCGAAGCAATCCGAAACTGAAAGCTGTCGGAAAACCTTTCCAGACCGGCGCTTATGTTGTAGGGATCAGAAAACAGGATACACAGCTGCTTGAAAAAGTCAATTCAGCCATCGATGTACTGGTAAATGACGGTACTGTTGAAAAAATATTCAGAAAGTGGCAGCTCTGGGATGAAGAACAGGTCAAACTGCGCACCGTAAAGCCGGCAGAAATCGAAATGACGACATCGAAGCTCAACTGGAGCGAAGGACTGATCAAACTTTTCAAAGCCGCCCTCGTTACCGTTTTCCTTGCTTTCGGAGCCATGCTTATCGCGGTCATTCTCGGCATACCCCTTGCTTTGGGGCAGTCGAACGGCGGACCTATCATAAGAGCCCTTTGTACGGTGTACATCGAGTTTTTCAGAGGAACGCCGGTACTCGTTCAACTGCTGTTCCTGTATTTCGGTCTCCCGGTTATAGGCATCACCCTTCCGGGCTGGCTCACGGCAATCGTGGGACTCGGCCTGAACTACGCCGCATATGAATCCCAGGTTTACCGTACCGCATTCCAGGCAATACCTGAAAGACAATGGCAGGTTGCCTATTCTCTCGGAATGCGCCCGGTGCTTGCTTTCAGACGCATCATTTTTCCCCAGGCGTTCCGTATCGCTCTTCCTCCGATGACAAACGATTTCGTAGCGCTCTTCAAGGATACGTCAACCGCATTCGCGATCGCGGTCTGGGAACTGGCCACGGCATACAGGGAACTTGCGAATGCGACACAGAGCTATCTCGGCATCGGTCTCGTTGTCTGCTGTTACTATCTGGCAATGAGCCTGCCCCTTGCACATTATGCCCATAAACTTGAACGGAGGCTGCAGAGAAAATCAGCCGGCATTCTTTCTTCAGGAGCCGACAAATGATCACGATCAAAGGACTTACAAAAAAAGTGCAGAACACCACACTGCTCGACAATATCAATCTCGAACTGGAACCGGGCAAGATACTGGGAATCATAGGACCATCGGGAAACGGAAAAACAACCCTTCTGCTCTGCCTTTCGGGCCTTATGCCGTTTGACAGCGGCACCATCATGGTCGGCGACAGAACCATCGGATCTGAAGAAAGCAGGGCCAGTTCGGAAGCCATATGGACATTCAGGAAAAAATCCGGAATCGTTTTTCAGCATCTGCACCTGTTTCCGCATCTGACCGTTCTCGGCAACATGATCGAAGCGCCGGTACATGTCGGAAAAATGTCCAGAGCCGATGCCGAACGTGAAGCGGTAAAGCTGCTGAAAAAGCTTGAAATCGAGCAGCATCTGAACAAATACCCTGAAGAGCTGTCAGGCGGGGAACAACAGCGCGTAGCTATTCTGAGAGCGCTTGCCATGAACCCTGAAATGCTGCTGCTCGACGAGCCGACAAGTGCGCTCGATCCGATCAGGAGCGGAGACGTCAGAACGCTGCTGAGGGAATTCGCCGATTCAGGACATACCGTTGTGATTGTTTCCCATTCCGTGAGATTCCTCAAAGGTATTGCCGACTATCTGGCTTTTATGGGAAAATCGGAACTGATCGAGATGAATACGACAGAAAAGCTTCTCGAAACCCCTCAGGATCCCAGAACAAGGGAGTTTCTGCATTACTCAGAACTGAATTGAGTACCGTTGCCGGAAACTCCGGTTACAATGCCGACACAGACTGAAGAACCTGAATGGAACGCTGCCCCCCTGCTCAGAACATCGCATGTTCTCCCAGTTCCTGTCCGGCAAGACCCTCCGCAACAGCCCGTTTATAGAAATCGCGCAGCGTGTCGGTGCCGTATGAAGGGGTTATCTGTTCATCGTACTTGCCGGTCCGGGGATTGAGCACAAGCATCGACTCCGAACAGTAGTATTTACCGATGCGGGCGAATTCGGCCTTGTCTTCAAGTTTGGGAAAGAGCTTTGCAAGAAAGCTGAGAACCGGTATGATGAGATCGAACATGGCGATCGGCATATTCTTGAACTTCGGCTCACGCCCCAGAATCTCGAAGAGCATCTGTCCCTGCTCACGCGCTGAAACAGCTTTTCCCGGACCTCCTATCGGCAGAATCCTGTTCTGCAGGGAAGGATCCTCGATACAGTCAGCCATGAAACTTGCAAGATCGCGCTCACTGATCGGCTTGCAGGCCGTCAGCCGGCCATGTCCGAACATGACATAGGGTTTGCCGTTTTTAACAGCCTCGATCTGGCCGGCAAGTGATTTGAAAAATGCCGTCGGACGGACAATCGAATAAACAAGACCTGACTCCTGAAGCTCTTTTTCCATTTTGAGTTTAGCTCTCTGGAACTCAAGCAAAGGTTTCTGGACACAGATAGCGGAAAGCAGCACGAACTGGGTTGCACCGGCCGATTTACCGGCATCGAGAGCGTAACGAGTAGCCTGGTAATCGATACTCCAGGAATCCCTGATCCCGCCGTTCCGGGATGTGAGGCATGAGACGATGACATCGAAATGTTCACCCTTTATGCCGTTCTTCAGCAGCGAGTCCATGCTGGAGACATCACCGAACCGCACTTCCGATCCTTTCAGCTGCTCTCGTGTTTCATCCGCTCCGGTTTTGCTGCCGATGCCTGAACGCTCACGGGCGAAACTGACGACGTCATATCCCCTTTTCACCATTTCCCGGACAACAAACTTCCCGATATATCCGGTAGCACCGACTACGAAAACCCGTTTTTTCTTATTGGAGGATGATCCATTTTCTGATGCCTGAAGCTCTGAAAAAGAAGTATTCACTGATGAAAAATCGGTTATTGTTTTATTCATTCGTATTCGCTCAACGCACGTCTATTCAATACCAGACAAAGCATGAGTATTGGTAAAAAACAGATTATGCTCTCAGATTTGGGCTGAGGTATGAATGTACGGTAACGGGAGACTTTCTGAAAATAATCAGGCTCTTATCCTGCAGGAAAATCACGAATTCCGTATGCATGTTTATTAAGGTATAATCAGTGCGACCGCCGAGGCATACTGGCTGTCGTGGGAAAGAGAAAGCCTGATCGATTGTTCCTGAACAGGAAACTCATGATCGAGAATCCTGACAAAAGGTTTGCCGTGCTGATCGTTCAGGATTTCAACACTGTGCCAGCTGAAATGTTCGGAAATGCCATGACCGATAGCTTTCGAAATCGCTTCTTTGGCCGCGAACCGAGCTGCGGCACTCTGGATCATATCGGCTTTCTGCCTGCAGAGTGAAATCTCTGCCGGCGTAAGAATTTTTCCGAGAAACTGTTCACCATACCGTTCATATGAACTCCTGATACGATCGACATTGACCATATCAATTCCTATATCATATTGTCCGGGTTGAATCATTCTGAGCCGTTAATCTTGTTACTGCGGCAATTAAAACTGTCAATCCTGGTCAGCAACAACAGCTCCGGTTTTGTTATTCCGAGGTCGATGCAGTCGGCCGAAGAATCCATAAATTATTGCTTAGTAATAAAATGGATTCTTCATTCCGCTGCACTTCATTGCGGAATGACAGACCGGTTTCATGGATTTTCTTGCGACTGACTGTTGCCGGAGCAATAGCTGAAGCAATCAGGCCATTCATCTTTTTTTTCGTAATCGGAAGAGGTAATTGCATCCATCCTTCCTTCCAGCGCAACAATGGTGGCCTCCATTTCTTTTTTGTACTGCAAGATCATAAGAAAAGAGGTCTATCGGGAAAATCACAATTCAACCGGCAAGATTCGATCCCTATACCTGTTTCAACTTCATGGTATACCGGCTTTTGTCCTGTATTCTCTGGTAAGCGATTTCTTCAGTCAGTTTTTTTATGATATTCAATCCGAATTCATCAGTACCAGGTTCGCTGCTGGTCAAGATAATCTCTTCACCTGTACTTTCAAATACAAGTTCGACACTGTCCATTTTCTCTGAGTAGGCAATAGTGAGATCAAGTGAGACCTCCGTCAGGTAAGAATGATAAAGCTGCAAAGTCTCTTCGACAAGCAGAAGCAGGTTCTGCCTGACTTTCCGGGGCAGAATCTGCTTCTCGCAAAATATCTCGATTTCAGCATTCATTGCATAGAGATCATAATCGGGTGAAGAAATATGATAATTGAAACTCTTCACCCGATAAATGAACGCTTTTGTCTTTTCCTTACGAGGATTTTCGAAAATCTGGCGCGGTGGACCTTCTTCATAGATAATGCCTTCATTCATAAAAATCACTCTGCTCGATACATCCCGGGCAAAATCCATTTCATGAGTCACGATAACCATTGTCAGGCCTTTTTTTGCAAGGCTGCGAATAACGGAAAGCACTTCACTGACCATCGTGGGATCCAATGCGGAAGTCGGCTCATCGAAGAGAATGATTTTAGGTTCCATGGCAAGGCATCTGGCTATTGCAACCCGTTGTTTCTGTCCACCGGAAAGTTCATCCGGAAAGTTTCCGGCTTTTTCGGCAAGCCCTACCATTTTCAAAAGATCGATGGCTTTTCGTTCAGCTTCCATTTTATTCATACCAAGAAGCTTGATTGGAGCAATCGTGAGATTTTCCAGAATGGAAAGGTGAGAAAAGAGATTGAACGACTGAAACACCATGTTCATCTTCTGCCGGATTTTAGGAACATTGGTTTTCTGATCGAGAAGATCGATTCCTTCGATATGAATTGATCCCCCATCCGGACGGTCGAGAAGATTGATACAGCGTAAAAAAGTACTTTTTCCGGTTCCGGAAGGACCGATAATAGAGATCACCTCACCTTCACCGATTTCAATGGATATATCTTTGAGAACCGAAAGAGTGCCGAAATTTTTTGAAAGATGTTCGATTTTAATCATTTCTCTGAAAGTTGTTTGGTTCTCACTTTCCGGTCAATCAATCTCTCCAGATATTCCATCGATAACATGAGAAGTCGGGAGATAAGAAAATACAGCACGGCAACCATGACAATCGGGAAAAAGGCATCGAAGGTACGACTGCGAATGATATCGCTGGCTTTTGTCAAATCCTGAACTGCGATATAGCCGACGATCGATGTCATTTTGACAAGAGAGATAAATTCTCCTTTGTAGACCGGCAGAATACGCTGGATTGTTTGAGGTAAAATGATGAAAAGAAAAGTTTTATACCGGGAAAATCCCATTGCGATCCCTGCTTCGGTTTGTCCTTTGTCAATACTTTGAATACCTGTTCTGTAGATTTCAGCCACATAAGCCGCAAAATTCATGCCGAAAGCAATAACCGAGACTATAACAGGATCGATATTCACTGAAGCAAATAAGACATAGAATATGAGCATCAGAAGCACCAGCACAGGAGTACCGCGTAAAATCGTTATATAGAGTGAGGCTGTATTTTTCAGGATAGATGAAGGGGACATACGCATAGCGCAGACAACCCCGCCAAGAAGCGATCCGAAAATGGTAGCAAGAACAGAAATAATTATCGTTATTTTCAGACCATCAACGATAAGCTCCCACCTGTTTTCCTGGATAATGTTCGAGTTGAAGCTCTCTTTAAGGTCCGAGAAAAATTTTGCGACCGGATGGCTCTGCTCTCCCGATTCATTGGTGCCATATACCGCAATATTCTTTTTAAGAGCGAAAACACTACCGTGTAAATCATAGTATGAATCTGAAAATGCTATCTTCTTCTTTCTTTCCGGGGTAATCATCAAGGGACTTCCGATCATATCTATTTTATTTGTCGCTACGGATGCGATAAGACTGCCGAAATCCAGATCCTGATATTTGATATCCTTTCCAAGGTATGCTGCAAATCGTTCAAGAAGTTCTATATCGAAACCTACCAGCTTATTGTTCCTGACAGCTACAAAAGGAAGTCCTGTATCGGAAACGATACCGACACTGATATTTCCGTTTGTATTTGCATGTTTTATATCAGGCATCGATGATTCATGGTTGGTAATCCACCGTCTGTACATATCATCGTATATCCCATTATTTCTGATCTCGCTTAAAAACTGATTGAACTTTTCACGGTATTGACGATCATTCTGATTAAAACCCATTCCGATAGGTATCGATAACAATGGATCTCCAAGGAATGCCAAATCATTGTTTGATTGCATCACTTCATACAATGTTTCCTGAGTATAAATGGATGCATCTATTTTTCCTTTTTTAACAGCAAGAATTTCGTCGGCCTGTGATTTATATTGCAGAATGGTTGCACCGGGAAAATGTTCTTGCGCATAGGTATCATACACAGAACCAAGTAGCACCCCGATTTTTTTGTCTTTAAGATCATCGGCTGACTTGAGTTTTAAAGTGCTCACCTGCTGCGCCCTACTGTCTTTGACAAGCAGAACCTGGGAATTGAGAAAATACGGCCGGGTAAAATCGATATATTTTTTTCGTTCTTCAGTAGAGGACATCCCGGAAATTATCAAGTCAATCTTGCCTGATTTCAATGCCGGAATCAAAGAGGAAAATTTCATATTGAAAAACTCAACCGGACGATTCAACCTGGCTGCAATACGTTTTGCCAGTTCAGCATCGAAACCGTTCACTTTTCCATTTTTATCAATATAATTAAGCGGCTCTCTTGTAGCACAGACACCGATTTTCAAAACTTTTCCCTTATCAGGAACTGAAATGTTTTTTTCGACATATGGAGTCAGGTCACTTTTAAACCATCGCTTGCCCATTTCGGATATTGTTCCGTCCACTTTCAGTTCACCTATAATCACGTCAACGGAACGCAACAGCTCCTGATTACCTTTATTGACAGCAACAGCAGTAATTTCATCATCGAGTTTTTCTGGTAAAAACTTCAGTTCGGGGTTCATTTTCACAACATTGAAGCAGGAAAGATAAGATGTGATTACTGCATCCAGTTTGTCTGACTTCAATGCCGTAACGGCATCCATAATATCATCAAAGCTTTCAATTTTTGCATTCGGAAATATTTTATGAGCACTCAATTCCATGGTACTACCTATCGTGACGCCTATTTTTGCATTCCTGGCATCTTCGACATTTCTTATATAATGCTTCTCTCGAGTACATCCTGCAATAAGAATACAGACTGTAATGAAAGCTGCAAGTATTCGTAATTTTATTTTCATTTTACTTTCATACTTCCTTAAAGAAAAGATTACTGCAAAGTCTTGTTAATATTATATTCTTGGCATTTCAATTTTCTTGAATACTATTTTGTTTCATCAGGTCCATTATACTTTATGGCAAGCATCGTAATATCATCTGATTGAGAACAATCCTGTGAAAATATCCTGACATTTTCCCTGATGCTGTATATCATTTCTTTTACCGAATCTGTCGGAGTTTTGTTCAATGATTCTATCAACCTTTTTTCCCCAAAAAGCATTTCTTCATGATTTTTTGCTTCAGTTATGCCATCAGTATAGAGAAACAGGATGTCTCCCGGCGAGAGGGTTATTTTTTCTGTTTTATAACAGGAATCCGGCATCGGTCCGATCACAAATCCTGTATGAAGAGATAGGCATTTCACTTCATGTTCTTTGACCAGTAAAGGAGGGTTATGTCCTGCATTGGCAAAGCGAACTTCCCCATTTTTCAAATCGAGAACAGCAAGAAATACAGTTGCAAACATGCAGCTGTCGTCATCCACTGCAAGAATATTATTGACGGAAGAAAGAATGATATCCGGATCTCCGAGCCTTTGTCCCTCTGATTTCAAAAGTGTTTTTGTAACCATCATATAAAGTGCGGCCGGCACTCCCTTGTCGGAAACATCGGCAATGAGGAAACAGAGCTTGTCCCTGTCGATAAAAAAGAAATCGTAAAAATCACCACCGACCTCCTTGGCAGGATCCATGAGGGCAAAAATATCAAAATCTTTATGGTCGGGAAACGGCGGAAATATACGGGGCAACAGGCTCAGCTGAATGTCGCCGGCAACTTTCAGCTCACTTTGAATCCGTTCCTTTGCAGCTGTTGTCTCGGTCAGGTTCCTGATGTAATCTTTCAGTGACTTTGTCATCATTTGAAAAGCGTTCGTCAGAATACCAACTTCATCTTGCGTGTGAACATCGGGCAAAGCAACCTCGAAGTTTCCTGAAGCAACGACCTGAGTAGCCGCTGCCAGCTGCCGCAAAGGCTTTGTAATCGAATGTGCTATAAACGCCACCGTAAGTGTAAGTAAAATAATTCCCGTAACGCCTATGGCAGCCATGGTCAAGCTGAGTGTCCTGACGTTTTCGAGCAGTTCAGATTCCGGAAAAACAACAATCAGTGTCCACCCTGTTGAACGGATCGGAGCATAATACATCCAGCTTTTGATCCCGCCAAGGTTGTAGAAATGCACAAAACCTGATTCACCGGCAATCATCTTTTTGCCGAATTCCCTGATCAACGGTTCCTTGCGTTCCTCTGCAATATTGAATATGGTTTCATTCATGATCACATTTTTCAGCGGATGGGCAAGAACCATACCTGTCCGGGAGTAAAGGGCAGCGTAACCGGAATTGAGAATTTTCACCGAGGAAATGAGTTTTGTCAACGATTCGAGTCCCATATCGGCTGAAACGATTCCTTTGAAACGTTTTTTTCCATCCTGTATTTCATAAAAAGGAACTGAATATGTTGCCATGAGAGTCTCCCCCCCGCCTTCATCGAAATACGGCTCGCTCCACTCGCTTCTGCCGAGTTCACGAGGAATCTGGAACCAGTCCCAATACAAATATTCCAGATACTTGTATGACTTATCGAGAGGTTTGAACTGAGTGATCCCATTCTCCCTGAAGTAATAGGGCGCAAACAAACGACGGGATTTGTCAAAAGCAAATGGGTCGAATGAAATTGAAGAGCCGTATATCGAAGGATTCTCGTCAACCGTGGTTTTTAAAAGTGAATGGAGAACCTGCTCATCATATCTGCAGATTTCAAGCATACGGCTCATGCCGTCCGCGACTTTTGATACAGACAAAAGCTCGGCCTCTACCCTGTTCACCAGTGACAGGGCAAGGTTTCGGGCATTGCTTTCAAGTTCCCTTTCAAGTATGACCCTCGACTGATAATAGTTGTAACTCAGTGTTATTGAAAAAATAACCGTGCAGGAAAGCATGATCACAATAATGAGTTTTATGACGATGCTTTTACTTGCCCGCATGGTTTCCCCTGAAAAAATTTGCATACCCGGTAAAGTTTCTGATCAAACCTTCCTGATACATCATCTTGCATACCGCATCATAATCTTCCTTATGAAGAACGCCAAAACTGCCCGGGTCACCGGCTTTCGTCATGATGTCTTTCATTTTTAAAAGCATCCACCTCTGGTGACTCCTGTTTGCAGGAACCGCAGCCTGACGCATGTACTTCATGACGATATCGATTGTCTCTTCCGGATGTTCGAAAGCATATCGCCAGCCCTCCAGTGATGCCTGTGTAAAAGCATGGACAAGTTCGGGATCTGACTGAATGGTCTTTTCCATGGTATAGAGCCCGTCTTCAGGAAATTTCATACCAAGTTTATCAAGAAAGATGATGTTCAACTGATCTGCGTCGATCCCTGAGTTCAGAACCACATGATATTCGTTGTACCACATGGCGGAGGCCACGTCAATTCCGCCCCGCAAAAAAAGATTCACCGTCTGCGATTGACGGACTTCCCTGATATCGATCCCGTTTTTTTTAAAAAGTGTACGCGCTGGAATCCCAAGGTCTCCTTCCCATAACCCAACCTTTTTCCCCCTCATGTCCTGAAGCCCATTTATCCCGCTTGTCTTTTTAGAAATAAGCATCATCGATGAGCGCTGTACTATCTGGGAAATATTGACAAGTTTCGAACCGGCACTGCGCTCTTTCAATGCTGTGACAAGCCAGAGTACGGCAAAATCCGCCTGACCGTTTTTCAATGTCTGAAATGTGTCGTAACCGGCACCGCTTCTCAGAATTTTCAGATCGATCCCATGTTTGAGATAAATACCTTTATCAATCGCGACATAATATCCTGCAAATTGTGCCTGGGGTACCCAGAGGGTTATAAGGGTAGCTTTTTTTGGCTGGGCTTGTGCAAATACTGAAGTGGGAACAGAAACAAGCAGAAAGAAAAGCTTGACAATAATAACAAGAAGAATGGCAGAGGGATATGATTCAATTCTTTTCAGCCTTGACAGGGGCATACCGCTTTGTTTTAAAGTCTGAAAGGACAAAGGGAAAAAAGATTTATCTTTTAATTTTGATGTATAATATACGCATATTCATCATCCAATGCGAAAGACTTGCATTAACATTCTGAAATACTGATTATGCAATTCATGTTCTTGATGAAACCTATGAGTTGTGGAACTTTTTTAACGGGAACAATAGATCAAGGGTCGATTCATTTTGCATTTGAAATAACAACGCCTGGTTTCTTGAGAAAAACCGTAGTGAATCAGACTACTGGAAAGGGCATCTATCTTAAGTTTCTTAAATAATATACAAATAATCGCATTATAACTTCTCATCCTGCGGAAACGCACCGGGTAAATAAAAACGAGGAGACCCAAAATCAGGAAATTGATCCTCGATGATAAACGAACCGGATCATAGTGATGCTCATGCCTCGACAAAACACCCGATTATTTTGGCAGGTAAACGCAAAATACCACTAAAACATAATATTTTAATACTTTATACAACTCATATCAACTTGATGTAATTATTTGTATTTAAGCATATAGTTATATATATTTTAACAATTGCGAAGTATTGCATGAGCATCAGGCAGGGAGAGCGTAACTCTTTATTTTTCAATATAATAGGTTTGCATTTATATCCACTGTCAGCAGCAAACCCTGAGCAATTACGAGCCCTGATACACCGGATTAATTTTCAAAGCTTAAAACTTTTTCCTGACGGAGGTTTCATACTGTTGAAATCCTTCCAAAAGAGCTTGTGTTCCTGTAAAAGAACATCGAACGAAAGAAAAAGACAATTTGAAATAATCCGATTCCCTTGAAAACATCAACCGCGATTAAAAAAGCGGATAGCGATGAACCGGCAAAAACCGGTATACGGGAATTGAACGAGAAATCAATTGATTAATCTTATTAATGCCTAAAATTGGAGGCAAATTCAATGTCAAAAAAGATTGTTGTTTTAGGTGCTGGAACAGGTGGAACGATCGTTTCCAATAACTTGAGAAGGCATTTGCCTCCTGATTGGGAAATTACGATTATCGACCGTGACGACAATCACCTCTACCAGCCGGGCCTTCTTTTCGTGCCCTTCGGGCTTGAAAACTCAAAAAAGCTGGTGAAGTCGAGGAGAAAGTACATTATTCCCGGCATCAATTTCGTGATTGATGAAATCACCAGGATCGATCCCGAAAAGCAGCAGGTCACCACTAAGAACCATACCTTCAATTATGACTTTCTCGTCATCAGTACGGGCTGCAGAGTGGCACCGGAAGAAAACGACGGCCTGATTGATACCTGGGGCAAAACGGCATTCAGCTTCTACTTCCTCGAGGCAGCTGAACAACTTCGCCAGAAACTCAAGGAATTCGATGGCGGGAAAATCGTTATGGACGTTGCGGAACTTCCTTTCAAATGCCCGGTAGCTCCCATCGAATTCGTTTTCCTTACCGACTGGTACCTCAAGAAACGCGGGATCAGAAACAAATGCGAGATCGAGTATGTAACTCCTCTTCAAGGCGCTTTCACCAAACCGAAAGCTTCCGCAGTATTTACCGAATCAGCGAAAGAGAAAAACATTAAAATCACGACGGGTTTCGACCTCAGCATGGTGAACGGCAAGGAGAAATATATCGAGTCCGTTCAGGGCAACAAGGTCAATTACGACCTTCTGGTCATTGTGCCAACCACCATTGGCGACAAAGTGATAAGCGCTTCCGGGATCGATGACGGTATCGGTTATGTTCCGACACACCACAACACACTGAAAGCTCTCAAACATGAAAGGATTTACGTTATCGGCGACGCCACGAACGTACCTACTTCCAAAGCCGGTTCAGTTGCTCACTATGAAGCTGACGTTGTAGTGTTCAACATCATGGCTGAAATCCACGGTGTAAAACCCGAAGAAATCTACGACGGCCACTCTACCTGCTTTATCGTTTACTCCAAAGGCACTTCATCGCTGATCGACTTCAACTACAGGATAGAGCCGCTCCCGGGTAAATACCCGATGCCGAAGCTCGGGCCATTCACGCTTCTGAAAGAAACAAAAATGAACTGGTACGGCAAGCTTGGCTTTGAACCACTCTACTGGAATGTCCTCCTGGCCGGCAGGCACCTTGGTGCACCTCCGACCCTCGTTATGGCCGGCAAACATGTCGGATAAGCTGGAAAAGATGTTCGTTGTTCCTGTCTGAACTTTCACATTGAGGGAAGCATTCCAAGCCCTGAGGTTCCGGATGCTTCCCTTTTTGAATCAGGGCATCGTTTCCCTTCGAGTCACCATCCATCATTTCCATCGTCCTGAAACAAGAAAACTGCCGGGACTGCAGAACACGGCAAATAGTATACCGGCTCAACCGAAGGCTGTAAAATATTTCTATTGCAAACGCAAAACGGTAATTAAGAAAGAAATAAAATGCGTGATATCTGATAAAAATGTTAACCTGAACATACAGGGCAACAGACGGGAAAATTGAGGTTATAACGAGAACGAGGAGATCACGCAATGTCCGCAAGGAAAATGGAGCCGCTTCATCCGGGTACTGTTCTGCTTGAAGATTTTCTGAACCCTATGAATATCTCCGAAACAAGGGTCGCAGAAGATATTCATATCCCTGTCTGGTGTATCAATGAAATAATTTCAGGAAAACGCTGCGTTACAGCTAATACAGCTCTCCGGCTTGCCCGTTATTTCGGAACTCCACCCCAGTTCTGGCTCGGACTGCAGATGGATTACGACCTTAAAGTCGCCCAGAACATTTCGGGAGATGATATCGAACGGGAAATCCTGGTATTTGAACAATCGTCAATGTAACTGAAAGTGATGTTTTACGTTTCATCACCTTCCGCCTGAAAGCTCCCGATATCGCTTGAATGCTCCATAGGTATCTGACGGCTTACTTTCGCACCGAGCTTCCGAATTTCTTCCACTCTTCCGACAAGGTTTCCTTTTCCATCCTTGAGACGCTTCATGGCGAGATCAAATGCTTCATTCACACCTGAGAGCTTTTTACGAGCATCACCAAGTGCCTCGCAGACAAGACAGACCTGATCGTAGATCTTCCCTGCCCGCTCTGCAATAAGTTCTGCGTTGCGGTTTTCATTCTCCCTGCGCCAGATCTGGGCAATAATCCTGAGCGTAATCATCAGGGTTGCCGGTCCGCACAAGACGACATTTTTGTCTGAAAGATCATACAACAACTCAGGATCGGCCTGCATGACAACCTGCCATGCAGGCTCAATCGGAATGCACATAATAATGAAATCCAGCGTCCGGTTACCTCCGATGTCACTGTAATCCTTTTCCTGAAGAGCGGCTATATGACGTTTTACCGACTGGATATGCTCCTTCAGCGCCTGCTGGCGGCGTGCATCGTCATCAAGGCTGCAATAGCGTTCATACGCCGTCAGTGAAACTTTCGAATCGACAATAACCGCCTTGCTGCCCGGAAGCATCACCAAAAAATCCGGGCGTTTGAGTCCGCCGTCATCACCCCTGAAGCTTTCCTGTGAGAGATACTCGCGGCCTTTTTCAAGGCCCGAGGCTTCGAATATCCTTTCAATGATCATTTCGCCCCAGTCACCCTGCTTCTTTGCATCTCCTTTGATGGCGCGGGCAAGCATATTCGCTTCATCACTCACCCTGACGCTCATTTCCTGCAGCTGGCGCACCTGCTCCATCAGACGGGCAGAGTGCTCGGTATCGTTCCTGTGGACTTCGTCCACCCTTCGCCTGAAAGCATCGAGTTGATCCCGAAGAGGCAAAAGAAGGTTATTCAGCCGTTCGCGGCTCTCTTCGCCAAGCGACTTGCCACGTTCATCGAGAATCCTGCGGGAAAGATTCTCGAACTCGGTTTTCAGACGCTCTTCCGACGATTGAAGAAAAGCGATTTTTTCTTCGGCAATGTGGTGCCGGCTCTGAAGATCGGATTCGAGTACAACTTTGTCGATTCTCAGTTGTTCAACCTCTTTCGACATCGTTTCGCATTGTAATGCCGATGTCCGGTAATCCTGTTCAACTGCACGAAGCCTTTCAAGTTCGGATTTCAGTGGTGCATCGCGGATGATCCGGTAGATGGCAAAAACAAGCAGGATGGTGATAATCGAAAGAAAAATGATTTCCATTATAAAGACAAGCCGATTATGTTGTTACTATTGTCGCTACTACAGGTCGCAGACGGATAGGAGATTTTTCCTGTCATCCTGAACGAAGCTTGGCGTAGTGAATGATCTCTCTTTTTTTCTGAAAACGTTTATGGATTCTTCATTCCGCTACGCTTCATTGCGGAATGACAGCTCCGTTTCAAGGCTTTCCTTGCGACTTATCGTTGCCGGAGCAATAATATCTGTAATCGCATGAGTATCAAACTCATATGGATGAATTAATGCCGTTCTGCACAGTGCACAGTATAAAAGTAAAAAAAAAGAAATAACACTATCTTCCAAAAACCGTTTTATGTCGCTGATTCCGTAAATGTTTGGCAAGCATTTCTTAAGTTTCCATAACTTGACAATGACAGCAATAAACCTGAAAAAAGGAATATGTGCGGCAGGTTCGGATTTTTCGAGTTGAAATACTTCATAGAACTGCTTCGTCAGCTCGAACTTCCATTTGAAGAAGCTCAAGATTATCATTTCAGCCCTGGATACAATATCACTCCTGAAAGTTCGATAACCACCCTTCTCGGCAGGCGTGACAAAGCTGTTTTCACCAATGCAAAATGGGGACTGATCCCGCACTGGTCGAAAGACCTGCCGAAAATACGGCCGATCAATGCAAGGGCGGAAAGCCTCGCGAAAAAACCGTATTTCCGTCATGTACTGAACCATAACCACTGCCTGGTCCCTGCCAGCGGTTTCTACGAATGGAAACAATCGATCAGCGGGCGCAAGCAGCCCTGGTATATCCATCGTAAAGACAACTCCTCCATGGCTTTTGCCGGATTGTGGGAAGAGTGGCATCCACCCGGTTCAAATGATGAACAGGTTATTTCCTGCACGATCATCACAACAGATGCCAATCGTGAAATGAAAAGTGTTCATGACCGGATGCCAGTCATTCTGGAACCGGAAAACTGGAAGATGTGGCTCGATGCCGGAAACCCGCAAAATAACAAGCTTCTCGCACCTTCACTCGATGGCATTCTTGAGCTCTACCCTGTCTCCCCGAAGGTCAACAATCCTCAATATATCAGAAAGGACTGTATCGAGCGCGTTGAAGCGGAAGATATAAACAGCGGCAGTCATCAGACCGCTATGGAGCATTAAAATCAGGGTTCATTATCCATTATCTGATTTCACGGACATCGTTTTATTACTCCAATGATTAAAGCTGTCAATCCTGGTCAGCAACAATAGCTCCTATCTTGTCATTCCGAGCCACCTGTATCCAGCCGAAGAATCCGTAACCCTTTTCTGAACAATCTGGATGACAGGAATAATCTCATATCCAAGAGTCCTGGGGTTGTCACCCCGCGGTACCGAAATGCCGCTCCTCCGGAGCTGAGAAGAAATAAAATAGGGTGATGTCGCTATCTTCTCCGGCACTTGCGCATCCGGCTACCCATATTCCGCCCCTCCGGGGCTCTTCACCCATTCCCCATTAATCCCGAAGGGATGACATATTGGTAGCCGGTTGTGTCAGCACCGGGGCAAATGCATTATAAAATTTGGGTTTCAGCCCCGACAGGGGCGATATATTGGTTTATTACTCCGGCGATCAAAGGTATCAATCCGGTTTTGCGCAAAAATGTAATTCTGAGTTCCCCATATCCAGTGGCTACCGCACATGGACCATGAACGATAAATCCGTAATTTATGGTCAGTGAATATGCTGAAAGCAGTACTTGTTCATAGAAAGCAAAGCAAAAATCCATGAACTTATTGGATAGTGATAAAATGTATTCTTCATTCCGCTACCCTTCATTGCGGAACGACAGATTCGTTGCATGGATTACCGTGCGACTATTGTTGCCGATCTGATGAATTGAAAAGGTACGGTCACTCTTTTCCGGTTCCATCCGCTGATATACTTTCGAGATTAAGATCGATCTGGTCGACAAACGCTCCTTCCGGAGGTATAACGACACTCTTTGAAGGTGAAACAACACCAAGTTTCTCTGCCTGCTCTGGTGAAACCCTGAGTGTGAATTCCCCGGGCGGCACCCCTTTCAGTTCGAAAAATCCGTCATATGCGGTAAGGGTCTTTCCGACGACATCGCCTTTGCCGTTGACGGCCTGAACGATAATACCAGGTGCTGCTTTTGAAGAATCTTCTTTACGCCAGGTGACCGTTCCGCTTATTTCACCCGTTACGATGATCGGAAAATCAGCTTCCGCCGGACGGCCCGGGCGTGGAACTACACACGATCCTTTTCCGGACGGGACCCACAGGAGATTTTCAAGCGTTGTCGGTGATACGGAAACATCGGCAGGTGTATTTGCTGAAACTCCTTTTATGAAGGCTATACCGTTTTTTTCAGTCAAGGTATTGTTATTCTGGCCGTTTATGAAAAAACTGACATCCTTGAGCAGCGGCTCTTCTGAATCGAATGTACCATTGCGGTTTTCATCGAGAAATGCCCTTGCGGCAATACTCCCCTGCTGACTGCGCATGCTACCGTCTCGAACCCATTTGTTGCGGCTGGGATCGCGGGAGAGGTTCATCGACAACCTTATACCGGCAGACCAGTTCTGATCGGTCCTGTAATTGCCGGTCAATGCAAGCGCAAATGCAGGTGCGGTATAGTTCAGGGTCAGAGCTTCACTGAACGTACTGTTACCGGGAGAATAGCCGAGCGTGTTGATCATCTGAAAGGTCTTTGTCAGGCGGATATCCCCCGTAGCTTCGATGTTGTTGATGATGCGGTCAGGAAGTATCCGGTAATCGACACCGCCCCTCAATGAAACATGGCCGCGTAATAAATTGATATAGGAAGTGCCGGTCACATTGTCCTGCCGGGTTGTCCCGTTCTGCACACGCTGGAAAATCACGCTGTTGCTGTTGTTTATACCCAAAAGCTGATTGTAGTTCGTAATGGCTGCATTTTTTTCGGTGTGATCAGGCGAATATTCGGTTTCAGTATATTTGAGGGCAAGCCTGCAGGATGAAACCCTGGAAAAAGGAAACTTGAAACGGAGGCCATCAACACCGAACTTCCATTGCCGCTGATAAACAGTCATGCCGGAACCGAATTTCCAGGAACTGTCATAATCTGCCAACTGAAACGAAAAAAGCAGCGGATCGAAGCTCGACTGTACGGCTATCTGTTTCGCAAGCAGGCTTGAAGTCAGATCCCTGGTAACCTGCACATCGACCTGGACCATGTTCAGATATCCGGTGAATCCTCCACCGACATAATCTCTCCACTCGCCATCTATCATTTCAGAAGCGAGAAAGTTGTCGATAGTCAGTCTTTTGCTGATACCGAATGTACTTCTCCAGGTCAGTGCCGTACCTTGCTGCCGGTTCATGGTTGTGGTCTGCGTCGTGGGAAACATCGAAGCTGATGCGTCGGTCGCTGCAACCTGATAACAGAAAGAGCCTGGTTTCATCATATTCGAGCCGATATTGTACACATGCGTTTCACTGCGTTTTTCGCCCTGGGGACCGTAGAAAACCAGTTTCAACCGGTTCAGTCCGTAAACCAGCGGAATATCGACAAATGCATAGGCATGTTCAGGGTTGGACGGTCGGTAATCGAGCAGGCTGCCATTCCGGTAAAGTTCCACATCCCAACCGTCGGCAAGGTACCCTTTCAGGGAAACCTTGTCGAAAAGGGATGCCTGATTGACCGGATAACTGCTGACCATGACCCCGTTACCCGCGTTCTGGCTTAACAGCGGCAGCGACAGCGGATTGATATTGCCGATCGAGAACCTTCGTGCACCGAGTGGTCCAAGAAGCTTTCCGGAAGGATCCACCCGTTCCATGACCAGGTTCCCTCCGTTACTCTGTGACGATGAGTTTTCTCCATATAAAATTCCTCCGACATCGAGTTTCGTGTTCATCCACAACAGATCGCCCGTCATGTTCAGGTAATAGCTTGTGGATATTCCGGATGAAGATCCGGTATAACTTCCAGTGGCACCGGGTGAAGATCCTGCATTCAACGAGCCCTTCAGCGTTGAAAGTGTCAGATCGACACTCGGCCAGTCGATAAAACGGTAAGGCGTTTTCACGAGCGGATAGCCCAAAGAACTGTAATTGCCGTATCCCCAGGTGTTCGAGCCTCGCCGTTCCCGTGCAAGCCGTTCCTGTAAAGGAATCGGTTCGAAGGGTATGACATTGACAACAGCCTCAAATCGGTTTGCCTCGATACGCATGGAGAGCCACTGTGCCAGCAGTTTGCTCTCGACATAGATATCGTCGGGCATTCTGATGACCTTTGCCGGATCGTAATCATACTGTTTTCCAGCAACCTGGACTTTCCGTTCCGCCATATCGAGAACAAAGGATTTCACCGGACGGGCAACATACCCTTCAGCAGTTCCCTTTACAGCATCCGTTTTTATGCCCAGTTCGAGAAACTGCGAAATCTGGCTGAGTGGAATGAATGTCCCTGATGGTTTTGCATAGATTGCAAGCATGACATTCAGGTTGATTTTGTCGATCTGCAGCAGACAGAGAAGCAGATCGTCTTCACTCAGCACTATATCCGGTTGTGGATTGATTGGCGGAACTGCTGAAAGAGGCTCTTTGGTAACAACAGGAATATCTGCAGCGCAGGTCAAACCCGGATTGTTCACCCAAGCTGACAATGCACAACATGAAAGCAGCAGCAGAACCTGTCTTGAAAGCATCAGGGAAGTGGAATGGTGCTTTCTGCAGTTAACGGTTGAGTGCCATCCTGGGGTTCAACAAAACTGATATTCAATTGCCCTCCATGGAAAGTAACATCTTTTGGAGGAGAAAGTGACACGAGGACTTCACGTTTTGCATTTGGAGTATAGATTGCAACGCCTTTTATCTCTCCAACAGTAATATCCTTACTTCCGGGCCGCTTCCAGGTAACTGTCACATCTCCATAAACCGAACGATCTCCGGAACGTTCCAGAATTAACGAAATCGCTTTTACCTTCCCGCCGGCTTCTGAAACAATATGCGGATTGTTTAACTGGACACTCGCTTTCAATGAGCCCTGACGTACAATGACAGGAATAGATATTCCGTAAATCGGGATCAGCTTGATCTGAATACCGCGCTCTTGCTTCTTTTCGGTTTGCGCGACCGCTTCAGAAGCTGATGGTACGACCTGGAAAAGAAGGTGGGAACGGTACTCTCCTGCTGAAAGCGTATCGGGCTTCATAAGCTGCATGCGAACCATCTGCGTCTGTTGGGGTTCCAGAATGACCCGGCGTGGAGTGAAGCGCAGGTACTTCTCGGCAAATCGATCTCCGACACCAGGAGTATCGATAGAGTTCATTTTGCCATCGTCAGTCATTCGGTAATTGACGAACAACAACTTGTAAGAAAGCGTTTTATCGCTCCTGTTCAACAATATTATTTCTGCTGATCTTGTTTTACCTTCAAGTACAACCCTTTTCGGTGTAATCAGAAGGTCTTGCAATGAAAAATTTGAAGATGTGATAGTGTTTTCTTCAGCAAATACCCTGCATGGAAAAAGCATAACAAGAAAAACAAGATACCTGTAAGAGAGCGAACCAATAAATCTCATTTCAAGGATAAATATATATTGTTACATCTGATATGGGGCAAAGAGCAAAATAAATAGAAATGTGATATAGTCCTAAAAAAGCATGGCAACCTGACGGATGGTGGCATCCTCATCAGCATTCGGGGTGATAAAAACCATCTTCGAATAATTACTGGAACGGGCAGTACCGGGAACTGCAGGAAAGAGTTCTTTGATTTTAGCAGCGGCTCAGAAATGTAACCTTATCCCTGCCTGAAGCTCCGGGGAATTGATCCTGTCAGATCAAAACATAAAAAACACGTAAATATCCTGATGAATATTTTAAAATAATAAAAAAAAGAATCACAGCTTAATAATACAATTCAGAGATCATACCTGCGGCAAGTTCTTAAAAATATAAGACTTGCCGCATGAATTGAATTTTTGCTGAAGGAATTAATTAATTATAACTGACAGTAACATCAAATTCACCAGAGTATTCGCCAGCGGGCTGCTTTGCTTGAACCACTAAATTTGCCCCAACCTTGAATGTTTCTTCTCCGCCTTCAGGAATGGTTCCAGTCGATGAAGAGACAAACTTGTTAACTTCCATTTTGTCTGAAAGGGTATAAATAACGATCGATTCAGGTATTACGATGCTATACATCGCTCCTTTACCACCTGTTATCGTAAAACTTGCGGCTTTTGGGGTTGTTGCATTTTGAACCAAGACAGCATCCCCGCTTGCTAATGTTCTGTCATCTTTTGTGTTAACTGTCACAATAGATTCATTGGAACCGGAAATGATAGAACCGAAATCCAGTCCATTATTGTTTTTGATTGCTATTGGGTTGATAATTTGAGCTGTGGCCTTAGCTGTAGCTGTAGCTGTATCCCCGGCTGCCTGCGCCTGGTTGCTCAATCCGAGTGTAGCGCCGAGGGCGATTAATGTGATTACTTGTTTTTTCATTGTTGCAGAGTTTTAGGTTTACCAAGAATACTTCTTTTTTTTATGGCCTGTTCAGGAAGCTTCTGATATCCTTTTCCCTTCTATATACTTACTATGTATTGGGGGTAAAGGCTATACAAAAAATATATACTTCAATAAAATACAGCAATTTCCATACCAAAACTGTCAACACAATCAGACAAGTAACCCGTATAGTATTATATTATATTTATTTAAGTTCACCAGCCTTTTATTTCATTCCAACAAATCGGAACCAAAAAGCCAGTTTCTCATAATTCATTGTATCATAATGACTTAAAAGAGAGGTCATTTTGACACACCTGTGCTGCAAATCAGGACAATAAATGTCTTTGATTCGCTACAGGGCAGGTAACTGGTTATCAGTGAAGTATTTATTATTTACAAGAAAAAATTTTGGAGATCGGGAGGAAAAGATTACATCATCGAAGAAATCAAGCGAGGATTCGAACTGCGGAAACCAGATTCAGCACATCACGCAGTAGCAGTATTTTTAAAGTATTTTATTCCGAAAGGTTTATGTTCAGTGTAATACGAAAAAGAAGGTAACTATGTTTAACGGTAACGATCACAGCTTGACAGGATAATTTCTGAAACCGGGTTGAATGGGCCTTAATGATAACTACTGAACCTGTATTTTTTCCTGCGTTGCCGTGACACTCTTTTTGCTCATGTCCTCTCTGTTTTCTGAATCCGAGCTGCTTTTTGGTGCTGAATATTTGACTTTATTCGATGTATCGGCATAGTCCGGATGTGTGATAAGATCATGATCGTTCATAAACTCGATGTTTCTTTCTGCATCGACAAAGCCTTTCGATGCGGCAAGCCTGAACCATTTCAGCGCTTTATGATAATCCTGCGTCACACCATTGCCATTCAGATACATAAGCCCGATATTGTTTTCCGCCTTTGCAAATCCCTTCACAGCGGCAATTCTGAACCATTTCATAGCTTCGGAATAGTCCTGAGCAACGCCATTTCCTTGTATATATATTATACCAATGTTGTTTGCCGCATTGGCAAGACCTTTGGATGCGGCAAGTCTGAACCATTTAAGCGCTTCCGCATGGTCCTGTCCTACTCCGAACCCATGTGCATATAAAATCCCTATGTTGTTTTCGGCGGCAGCATTGCCTTTCGAAGCAGCGAATCCATACCATTTCAGCGCTTCGGTGTAATCCTGATCTACTCCGAGGCCATACTCGTACATTGAGCCGATATTGTTTTCAGCATTCGCAAGGCCTTTCGATGCGGCAAGCCTGTACCATTGCAGCGCTTCGGCATAATCCTGTTTTACGCCGAGGCCATGTGCATACAATGATCCGATATTGTTTTCAGCATTTGCAAGACCTTTCGATGCGGCAAGCCTGTACCATTTCAGCGCTTCAGCGTAATCCTGCTTTACGAGGATACCCTGCTGATACATGATACCGATATTGTTTTCAGCATCGGCATTGCCTTTGACAGCTTCCTCCTGCCATTGCATGATTTCCGATCGAGTGGGATCTATGGCTTCACCGTTGTTCTTAAGCGGCTCAAAACCATATGCGGTATGCAGAAAAAAGAATAGATGAAAAGTTGTGGTAACTGCAATGAAGCATCTCATGATGGATCCTTTTTAATGGCCGTTACAAACAAAAGCAGATTAACAGAACGCTACAACCCAATGCCGCTCTCTCAGTCTGAGCAGGCACGAATTTTTTTTTCTCCTCTTACCTCGACATAGCGTCGCTCACAACTGTATTTGTATGGTCCTGAATCATCAGCATCAAGGCAGTATTCGTCAGCTAAAGAACAATATTGTATAGGAATTAATATTTTTTACGATAACTTTACGTTACAATATTTTAGATGTAATAATATGTTTTTGTTGGTTGTTTTGGAATAGCTAATGAAGAAATATAAACGAAATTTTATTATCACACTAAATATATACATAAAATATACTGACTTATCTAAAATAAATCAACAAATTCAAAAAAAACCGAAATCATATATGTTTTGTATAAATCCCGGCTCGATATGAGTGATAATACAAATGAATAAATACATTAAGCCACATTTCCGCTTGATGTAAAATAAAAGCAATAACATAATTCCTATTTCTTCCCCCGGAAATGAATGGCAAAAAAAATAAAGTACTGATAGTACTCTTAATTCAGGCTTTGACAGCTAATGAAGTACAAGCGGCAAGCACTGCCTCAGCAGTCGCTTCGGCAACCATAGTCGAACCGATTTCAATCACGGATGTCGGGGATCTTGCTTTTGGAACAATCTCACCCGGTTCGAACAATGGTACCGTTACAGTCACTCCTTCCAATCGCGTTTCTTCTTCCGGAGATCTTTCCCTGGTTTCATCAAATCGCAGCAGTGCAAAACTCGAAATCAAAGGGCAGTCAAACATGGCATTCACTGTAATAATGCCAACATCCGCGACCATATCAATTGCAGGAAATCCCGATGCAACACCAATGACAATCGATTCCTTCACTTCGAATATTTCTTCCGGGACCATTCAAAATGACGGATCTTCATCACTGAATGTCGGTGGCACTCTTCACGTACCATCCAATCAGGCACCAGGAACCTATACAGGCACATTTTCCGTTACGGTATCTTATCAATAAACACCAGTCGGAATACACCACTTTTTTTCAGGGATTCATATATCCGGCAAACTCTGAAAAACCTTCGCTCAATAAGGCGCAATAAAACAGTATACGAGATTATTTAAATGCTTGTATGCTGGTGATAAAAATTGAGGGATTGTGATTGTTGAAATGTTTTCTTAACCGAAAATATAGAGCGCGGCTACTCCCGCTTCCAATATCCATACAACATAATTGCCTCTATAAATCATTAATAAATAATAACTTGGCATTTATTCAACAAATTCTTTTTAAACGTGTAACTTTTTCTTACCTTTACAATTCATTTCAGCGGCGAAGTGGCCGAGTGGTCAGGCAGAGGTCTGCAAAACCTTGTACAGCGGTTCGAATCCGCTCTTCGCCTCCAAACAAAAGAAGCCTGTTTTCACAGGCTTCTTTTGTTTATGGCTGATAACGGTGGCTCCCGGCGCGTCTTCCGTCCACCCTTCCTTACCCTATCTTCTCTGATGCGGAAATGATCGCCTTGATGAGCTTTTCGATTGTCGCATCATCCATCAGCACAGGTATATTCAGGCAGATGCTGCTGCGGAGCATCTGACCGGTTTTCGGCCAGAGCTTCTCGAGATCTGCATCGCGATACCGGTCGATCTCACCGAGAAGGTGGCTCCAGATACCGGCATAATGCCACTCTATAGCTTCCGGCAGAATTTTCGTACCGAAACCATGTTCGAGAAGATGCGCCTCGAACTGAAGGGCCGCTTCACGGTTCCTTACCTTGAAAATGAGCGTATCTCCCTGAGATCCGGCTTCGTCACTGAAGGGGCGGAAAGTGATGTTTTCAAGATGGCGGATCCCGTCTTTGATCCTCTGTTTGTTTTCCTTTGCCTTTGAAAGGATCATGTCAATCTTTGCAAGCTGGGCGATACCTATAGCGGATGTCACTTCGCTGATACGCAGGTTCAACCCTTTTGCCCTTCTCGGGTCCTTGCCTCTCGGCAATCCGGGAATATGCATATGGCCATGATCGGAAAACTCGGCTGCTCTTTCATAGATCTCCTTGTCATTGGTCACCATCATGCCGCCCTCTCCGGTATGCATGGTCTTGCCGGCATCGAAAGAGAAGGAACCGACACTGCCGATGGTACCGAGCTTCTGCCCTTTATAGGACGCGCCAAGCGCCTGCGCGGCATCTTCGATGAGAATAAGGCCGTGTTTCTTGCAGATGGCCGCAATCTCTTCCATCTTGGGCGGTGCCCACATGGGAATGGCAACAACGGCTTTCGTTGCCGGGGTTATCGCCTTTTCAATTTCAGCGGGATCGAGATGATAGGTTTCGTCGATTTCAACAGGAACAGGAATCGCGCCAAGGGCACACATTGCCTCTACAGGCGCAATGAAGGTCCATGCCGTCGTGATTACCTCATCCCCCGGACCGATGCCTGCGCCGGCAAGAGCACAATGGATAGCCGCCGTTCCGGATGAAACTGCGTGGGCATATTTCACCCCCATCCAGGCAGCGAATTTTTCCTCGAACTCCCGTGTTTTATAGTTGCCTCCGCCATAACGGTACAAGTTGACCTTTTCCCTGCTGAATAGTTCCTGTATCTCGGCCAGCTCCTCCCGGCCGATTATTTCTGCTCCTGCCATTGTTTTAATTCCGTTTAAATTAATTGTGAAACTACTTCCCTTGCCGAATCCTCGGTAAATTCAATCGGGTTGCCTGAAAACGATCCTTTCAGCGCTTCAGATGCTTTCTGGGCCAGTTCGTCGACATTGCCCTTTGCGTAACCATACGGTACGAGATTGGGAATCTCAAGCTGCTTGTAGAGATCATCCATCTCCTCAAGCAGTTCTATCGTAGCTTCTTTTGGAGATGGCGAAGTACGCATGGGGTTCAAAAGCGCATATTTCTCGTATCCGTGGTTGTGGTTGTAACGCATGACCTCCTTGAGAAAGATCGCGCCTGCAAGGCCATGTGGCAAACGGTGCTTCACACCGAGGTAATAGGCAAATCCGTTTGTAGGTCCATCGCTGGCATTCATGAGCGCGGTAATACCGCAGACGCTGCCGATTGCAAGATCGAGCCTTGATTCAGCCCTGTCAAGCTGGCCCTGCTGAAGCGCATAAAAAGTTCTCTGGAATCCTTCAATGGAAAAAATCCTGCTTATCGGCGTATGCTTTACCGAACCGAAACTGTCAACACAATGCACAAGACAGTCCATTGCAGAAGCGATAACGCTCTCCATCGGAGCTGTCATGGAAAGTTGGGGATCGACAATTGCCTTTTTAGGAAAATTCTTCCGGTTGTTGATGCCAAGCTTGCGCCCTTCGACTTCATCGATAAAAACAGCATTGAAACTGACCTCTGCACCGCTGCCAAGCAGTGACGGAACTGTTACCAGAGGCAGTGGGTCGTTCACTCCCTTTGGATATCCTTTCAATGACAGGGCTGGTACATGGTTGGTCATAAGCATCGCCACGCCTTTACCAAGATCGAGGGTGCTGCCGCCGCCGATGGCTATAATACCGTCCGTCGGGTTGTTCCGGAAAAATTCCGCAACATTGTCGAGATGAACATATGTAGGTTCACCTTTGAATTCGTTGCAGTAAACAACCGAGTTGGTATATCCTGTGGTCAGTTTTCTCAACACTTCCTGGAAATAGAGATTACCGGACAGATTCGCATCATAGATTATCCCGGGCTGCCTGATCGATAAATCAGCCAGATAATCGCTGAGTTTCAACGACTCGTTGACACCGATAACAAGATCGGTCGATAAAAAGAAATTCATAAATGTGATATGTAAGGGTTTTATCAGCCAGAAACCTGGCCTGCCAGGTTTTTCTTTAAAAGGTAATATTCAATCAAATCAATTTCCTCGAGCGTATCGATCTCCCATGTCTGCCAGAACTCCATTTCATAAACTGCCATTTTTCCACCGATCCTGTTGTTGTAAGTTTTCAGAACCTCAGGTTTGAATATATAGATCGAACCATTTTCAATATACTGTGAAGGTCGGTCCTGTCGCATACCGCGGTTGCGGAAATCAAAGTTTACGCTTCGCCACAAGCCTTCGCCGGATTCCCACAGTGTAAGATCATCCGCTTTCGTAACCGAAATAAGCGAATCTGCCTGCTCACGCTGAAACCGTTCAACAGCACGGTCAATATCTTCTGCCTTTCTCAAGGGGGAGGTTGCCTGAAGAAAAACCACTGCATCGACTGGTATATGGTAATCCCTTTCAACAATTTCAAGGGCATGATGAATGGCCGATTCGGAAGTCGCCTTGTCTCCGGCAATTTCCTGTGGGCGTTCAATCACCTCTGCACCGCATGCAACTGCGACATCGGCTATTTGCTGATCATCGGTCGAAACAAAAACCTTCCCGATACTTTTTGATGCCAAAGCCTGCGAAATGGTCCAGGCAAGCAGAGGCTTCCCGGCAACCGGATAAATATTCTTGTTTTTCAGGCCTTTTGAGCCTCCCCTTGCAGGAATGACAGCTATGGTCTGCATCAATATAAATTCGTTTTCCGTAATTTCATCCATCGATGACACGCCGGCAAACATCGGCGATCATTTTCGAGGCGGACTTGTTCTGCCAGGGTGTCAGTACTTTCAGCTCTTCCGGGTGCAGTCCGCAATGGACCTCCTTGTTCAGAGCAGACCCGACAAAAATCGTCGATGAAAAATGGGCTATCAGCATCCGTGAATTGGCAATCATTTCTTCGGTCTTACCTTCGGAGAAAACAAGGCTGTCCGGAGCGTAACGTTCTATCTCCCTGACTGCCCGTTCCGTATTTTCATTGGGATGCAGCTTGAAAACAAGCTGCGATTCTCCGGCCATCTCGACATACTTCCTGATATTTTTCGGCCGGTTCTCATAGATGAAGGTCTCCCTGTTGTCGGAAGTACAGACCAGCACATAATCCCGGTGTTTGAAATCGTTCTGCAGATACTGCTCGCAATTGTCAAAGTTCGGAATGCTCGTGACCTCGATCTTTTCAGGATTGACTCCCTTGCGTATAAACAGTTCACGGTAACCCTCGCTTGCAACGCAGAACTTTTCATAGAAATCGGACAGACCGGTCGTTGATGTTCCGGCAATCCATCGGGGAACCCATTGAAAATTCCGGGCGAGGTGAAACAGAATCGTCTCCGGCTCGGTCATCCCTTCCTGCACAAGGACAATTTTCCTGCGGCGGATATGTTTCGGCACAATCAGATCAGTACAGGTGACAACAAGATCGTATTCGTGTATATAACCGCCAACATCGAGCTGAAGACCATGTGAAAGGAGGTAATCGATCGAACGCTGAGAACGCTTTTTTCCGAGAATGGTGAACTCGAGAAGCCCGAGATCTCTTGCAGTGCCAAGAAGTCCGTCACTGAAAAAAGGAGAAAAATACTGATCATACTCCTTCAGCCACCCCGATATCTGATGCATCTGGGTAGTCTGATTCATCGATCCGCAAATAAATAAAATCTTTTTCTTCATGATTCAACAATACGGACTTGTTCAGCATCTCGAAGGTGAACGCCGGAAAGAAACATGATCAGATACCCGAACGAGTACCATATTATTTCCTTGAAACGCCTTACCAGCACAAACGCTTCACCGGCAATGACCGCGTCCTGAATTCCGAGCACCCTGAAAAAAGCCAGATAACCGATCTCCTGAACACCAAGTCCGGATGGAATGAAAAAAAACACAGCCCGCAGCATGGAGAGAGCCGTATCTATGGCGAGCACCTGAAAAAACGTAATATCTACTCCCAGTAAACGTAATATAATATAACTTTCAGTTGCAAGCATAAACCATGCAACGAGATAATACAGCATCACCATTACCAGCTTTCCAGGCGACATCTCCCTGATCACTTTCAGTTCCTGGTCGGTTTCGCGAAATCCCGACTCCATCTCGAGCAGCCTGTCTTTGACTTTCCGGAAAGGAATAAGCATCAGGAAGCCATGAATTTTCTGTGCAGCCCCGCCATTGAGCAGGAGCAGTATAAACAGCATGAAAGCGACAAACACCACAACACCGCTGCCGGCAAGGATAAATCCGAGCCCCTCGAACCCAAGCATCAGAGAGGAAACACTCTGGAGAAAGGAAAATCCTGCTATAGCGCCGACAAGAGTATAAAGGCCCTGGATTGCGCCGAGCATCAGCTTGCGGATAGCGACGCTTGCAACTGCGGTCGGGACCGGAATATCCATATAACGTCGGCACAAAAAGGGACGGAGCGATTCACCTATTGGCATCCCTGCCGGAATCGTCATGGAAACCGTTTCGGCGATTATCTGAATTTTGAGAAGCTTGACGAACGATATTTTGCGGATTTTTCCGGGAAAAAGCTGAAGCCAGGAGTAGGTCTCGACGACATGCAGACAAAGAAAAGGAAGGAGAATGACGACCGACAGATACCCGATAGAACTTATACGCTCCCAGGCTTTCTCAAGTTCAAACTGACTGACAAGATAACCGATCAGCAGAACACCAAGAGCAAGGCCGATGTAACCGAGCCAGTTTGGAGCGGATTTTTTTGTCATTTGCAGAAAAAATCAGGAAATAAGGGAAAAAATATGATAAAAAGCCGATCTTGCGATTTGCAAAGATAACAATGTATTATTAAATATTTGTTTATTCTAAAGGCCACGCCGATGTAGTTTTTTTCAGTCTGTTGATACTACTGCTGATCGTCTACTGAAGATTCTGACGGATTTCTTGGTTTTTTTCCAGTTTCAAATTCTGTTCATCAATAAACGCTCTCGCTGATGGGACTGATCAATCCTGATTTCGGGACATTACCCGAGCTATTTTCATCTGTTTTCACTCATTTCAGGGGACAGGAGTCTAAATTTCCGATTGCAAGGAAAGTAAACGGCGTATACGAGCCTATTCCCTATTCTGCGCTGGAAGAAGACGTTCAGCATTTCTCCGCCTTTCTGAGGCAGAACAGAATCGAACCGAAAGACCGGGTAGCTATCCTGTCGGAAAACAGGCCCGGATGGTACCTCACCGATATGGCAATTCTCAATATCGGAGCCATCAATGTTCCTCTCTACCCTTCCCTGCCACCCAACCAGATCGAATACATCCTCAAAAACTCCGGCGCAAAGGCTATCATCGTTTCCAACATGCTTCAGCTCGGAAAAATACTTTCGATCTGGCAGAACCTTCCTGAACTCACTCTTGTGGTGATCATGAACCGCCTCGAGGAAAAAATGGAAGAGGTTACCGATCTGAACGTTGCGAAGGAACAGGGAAAAAAGCTGATTGAAGAGAAACCGTGGATAGCAGACAGAGCTCCGGTCGATCCTGATGATATAGCAACCATCATATACACTTCAGGTACGACAGGCCTTCCAAAAGGGGTTATGCTCACTCACCGGAACATTTGTGAAAACGTGAAATCCTGTTCCTCGATCATCCGTCTCGACGAATCAGACTGCGGACTCTCTTTCCTCCCGCTTTCACACGCATATGAACGCACCGGCGGCTACTACCTGCTGTTTGCCTGCGGCGCAAGCATTTACCTGGCGGAAAGTATCGAAACCATATCACTGAACATGACGGAAGCCCGTCCCACGATCATTTTCACGGTACCGAGACTGTTTGACCGGATAAAAATGAACATTCTCAAACAGATCTCGGCTGAAAAACAGGCAAAACAGAAAGTATTTCACTGGGCGCTCAGTATCGGTGAAAAGTATCACCAGCAGATAAAGGAAAAAGGACGGCCGTCAAAAGTTGTATCGATGCAGCATGCCCTTGCCGACAAACTGGTCTACCAGAAGATCAAGAAAAAGTTCGGCGGAAGACTGCGCTATTTCGTATCGGGAGGAGCCGCCCTGCCCCAGAAAATCGGCGAGTTTTTCCAGTCGCTCGATATCTCGATCCTTGAGGGTTTCGGACTTACGGAAACCTCACCGGTCACGCATGTCAACCGGCCTGAAAAAATCAAATACGGCACTGTCGGACCGGCTGTCAACAATGTGGAGGTGAAAATAGCTGAAGACGGGGAGATCCTGCTTAAAGGACCGAATATCATGAAAGGATACTGGAAAGACGAGGCCGCAACCAATGAGGTCATCGTAAACGGCTGGTTCCATACGGGGGATATCGGTGAGATTGACAAGGAGGGATACCTGAAAATAACAGACCGCAAAAAGCACATTATCGTCACATCGGGCGGAAAAAACATCGCACCGATGCCCATAGAAAACATGATTGCCGAAAGCCCTTATGTAGACCAGGTTGTCGTGATCGGTGAAAAACGGCCGTTCCTTATCGCCCTGATCGTGCCTGATTACAGCAAGCTCAAGGAGTTCGCGACGGCCGAGCACATCCCGGTATCCGGCAACAAGGAACTGATCGAGCACAAGAGCGTGCAGGGCCTGTATGAGAAACTCATGCGCACCGTTTCGCGACAGCTCGCAACGCACGAAAAGGTACGCAAGTTCGTGCTGATCGAAGATCCCTTCACTGTCGAAAACGGTCACATGACCCCGACCCTGAAGCTCAAACGCAAGGCAATCACCATCAGGTACGCCAACGAGATCGACAAAGCCTACAACACGCTCAATATGGTTTACAATACGGAGTGAATATCAGCATAAATGAAGAAACAGCTTGTTTCGGAACTATACTGCCTGATAATAGGTTCTTTTTAAATAATTATCGGAGGGTATACTCACCTCGAACAAACGACACATAATCACAGTAATTCTAAAAAAAGTATCATGGCACATAGAATTCTCGATACATGCACTTACTGCGGGGCTTGCGAACCCGAATGCCCGGTAACCGCAATCTCTGCGGGAGAGGATATTTATGTAATCGATGAAGCTGTCTGCACCGACTGTGTTGGCTATCACGATGAAGCGGCTTGTGTTGCGGTATGTCCGGTAGACTGCATCATGAAGGTCTGAAAGTTCTCAGAGAACCTCCGGATAACAATTTTCGCTATTTGGTGTTATATTTTTCCTGACGGAAAGCTGATTTCTCTTTCAAAGAATATGCTTTTTCAGTGAAGCTGCTTATGTTTTTAAATCCATGAGCAAGCGCTCTTGTTTTTGAGCTGAAAAAAATTTTATATTGGCTAAAATCCCTAAAATCGTTCTTTCTTTTTTTAAAACAATCAAGCGAGGAAATTAATATGGCACTTTACATTACTGAAGAATGCACCTACTGTGGAGCCTGTGAACCGGAATGTCCAGTAACTGCAATTTCAGCCGGTGACGATATTTATATCATCGATGCCGGTACCTGCACCGAATGCGTAGGCTATGCAGACGCTCCGGCATGCGTTGCCGTATGCCCTGCCGAGTGCATCGTTCAGGGATAAACTGACTGATAATCGAGGCTGTATATAAAAAAAGCGGAAGATCGATCTTCCGCTTTTTTTATTTATTAACACACAGCGTTCACTCCGCTTCGTAATCCACAAGCCTTCGTTCAGAAGTAACAAGACCTATAAATGGCTTTAAAGCAAGATGTTCCGGATTTTCCTGATAGACATCGAGCGCCTCGCGGTCTGCAAATTCGCTGTACAGGACAATATCTCCCGAATTGCCGGTACGGCTGAAATCTATCCCCACCTGAATGCCCAGGAGACCGGGAATCTTACCCTGCAGGGCTTCAAGCTTTTCCTTGATGATCGCAGCGTTGGTTTCACGGTTGTTGCCTTCCGCAAAATCCTTAAGCTGCCACATCACGATATGCTTGACCATATTTCCGATATCAGATTACGCAATGACTGTCCGCTAAGTTTCCAAGGGTACCTGCCAGATTATGAATTGCTTTTCGATCTTTTTCCGTTCCTGGAAAAAGCAACGGCATTGTTATGTTTCGAATGTTTGCCGTTTTTTCTCAATGCCAATGTGTTGTGTTTTGTAGGCTTGCCGTTTTTTCTCAATGCCAGTGTATTGTGTTTTGTTGGCTTGCCGTTTTTTCTCGATACAAGTACTTCATGCTTCGAAGACTTCCCCGGTCTCGATATCATGTGTGATCTTCTCATCGAGCCGGCCCGATGACCAACAGTGCGATATCTGTGAACCCTGCTATGGGAATATGCGACAAGCGGGCTCGCGTCTACAGAATCGCTATGCTTCAATGAAGCGAACATGGCCGGGTTTATCGAACCCGCAGTAAAAACACTGTCAAACATTTCAGCTGCAACACCCCATCGATCGGTTTTTGCATTGAGCATCACCAGAAGAACGTCCTTGTTATCTTTTACAGCCCTCGCTATAAGACATTTGCCTGCTCGCGCGGTAAAGCCGGTCTTGATACCCACGGTATAAGGATATTTATCGAGAAGTTTGTTATGGGTCCTGAGGCTGTAGAGCTTGTGCGTCGACTGTTCCATGAATACCGCTGTTTCAAGGCGCGCAATAGAATTGAAAACAGGGTTTTTCACGGCATATTCGGTAAGGCGCATGAGATCTCCCGCCGTGGAATGATTGCCGGTATAGATGCCTTTATCGAAACCGGCCGGATTGGTAAACTTCGAGTTGTTCATCCCAAGCACTTTTGCCTTCCGGTTCATGAACGCTACGAAAGTATCGACATTGCCGGTAAGATGAATGGCAATTGCAAAAGCAGCATCGTTGCTCGAACTCACCATAGCGGCTTTCACCAGATCTACAAGCTTTATTCGCTCTCCAGGCGTGAAACCGGCTTTTGATGGCTCAACCAGAGTCGCTTCCCTGGTAATAACTACATCTTCGTCAAGCCGTCCGCTTTCGATAGCCATAATGCAGGTCATTACCTTGGTAAGGCTTGCCGGAGAAACAGGCCGGTCAATATCCTTTTCAAGAAGAACCTTCGGATTCCCCTTCTCCTTGATGATAAAGGATTCTATCGGAACATTGAGCTGCTCCTGATTCCCAAACCCCTCCGCTCTGAGACTGAAGGGATACGCCAGTAAAAAGATCGAGGCAAAAAGTGCTGAAAGGATG
The DNA here is from genome assembly GCA_013334225.1 of Chlorobiaceae bacterium. Taxonomy (GTDB): domain Bacteria; phylum Bacteroidota; class Chlorobiia; order Chlorobiales; family Chlorobiaceae; genus Chlorobium. The sequence continues at coordinate 61,766 of JAAXXY010000012.1, forward strand.
GCCGAACGCAGGGCCCCCTCAAAAAATCTTTTTGCGTGACTATATGCATGCTTCTGTTTACCAGGCATAACAGAGTGCAACATGTTATCCGGCATATGAAAAGGATTAAAGGTTCTAAAGGGGCAAGACGTCTGATGATCGATCATAAGGCGAAAAGATCTTAACAATCATCATAAAAAAATAATTTCTTATTATGAAATCAAGCTGATCTAAAGCTCCCGCCTCATGTAAAGACACAACTCGACAGGCAGGCATCTCCTCCCGGACATAGCTCCATTTTCGATACCATCGACTGGTAGTGACTGACATCGAGCAATACAACGGTGCTTTTTCCGTGCTGGGTCAGGATAAGAGGCCGACCTGACGTTTTAACCTGTTTGACCAAAGACGCTGTATTGGCGCGAAATTCCGATAACGGCCGTATATCTTCCTCAAAATTGATCCTGCCCATAACGCTGATTTTGTATTTTATTTCATACTTTTAAGTGTACGGAAAATTGTACAAAAAATAAAATTGCTTATTACCGCGGAATAAAAAAAGGGAATGGGGAGTGGGGATTGGGTACTGGGGAATAGGTAATGGGGAGCCCCGGAGGGGCAGGATAGTGGTAGCCGGATGCGTGAGCGACGGTGAGTGTGGAGAATGGGGTGTGGGAGGAAAGAGGACTGAGGACTGAGTTGAGCCCCGGAGGGGCAGGATAGTGGTAGCCAGGGGTGAAGCCTCTGGAAAAGGAATGAAAAAAAATGGGTTCAGCCCCGAAGGGGCGGCACATTGGTAATGCGGGGCTTCAGCCCGGGATTGGTGGGCAGAGATCCTGTCATCCTGAACGAAGGATAGCGTAGTGAAGGATCCATCTTGTTTTTAAAAAAAGTGTTATAGATTCTTCGCTTCGCTCAGATTGACAATTTGCACCAAACCGGATTCATACCCTTAATCGCCGGAGTAGTAACAGGCCTGTATCCGTCCGCCTGCAACTATTCGGTGAGGCTATCTGCTTCCGAGATTTTCGGTTTCGGGGTCTGGAGATGTGAAGCGTCAATATTCTTGATCTGCATGACGAGCTTCAGAAGATTTGTCACAAGTTCTCTGACGGAGCGCTTGACATAGCGGTTCCTGAAAAAACGGTTATAGTTGTTCTCCGTATCTTCCGCTATCCAGCCCCGGCTCCAGCCGATAAAATTAAAGGGAGGAAGGGTAAAACCGAGATCGGTGAAAAAGGAGTTGAGCTGTCCGGCGACCCCCTGAACGTTATCCTGTCCGCCGGTTATGATAAATGCAGCAGCCTTGTTGCGGATCAGTACCTTGTCATGAATGGTGATCTGGTTCTGGACAGTATTGAGCCGTTCGGCCATTTTGTAATAAAGTGACGAAGCATTTCCCCAGCGGATCGGTGTTGCGAGAATAACTGCATCGGCCCATAGTACCATCGCCCTGTAAATTTCCGTCATACCATCCGAAGGGTCCATCTCCGTGATTGAACAAGGCCATATGCAAGCCTGTTCATGACGGCTGTAATACCCTTCGCAGTGCCTGAATTTCAGCTCACGGATCCTGATCATTTTCGTAGCCGCGCCAAACTCGGAGGCCGCATAATCGAGAGCATTCTGCAATGCGGTTTCCGATGTGGACGGTCTCGGCAGATCGGGGTTCATGTTCGTTGCGGAAATACCGAGCACATTGAGGGATTTAGGGGTCGTCAGGTAGTCGAGATTCCTCAGGTCAGCTATCAGATTATCCTGATGTTCAGCCCTGAAAGCCTTTTGAACGGGCTCGTCGGATATGCAGATCATACCGTTTTCAATCCTGACATCATAAACGGCCTGACGGTCAAGGTAGTCGGAAGGGGCCTTTCCTGTCCTCAGGTTATATTGCCAGCCGTGCCAGGGACAGGCCACATAGCGTTCCCCGTCTTCAAGAGTCTGTATGAATCCCTGACCAAGATCACCCCCTTTATGCAGGCAGGCATGATCAAGAGCGGTTATGGAACCATCGTAATGAAACAGCGCTATGGACCGACCTGCGGCCTTTACCGTTTTATGAGTGTTGTCCGGAAGCTCGGACAGCGGTATGAGAGGAATGAATCGCATAAGTAATCAACGTTCAGAAAATGCAAGTTTAAGGGCCAACCCGACAAATATAGTACCTGCAAGCCTGTTTACGACTTTCTGTGCAAAAGCAGATTCGCGGTACTTGTCCCCCAATCCGCCGGCAAGAATACTTATCAGGCTGAAAACAAGGACCGTAGCGAGGATAAAGACTCCTCCCAGCAGAAATAACTGAAGAATCATTGAACCCCGGGATGGATCGGCAAACTGGGGGAGAAAAGCAAGAAAAAAGAGCGATACTTTCGGATTCGACAGGTTCATGATAATACCCCGGCGAAACAGCGTCCCTTTTGACAAGGAGGGCTCCGTTGCCTCTTCAGCTGCAGAAACAGCCGCCCTGAAGGCCCCCCATGCAAGATAGAGCAGGTAGGCCGCACCGATGAATTTCAGGACAGTGAACGCCAGCGCAGAAGCCCTCAATATAGCGGCAAGGCCGAAAGCCACGGCTGTTGTATGGCCTGTAAGGCCGGTACAAAGGCCGAGAGTGACAAAGAATCCTGCACTGCGCCCGTTCCGGGCCGACTGGGCAAGGACATACAGATTGTCCGGTCCCGGAGAGAGGGCAAGAAGAACAGAAGTCGTGAAAAACACAACCAGTATATGCGTTTCAATCATACTGCGTACAGCTGATTAATGGAATCATCTCATGCCGCCACAAGTTCAGATCATTTTCTGACAGTACACCACATCGAACGTCACCCCTTTTTTTCTGCCGATTCCTTTGAAGCATCCACATTCTGTGAATCCGTTATGGAGATGAAATCGAAGGCTGCTTTCGTTAAGTGATGAAATACTTGCAAGAATAGAGGTGATCCCGGCATCACGACCTTTTTCTTCGAGATACGAAAGAATGAGCCTGCCGATCCCCTGACCAGTATACCCTTCCTTCAGGAAGAGGGTAAGCTCAGCTGTATGTGAAAAAGTTGAAATTGAACTGAAAGGGCGAAGCAGTCCGAACCCGATCACGGTTTCATTTTCATCCCTTGCCGTAACTGACGGGTACCCCCTTGTCGAATAAAAGAAAGCCTCGAACATATCGTAGGATATCGGTCTTTCGGTATATGCGGCAAAGCTGTTTTCAGTATAGTAATTGAAAATATCGACGATCTCCTCGGCATCCGAGGCAAGTATCGGGTCAAGCGTGATCTGCATGGCTCATTTTTTTTTCTGGCGTTTTTGCGCTTTGTCTCGATTGTGCAGAGAGTTTGCCGCCATAATGTCCAAGCAGCGTTACTACCGGCAACATGGAAAACAGCAGGACGATATAGAGCCAGTGAAGAACGGTATTGGTACTCATGACATCAGGAACGGTAAGCCGTATAGACACTGTGATCAGGCTAAGAGAAAAGAGAATGGCCGAGAGCTTGATTTTATTCATGAAAATCGGAGCTTTTGCGGCATTGTATTTTTTCTTCCAGTCTTGAATGCCGGAAAAAAAAGAAACAGGAACCGCCAAAAGAACAATGACGATCAGGTGCTCGACCGTGTGCTCGAAAAAGATATTGCCTGTTGGAATCGTCAGCATCAGATAAAGTACGGCAACCGGGATCAGACCATTGCTGAAATGAGCGGCAATGGCATGAAACAGAAAGGTCTTTTTCATATCCTTCCACAAGCTCTGTCGGGCCATGGTCATATCTCCTTATTTAGGGTATTGGTTGTATCCTGCAAAAGTTAAAGGAAAACCTCATGGGTATCTTTATATGATTTTAATAAAATCCCCGGATATTGTGTAATAATACGTTCCCTTTCACAGTATGTGGTTCCTTTCTTTTGTTTTACATCTTATCTTGATATTTTGGCAGTTCTCCAATAAAAAGCTGTAAGGATGAGTGATTTTGGACAAAGGTAATTTCAAAAAGCCATTGAGCATCCGTAAAACCCTTCAATGGCAGCCGAGACCTGCAGAAAAACTTTCAAATCTCGCACTGTTTATCCGTTTTCTCAAACCGGTCACATGGATCCCGGTGATGTGGAGTTTTCTCTGCGGAGCAGTGTCGAGCGGGGCATTCGGATGGCATGACATGACCGGCTTGAAATTTCTGCTTGGCATGCTCCTGACCGGACCGCTGGCTACCGGGACTTGCCAGATGCTGAACGATTATTTCGACCGTGATCTCGATTTCATCAATGAACCAAACCGTCCGATTCCCGGCGGAGCAATCTCGCTGAAAAACGCAACCATCCTGATCGCCGTCTGGTCTGTTCTATCAGTTATTACCGGTTATCTCATTCACCCGCTGATCGGGTTCTATGTCATTATAGGCATCGTCAATGCGCATCTTTACAGCGCAAACCCCATCAAGCTGAAAAAACGCCTCTGGGTCGGCAATATCATCGTAGCCGTATCCTATCTCATCATCCCGTGGATCGCGGGCCAGATCGCCTACACTCCGGATGTAACGCTTTCCTCCCTTCAGCCATCGCTTATCGTAGCAGGCTTTTATACACTTTCAAGTACCGGCACCATGACGATAAACGATTTCAAATCGATCGAGGGCGACCGCCAGGTCGGTATCAGAACCCTGCCCGCTGTTTTCGGGGAAACCAACGCCGCAATCATCGCTTCGGTACTGATCAATATCGGCCAGCTCTTTGCAGGTATCTATCTCGTCATGATCGGCCAGACAACGTTGGGAATTATTACAGGTTTGCTTGTATTCCCCCAGTTCCTGCTGCAGTTCTCCCTGGTCCGTTCACCCGGCACCATGGATGTACGTTACAACGCTATCGCCCAGAATTTTCTCGTTGCAGGTATGCTGGTATCCGCGTTCGCCATAAGACATGCAAAACCATGAGATTCAACTGGAAACCCGAAATTTCCGTTATCCTGCCGACTTTCAATCGTGCACGCCACCTCGAAAACGCGGTTGAAAGTGTCCTTTCCCAGACTTTCGGCAACTGGGAGCTCATCATCGTCGATGACGGCAGTTCCGACGAAACGTTCGACATACTCGATCCCTACATCCGCAGATTCCACAATATCCGGTATATGAAGCACAACAACCGGAAAGTCGCTCTGTCAAGAAATGCGGGTATACAGGCATCTTTCGGCAGATATATCACCTTCCTCGACAGCGACGATCACTACCTTGCCGCCCATCTCGAATCGAGGCTGGCAATTATGCATGAATTTCCAGACCTGTCGCTTCTCTGCGGCGGTTTTCTCTCGGATGAAAAGATCATGGTAAAAGACCGGGACAATCCTGAAAAGCTTATCGATATCAACGAATGCATTCTCGCAGGCACCTTTTTCGGAAAACGGGAGCTGTTTCATGCCCTCGAAGGGTTCAGGGATATCGATTACGGCGAGGATCCCGATCTTTGGGACAGGGCATCGGAACGGTTTTCCCTGAAAAAAATAGAAAATCCGAAAACCTATGTCTATCGAAGAGCCGAAGACAGCATTACGTTAAATTACTGACCCACTTATGATCTCTTCTGTCACTGTGTACTGCAGCTCGAGCAACAAAGCACCTCGTGATTATTTCCTCGCAGCCTCGGAACTTGGCCATGAATTCGCGGCAAGAAAAATAACGCTTGTCTACGGAGGCGGCCATGTTGGGCTGATGGGCTGCATAGCTGATGCCGTAATGCGGAACGGTGGAACGGTGAAAGGGATCATACCGCGTTTTCTTGAAGAACGGGAGCTGGCCCATTATGGCCTGAGCGAACTGCATGTTGTTGAAACCATGCATGAAAGGAAAATGAAACTTGCCGAATGGGGAGACGCCTACCTTGTTCTTCCCGGCGGCTTCGGAACGATCGACGAATTCATGGAAGTCATGACCTGGAAACATCTGGGGCACCACAGAAAACCGATTATCCTGCTCAATCTCAATGGATTCTGGAACCCGCTGCTCCGGTTTTTTGACCGGATTGCCGATGAAAACATGGCAAACGCCGATCACTCCAGCTACTATACGGTATGTGATACGACTGATGAAGTGATAGAAATGCTGAAGATATTTCCGATTCCTGAATAAACCCTTGTAAAACCTTTCGATATCTGAAAAAAAGGTAGTGTTCCTGAAAAACAGCACTCATTTCATTTTCAGAATTTTTCATGACCAATATCAAACCTTTCATCCGGCCCGTCGTGCTATTTTACTTGAAAATATAGAGATAAGTCCACCAAACATCATATATCCGAAAATAACTTCAATCGATGAGAGCAAGGCTGCAATCCATGTAACAGGAGATATATCGGTTGAGCCATATGTTGTAAAATTGATAATGCTGAAGTACAACATTGTCGGTAGTGTGAAGGGAAAATGCAATAGTGCAAAATGCTCCTCGCCGAGTGATAAAAATAACAATGCAAAAAGCAGAATAATGATGAGTGTCCAGAACGCCCACCTCCCCAGAGAACGTCCGCAGTCAGCAAAAACCCACCATATAAAAATCAAAAACGATCCCCTTACTTTAGAGTATATCTCCTCAAGATAATCCACATCCCGCAGGAATTGAATGAACCCCTGACTTCCGTAACAGGAGGCGGTATGCACTCCCATGCACCTTATCCTTGTATCGAGAAAAAAATCAAGCCTGCGTTTCCACATTTCGGATGGAACAAACCGTGCGTCGAACAACAGTTTGAAAAATATCTGTTTTTCAAAGTTTACAGAGGTAACCTTCGCATTTTCAAGATTCGCACCCGAAAGGTCTGTCCCTTTTAAAAAAGCGTATGAAAAATCAGCTCCCTTACAGTTGGCGTTGGAAAGCAACGTATCATAAAGGTCAGCATGCGTCAACAGAGCATGCTGGATATCTGCATCTTCAAAGGAAGCACTCTTGAGATTTGTCCCGCGCAAGTCGGCATACTCGAGATTGGAAAAAAGAAAATTGGCACCTTCAAGGTTGGCAAAAGCAAAATTCGTTTTTTTCAGTTGAAGAAGAGAAAAATTTGTGTATTTAAGGCATACATAAGAAAAATTGATCCCTTCAAAGTTTATGTGAGGGGAAATAGCGGTGAAATCCACGCCCGACAAATCTATCTGTAATTCAGGAACTTCTTCTCTCCAGGAGTTCCAGACTTCAGCGCCCTGACGAAGAATTGACAGATACTCTTCTTTAGTCATACTCTTTTACCTATAAAATTGGGTTCAGATACAACCGCACCATTTTCATTAGGAAAGTTACATGATAAAATACCGAACCTTTTCGGAATCATTCCTACTGAACATTGCCGTCCGAGATATCATGGACAGCAGTAAGAACTGTTATAAAGCAAAGGGATAGTGAAATAAAATATATCATAAAGCGTAATAAATACGTTAATCAGCCATTATAAAATCAATGAAAGAAGCAGGAACTGAAAAGAAAACTGTGAAAAATGGCCGGTTTTTTCACTGTTTTCACCCTTTATGTCAGTTGTCAAGGGTCAGGGATGATGATGGAAACCCCGACATCTCGGGGGTGGTATGGGGGTTGCCGGATGCGTAATCGCCGGATTAATAACAGAATCAGGAACAGTCTGCGATCTGAATAACTTTTGCCCCCCTGATACTTCTTCTTTTTATATCCAGAAGCGCCTGGTTGGCCTGCTGAAGGGTATAACACTGAACTTCTGGTTTCAATGAGACAGCTGCAGCAATTTCGAGAAACTCAGCGACATCTGCACGAGTGATATTTGCGACACTTTTGATTTCCTTCTCCATCCAGAGATGCCGGTCATAATCAATATCCGAAAGAATCGACCTATCAGAGGACTCCTTACGGATGGCATTGATAACAAGTCTTCCTCCGGGCCTCAAATGCTCAAGCGCTGAGAGTACCGGTTTCCAGGCCGGTGTGGTGTCGATGATTGAAGCACATAGTTCCGGAGAAGCTGCCGAAGTATCCCCTGCCCAGTCAGCACCGAGCTTCCGGGCAAAAAACTGCTCTTCCTCGCTTCGGGCGAACACAAAAACAGGAGAGTCCGGATAAAGGAAACGGGCAAGCCTATGGACAAGATGACCTGATGCGCCGAAACCGGTGAGACCAAGCGCAAGACCGTTCTGCAGGTTCGCCAGTTTCAGGGAGCGGTACCCGATAGCTCCGGCACAAAGAAGAGGCGCAGCCTCGGTATCTGAAAAAACCTCCGGGATATGAAGGGTAAACGCAGCAGGAGCTGTCATGTATTCTGCATACCCTCCATGGGCGTCACGGCCGGTGGCACGAAAATTCAAGCAGAGATTCTCGAGCCCCTCTCTGCAGAATGAACAGCTGCCGCAGGAGGAAAATATCCAGGCCACTCCTCTCCGGCTTCCTTTTTCAATACCCGTCACATCATCACCAAAATCAACCACTTCGCCGACAACCTGATGGCCTAATATCACCGGAAAAAAAGAGGGTGGAGTGCGCCCCTCGATCTCGTCAAGCTCCGTATGGCAGACTCCGCAGGTTCTAACCCGCAGAAGCACTTCATCACGGGACGGAACCGGCACGGGGAGCTCCACAAGCCTCAACGGTTCCGATTCCGATGAAAGATCAGCAATCTTTTCAAGAATCATCGCTTTCATTGCAGCCCCCCTGTTTGTCAACCTGTAAATCGATCCCTAAAACCGCTTCTGGTAAATATGGCAGTACGGCTGATGTCCGGTTTTCTGATAATAATCCTGATGGTAATCCTCGGCATTCCAGAACGTTCCTGCTTTTTCAACACTGGTAACCACACGGTACCCTTTCTCCTTCAGGATGCCTATCAGCTTTTCAGCGGTTTGTTTCTGCTCTTCGTCGGTATAGAAGACAGCCGTACGGTACTGTGTACCGATATCGGGCCCTTGGCGGTTGAGCTGCGTGGGATCGTGAATCTCGAAAAACAGCTTTGCAAGGGTCTCATAACTGACGAGTGCCGGATCATATTCAATTTCCACAGCTTCGGCATGGCCGGTTTTCCCGGTGCAAACCTCCTTGTAGGAGGGATGATCGTTTTTACCACCGGTATATCCCGACGTAACGGAAAGCACGCCTTTCACTTTACTGAAATGATATTCGACGCCCCAGAAACATCCTCCTGCAAAGATTGCCTTTTTGGTAAGGGCGGCGGCGTTTGCCTCCGGAAAGAAAGCGAGAGAAACTGAATTGACACAATGACGGACATTTTTCGAAGTCAAGCCTTCATTGAAGAATACATGCCCGAGATGTGCTCCACATGTCGCGCAGACGATTTCCGTCCTCCGGCCGTCGGAATCGGGCACCTGCTTCACCGCTCCCTCGAGGGCATCATCGAAGCTCGGCCAGCCGGTTCCGGATTCGAATTTGTCGGTTGAACGGAACAGCGGGGCATCACACCGCCTGCAGAGATAAGTACCTTTTTCCTTGTTCAGGTATAATTTGCCGCTGAAAGGCCTTTCCGTTCCTTTATGGACAATCACCCTTTCTTCTTCGGGTGTCAAGTCGTTGTATTGCATATTTTTCTCCTTTTGAACTGTTGCTGTTGCTGGAGGTTCAGCAGTATTAACGGGACTTTCCTTCCAGGTACATCCTTTCAGGGAAAGGAGCGGAATCGTTATCAGAACCGCCAGGATCAATATCTGGAACCGGCGATAAGCACCTGTTACTGTCTGCCTCAACATTTATCAAATATTTTGGTATTCAAATCCTTCATAAAAACCCTCCTGAGGGTTAGATGGTTTCAATGACTTGATCTGTGTCCGGAAAAAAATGAACAGCTGCAACTTGAGGATCTGCAGAGAAAGAGGCTGGATATTGTTAAAAAAAGGGTGACACGAGGATGCGGCTGAAGAAAAACCTTTCGGCGTTATGGCCTGTGGTTCTATCAAACGGAGCAATAATTCGAAAAGAAGTCAAAACGAAATTTCTTACAGGAACATATGGAAGTTCTATGTCCAGTCTGCCCCGATATCATGCGTCAGAGAAAATTGCATGATATCGGGGCTCAGCATTTCAAATAGCGAAACGTCCGGTTTTCACAAAAACGGATCGTTTTCGATATCACCGGGTGAAGGATGCCTCGACAGGGCGCTTATCGTTTTGTATGCCGTTGTTCCTATGGCCATAGCTCCAAGCCCCAGAATAGCTATTCCTGAAATGCCATGAATAATCGGCATCGCTAACGGAGCCAACGGAGCCAATGGGGCCAACGTGGGAAGAAGCGCAAGCGGGCTGGAAGCTCCAACCATGTTCTTGAACATCTTGCCGGTATCGACCTGCTGTTCTCCACCTTGTTCGTTTATATCTTCCATTGTTGAATGAGTTGATTGATGAAAAATCCAATGTCCGCCATGGTATGGTAAAGCATGATTTCCAGTTCCCTGCCGCCATGGACCTGTTCCGGAAAAATATCCGATAATGTGATACAGTCCCCTGATAAAAGAAATTCTGATCAGGGCTTTGTAAAAAGATCGCCAAGTCCTATACTATAACAGATTTCGAGGACAATTAGCTCAGTTGGTTAGAGCGTTCGCTTCACACGCGAGAGGTCAAAGGTTCGAGTCCTTTATTGTCCACCCTCTTGTTTTATATACACTTACACTCTCCACCCAGCTCGTTGTTTTTTCCAATCAGGAAAATATGTGTCAAAAAGCAATGAAACCGGCAAAATCCATCCTGCTTTTAAATATAGCATCGGTTCCTGTTAAACAAAAGGCAGTAACTTCTCATTATTGGATGGAACAATTCAAGATAGGCTTTTACCAACCGAATAATCGTCAGCTTTCGCAAATACCGCCAGATAATTTTCCGGAAGCACTGAGACCGATAAACGCCGGGATTCCCTATCTTCCCGGATAACCGGGAATCATAGCTATGTCATAGGGGATAAAAAACAGTATGGTCCGTCATCAGGGTGAATGCATAGATACCCGTCCCCGTAACTTTTGCCACCATGACCAAACGGTCGAGAAACGTTTTCCTGTCCGTATTGAAGTTGACAATACTCACCTGCTCGATCCCCCCGCACGATAACATGATGCAGGGTTCCCGGTGCTTCAAGTCGCGGCCCTCCCGGCATAGAATATTACCGTTTATGATGTTATCATTCAATCTCTTTCGGCAAGGAAACAAACTGAAAATACTTTTTGCTTTATCTCTGGTTGTCCCTAATTTTTCTCAAACGCGGCAACATTGAAATATTGGGGAATGTTGATGAGACCTCGATGATGAATCGGACTTCTCGTTTTCTGAAAGCATTATGGCTCAATCAACCTTTTTCGTAAGAGCATAACAACAGCGATTTTTATTCAGCTTGTCAATCACATAAACTTTAAATGAATCAGGAAGAGCTATCGGTATTTCTATTTGCTCACGAACAACATAGACACGATCTCCCCATGGCGTTTCTTCGGGAGCAGCCTGAACTTCTTTCTTTGTAGCAACAACACCAAATATTGTTTTATATGCCATACCGTGTGATATATAAGCGGGTGGCGGTTGCGCGTGATCAAATCCTTTTGATCGAAATAATTCATTCCCATTATCATCATGTATCACATATGTCCAATTCGTACCATTTGCCATATCCCAATCAGCGCCAAGCAACTCAACAATAATCATGCCCCCTACAGGTACATGAGAAAGCAGTTCTGACTCTTTATCAGCAGGAAGCAGCTCATTCTTTGCTTGTTCCTTATCATTACGATATACCTGATCGTATGATAAATATTCAAAATCTCTTACTCTTGCCTTGTCCTCTACAGCTGTCACCTTGTATCTGACAATACCGTCAGATGCGAGTGTCATATTTGACACCATTTCCATCAACAGCACCAATAGCATCGCCGGTGTGGTCTTTAATGATTTCTTCATTTTTCGGCATTTTTTAGACTCTGGAAGAATTTCGCAGCATGCACAACACCGCACAAACACTGAACAATGTACGCAAACGCTGGCGACACTGCAATATTACAGAGCAAGTAGTAGAGGGTAATGGAGGAACTCCATAGATGGATTTCCGGGAGCTCGACGTCGTGACGTGAGTGATCAGTATTATTACTATATTATTAATGATCGGCCAACAAGAAGAGATTTCCTGTTGGTATATTGATTAAATCTCATTTCGCACCTACATCAAAAAGGAAACACCCATACTTATGAGTGGCGAGAATAATTACAACACGAAACGCTCTTTTGAAGAACGCTATCACACGCTTCAAGCTGCCTTTGATACCAACGACAGAACATTTGTCATGGATCGCAATGGGATCATTCTTGAGGCCAACAAAGCTTTCGCCACAAAGATAGGTAAGCAGGTTCAGGATTGCATCAATATCAACGTTTTTGATTTGATGCCTCATGAAATGGCAGCATTCAGAAAAGAAAAAACTGACGAAGCTTTTCGAACCGGTAAAATCATCACTTTGGTTGATGAACTCGAAGGACGGTTTATTCTCAGTACCATTACCCCCATTACATCCAAGGAAAACAAAATTATAGCGCTCTCTATTTCCGGGCGGGACATTACTGATATTAAGCTTGCTCAAAAGGAGTCACAAAACCAGCAGATGTTCAGCAGCGCATTGATCGATGCCATTCCGGGCGGGTTCTATATGCTTGATGCCGAAGGTCGGTTTGTTCAGTGGAACGCCTACGAGCGGGATGTCGTCGTTGGCAAACCGGACAGTGAAATGCGGAACACCTTTGCAATAGACAACATTCATCCTGATGACAGGCCGGTGATCGAACAGAAAATGATGAGGATCCTGAACAACGGTACAGAAGAATCAGAGGTAAGCAGAGTTCTTTTTCACGGTGGCCCTGAATACCGATGGAATCAAATCTCCGGAAAAAGAATAATAATTAACAACAAGCCCTTTATCATTGGTACCGCTATCGATATCACTGATCGCAAACAAGCTGATATTGATGCTCTGCAACAGAGTAAAGATAGTTTCAAAACCCTCTTCACTAAGCATTCAGCGGTGCAGCTGGTTATTGACGCCATCAATGCCAACATCATTGATGCGAACCAGGCCGCTGCAGATTTTTATGGCTGGCCGATTGAAGAGCTCCGCACCATGAATATGGGGGATATTAATATCACCCCTCTTGAAGAGGCCTTGTTAGCAATCGAAAAAAGCAGGTTGCCGGGAGCCCGTCCTGTAATTTTCCGGCATCGCATGGCAGACGGTACTCTTCGGGATGTTGAAGTCTACGATACAAATATCAATATAGAAGGCAAAGACCTGTTCTATGGGATTATTCATGATGTCACCGATCGCAATAAGGCGGAAATGGCACTTAAAAAAATGAGTGCCGCCGTTGAGCAAAGTCCCACCGTTGTGTTCATGACCGATCTTGAGGGCAACATTGAATACGTCAACCCTATGTTCACCGATCTCACAGGGTATACGGCCGAAGAGGCAAAAGGGAAAAATCCCCGAATCTTACAGTCAGGCCTTATGCCGAAATCTGTCTATGAGGATCTCTGGAAAACAATTTTAGACGGCAAGATCTGGCGTGGTGAACTGCAGAACAAAAAGAAAAACGGTGAACTCTTCTGGGAACGTGCCGTTATCTCCGCCATTCGGAATACAGAGGGAGTGATAATCAATTTTGTGGCAGTCAAGGAAGAAATCACCGAACAGAAAAAAATGATGGACGCCCTGATCGCCGCCAAAGAAAAAGCCGAAGAAAACGACCGCTTGAAATCATCGTTTCTTGCCAATATCAGCCATGAGATACGCACCCCCATGAATGGCATTCTCGGGTTTTCGGAGCTGCTGAAGGATCCTTATTTATCCGGAGAAGAACAGGCCGTATATATCGACCTCATGCATAAAAGCGGCAATCGTATGCTCAATCTCATTAATGACCTCATCGATATTTCTTGCATTGAAGCAGGCGAAACCATGGTGCAACCCGCAGAAACCCATGTAAACGACATCTTGCACGACATCTGCTCCTTTTTCAAGCCGCAAGCTGAAGAAAAAGGGTTGCAGTTGAGCTGTAAAGCAGGTCTGTCTGACAGCGAAAGCATCATCGTAAGTGACGAGACAAAGATCCACCAGATCCTGACCAACCTTGTCCAGAATGCCCTTAAATTCACTCGTACCGGGAGTATTGCTATTGAATACACCAGAAACGGTACCATGCTGACTTTTTCGGTCAGTGATACCGGTAGTGGCATTCCAGATGACATGCAAAATCGGATTTTTGATCGTTTTCTTCAGCTGGATAATTCACTGACCCGAGCTCACGAAGGATCCGGGCTTGGATTATGCATTTCCAAAGCATACGTTGAAATGCTTGGCGGGAACATAAGTGTCGAATCGGAAAAAGGTAAGGGATGCACCTTCATCTTCACCATTCCCTATAACACTCTTATTGTCAGTAAAACAGCAAACCCCTTGCCTCCTGTATAGCAGGAGCCAATATATTC
>JAAXXY010000013.1 GCA_013334225.1 Chlorobiaceae bacterium
GATTTCGCCCTTTCTGACTCCGTCGTCTTAAGGTTTTCAACCACGCTTTTACCACAAGCTCTCGGTACCTACTCAGAGCTTTGTGATTTCCCGGTACTCCAAAGTATAGACCAAATCCCTGGACGACGCTCTTCAACCATGCTCCGGTTTCGGATATTGGTTCATGCATCTTCCTTCTCAGTTTTTCGGTAATACTTCGGATGGTGTCTCGCAGTCTTTTGCCTATGGTCTGACGTTTCAGAAAAAACCATCCTTGTCGGGTAACGCTGCATAAGTGTGTAAACCCGAGAAAATTGAAGCTTTCAGGTTTACCTTCTCCCCGTTTCTACCTTCTTTCGGCAGCATACCGACCGAATTCAATCAGCCGGGTTTTCTCAGGGTTGAGGGTGAGTCCAAATTCGGCAAGCCGTTCTTGCATGGCTGTGAGGTGGCAAAAGGATAAGAATGGCACCCGACGCAAAGCGTCGAGGAAAGAAACGACGGTTCGCTTGTACTGAAACTGAAGGCTGGTGCGCTCGACGCGTTGAAACGGTGGGTCATGCGATTCGGCACGCAAGCCGAGGTGGCCTCTCCCCACGAACTGCGTAACATGATCAGAAAGGAGCAGAAGGCATTGATGGGGGTACGACAGATAAACCAAAGCCTGCACAATGTGCCATAATCCTCTATCTCAAAGGTTACATCTCCCAGATAATATTCGCCCAGTTATTCAGATTCGGCACATGAAAAAATAAACTATTGCGTACTTTTACTGTATTATAGACCTTGCACTTTTTTCATCTGTCACATAGACCTCGTAAATGATTCATATAACCGTGATTTCAGAACCCGGGATTTTTTCAGATATTAAAACAAATAGCATGGATCCCGTGTTATCATGATACAGTCATTCAGCAATCTGGCAACAGAAGACATTTTCAACGGCGTTCAAACAAAATCGGCACTGAAATTATGCCCTGCATTTTTATGGCGACATGCTGGACGCAAACTCGATCAGCTTGAGTCAGTGGTTTTTCTTGAAGAATTGAGAATACCGCCGGGAAATCATCTTGAGGCTTTATCAGGAGATCGATACGGACAGCACAGTATCCGTATAAACCGTCAGTACAGAATTTGTTTCGAGTGGACTGTTTCAGGACCTGAAAACGTGGAAATCATAGATTATCATTAATTTTTACAATATGATACGCATACCGACGGACAGAACCCCGACGCATCCGGGAGAGATGCTGCTCGAAGAATTCCTCACACCTATGGGAATCACACAGCGCATGCTTTCCGATGCCATCCATGTTCCCTTTCAGCGCATAAACGAGATTATCAACGGGAAACGGGGCGTCACCCCGGCAACCGCACTGAGGCTTGCCGCGTTCTTCGGCAACACGCCCGATTTCTGGTTGAATCTGCAGCAGCGATGGGACCTCTGCCATGCCGCAGAATCCGAAAAACAGGTCCTGAAAACCATCGTCCGGTTTGCCGCCAAACAACCAGCAAAATCCTGACAATGATGTTATAACGTTTGCTGAATAGCATATATTGACAACGGCACGCAGGAAAGACGGTTGGTGCATCGTGAAATCTCCGGTAATTCAGCAACCCGAAAAACATTACCACTGATAACCGACTTCACCCCTGCCGACCAGCTCTTTTTCGATCAGGTTCAGGCCGCAGCCACGGAAAACGAAAAAATCCGCCAGGCAGCGATGGCCAATACGCTTTCGAATTTCGAACCGGTATTCAACCAGCACCTTGAAACCCTGCTGCTTGACCGCATGAACGGAAATGAAGCCATATTCAATCGAATCATGAACGACGAAGCCTTCAAAACCTTCATCGCTCAGAAACTGATGCATAACGTCTTCGAAAAGATCAATCAGTAGGCGGAGCCATGAATAGATTTGAGAGGTGAAAAAATCCGGGATTTCAGGAGCATGAGCATGGCAAGACCTGAAAAAATCTGGCTGTTTCGTATTACACATATCGACAATATTCCTCATATCTTACGGCATAGGTTGGCTACGCGCTTTTCTCCTGACGCAAATAAATACTTTGTCGAGATCGGAGATATTTCACTTATTGAACGTCAGGGATGACTTATACTCCTGTTCCTCCGGTGGTAAATTATCCGAATACATCCCGTTTAACTTTGGCCCGCGTTCACCGATGCTTTACCAGATCGCAACAGGTTTTGACGGTGTAAAAAAATATCCGCAGGAAGAAATTGTTTACATTATCAGCTCGCTCGATAAAATCAAGGAGCACGAGCTGGAGTATTTTTTTACTGATGGGCATGTACGAAGCTGCACATCAACTTCTTACAACGACGAAAGCTATCTTGAAATTCTTGACTGGGATGCAATCAATGCGAGGATCTGGAAAAGTGACGATACCGACTTAAGAAGACAGGAAAAAAAACAGGCTGAATTGCTGGTAAAGCATCATGTTCCAATAAACGCTATTGAGCTTTTTTGCGTTTACAATGAAAAAGCTCAACAAATCCTGTGTTCCTGTCTGGTGGCGGAAAGTCTGAGTTTCGACGTAAAAATATCTCCACGAAAACTGTATTATGATCACCTATAAAACCGGTAACATACTTGATGCGAAGGTTTCTGCACTGATCAATACGGTCAATACCGTAGGAGTGATGGGCAAAGGAATCGCCCTGCAGTTTAAAAACGCCTTTCCTCAAAATTTCAGCGCATACACTGAAGCGGTAAAACGGAAAGAGATCAGAACCGGCATGGTTCAGATCGTACCGGTTTCATCACTGAACGGGATTCAGTACATCATTAATTTCCCAACCAAAAACCACTGGCGCTATCCGTCCAAAATCGAATGGATCACGGACGGACTGCAGGACTTGCGGAAGAAGATCGTCGATTACCATATCGAATCCATTGCGCTCCCCCCACTTGGTTGCGGGAACGGTGGGCTTGACTGGAGTGTCGTGAAAGTTGAGATAGAAAAGGCGCTTCGGGATCTTCCAATTGAAATTCAGGTCTATGAACCGTCATCCGCTATAAAACAACTGCTCTCGAAAGAGGAAAAACCTGCAGCTGCCCGTTTGACGCCGGTCAGAGCCATGCTGCTTCTTCTGCTTTACCAATACCGTGCCATGGGCGAGCATGCCAGTGAATTTGCCGCAGAAAAACTCAGCTATTTCCTGCTGAGAGCCGAAGAAACGCAGTTAAAACTTGAATTCACCAAAGGGTATTATGGCCCCTATTCCGGTAAGGTCCGCCATGTACTGTATGCACTGAACGGCTATTATCTGAAAGGGTTTGAACAGAAAGCCGCAAAACCTTTCGAACCGCTTGAAGTTGTTGTCGAACGCAGTAACGAAGTGATGGAATACATCGAGACGAAATTGAACGCTGTTGAAAAATCACATCTCGACAAAGTCCTGAAACTTATCAAAGGCTTTGAATCTCCATACGGTCTTGAACTCCTTGCAACCGTTGATTTTCTGATCAGCGAAACAGGAAGCCGCGACCCGAAATTTCTCTCAGAAGCGATCAGGCAGTGGTCTGCAAGAAAAGGAGAGTTGTTCCCTCTCGAACACATAAGCCTGGCTGCAGAGCATCTTGAAATGCTGAACAACTGATACTCGTTTCGCTTTCAAATCATGATACGCATACCGACAAACAGGAATCCGACGCATCCCTGAAAAATGCTGCTCGATGAAAATCCTCACTCATATCGGAATCACGTAGCGCAAGCTCGCCGATGCCATATATGAACCATTTCAGCCATCACTTTTTCAGCATCCTGAAGAATTTCACGATCCCAGAGTTGCAGAAATCCGTTAAGACGGGGTTCCCAGTCTGCCATGAACATGGGAATACGTCGCATTGCCTGAAGTTCAGCCATATCGAGGTTTGCTGAAACAATCCGCTGCATTTGAGCAAGCTCGAATCCGGAGAGGTAGTTCCTGGCAATTGAAACGTCGTATTTGTGAATTTTTGCTTTGGGTGCTCCCTCCCAAGTGGTCAGACCCATGTATTCTTTCTGGTGTTCGGCTCTGTCAACAATGACTTCGGCTGCTGTCTGACCGTGAACAGCATAGTGCATCTTTTTTTGTACAGTGGCAGTTATCCGAAAATTTCGGACAACTGAATCTTCCTGCAATTCACTGTCACTGAATATTTTTTTCAGGTGATAGTTGATGGTGCGCACATCCACATCAAAGCAAAGATGTTATGAAAGTTTTCACGATAGCATGATATTGACAAAGAACGTACAGGTCCAGCAGCCGGTAAGCCTTGATATCGAAGCGTATCATGCTGAATGCAAAAACATAACATCAAGCATCAAATAACAGCCATGCAGATCCCTTTAAACCGGTTTGACGAATATATCGACGATACCATCCTGAAGCGCGGGCTGGCATATTTCAGGAAAGGAAAGGTCCATGAACCTGAAAAAACAGGTCCGGGCGAGTATGAAGCGGTTGTGGAGGGAACGGAAGACTATACCGTGCGGCTGGTCGTTGCCAACGAGGTTGTGACCGAGCATGTCTGCAGTTGTCCCTACGACATGGGCCCGGTCTGCAAACATGTGGCTGCCGTCCTGTTTTTCCTGCAGCAGGATACGCTCGATCTGAAAAAGAAACCCTCCAAAAAAGGCACTGCCGGCGTAAAAAAAACCGCAAAGCGCAAAACCGTTGCCAAGCGTATCGATGAGATGCTTGACAACATCGGGCATGACGAACTGAAACAGTTCGTCCGCGAACAGGCTGCCGTGAATATCCAGTTCAGGAACCTGCTCCTTGCATCGTTTGCCGTTCATGACCCCGATGAATCGAAAGGTTTTTACGAAAAGCAGCTGAAATCGATCATCCGAAGTGCGACCGACAGGTACGGTCTTATCGACTGGTCAACTTCGAATCGTGTAGGTGAAACGGTAAACGAGTTTTTACGCCTGGCGAAAAAGCAGCTTGACGGCAATAACCATACAAGCACCATTTACATCTGCACCGCTGTCATGGAACAGATGGTCGATGCCCTGCAGAGTTCCGACGACAGCGACGGCTCTATCGGGAATTGTATTTATACCGCTTGCGATATGCTTTTTTCTATTGCGGAATCCCGGCCTCAGGAAACTATCAGAAAGCTCCTTCTCGATTATTGCCATGAGGCTGCAGAGAAAAAAATCTATTCCGGCTGGGATTGGCATATCGAGATGCTGCGATTAGCCGCTTTGCTTGTCATCACCGATGATGAGATCGAACGTCTGACAGGCGATCTTGACAAAGAACAGAGAACAGGATATGACAGCGAAGAAACACAGAGCATAAAGTATGGGCTCATTGTAAAAACAAAACGTCAGAAAGAGGCTGAAGCTTATCTTGAAGCGAACCTTGGCAATCCGAAACTTCGGAGAATTGCGATACAGCTGGCGATCGAGAAAGGCGATTACGGGAAAGCTGCCGGTATCGCCGGGGATGGAGTCATTTATGACCGGAAAGATCGTCCGGGACTGGTCGTCGAATGGTATGACTGGCTGCTCAAAATTGCACAGGTCCGGGGTGACCGGGAACAAATTCTGCAATATGCCCGGAAATTGTTTATGGAAAATTTCAGGCATGAACAGGATTATTACGCAATCCTGAAACAACAGGTGGAACCGGGGATGTGGTCCGGGTATGTCGAGGATCTCATCAGAGAAATCACCGGAAACAAAAGAAGCTGGTATGCCAGAGATCAGATTGCGGGCATCTACATCCGCGAGGGATGGCTTGACCGGCTGCTGCGGCTCGTGAAGGCATCGCCCGACCTGAAAACGCTCGAAAAATATGAAAGTGCACTTGCCGGAGAATACCCCGCGGAGCTGGTCCGCCTATATGCCAGTGCTGTTGTCGAATACCTGAAAACCAATGTCGGCAGGAACCATTATCAGCATGCCTGCCGATATCTGCGGAGAATGATCAAGCTCGGCGGAAGAGAAAAAACCAGCGAACTTGTAGCGTTATTTCGTGCAGAGTACTCTCAACGGAAAGCGTTGATGGAGGAACTGAATAGCTTGTAACAGCTGCAATCCGTTATTCTCTGTAATATCCTGCAACATCTCGTCAGCGTCTGCTTTTTGTTGTCTGCAGGAAAATGCACATCAATAGAAAATTGACATAAAATAAAGTTGACTAAATCAATCTTATTTTACAAATTATCATGAAAGCCAATTACCGACGGGATTGTCTGCCTGCAGATACGTCAAGGTAAGGAACGGGAAAAGTTATGGTTAACGGATTTGGTGTTCCTTTCCTGCTTTGGTTTTACTTGTTACTGTGATACCTTAACAAAATGTGTTTTTCAGCTGACCATCAACCTTAATAACTTCGGAGGACCATTATGAGGATTAAAGCTTTTCTCCTGTTTCTGTTTCTTTTCTCCATCTCTCTGTATTCGCAGGGATACGCTCAGGGCTATGGCGACCAAAGACCTCGGCTCGGGGTATTGAGATTTACCAACCACACCTCAGCGGGATGGTGGGATGGCAGTGTCGGTACCGACCTGCAGGACATGCTCATTGCTGAACTCGCTGCGACGAACAGTTTCCGTGTGCTCGAACGCAAAGAGCTCGATGCAGTTATCATGGAACAGGACCTGGGTGCATCAGGAAGAGTAAACCCGCATACAAGATCGAAACTGGGAAAGATCACCGGAGCCAAATACCTGGTTGCCGCAACGGTCTCGGCATTTGAACAGAATACAAGCGGCGGCGGCGGCGGGATTTCCTTCGGAGGATTCAGCGTCGGCGGCAGACAGGACAAAGCTTACATGGCTGTAGACCTGAAAGTCATCGATGTCGAAACAGGCGAAATCTATGATGCACGTACCGTAGAAGCCACCTCGAAATCCAGCGGTATCAGTGTTGGCGTTCACCGCGGAGGTTTCGGCGGCCACCTCAACGAATATCAGAACACGCCGGTAGGAAAGGCCATCAGGGCATGTATCATGGAAATCGTGGACTACCTGCAATGTTCTCTGATCGAAGGAAAGAACAGCCCATGTATGGATGAGTATTACCAGAAGGAGAGAAACAGGAGAGAGAAGACCAAAGGGTCGATCAATCTTGACTGATTGTCAGCAATGCAGAGGGGCGGCTTTTGAAGACTGCCCCTTTTTTTATTTACTCCGGCAATAAATGTCTCCCCCCCCCTTTACGACCTGTAGTTGCCGCTTCCATCATGACAGGGAAAGTTACATCATGCTTTCCTGACAAATTCGGATTTCAGCTGCATCGGCCCGAATCCCTCGACCTTGCAGTCGATGTCATGATCGCCCTCGATGAGACGAATGTTCTTCACCTTCGTACCGCCCTTGATCACCGATGACGAACCCCTGACCTTCAGGTCCTTGATCACCGTTACCGTATCGCCATCCTGGAGCACGTTACCGTTCGCATCCTTCCAGACACGGACTTTTTCCTGACCTGAAACCACCGAACTGCTCCATTCGTGGGCACATTCGGGGCAGATATAGAGTGTTCCATCCTCATAGGTGTATTCAGAATTGCATTTCGGGCAGTTGGGCAGATCGCTCATAGTGTTCCTTATTGAATATTGTCAAATCAAAAATTCTGCGCCATAATAACGAATTCCGACAAAAAACGCATACGGAACCGCATCCAGTATGTCCTGTATCCGGGTGGGTTTTACGGTAACAATTGTGTTGTATCGCGTTTTCTTATTGCTTAATATGAATCCCGATACCTCACTGAAGCCTGAAATCCCGGAACAGATACAATGACCAGAAACAATCCTGATATGAAAGGGTTTTCCACCCGTGCAATACATCGCGGATACGATCCATATGAAGCGCCCGGTGCACTGAACCCGCCAATCCATGTCAGTTCGACCTATACCTTTCCCACGGTCGAAGACGGAAGTGCACGCTTTGCGGGGGAACAGGAAGGCTTTATCTATTCACGCACGGGCAACCCGACGACGGCGCTGCTCGAAGAGCGCATTGCCGATCTGGAAGGCGGCGAAGCCGCTCTCGTCACAGCCTCAGGAATGGGTGCGACGGCTGCGCTGCTCTGGACCATTCTTGCCCCCGGAGACGAGGTCATCGCCGATAAAACGCTCTACGGATGCACGTTCGGATTTTTCAACCACGGACTCGCAAAATTCGGGATCAGGATAACCCATGTCGACCTGACCGATCCCGCCAATCTCGAGGCAGCAATCAGCCTCCGGACCAAAGCGGTATTTTTCGAGTCACCAGCCAATCCCAACATGCGTCTGGTGGACATTGCGGCAGTTGCGGCGGTCGCCCACGCTCACGGGGCACCGGTAATTGTGGACAACACCTACTGCACCCCTTACCTCCAGCGGCCTCTGGAACTTGGAGCGGACTATGTCGTGCATTCCGCTACGAAATACCTTGGAGGGCATGGAGACCTCATTGCAGGCGCAATCGTCGGCCCGAAAGAATCGATTACAAAAATCCGTTATTACGGTCTGAAAGACATGACCGGCGCCGTACTCTCCTCGCAGGATGCGTTCCTTATCCTCCGGGGGCTCAAAACGCTCTCGATACGCATGGAACGTCACAGCGAAAACGCTCAGGGAATCGCGGAATTCCTCGCTTCACACGACAAAGTCGCGGTCTGCCACTACCCCGGGCTCTCCTCTTTCCCCCAGCGAGAACTTGCAGAAAGACAGATGAAACTCCCCGGCGGCATGGTGGCATTCGAACTCAGGGGCGGTATCGAAGCAGGTCGGCGTTTCATGAACGCATTGCAGCTCATTACACGCGCCGTAAGCCTCGGAGATGCCGAAAGCCTCGCGCAGCATCCGGCCAGCATGACTCACTCGTTCTATACCCCCGAGGAACGCATGCTCCACCTGATCGAAGAAGGACTGGTCCGTATTTCAGCGGGGCTCGAAGACCTCGATGATCTGCTCCGGGATATCAGTCAGGCATTATCGGCCGTGTGATCGAAACAATCGCAGCAACATCCGGACCTATCAAGCAACATCTTCCTTATTGCTCCGGCAACAATAAGTCGTAAAAAAATCCATGTAACGGGACTGTCATTCCGCAATGAAGTGTAACGGAATGAAGAATCCATCCTCTTATAAAACAATGACATATAGATTCTTCTCTCCGCTTTCCATGAACATGTACTGCTTTTGACATCGTGTTCCGTCATGCTGAACGTAATGAAATGAAGTGAAGCATCCATTTCCTGACTTTGCTCTTATGGATTTTTCACTTTGTTCAGAATGACAAGAAAAAGACTGAAAAACCCGGAATGCCAGATTCACAATGCAATTCCCGTTTCATTTCATGCCGTATTTCTTCAGCTTGTACCGCAGGTGCCGCTCGCTGATGCCAAGCATCTCCGCTGCCCGTGTCTGCACATTGCCGGCCTCCTTCATGGCGCCGAGAATCATCGCCTGCTCGTAGGCTTCGACCTTGTCGGTAAATGTACCCTGCCCCTCATCCGTTCCGGAACCTTCCGGAGGGGGTTCGGATACCCTGATGGGAAGATCGTCCCTGGTTATGGTCGAAGAACGGGAGAGCACAACGGACTGCTGCACGATATTTTCGAGTTCACGGACATTGCCCGGCCAGGAATATTTCATCAGGACATCCATTGCCTCCCTTGAAATCCCGTTGATCTGCTTTCCGTTTTCTTCGCTGAACCGTCGAATAAACGTGTCTGCAAGCGGTGGTATATCGTCGCGGCGCTCCCGCAGCGGAGGAATCCGGATGGAGACAACATTGAGACGGTAATAGAGATCTGCCCGGAACAAACCCTCGCGAATCATCGCTTCCAGATCGCGGTTTGTCGCTGCAACGATCCTCACATCGGCTGCAAGAGGAATGGAACTGCCAACACGCTCGAATGTTTTTTCCTGCAACACCCTGAGCAGTTTTACCTGCAGGGATAGCGGTATTTCGCCGACTTCATCGATGAAGAGAGTGCCGCCCTGCACCATTTCGAAGCGTCCCCTCCGCAATCTTTCAGCTCCTGTGAAAGCACCTTTTTCATGACCGAAAAGCTCGCTTTCAAGCAGGGTTTCAGGAAGTGCCGCACAATTGACCACAACAAAGGGTTTGTCACGACGGGAGCTGGAAAAATGGACTGCCTTCGCAACAAGCTCCTTGCCTGTTCCGGTTTCTCCGGTAATAAGCACCGCCGCATTGCTGGAAGCGACCCTTCCGGCGATATTCATCACCTGATCCATCGCGGAGGATTGCGAGATTATGCCCTGAAAACCGAACCGCTCAGAAAGCTGTGTTCGCAGAAGACGGTTTTCGCTGATGAGCTGCTTCCTCTCCAGGGTATTGCGGATCATGGTCTGAAGCTGGTGAAGATCGACTGGTTTGGTGATGTAATCAACCGCTCCGAGCTTCATGGCCTCGATAGCCGATTCCACACTTCCGTAGGCTGTCATGATGATAACCTCGATACCGGGATTACGGTGCTTCAATGCCGAAAGCAGTTCGACACCGCTCATCCCGGGCATTCTGAAATCGGAAAGCACGATATCCAGCGCTTCCTCGCCTGCGATCTCAAGTGCTCTCTGAGGACGCGAAGCTTTCAGCACCCGGTAACCCTGTTTTGAGAGAAAACCCGCGATGCTCTCGAGCTGAATGCTTTCATCTTCTACGACAAGTATGGTACTGTCCATCGTATCCCGGGTCCTTGTTTACAAAGTTTTTGAAAACAGCCTTTTATGCACAAGGCAGTACAATACTGAACACACTCCCCTCTCCTTCCCTGCTGGAAACCTCGATCATGCCCCCATGAGCATGGACAATCTGGTTCGCGATACTCAACCCCATTCCGGTTCCGTCATCTTTGGTGGTAAAATAAAGGTTGAATATTTCAGGCAGTTTCGCGACAGGAATTCCTGTGCCGGTATCGGCAATAGCTATGACAGCCTCGTTTGCACGGCAGTATACCCTGAGAGATATACTGCCACCTTTTGCTGTTGCTTCAACACCATTGCGGACGATGTTGAGCAGCACCTGCTGCATCTGCTCCCTGTCTATCAGTACCGTTCTTTGACACCCGGTCTGAATCGTAAACCTGATATCTTTTTTTTCAGCCTCGCTCTGCAGAACGGTTCCGTAACTCAAGATATACTCATCGAGATTCACCGGTGCAGGCACAAGCTGCGGCGGCCGCCCGAATTTGAGAAACCGCTGGATAATCGTATTGACACGGTTTACCTCGGATACCACGGTTCGAACCAGATGGCGGTATTCAGGTTCATCGGCAATCGGAGAGAATTCGATATCAAGACGTTGAGCCAATATGCCGATGGCGTTCAGCGGATTCCTGATCTCATGTGCCACACCCGAAGCCAGCTCTCCCATTGCCCGCAGTTTTTCCTGCCGGTCGATTACCTGCTGCATTGCCCTCTGCTCCGTCAGGTCGCGAAGTACGGCTACGGTTCCCTCGATACGATTTCCGCTTCCGGTTATGAGGCTGAAATTCCCTGCCAGCAAACGCTCTCTGCCGCCTGCGGAACAGAGAAATTCGCGATTGAGCATACCGCTCTCTCTTGCCGCCATGATGCCGGAGAGAAATTCCGGACATTCAGGGAAAACCAGCTGCACCGGTTTGCCGAGAGCTTCCTTCGAGGAGAGCTGAAAGAGCTTTTCCGCCGGTCTGTTGACCAGAGTCACGGCACTGTCGGCATCAACCGTAACGACCGCATCCGCCATGCTTTCAAGAATGGTTGATGAAAATGTCTGTACCCGCCGGTAAGCATCTTTCATTTCGGTTTCGTTTCTTCGGGCCATGACAAGGTTGAACATGACAAGCGCTCCGATAGCAATAAGTCCGAGGAGCATTACAAAGCGGTTTCGCAGCTTCTCCAGTGCCGCGGTAAAATGATCTGCTTTCAGCCCGATACGTAAAAGCCCGATATTGGTCTTGTTGTCATAAAAGGGATTCACGACTTCGAAAACCTTTCTGCCGCCGAATTCGGTCATCCGGGTCAGCGGTATCTGCGTATGCATGGCCGATTCGAGAAAGGAGTCCTGCCGGACAACCGCGGCTTTCGAAATATTCGGCGTAGAGGCCAGAATCCGGGTTGTATCCTGCCAGATGATGTAATCGATGCCGGTCTTGTCTGCTCCTATGCGCTGAATGAGCTGTTCAACGCCAAGTTTCCGGCGCAGATCAATCAGCCCTGTCGCATCGACATTACCTGCAATGACACCGCCCCTGCTACGTCTGACGGCGGCAATCAGCCGCGGTCCCCGGCCGGAAGTGCTCTCTCTGATCCCGAGCATCAGGGAATCCTTCTCTCCGGATAAAACCGGCTGCAGGAACATCCTGTGATCGCACTCCCGTTCGAGAGGGGTATGATCGGGAGGCGAGCTGAAGGCTACACGCATTCCGCTGCGATCGAAGATATTGAGGCGATAAATGCCGCTTGATCCTGCAATGGTGGAAAGATCCGCTGAAGTCAGCTCATGCTGTCTGTCCAGACGGTCGATAAGACGAAGCTGATCGATAAGGCTTCCCGTAAGGAGAGCTTTGTTTTCATTGTAACCGGTGACGGCATTTTCAGCCCCTTCCCTCAGGGCATGCATGAGCAGGGCGGCCTCTTCACGCATGACATGTTCGATCTCGGATTTCCGGTAGTTATATTCGAAAATAGCCGTTCCAAGAAACAGGAGCACAAAAAGGGTAAACAGCCCCCCCAGATACTTTGGTGAGAGCATCATTACCCTTTTTTCCTGAAGCTTCTCCTGTTTCATCTTTTTCAGAAATATTCCTTTCACACATCAACAGCCACACCGGAAAAATCTTACCGGCTTATCATGCTTTCGATCATCCGGCGCAGTTCGTTCATCTCGATATGGTTCTTTTCTGCTATCTCTTTCATGCTCATGCCGGTTTGGGCTTCAATACCTTTCTGGCCAAGCGCCAGCTGCAGGGAAACGGACGATATTCCGTTATCGTTGGCTATTTCCTCAAGGGTTTTACGGCCAAGCCCTTCGGACGGCAAATTCTTCGCACCTCTTTTTTCAGGAGCAATATATCTATAAACATTTTCTGCCGTTGTATGGTTCTTAACGGCTATATCGGCAAGGGTCTCCTGAACCGAAACCACAGTATATCCGGCTTTTTCGAGCTTCGCCTTCAGGACTTCGGCATCACCGCCCAGCCCCGGCTGCTGCGCGAGTTCGGCAAGCGTCATGGCCTCGGCATGAGGTATGGGGGGCTGCTTGTCCTGTTGCTCCCATGATGCGGAGATGCTGTTTCCGAAATCGATAACCGCTGAAAACGGCTGCAGGGAAAAATAGGTCCCGACCCCGAAAAACAGAGCAAGCGTAACGATGACGAACAGCTCGAACGGACTTTTCAACCCTGCGCTTGCCTTTGTTTTCAGATAGGAGAGAAATGCCTTCCAGTTGATGAAAAAAAGATGAAATATCGACAGGATCGCGAAACCGAAACCAAAAATCGTGTGCTGGTTGATCCACCCTCTTTTGGACAGACCGAGCATTCGCCAGTCCGTCCAGTTGGCCACCCTGCCGGGAGGAGAGATATAGAGTATCACGCCTGAAACAAGCAGCATCAGAAACGAAAGCAGCAGTCCGAAGCTGATGAATATCCGCCAGTTGAATGTTTTTTTCACTTTCAGCTCCATGTTACTGGTTTATGCACTGTCCCTGCCCTCTGCCCATCCCCCATCCTCTTCCCATACCACGTCCTCTGCCCATAGCCGGATTGTACTGCTCCCAGAACCACTCAGACACCGCCTTCAGTTCCGCATCAGGGAGGGTAAGAGCGGGCATGAGCCCGAACCGGGATACCGCCTGGGCATCGATGGCCTGGTTTTTATCGGGTTTTTTCAAATATGCCGCCATGTGGGCTACACCCTGCTCTTTGGTCGCAAATTTCTGATGGTAGCGGTTTGCCAGAGGAATGACCGGTGGTGCTGATTTCGGAGGCGGATAGATGGAATGGCAGACACTGCAATTCCTGGTAAAAACAGCTTCGCCATCCAGCGCTGCAGCCGACATTACTGCCGGTAAAAACCCTGAAGCGATTCCGGATACCATACATGCATAGATGATCTTTTTCATAACAACACTCCCTTGTAATAATTTTTTCAGAATAACTGGTATTCGTTGCATACAGAGCGTATCACTCGGAATCAAAACGGCACTCTGCCGTAAACCGCTCCGAAGGTTACAAGTGATACCCAATTAGTCATAGCAAAAGACATGCCAATCAGACGCAATAAATCGTAACCCTATTTTTTATTACTATTTACAAGTCAATCAGCGTTAATCCCCTCATCATGACAGGATAACATTTCCGACCGTATAGTCGAATATACGACCATTTGGTCGAGAGAATGGCCTCTTGGCAATGAAAGGAACAGTCTTGATTCTGCGGAAGCTGCCCCTTTGACCAGTAATACTTGTTTGTAGAAGTGATGAACGTTAAAATCAGCTGTTCGCTTTTGTGATATTGGGCTTATAAACACCGAAAGCCCCGGTTTGGGGCTTTCGGTGCATCATTCATCAAAATTATTTATATGTGAAGTGTTTCGTTCCGGCCTGTGTCCGCAACTGTTCAAGAATCGCCGACCCGAGGGTCTTGCGGCCCGCACTCTCCTGCTGCTTCTGCCGGATATAGGCGTCCCTCTTGCGGCCGAGCTCCGCAATCTGTGATTTCACCTCCTGGCGCTCCTTCTTTTTCTGTTCGACATAGGAGTGCAGCTGCCCTGAACTCATGCTGCGAAGCTCTTCGGGAAGTTCCGACCTGTCAAGCTTGTCAACGGAAACCCTTTTATCTTCGAGTGCATCGACAAGGTCCCAGTCCGACGACCTGTACAGGCTCGAACCTTTCGATGCGGACCTTGCCGCAGAAACAGGTGCAGCAAGTTTCGCGGCATTCACGTCCTGCTCAGCCTGACGAGCAAAGCTCGCTTTCCCGGACCGGCCATAAGGCACATAAGTGCTGTTTATCCGGCCGTTCAGCCTGATAAGGTCGTCGTCATAAGGAGTCGGCATGTCGAAAGCCGACCTGTCGCTGTCGATGGAAAAGTAGCTGCCGCCGCCGAGGTCCGCACCCCGCTTCCAGAACGACATGATCCCGGACCAGTAATCTCCGCAATAGATCGTGTTGACCACGATATCCTTTTCGGCCGCCCACCTGCATGCGACCTCGTAATTGACCGATCCCTGGTTGAACGGCTCGTTGCCGGCGATAAAGATCATTTTCAGCCCTTCTCCCGAACTGTTCCAATGCAGCTGGTTCAGGCTGCTGCCGATCACATGGCCGCAATACTCCTGCCCGCCATTGGTATCGAGCGAGAAAAGGGCTTCCGAGAGCAGATCGATGTTCTGCGTGAAGGGCACCACCTGCCGGATATACCCAGAAGTCGCAGTAAGATCGTTATTACCGTATTCAAAGAGCGCAACTTCGAGACGGATGTTTTCCCCGCGTTTATGCATCCTCGACAGTTCGTTCACGATCTGCCACAACTGGCTCTTCGCCTGGGTTATCAGGCCGTCCATACTGTTGCTTGTATCGAGCAGCAGGCAAAGCTGGATCAGTTTGTAATCATGCGGACATCTTGCTTCAACCGGTCTGAGGTTGTCAAACTGCCGCGCATAACCATCCATTGCTTTTCGAAGGGAGAGTGATTCCACCCTGTTTATCCCTGATTTATGTTCATCCCTCGGAGGCTTTGCTTCGAGCGATGTGATTCCCGGTGTCGTACAAGCAACAAAAAGCAGCGGCAACAGTTGTATCTTCATGACATATCAATAAGTACAGTTAAGGAGTCAATATTTACCTTAATGACGCTATCCTGCTGCATTTCTTGTACTACTCCTGAAAATACCGAACAGCCGCATGCACTTGCTGCAGGATTTAGTATCATACCCTGCACAACAGAATGATAAACGTCAGGCAACAGGAATAACCTTTATACCATATGGCTCGAATACACAAGCTTAACGTAAAATCGATCTACATGGGCCGGCTGAAACGGGGCGACGACCTGCTCGAGGCAATAACAAAGGTATGCAGGGAAAATGGAATCTCGCTCGGCAGGGTCGAAGCTATTGGAGCGGTCGAAAAAGCAACGCTCGGTTACTATGACCAGGCAGGAAAAGAGTATGAATACTTCACTGTCGATACCCCCTGTGAAATTACTTCCCTCCTTGGAAACATTTCACTTCGGGACGGAGAACCGATGGTGCACGCACATCTGACACTTGCGGGACGGGATGGCGCGGTTTTCGGCGGTCATCTCGCGTCAGGAACGAAAGTCTTCGCCTGTGAGATCGTTCTGGAAACATTCGACGGACCGGAATTCAAAAGAGGGTTCGATGAAGAAACAGGCCTCGCTCTATGGGAGATATAGAAGCAGTACCGCATATCGGGGATGTGGTCTGTGCAATTATTGAAAAGGACGGCAAGTTCCTTATTGCACAACGCCCCGTGGGTAAATCGATGGCGTCCCTGTGGGAATTTCCCGGAGGGAAAGTGCACAAAAATGAAACCGGAGAATGCGCTCTGCTGAGGGAACTGCAGGAAGAGCTCGGCATAACGGCGAAAATCATACAGCGGCTTACCCCTGTGCTCCATAAATATCCTGACTTTTCCCTGAGGCTTATCCCCTACCGCTGCCTGCTGCACGAAGGTGAACCCAAGGCGATGGAACATGCAGACCTCCGCTGGATAACGCCCGGAGAAATCTGCCTGTACACCTTTCCCGAAGCCGACCTTCCGATACTCGAAGAGTATCTCGGGCAGATCCGCACTTCCTGAAGCACTGGAAAGCTTTATATATGTCTCACAGGGAGAGAGCCTTCGTCACCTGAGCCTTCAACTGGGAATAGGGTATTGCACCGGAAGTACGCCAGATGACCTCTCCGCTCCTGAAAATCATAAGGGTTGGAACGCCCTGTATCTTGTAGCGACCGGCCACGCCGGGCTGCTCGTCGATATCGATTTTCACCACTACAAGCTTTCCGCTGAATTCCTCGGCAAGCTGCCTGACCGCAGGAGCTACCGCTCTGCAGGGCCCGCACCAGTCGGCCCAGAAATCGACAAAAACAGGAAGGGTGCTGGTTTTTAAAAGATCTTCAAATGATTTAGGCATGATCTGTTGTACTTGTGTTTATCGTTATGTATCAGACAAGCTGTGTCGACCAGGATATACTGCATCCCCCGGCCTTCAGCATGGCCGCTACACTGCAGTATTTTTCCATTGACAGGCGGACAGCCTTGTCGAGTTCCTCCTGCCTGCAGCCGGGGCTTTCAAGGCAGTATATAACATGGATTGAAGTGAATACTTTCGGATGATCGTCAGCCCGTTCAGCATCGAGCCGGGTTTCCAGCAACACCGGTTCACGCTTCATCTTCTTCAAGATCGAAAGAATATCCATCATCGAACAGGCTCCGAGCGCTTCCAGAACGGTATCCATCGGTGAAGCTGCCGACCCCGTCCCCGAAAACTCCGGAGATGTATCGAAAAGGGTTTCGTGCCCCTTACCATCGATGCCCGAAAGAGGCATTCTGCTCCTGAATGTCACCGTTGCATGCATAATTGTAAACTGAGATGTCAGAATTGTGGAAACTCGTAATGAAACTTACTGTTTCGTCCATAAAGTTTCATTATCATGCCGCAGACGAACTTCAGGTTCAGAAATGAAACTTATAGGGATCGGCTCAGGTTATTTAAAACAAAAATAAGCATTTCCGGATTCATTATTCTCTCTTTCCGGAACGGCCGGACAACCAATTTCTTCATTTTCATGAACGATATCTTAAAAAAACCGAGAAAAATATACGTCACCAGAAGAATAGAGTTCAATGCTGCCCACCGTCTTTTCAACCCGGAGCTTTCCGACAGCGAAAACAGCATCCTTTACGGCAAATGTGGCAGCAAGTACGGTCATGGGCACAACTATCAGCTTGAAATAACTCTCTCGGGTACCGTCAACCCGGTAACAGGGTACCTTTTCGATCTGAAGGAACTGAAATCGATACTTGAAGAGGAAATAACGGAACGTTTCGACCACAAACATCTGAACCACGACGTAGCCGAACTTCAGAACTGCGTGCCGACAACCGAGGTCCTCGCCGTTCTGGTGTGGGATATACTTGAAGAACGATTCAACAAAATCAATAACAGAGAGTTCTCTCTCCATGAAGTCAAAATATATGAAACAGGAAAAAATACAGTCCGCTATTTCGGAGAATAAGCACGTTCATTCAGGACGTGGCTGCTGCTGTGATGACGATGAATGCATCAATGCGCTGCTGGAAACCGAACCGTTGGTCGTGAAAAGGATCGAAGGAGCCGTAGGCACCATACTTGAAGGCCTGGGAGAAGATCCCGTCCGCGAAGGACTGCTGAAAACGCCGGAACGTGTTGCCAGGTCACTGCGTTTCCTCACGTCAGGATACAGCCAGAACCCGGAAGAGCTGCTGAAAAATGCCGTATTCACCGAGACCTACGACGAGATGGTACTGGTGAAGGATATCGATATATTTTCCATGTGCGAACACCATATGCTCCCCTTTTTCGGCAAAGCCCACGTAGCATACATACCGGACGGAAAAATTGTAGGACTTTCGAAACTTGCCAGAGTGGTGGAGGTATTCGCCAGAAGACTGCAGGTTCAGGAAAGGCTTACCCAGCAGATACGGGATGCCATCCAGCATGTGCTCCACCCGAAAGGAGTCGGTGTCGTCATCGAAGCCCGGCACATGTGCATGGTGATGCGTGGTGTCGAAAAGCTGAACTCTGTCACCACCACTTCAGCAATGTCGGGCCAGTTCATTACCTCGCAGTCGACCAGGAACGAATTCCTGAGACTGATCCGTCCCTGACCGGGCGAACTCTGCATCCTGGTCCCTTTAAAAAAATATCCCTGGACCAGGATGCAACGTCAGGAAACCGAAAGCCACTCGTCCACAATCTCTTTAGCCGCAAGCACCGCTTCCGGAAGAAGCGCCGAAACTTCAGAACTCAGCCCGATACCAAGCTCGAGGTCTTTAGGAGGTATACCGATCAGGACAATTTCACGCGGCATGTTGCCTCGAAGTCTCGCAAGACCGATCAGTTCGCTGAACCCCATCTGATGGGAGGACATCTTGCGGTGGATAAATCCAGGAAGCTCTTCGTTCCGGTAGACATAAACTTTACGGTCATAATCAAGAGGAATGAGAGCATCGAAAACAATGACGGCATCCCCTGATTCAAGATAATCGAGCAGATAGATTCCCTGCGTTCCTCCGTCGATGCACTGGACGGAATCAGGATAATCACTCGACTCGAGGAAACTCTTCACGGC
This sequence comes from Chlorobiaceae bacterium, assembly GCA_013334225.1. Lineage (GTDB taxonomy): Bacteria > Bacteroidota > Chlorobiia > Chlorobiales > Chlorobiaceae > Chlorobium. Next base: position 19,305 of record JAAXXY010000013.1, read on the forward strand.
TTCGACTCCGAACCCTTCGTCTCCGTACAGGACGTTTCCAAGACCTATAACATTGATTCGATCAAACACCTTGCTTCATTAATTTATTTTTGAACAATACAAATGCCCGCTGCAGGATGGGTTCACCCCGCAACGGGCATCGACTCAAGCTGAAAAAGCATTCAAATTCTGTTACCTCAGACAGGCTCCTCCTCAACTTTATGCTTGTAACCGGTCACGATCGACGATGTCACACTGGTGCGGTCGACGATATCGTGACGGAAAACCGCATAAAGATGCATGATAAGATAAAACGGGAAAATCCATGCCATGAGATGGTGCGCGAAATGCAGGGTATAGCTGCCTCCGAATAAAGGCACGAGCCATCCGAACAACACCCCGGTGAAACCTCCCGGATTGTTCTCGCCGTACATGGCGAGGCCTGTGAGTATCATGAAGCTCGACCCGCAGAAAATGAAAACAAAATGAGCCAGCGCAGCAACCGGGTTGTGGCCGACATAGTTCGGTTCGTCGGAGCGAAGGAAAAGATAGGATTCCACCTGCTCCTTGAAAGGCCGGCCCCACCATGCTGGCGACCAGGGCCTGAATCCGCCGAACCGTCCATACTTGTCATTGCCGAATATCGCCCAGTACATGCGGAACAGAAAGTTAGCGATGAAGATGAATGCAGCGGCGAAATGCACATAGCGCCACCACGACATCTGTTTGTACCAGACCGCTTCACCGACAGGCGGATTCAAAAATGGTCCGGCAATGTATACGCCTGTCAGCAGAAGAAGCACTGTACAGATAGCGTTTATCCAGTGATAAAGCCTGACAGGCAACCTCCATACGTAGATTTCTTCAATTAATCTGCCCATGGCTGACTCCGTTTAAACGATTTTAACCGTCGTTATCTCCTTGCCGTTCACATCGAAAACGTGGGATGCGCAGGCAAGGCATGGATCGAAGGAATGCACTGTCCTGATGATCTCGAGCGGCTGCTCGGGATTATGCATCGGTGTACCTTTCAGCGCAGCTTCGTAAGCACCTGAATTGCCGTTTCCGTCTCTCGGTGAGGCGTTCCAGGTCGAAGGCACGACAATCTGATACTCCTTGATCTTCTCGTTCTCGATATGGATCCAGTGACCAAGCGCACCTCTCGGGGCCTCGGTATATCCGAATCCCTTGCATTGTGCCGGCCAGGTCGAAGGGTCCCAGCGCTCACCGTTGAACGTGCGGTAATCACCTGCCTTGATGTTCGCGACAAGCTGATCGTAGTAATGACGCATGAAACCTGCTGTCTGCTTGCATTCGATACCTCTTGCGGCCGTACGTCCGAGCGTCGAGAAAAGGGCTTCTGGGCCGACTTCGAGTTTTTTCAACACCAGACCGACAGTATCCTTGATCATCGGATCACCTTTCGCATAGGCGACAAGCACACGGGCGAGTGGTCCGACCTCCATGGGGTTGTTTTTCCAGCGCGGTGTTTTCAGCCAGCTGTATTTCTTGTCGGTATCGAGGTGCTCGAATGGCGGTTTCGGGCCTGTATAGCTCGGTTTTGTTTCACCCTGCCAGGGATGCAGCCCCTTGCTGTCTCCTTTCGAATAGGTGTACCAGCTATGGCTGACCTCTTCGGTAACCTGAGAGGCATCTCTCGGATCGACATCGATCACTGTGGAAAGGTCCTTGTTCAGAATAGCACCTCTCGGCCATAGCAGAGACTTGAAATCGGAAAGGGTGGTTTCAGGGAAATCACCGTATGTGAGATAGTTGCCGAGACCACCGCCATAGAGCCATTCCTTGTAGAAGCCGGCGATGGCTATCAGGTCGGGAATGTAGACCTGGTCAATGAACGCAATGGTATCATCGATAATCTTCTTGATCATCGCCAGACGCTCGATATTGATCGCTGTATCGCTGTTCGGATCGATAGCACAGGCCATTCCTCCGACCAGATAGTTCGGATGCGGGTTTTTACCGCCGAAAATGGTCTGGATCTTGATGATCTCCTTCTGGAAATCGAGCGCTTCGAGATAATGGGCAACGGCGATAAGGTTCACTTCCGGAGGAAGTTTGTATGCCGGATGACCCCAGTAACCGTTCGAGAAGATACCGAGCTGCCCGCTTTCGACAAACCCGACAAGCTTCTGCTGTAAATCCTTGAAGTAACCGACGGATGATTTAGGCCAGGAAGATATGCTTTGAGCAATTGCTGAAGCCTGTTTCGGATCGGCTTTCAGTGCGCTTACGACGTCAACCCAGTCAAGTGCATGAAGATGGTAGAAATGCACCAGATGGTCCTGGGTCTGCTGCGTTGCATTCATGAGGTTTCGGATAATGCGTGCATTCGGCGGTATGGTTATACCAAGCGCATCCTCGACACAACGGACGGAAGCAAGTGCATGCACCGTCGTACAGACACCGCAGATGCGTTCGGCAAATGCCCAGGCATCCCTCGGGTCACGCCCTCTGAGAATGATTTCAATGCCGCGCCACATCGTGCCGCTGCTGAATGCTTCTTCTATAACATTGCTGTCGTTCAGTTTCGCTTCGATCCTCAAATGTCCCTCGATACGGGGAATCGGATCTACAACAATTTTTTTTGCCATGAGCTCACTCCCGGTTATGCTTTATCTTTTTCATGCTTGTCTTCTTGCGTCTTTTTAACTGCAGTTACAGCTGCATGTGCAGCGGCACCGGCAGCAGCGGCACCCAAAGCGATCATACCGATCCTGTCGGCATTACTGTCGCTTCCAAGGAAAGGAACCTCAGCCAGCCTCTTGTAGAACGGTCCCCTGTCCCAGAAATTCGGCTCGGAGCAGCCGATGCACGGATGGCCGGAACCGATCGGGAAGCTTGTACCTTCGTTCCATTGGATCTTCGAGCAGGAGTTATAGGTGGTCGGGCCTTTGCAACCCATTTTGTACAGGCACCACCCCTTTCTTGTGGCCTCATCGTCGAAGCTCCTGACAAACATGCCCGCATCGAAGAATGCACGCCTGTAGCATTTATCATGGATTCTGGTGTTGTAGAAAGCTTTCGGACGACCGAAACGGTCAAGATCAGGCAGGGTACCGAAGGTATGGAAATGCGTAATGACACCGGTCATGACCTCTGAAATCGGTGGACATCCCGGAACTTTCACGATCGGCTTGTCCTTGATGACTTCATCGATCGGTTTCGCTCCGGAAGGGTTGGGTTCGGCATTCTGAACGCAACCGAACGAAGCGCATGCGCCCCATGCAATGATTGCGGCGCAATCGGCTGCAGTCTCCTTTATGATGTTCAGGAAAGAGTCGCCGCCGACCATGCAGTAGACACCGTCATCCTTTGTCGATACATTACCTTCTACGGCAAGAATGTACTTCCCCTTGTACTCTTTCATGATTTTCCTGCGTACGGCTTCGAGCTGGTGACCGGCAGCAGCGCTGAGCACATCATCGTAATCAAGGGAAATCATGTTGAAAAGGAGATCTTCGATTCTCGGGTGGGAAGAGCGGATGAAGGATTCCGAACAACAGGTACATTCCTGACCGTGGAGCCATAATACGGGTGTTCTCGTCTTTTTTTCCATGGCATGCACAATGCTGGGAACCATCGATGGTGAAAGGCCGAGATAAACCGAGGTAAGGGAACAGAACTTGAGAAAATCCCTGCGGCTTACTCCCCTGGCCCTGAACAAATCGGCAAAGGTCTGGTTACTTTGCATTAATACCTCCGTTTTGAAAGGATCAGTTTATAGGGTAAAATTTATTAGACAAATCTAAGAAAAAAACTGAAATATTTCAGAAAGCGAAGAAGGAGTTACTACTGTATATTTACCGTAAATTAACAATCGTTTAAATAAATTACAAAGAATATCATAAAAATAAACCCTTTATTCCATTTGACCTAACTTGAAGCGTTCCTTTATTCCGTTCATGGTAAAAATAAAAAGGCCGTCTCGGTTTTATTACTGAGACGGCCTTTTCTGATATTTACTTTTCCGGACTGATATTTACTGGAATTTCATGCCGAACATGGCCGATGAATAGCTTGCAAACTCCATCATAGGAGCGAAGTAGATACCGAAATATATCGTCAGAACCATTAGCGCTACCATGACAATCCGAGCCGACATGGAGATGCTCATGTTCCGCTGTTCAGACTGGGTAGAGTCACGCAGGAACATGTTGAGCGGAATAAGCATGTAATAATAGAGCGAGATAACGCTCGTCATGATACCGATGAAAGCAAGGACCATATAGAGCGATCCCTTGTTCAGCAGGGCGGCGAAGATCATCAGCTTGCCGATGAAACCTGCAGTGGGAGGAAGGCCGACAAGTGAAATGAGAAATACTGTCAGTGCCGCTCCGGCAAGGGGCATTGTTTTGCCGAGTCCGCGGTAATCATCGAGGTTTTCGCTGCCGGTCTTGTTGGCAATGAGAATGACGACGTAAAAAGCTCCGAAGTTCATGAGGAAATAGGCAAGCAGGTAAACAAGGGTCGCCTGGGTGCCAAGCTTGTCCATCACGATTATGCCGAGAAGGATATATCCGGCATGAGCGATAGAGGAGTATGCAAGCAGCCTTTTGACGTTTTTCTGCCACAATGCGACAACGTTTCCGTAAATCATGGAAGCTGCGGAAATGAGGATAAGCAGTGAATGCCAGTCCAGGCCGACGATATCCTCGTAAGGCTTGAGGCCGTGGGGAACCGATATAAAATAGTAACGGACGAGAAGAGCGAATCCGGCCGCCTTCGATGCAACCGACAGAAGAGCGGTAATCGGCGTGGGTGCACCTTCATACACATCGGGGCTCCAGAAGTGGAAAGGAACTGCGCCGATCTTGTAGCCGAACCCGGCAAGGATGAGCAGGGTCGCAAGAATCATCACCAGCGGATCGTAACCGTGAGCGGCAAGTTCCGCACTGATCTTAAGAAGATTGGTCTGGGCGGTGAGGCCATAGATCAGCGAGAAACCGTAAATCATGAGACCTGAAGAAACAGCACCGTAAACGAGGTATTTCAGGGCTGCTTCCGACGAATTGGCGTTACGTTTGAAATAGCCGGTGAGAACATAAGCTGAAAGTCCGACAAGCTCCATCGAGAGGAAAATCATGAGGAGATCGGCCGAGGATGCCATCATGATCATGCCGATGACCATGGCGACGACTATCGCGTAATACTCACCGATACTCCTAACCTCGTGATCGAACTGATCGTCCGCCATGGTGACGATGACGGCCAGCATACCGGAGACGACGAAAAAGTATTTGAAGAACAATGCGAACTCGTCGAGGACATACATCCCGAAAAAGAACTCCCCTGCCGGCATGGCATGCTGCTGGTAGATAAAGTACATGCTACCGGCAAGCCCTATGAGGGTCGTCATTGCAAGTAAATCGTTTTTCCGGTCTTTAACAGCGAGATCGATCACGATCAGGAGCATAAAGAGCGCGGACAGGAATATTTCAGGTATAAAAAACCCAACGCTTGCATTGAGAGTTGCAATGATCGCCTGAATTTCAGCACCTGATGGCAGCTCGAACATAATTCTCTACGTTTATTCTTTTACGTCACTTAATTCACGTTAATTCATCGATGTCATCACGACCGGGGTCAGAACAGTGACAAGCTTGTTGATGCTTGTCGTCAGCAGACCGATCACAGGCATCGGATAGATTCCGAGTGCGATGATGATGACGGCAAGCGGAACAAGCATCACAAGTTCGCGTGCATCAAGATCAAGTTTTCCTTTCCAGTCATGGAAATGGATATGCTCATGTCCATCTGAACCGACTTCGAGGTCATATGCCGCATCCGGTTTCCTTGTACCGAGGAACATCCTCTGCAGCGACCAGAGCAGGTAGGCCGCACCGAAAACGATGCCGAGCACGGAAACGATGGCGATATTGCGGGTCGTGACGGAGCTGAAGGCACCGACAAAAACGAACGCTTCGGAAATGAATCCGCTGAGACCCGGAAGACCGAGCGAAGCGAACCATGCAACGGTTACGATTCCGGCATAAACCGGCATATAGGTAGCCAAGCCGCCGAACTTGTCAAGCTGGCGGGTATGGGCACGGTCATAGATGACGCCGACCAGAAGGAATAGCATGGCGGTGATGGTGCCGTGGTTGAACATCTGGTAAAGAGCGCCGACCATGCCTTCGCTGTTGGCGGCTGCAAGACCGAGCAGTACATAGCCCATATGGCTGATGGAAGAGTATGCGACCATCTTCTTGAGGTCCTGCTGGGCAAGCGCGCAGAATGCGCCGTAGATGATATTGATGGCGCCGAAGATGCCGATAACATAGAGCGATGCATGGAACACTTCCGGGAAAAGCGGGAAGTTGATCCTCATCATTCCGTAAGTACCGAGCTTAAGAAGAACACCAGCAAGAATTACCGAAATCGGGGTCGGAGCCTCGACGTGTGCGTCTGGCAGCCAGGTATGGAACGGGAACATAGGTACCTTGATGGCAAAACCGATAAACAGCACGATGAAGGCGACATAACGCCAGAAGACGTTGTCTGGACCGAGGATAGCACCTTTGATATAGTTCTCCTGGCTTGCCATCGCGACAAGACTGAAGGTATTATTATGGGTAACCGGATCGATAACGCTGAAATACAGGCCGATCATGACAAGCAGCATGAACACGGAACCGAACAGCGTGTAGAGGAAGAATTTGATAGCTGCATATTCACGGTTCGGTCCACCCCATATACCGATAAGGAAGTACATCGGAAGCAGCATGATTTCCCAGAATACATAGAAAAGAAAGAAGTCAAGCGCTACGAAACATCCCATCATCGCTGAAGCAAGCAGGTTGTAGAGGATGAAGTAACCTTTGACCTGTTTCTGGATCGTCCAGCTCGACAGTACACCTATCGCAGAGATCAGCGCAGTGAGGATAACCATGGAGATGGATATACCGTCAACTCCGAGGAAATACTCGATATTGAGCCTGCCGACACCCCCGAGATCGAGATTGATCCATGGCAGGCGCTCGATGAACTGGAATGAACCAGCAGGAGAACCTCCGGGAGCCGCAGTAATTCCGGCCATTGAGGGATCGTAACCTCGCCAGATCAGAAGCGAAATCACTATCTGGGCAAGCGCCGCAAGCAATGAAACAATTCTGATTACCTGCTTTTGTGATGATGGCACGGCAAGAATCACCAGACCGGCAAGAATAGGCAGAAAGACAATTATACTGAGCATGTTCCGTATCTGTAGGTTTTCAAATTAAATAAAATCCCTCTTAGTAGATCAGTTTTGTAAAGTAGTAGATAAAATATCCGACCACGGCAAAAAGAGCCAGAACGACGTAGGTCTGTACTTTTCCTGTCTGGAATTTTCTCAGGATGCCGCCGGTAGTGTTCACAACAAATGCCGTGAAGTTAACCAGTCCGTCTACAACATATTTATCGAAGCTTCCGTTGGCAAAAGCGAAATTCCTTGTTGTGATGGCTACTCCGTTCACGATGCCATCGACAATCTTCGCGTCGAACCAGGAAAGAGCTTTGGATAGCAGTATGGAGAACCTGATGACGGTAGCCTCGTACATTTCATCCCAGTACCACTTGTTGTATGAGAAGAGGTAGAGCGGACGAATGGCTGCTGCAGTCCTGTCCGGATCGATGATCCTGAATGCAAAGACGACAAGGGCCATGCTGATACCGATCACCACCATAATGCTCGATATGATGATAGCGGTGTAATGGGCCGCATGTGAACCGTGAGCAAGTTCCGCCTGCCGTTCATCGGTGAATACCGGTCCTTCTCCATGATTTCCGGCAGCGGCATGTGCCGTTTCCGTGTTTGCATGCGAAGCATCTGTCATGGCATGGGATGCTTCAGGCTGAACAGCTTCGGCCATCAATGCAGTTTCCGCTGTAACCATTGCCTTCGGATGTTCCGATACATAACGGCCAACGACGGTCTGCGGGGTCTGCACCATGTGCATGAACCAGCCCTTGGCGCCATCGAGCGGATCGGGCGAGAAAACGAAGAATACCGAAAGTGAAGCAAGGATAACGAGCGGGGCCCTCATGTTCCAGGCAACTTCATGGACACCATGATGCTCGTCGTGCGCATCGTGGTTGTCATGGCCGTGATGAGCACCATGAGCGGCATGGGCATCATGCCCGTGATGCTCTTCCGCTGGTTTCAGATGGGTACGGCTTTCACCGAAGAAAACGAGCCAGATCTGGCGTCCCATGTAAAAAGCGGTAAGCATGGCCGAGAAAAAGCCGAGAACCGGAATGATATAGTAAATACCCCCGCCTTCAACCTTTGCAAAGCCGATCGCGCTGGCGAGGATTGCGTCTTTGCTCATGAAGCCGCTCGTGAGTGGAAGTCCTGCAAGGGCGAGCGTAGCGAAAGTGAAAGTAGCGAATGTCCATGGCATGTGTTTTCTCAGGCCGCCCATCCAGCGCATATCCTGCTCATGGTGCATTGCATGGATGATCGCACCGGAACCGAGAAAGAGGCAAGCCTTGAAAAACGCGTGCGTAAGGAGATGGAAGAGCGCGGCAGAGTATGCGCCGACACCGAGGCCGAGCACCATGTAGCCGAGCTGTGAAACCGTAGAGTATGCCAGAACCCTCTTGATATCGTTCTGGGTGATCGCGATGGTGGCAGCCATGAAGGCGGTGAGCGCGCCGCAGAAAGCGATCACGTGCAGCGCGTCCGGTGTGAGAAGCGCGAAGATTCTTGCAACGAAATATACTCCTGCGGCAACCATGGTAGCTGCATGGATAAGTGCCGATACGGGTGTCGGACCTTCCATGGCGTCAGGAAGCCAGATATGCAGCGGGATCTGTGCGGATTTACCGACACAACCCATGAAGAGCAATACGCCTGCAGCGGTGAGCCATGCATTTGACATGGTGAATTTGCCGGCTGCGAGGTTATCGAATATTTCCTGGTATCCGAATGTATGGAACTGCGAATAAAGGATCAGGATACCGAGCCACATTCCGATATCGCCCACGCGGTTCGCAAGAAACGCTTTTTTCTGTGCATCTGCAGCGCTCTGCTTTTCGAAAAAGAACCCGATCAGCAGATAGGAGGAAAGACCGACAAGCTCCCAGAACATGTAGATCGAGAAGAGATTGTCCGAAAGCACGATACCGAGCATCGAGAACGTGAAAATTCCGAGATAGGCAAAAAAACGCCCATAATGCTTGTCGCCTGCCATATATCCTGTCGAGTAGAGGTGCACGAGCAGGCTTATGAGCGTTACCATAGCGAGCATGATGACCGTCAGATTGTCGATCATGATGCCCATTCTGATTTTCAGCGGTCCGACATTGGGCACATTTCCGAGATCAATCCAGATGAAATCCCATGCAAGTTTGAATGCCGGATCGTAAGTCTGTACAATAACCGTCCAGAACATGTAGAGGGATATTGCAAATGCAGTGCCAAGTATTCCCACCCCCACGAAATCGCCTCTTCTCGGAAGCCGGCGGTTGAAGAAAATAAGAATGATGAAAGAGAGCAGCGGCAGCAGCAGTACGACTATTGATAACTGAATTAAACTGTGCATGTTCTATTTGTGTTTACAAGAAAAAATTAAAACAGATAGTGCGGATTACGCCCTTCACTCCTTCATGTTATCGATACTCGACACATCGACACTCCTGAACAACTTGAAAATATTGATCACGATTGCAAGCGCAATGGCTGCTTCGGCAGCTGCAAGAACAATCACGAAGAGGCTGAACATCACCCCGGCCATGTCTCCGTTGTATTTTGAAAAAGCCAGGAAATTTATGTTTGCGGCATTGAGAATAAGCTCGACGCCCATCAGGATGACGATGGCATTTTTTCGGGTCATGACCGCAAAAAGGCCGAACCCGAGAAGAAAGGCCGATATCGTCAGATAATGGTTGAGACCTATGTTTGTCAACTGTTCCATGTTCACTGTTCTTATTGTTCTTTATTTCCCTGCTTTTCGAAACGTGCAAGGAATGCGGCACCGAGAAGGGCTACCAGCAGCACGATCGAGGCCATTTCAAATGGAAGCACAAACCCGGACATGGTCTCGAACCCGATGCGTTCGACGATGCTGCCCTGCAACTGTGTCGCGGAGGGCATCCAGGAGTGTGTCGAATAAAAGGTGTACAGAATGCCTGTGAGCAAACCGATAAGCAGGATGGTACCCGGCACCATATTCAGTACATCGGTCTTCAGATCGGTCTGCATGATGCTGTTGGTGAACATAACACCGAAAAGCAGCAGAACGAGGATACCGCCGACATAAACCACGACCTGGGTGACGGCGATGAAGTCTGCACTCAGGAAAACATAGATGGCCGCCGCACCGAAAAAGGTAAAGAGCAGTGAAAATGCGGAGTAGATGACATTCCGGGAAAAAACCACAAAAGCCGCGGAAAAGACCGTGATCGCCGCAAAGAGATAAAAGATTACTGTATACGCTTGGTTACTCATAGTCAGTAGAGCATATTAATTTGGTTCGCTTATTCCCCGCCCTTCTCACCCGGATTCGCTGCTGGAGCCGGCTTTGCCGCCGGTACCGGTTTTGCTGCGGGTGCCGGTCGCTCTCCCGCAGCTTTCTTTTCAGCTGCCGCTTTTGCTGCAGCTTCTGCTGCCTTGCGCTTCTTCGCTTCCGCTTCGTCTTTGGTAAGGTTGCCGAAGTGGTAGAGAAAGTTGCTGCGGTCGAATTCAGAAAAATCGCTGACCTCGGTGTGCACAAGGCACTCTGTCGGACATACCGTTGTACAGATACCGCAAGTCATGCATTTTGCGACATCGATATCAAAAACAGGGATCCAGAATTTTTTCTGCTGACCGTCGGATGTCTTTCCACACACAGCGAAATCTTCAGGCAGAACCTTGATTGTCTCCATGTAGATACATGATATCGGGCATGCCCTTACGCACTGGCCGCAACCGATACAGTCGTTGATATCGTTATGAAGACGATAACGCCCGATTTTCGGTGTCGGTATAGCTTCCTTCGGATACTGGAGCGTACAGAGACCGTCAACCTGATTGAAATAGTCCTTTTCAGCTACGCCTGCGTCACCCTTGCGATGGATCGCATTGATGAAGTGCTTCAGGGTGATGCCCATGCCTGTGGCAATGGTAACGGCACTGTTTTTTATATTACTGAAATACTCACTCATACTCTTTCGTCTTTGCTGTTCCGGCTTTGACTTGTTGAACTTCTCTTATGGCACATAAATGACCCAGATTGCCGTCAGTACGAAACTGACAAAAGCGAAAGGGGTAAGAACTTTCCAGCAGAGGTACATGAGCTGGTCAACCCTGAGACGGGGAAGTGTCCAGCGAAGCCACATCTGCACAAAAATAAAGAAGAACCCTTTCATGATGATCCAGAAGGCACCCCATATCGGGCCGCTTGTCCAGGTATTCAGGGCCAGACCGCCGATATTCGGCAGCGGTGAATTCCACCCGCCGAGAAATACGATCGATATAATTGCGGATACCATGAACATGCTGCCGTACTCCGCGAGGAAGATAACGGCAAACTTCATGCCTGAATATTCAGTGAAGTAACCGGCAACGAGTTCGGATTCAGCTTCAGGAATATCGAAAGGCGCACGGTTCACTTCTGCGAGCGATGCGATGAAATAGATAAGGAACGGAAGCCATGCGATAGGGTTCTGAAACAGATAAAAATGTGCGAAACCGAAATCACCGGACTGCAGCATCGTAATCTTCTGCATGTCGAGTGTACCAGCCATCATCGCACCGCAAAGGAGTGCTATTGCAGCAGGAATTTCATAGCTCACGATCTGCGCGACACTGCGGACAGCCCCGTAAAGCGACCATTTATTGTTTGAACCCCAACCTGCGGCAAGAATACCGACAACCTCTAACGATACGATACCGATCGCATAAAACAAACCGACATTGAGATTCGCCCCTATGAATGCCGGGCTGAAAGGAAGCACCGCAAAAGCGAGGAAAGAACCCACAAACAGGATTCCGGGACCAATGACAAAAAGGAACTTGTCCGCCGAGGTCGGAACAACATCCTCCTTCTGGATCAGCTTGAGAATGTCGGCAAGCGTCTGCAGGATACCCCAGTAACCGACTTCCATCGGGCCGAGGCGGTCCTGCATGAAAGCGGAGATCTTGCGCTCGCCGTAGACTCCGTAGGTAAGCGCATAGACCGCAATGAACACGAGCGGAATAGCGGCAAGAATAATGAGTCCGAGAGGAATTCCCATCGGATTGAAGCCTGTCAGCCAGTCGGACCAGGCGTTGATCGAACTACCCATAAGAAGCGGCATGCTGAATTGCGAAAATGCGGAAATACTCATCTGTCAACCTCCCCGAGAACGATATCGATACTGCCGATGATAGCGACGAGATCAGGTATCAACTGACCTCTGGAAAGGTCTTTCATAGCCGAAAGGTTCACGAAACACGAGGACCGGGCCTTGCAGCGCAGAGGCTTGGTTGATTTTCCGTCGCTCATGATATAGAACCCAAGCTCGCCTCTCGGATTTTCTGCACGGCCGTAAACTTCACCGGCTTTTGGTCTGATACGCTTGGGGATGGCCGCTCTTGGATCAAAACCTTCCGTTGAAGGCATCTTTTCGAGGCACTGATCGATAATCTTGAGGCTCTCATCCATTTCGAGGGCCCTGACAAGATGGCGTGAAAGACAGTCACCGATTTCGGAGAACTTTCCGTCTGGAACAGGAACATTGAAATCGAGTTCAGGGTAAACCGAATAAGGATCATTTCGCCTGAGGTCCCATTTGACACCGGATCCCCGGAGCATCGGACCGGACCATCCGTAGTTGATTGCGACATCGGCAGGCATGATGCCGACTCCTTTCGTACGCTTGACGAAGATCTCGTTTTCGGTCAGAAGCTTGAAAAGCTCAACGGCTTTAGGTTTGAAATAATCGACAAACTCCTTGACTCTCTTCGGAAAATCAGCAGGCACATCATAGGCAAGGCCACCGATCCATATATAATTATAGAGCATTCGTGCACCGGAAGCCCATTCGAGAAGGCCGAGAATATGTTCGCGGTCACGGAAACAGAAAAGAAACGGAGTAAATGCGCCAAGGTCGATAGCGTATGTACCTATTGCCACAAGGTGGGAAGCTATCCTGTTGAGCTCTGCCACAATGACCCTGATGAATTCGACACGCCGAGGTATTTCAACGTCGAGAAGTTTTTCGACAGCAACGCAGTATGCAAACTCGCTGTTCATGCCGGCAAGATAGTCCATCCTGTCGGTATAGGGGACTATTCCCGGATAATCTACATGTTCACAATGCTTTTCAAAGCAACGGTGCAGATAGCCGAGATACGGCTCAGCCTCGGTCACAACCTCTCCGTCTGTAAGACATTCGAGCTTGAGAACTCCGTGTGTTGAAGGATGCTGGGGACCCATGGCAAGCACCATCTGCTCGGTCGCAAGGTCCTTTTCAAGAACAACAACGTTGCCGCTTTTCCGGGTCACCCTGATCGAACCCTGTCCAGCTGTATCTAATTCCTGCATACTTGAGCTGCTTTTTTCTATTGTAAACCCTTTTTTCCTTGTCAGTAAGGCACCTTCACGCCGTGGTACGTCTCCTGCACCTTGTAATCCTTGAGAAGCGGATAACCCTCCCAGTCTTCGGGACAGAGAATCCTTCTCAGATCCGGATGACCGGCAAAAACCATACCATACATATCATAAGCCTCCCGCTCATGCCAGTTGGCCGTGTGCCATATGCAGGAAACAGTCGGAATTGAACCCCCGTTACGCGCACACCTGACCTTCACGGCGATTTTGTGGTTCAGCTCCCCGAGAGACTCGAGATTACAGACGATACCGACTTTTTCTTCCGAAGGATAATCGACACCGGAGAGGCAGGCCATGTAATTGAACCTGAGCCTGGGATGATCACGCATGAAAAGAGCTATCTTCTGCCAGAGAGCAACATCGAGCACCTCGAAAAAAGGCATGGTGGGGTTGGCATCAAAAACCGACACCGCATCGCCGAATTTTTCATGGATAATCGCATATGCTTCAGCACTTTCTTTTACCGCCTGCGACAAAACCGCTCCTTCTTCCATCTCTTTCCTGACCTTTTAATGTTTATACACTGACAGCTTTGCGTTCCCGCTGGATAACCGTCTTCGGATCGGCACTTTTTTCTGCAAGTTTTTTCAGAGCATCGGCACGGGATATCCCGATCTGCTCCATCCTGATCAGCTCCTGGACTTTCATCAGGCCTCCAATCAGCGATTCGGGCCTTGGCGGACATCCCGGCACATAGACATCAACCGGTATGATACGATCGACACCCTTGAGCACATGGTAGCCGTGCTCCCAGTAGGGACCGCCGCAGTTCGAACAACTGCCCATCGAGAGAACATAACGAGGTTCCGGCATCTGTTCGTATAGCCGGACAACCCTTTCAGCCATTTTCATGGTAACGGTACCCGCAACAATCATAAGATCGGACTGACGCGGCGATGAACGGGGAAATATCCCGAAACGCTCGAGATCGTAATTGGACGCATTGGTAGCCATCATCTCGATAGCACAGCAGGCAAGACCGAAACCCATCGGCCACAAGGAAGAGAGGCGCGCCCAGTTTAGAACATTATCAACCGATGTCACCAGCACATTGTGCTTTGTAATTGCGGCATCAAGTAAACCCATAACGTCTGAGGTAAAATAAGGTGAATAGTATTTAGTCCCCGATTTTCCGGGATGTTTCCGACGGCATCTCAGGCATCTTCGGAATATTGGGAGTCGGCCTTACCCAGTCGAGATCACCCTTGACCCAGGCATAGACAAGCCCGAGAATAAGGATACCTGCAAATACAAGAGCTTCTATAAGGGCAAACTGACCGAGTTGCTTGAACACCGTAGCCCAGGGAAAAAGAAAGACAACTTCGACATCGAAAATGATGAAAATCAGCGCAACAACGTAAAACCTGATATTGAACTTCACCCATGCGCTTCCCACGGCGGTTTCACCGCATTCGTAAGTCGAATTTTTTTCAGGATTAGGTCTGTTGGGGCGCAGAAGACGGGCGGTCAGAAAACCTCCTGCTACGAATACGATACCGAGAAGGAGGAAAGCAAAAACATTGCCAAAATTACTTAAGGTTTGATCCATGTTATGCGTTTTGAGTTAAACCCGACCAACCGGCACAATATTCTTTAAAACTCTTGAAAAATGGTCTCTGGTTCAGGTGCGCAAATATAAAAAAAAATTCCTTTTGACGCTGAAATAAATCATTTTTTTTAAAAAACAGACTATTTTCAGGCAATCAGAGCGAAATCCCTAAAATATCACAAATTAAACTATAACTATTTATAAAAAACATCTTCATTTTGATCTTTCACTGTAAACTCTTTTGTTGAAACGCCTGAATACGGTCAACAATAAATAGGTGAAAAGACAGGCAAACAATACGATGATTACCTGGGTCACCACCCACGAACCCGTAAGAATAAAGAGTGCCGGGCCAAGAAAGGCTGTCACGACCATCCAGATGATAGGGACCCAGGCAAAACCGAGGAGAAATGGAAGGCCGGTTTTCATGAACCGCTTCTTCGTCTCGATGTCAGGAAATAGTTTCATGGCTGTTCAGGTTGAGAAAAACAGGTTTCCGATCTGCTCCGCCATCGAAGCATCAAGTGTTTTCAATAGCTCATATTCCCTTTTAAGTCCTTTCATATCGCCTCTTGAAAGATAAAACATGGCAAGCTTGCAATGGGGCTCGGCATGGTCCGGTGCAAGCTCGAGAGCTTTCTCGAACGCCTCCTTTGCCTGATCATACTCGCAAAGGTCGAGATGAACATCACCAAGTACACAATAGAGGTCGGCACATTCGGGATCGATAGCGAGCGCTTTTCTGATGGTTTTCATCGCAGCTTCCTCCTTTCCGAGCATCAGCTGGATAACTCCGAGGTGCCGGTGCGCATCGACATTGTGCTGTTCAAGGGCAATGACCCTCAGAAAATCGTTACCCGCCTTGCGGTAATCGTTCAACGAAAGATATGCAACTGCCCTCGCATAGAGAGCCGCTGCATCCCTGCTTCTTTTCTGAATACAGCGGTCGAGAAGCTCAAGAGCTTCCGTATTGCGCTGAATATCGATATAAGCAAGCGCAAGATCGAGCTGTCTGGCTGCATCTTCCGGATCGCGCTGAAGTGCTTCCTCCCTCCGCTCTAATTCATCGAAAGTTACTGTATTCAATTTTCCGGCAGTTTATGGTTTACGTTCAAGGCTTTCAAATGCGTTCTGCAGGTTGCTGAGCGCCTGAACCTCTTCAAGCGCCCTGTCAGCCAGCCACCTGGTAAACTCCGGTGAATCGTTTATACATCTTACGTACTGTGATAAAGGGAAACCTGCCTGATCAAGCTTGCCTTTCGAGTCGAATTCGGTTTCACTGTTGTCGGCGAAAAAGCCGTATGGAAACATGACGACAGCCTGGTACCCTTCTCTTTTGAACTCTTCGAGGGCTTTTTCGACAGTCTCTTCCGTCCATTGCCCGCCTCTCGAATGATTGATGCAACCCTGCCGGACATCGAGAAAAATGTTTTCAGGAGTTTCCATAATCTTCCGTTTCATGATCCTGAAAAACTCCTCGGTCTCTTCGAGCCCTGTAAAAACCTTCGGAGGATTTCCAGCCCTGTCCCTGACAAGTGTACCGTGAATGACAAGCACCAGACCAACCTTTCCGCCTCGAATCCCTTTTATCGCTCCGTCGAGCTGCCTGAAAAGATAATCGGTGTAAATACGGTGCAGACGCTCATCCTTCCACATTTTGCTGATAACTCTGACGGTACCGAGCGTCCCCTCCTTGCAGGTATCCATCACCATCTGGCAGGCAACTCCGCAGGAAAAAGCCGATTCGACAGGTATCATCGGCATCACAATGATACCGTCATATTCTGTCTTCAGCTTCTCGAGCATGATATCAAGATAGGGAGGAACAAAATAATATGCCTCGATTACCCTGATATCTTTATCGGCAAGTACCGGGCTGCTGCTTTCAGCGATGTAACCTGCCACCCGTTTTGTCTGCGACCGATGAATGGCAAGGAAAGATGAGTGGTAGCGGTTGAGCTTCCAGTTGATATAATGCTTCGCCGAACGATAATCAGCAATAAAATAGATCAGTACTGCAGGTATCCTGACAATCTGGCGGGTCACAACTTTGAGAATCTTTCTGGAACTTGGCCAGAGATTGGTTACTGTCAGTTTTTCAACTTCCCCGTAAGTCGTGATGACAACGGCGTATTTTTTCCTTTTCACAATCCTGTCCACCATTTTAACTCCGCAAACATCACCGCAAACCCGACAATACTGCCCACAAGTGTCTGCATGAAGTTATGAGCCTTCAGAAACATCCTCGACCATATCAACAGGGGCACAACGGCAAGCAGCCAGAGCGAGTTGAAACCGAACTGCATAAAAAGCAGTGCAACCGATGAAGCGAATGAAAAAAGATGGATACTGATCTTCCACTGAAGAGTGATCAGCAGGATTAAAACAGTATTGACTGCATTGAAGAGAAGTATGCCTGACAACAGTCTCGGGGGATGAAGCTGCTGCATGAATTCATACCCGAGCACATTGACCGCAACGAGTACAAGCAAAGGAAGAAATCGCTGCTCCCTGAAGGTGATATTGTAATCGGAAACCTTCCCTGTTTTTTTCAGCCCGTAGATCAGAAGCATGGGAACAATGGTGCTTGATGCAAAAAGCACAGACAGGTGGGAAATATTTTCAGGTTTATTTCCATATCCGACAAGGACAATCGCCATATATGCCGCAGGTGCAACTACAATCGGACTGATAACCCATGAAACCAAGTTTGCAAAGCGGTGTAAATCAAACTTCATGGGCACTCGGGTCTCTCGATAGTGAATTTTTTTAGTTACATACCTGAAAAAGTATGTCGAAAGATAGTTTTTATTAAAATAAAAACCACGTATATTCTCTGGCAGTCATGCGAGAGTGGTGAAATTGGTATACACGCTAGTCTTAGGAACTAGTGCCGTGAGGCGTAAGGGTTCGAGTCCCTTCTCTCGCACGCCTCAATAACAAGCCAAAGTGGCGGAACTGGTAGACGCGCTGGACTCAAAATCCAGTGAGTGCATAACTCGTGTGGGTTCGAGTCCCACCTTTGGTACCATACAGAAACTTGCAATTTATCGGGACACCTTTTCCATGCAAAGAATGTACTCACCGTGGCGTGAAGTATACATGCAGTCTTTCAAGGAAGAAAAAACCCTCTGCGATTCAGGGAAATCGATTTTTTCCGATATGCCCCCCGAAGAGGACGAGCAGCACTTTGTTCTTCACAGAGCAAAAAAATGCTTCATCATCATGAACCTCTATCCCTATAATTGCGGACATCTGATGGTGATCCCCTTCATGCAGACCCCTGAATTTTCAGACCTTGACAGGGAGACGAAACTTGAAGTGATGGAATTGACCGATCTCTGCATCAAAGCTCTGAAACTTACCCTGAAACCACACGGTTTCAATCTCGGGGCAAATCTCGGACGGATAGCCGGGGGAAGCATCGATAACCATATCCATTTCCATATCGTCCCGCGATGGGACGGCGACACGAATTTCATGCCTGTTCTTGCCGATGCAAAAGTGCTCAGCAACGATATGATACTGACTTATAAAAATCTGAAAAAGGCAATCGCCGAACTCCTCGAAGCGGAAGGTCAATAACCTCCACCGCCCATGGAAACATCCCCCTGCCCCATCAGCCATGCAATGGAGTTCTCTCCTTTTATTCATGTATCTGACCGGTTCGATACAACCGGTGAAAAAAAATGGACTATCGTCCGTTCATGCAAATCGGGACTGCTGATGCTCAATCCGCGCCCCGGGCAGGCGGAAATACCATTTTACTACCGCACCGGACGATACGATCCTCATCTCACAGTTGAAGATACTGCCTCCAGTGGCGAACAGATTTATCTCGCACTGCACCGGCTGCTGCTTGGATATCGTGCCGGGATCATCCTGCAGGAAACGCAGAAACCGGCCAATAAGCTTTCGGTTCTCGAAATCGGATGCTCGACCGGTGACCTGCTCGACTATCTGCACCGGAAAAAAGGTATCTCTCTTCAACAGCTTGCGGGAATCGAACCTGATTCCGCAGCGGCGGAACATGCAAGGTCCGCATTCAATCTCGAACTGCACGGTTCAATTCCTGCAGAAATGTGGCAAGCAAGAACATTCGACCGCATCGTCCTGTGGCATGCACTCGAACATATCCATACCATAAACGAAACTCTTGCCCAGATATCAGGAATGCTCTCCCCTGAAGGCAGGATTGTGATTGCTGTACCCAACGCAGACAGTTTCGACGCTCTGCATTACCGGGAAAACTGGATTGCCTGGGATGCACCTCGCCATCTTTTTCATTTTTCTCCCGGTACTCTCGAAAAGCTTCTCGAAAGGCATAAACTCAGGATCCTCGCATCCAGAACATACTTTCCGGACACTCTGTATAATTTTTTCTTCAGTGAAAAACTTGCATGCAGCAATCTGAAGAAACCGTTTCACCTCTTCCGCAAAGCAGGTGCACTCTTAAAAGCCGGTTTTTATGGAAGCAGAAGCATGGTCCATCCCGACCGCTCATCGAGCCTGGTTTATTTTGCCGTCAAAACCTGAGACGATGTTCTTCCCAATGCCTTGTCCAGCTGAACGCTTGCAACAAGATAATCGTAAATTGCCTGAAGGTAGTTTGTTTTTGACTTGTTAAGCTGCAATTCTGCATCGGTCAGCTCCAGTCGCGAACCGATACCTTCGCGAAAACGCAAAAGGGAAATTTTATAACTTCTCTCGGCAACACCGATGGTTTTTGACTGAACCTCGATGCGTTTCTGCGACTCCCTGAAATTCGACAGTCTTATTTCAATTTCGGCTCGGATATTTGCCTTGAGGTCCTCGTACCTTGTCTTTGTCTGAAGCTGAACGATCTTGGCCTCCTGAACTTTTGCGCTTATACGGAAGCCTGTGAAGATAGGAAGCGACACTTTCAGACCTATCGAGGAAGATACTGGCCAAAGGGCATCAGCAAGCCTTGTATCATCATTGAAACCAGTCTGTTTTTCCCATTTCCCGAAAGCAGAAAGTACCGGAAAATGCTCGGCATTTACAGCAGAAACCTGCTCTCCCTCCGCCTTGACCTGAAGCTCGAGTTGATGAAGATCCGGCCTCGATGCAAGAGCTTCGCTATATGCTGCTGCGATCTCTGAAGGATAAGATGAAGGGAGCACTTCGAGCTTTCCGGTAAGGATAATGCTGCTGTCAGGAGGTATGCCCATGGAGTTTTTCAGCTTCGTCATGGTTATACCCACGCGGTTCTGGGCCTGAATGAGATCGGGCCTGAGGTTTTCGACCGAGAGAAAAGCTTTGAGGGTATCGATGTCGGCGGCTATTCCCTGACGGAACATCGCCTTTGTGTCTTTACGTGACTCTTCCCAGCGTGCAATGCTCTGTTCAATGAGCCTTAGCTGATCTTTCGAGATCAGTGCGTCGAAATAGGCCATTTTTATATCGGTAATGACTCCGGTTTCGGCATTCCTGTATGCCTCGTCACTCATTCTGCGAACGATGTTTGCCGCCCTTATACCCGCAATCGCGGCGAGGTTGAAAACAGACTGGTTGACATTGACATTTGCTACACCAGCGTTGTCGGTGCTTATGTTAAACTGGCCACTCGGGAAAAGAGGACTGGGTGGAATAATGAGTACCATTGGCTGGATAGTGCGGGTATAGGTAAAATCCGCCGAAATCTGCGGAAGAACCTGCGACCAGGTTTCACGGATTTTCTGGCCCGCCATCTGCCGGTCGAGTCGGGCGATTTCCAGTGCGCGGCTTTTCTCGAGCCCTATTCGAACGGCATCCTCAAGAGAAACGCGCATGCCGGCAGGCGTCTCTGCCGCTTGAAGCTGTGAGAATACCGGATATCCGAAAAGCAGGAAAAAGAAAAAAAGTACTGTTCTTATCCTATTGTTCATAACTGGATCTTTCTTGATGAAAAAAGCCTGCCTTGAAATCCCTTTGAAAGCATTGGCCTGAATATACAAAGAGTGAGCGGTTTCACTGCAATCACATACGGTATCGATCGTTCCATAAACTCCCGAGACGTTCCCTGAGGAACTTTTCTCTACCCTCATCACCGGGACGGTAATACGCTTTTATATCCATTCCCTCAGGAAAATACCGCTCCCGGACAAAATGTCCCGGAAAGCTGTGGGGATATTTGTACCCGGCGCCATATCCCTCGTTTTTCATAAGTTTTGTCGGAGCGTTTCGCAAATGCAGCGGAACAGGAAGATGCTGGAGATTACCTGCATCACCCATCGCTTCATTGAGCCCCTGGTAGCTTGCGTTCGATTTCGGGGCTGATGCAAGGTAAGTAACCCCCTGGGCAAGGTTGATCCTTGCTTCCGGAAGCCCGATCAGCTCAACAGCATGAAATACGGAAATCGCAAGGGTCAATGCATAAGGATCGGCATTTCCGATATCCTCGCTTGCAAATATCACCATCCTGCGGGCGATGAATTTCGGATCCTCCCCCCCCTGGATCATCCGGGCAAGCCAGAAAAGTGCCGCATCGGGATCTGAGCCACGCATTGATTTTATGAATGCCGAAATAATGTCATAGTGGTACTCTCCTCCCTTGTCATAGATCGGTGCCCGGTGCTGCAGAGCCTGTTCGAGAAGTTCCCGGGTCAGTACAAGTTCCGTTGCATCCTTCGGCAGAAGTGATACGGCTGCTTCAACAGCATTGAGCGCTTTGCGGGCATCGCCTCCGGAAAACTGCAGGAGGAAATCAAGATCGCGTATCTTGACAGAATGGTCCTTCAGTAAGCGGTCTTCCTTCAGCGCACGGTGAATGACTGCTTCGATTTCCGCGTTACCGAGCGGTTTGAGAATATAAACCTGCATCCGGCTGAGAAGTGCCGCATTCACTTCGAAGGAAGGATTTTCTGTTGTCGCTCCGATCAGCACGATCAAACCCTGTTCGATGGCATGCAGAAGCGTGTCCTGCTGAGCTTTGTTGAAACGGTGGATTTCGTCAATGAACAGGATCGTATAGAATCCGGCGCGTCTCGATTTTTCAGCATTTTCAAGTGCCCGCCGGACATCCTTCACTCCTGAATCGATAGCTGAAAGCTGCTCGAAACGGTAATTCATGGAATTGGCGAAAATTTCAGCCAGGGTTGTTTTACCGGATCCGGGAGGCCCCCAGAAAATCATCGACGGAATCTGGCCCGATGCAAGATATCGACGAAGCGGCCCATCGGAACCGACCAGATGCTCCTGCCCCGCCAACTCGTCAAGTGTGCGAGGACGGACTCGCTCGGCGAGAGGCTGAAAAAGCTCTCCGCCTCCGGTTGACGGGAAAAACCCGAAAAGATCGGGCTGCATGTCTGCTTTCAGGGCCATTTAAAATCCATGTTCACGAAGCCAGGACTCGTTTATGGTTGAAACCGGAAGTTCAGGTGACTGCCGTGAAGCAAGCTGCCGGGCAACATATTTACCGAGAATGTCGAATTCAAGATTGACCCGGCTGCCCGCTCTGAGCAGGTGGAGAGTGGTATGCGCAACAGTATAGGGAATAACCGCAACGGCGAAACGCTGTGTATCAAGTTTTGCAACCGTGAGGCTCACACCGTCGATGGTGATTGAGCCGGCCGGAACGATATAGGGATTGAAGGTTTCAGGAAACGATATCCAGATCTCGCGGCTGGTGCCAAGTTCCTTTATTTCATGGACAGATCCGGCACAATCGACATGACCGAGCACAAAATGACCGCCAAGCCGGTCCATAGGCCTCACTGCCCGTTCGAGATTCACCCTGGAACCATTACGCATTGAACCGAAGGTTGTCTTTGACAGGGTCTCTTCCACGCTATCCACTTCAAACCAGTTTTCACCGAGGGCTATGACAGTCTGGCAGACACCGTTGATGCTCACGCTTTCGTCGACAGAAAGTCCGCCGAACTCTCCGATGTTTGTATACAGCACCCTGAGCCTCAGCCCTCCGTTCCGCGGGGTAACCCCTTTTACCATACCGACATCCTTGACAATTCCGGTAAACATTGTTCAGCTTTTCATTTTTGGATAACTTGCAACTGCAGTAAAAATTATTCGGACAATAATAATATATAACGCTTATCTGTACACAACAAACCCCGCAGGAGGTACCGATATGCGGACAGCTGAACCCATTGCAGCCGATACCTGCGATTTATCTCCCGCCTGCAGCGGATCTGTTGAATAGAGACATTCCATAAGGCTGCCTGAAGGATGAAGACCGCTGTCTACAACGACCCATATGCTGATCCCGCGTTCGGTATCGGTATTGATCGCACAAAGGTATTCGGACCTGTCGAAAATCCTTGACCAGGCTACAATCCAGTGCAGTTCACCGTTGACCGGCTGCGGATAGTAAAAATCCCTGTCCTGACCGCTTTCAGAAACCTGCCTGAGGTACTGTCTGCCTCTTCTCAGCGCTATGTGCTCTTTCCTTAGAAGACTGACCTCCTGAATGAACCGGTAAACCTCATGCTGTTCATTGAAAAAATGTTTTCCTGTGCTCTGGTACGAACCGAATGGTCCGCCGAACATACACTCACGCAGAAAAACGTCACTCCATGAATCGTCATCGCCGCTCCGCTTGTCCGCACCGTCGAATGCCTGTTCCGTTCCATAGTAAATACAGGGAATGCCTGCAGAGGTCAGGTTCAGACCGAGCGCCGGACGAAGCAGCCGGGTGCTGCGGGAATCATCGCCGCAGAAACGGAACTTGTGCCGGACCCCGACCTGATCATGGTCGTCGAGCATCGTTACGATCTGTTTCGAATACCACTGATGGCTTCTCCGGTTATCGAGGATACTGTTCCTGAACAGATCGAAATACCCTTCCTGATCGGCCGTATCCGGATTTCCGGGGCTCCTCCAGCCCTTCACGAGAAACTCGAGCTTGTCAGGAATATCGTCGATACCGAGGGCGGCATCGAGACCTGTCGCGTTCAGGATGGTTTCCGCATAAGCGCGCCCTCCCGTGATCTCGCCGATAATCGTGAAATTTTCTTTTCCGATTGATTCCGCGAATTCATGGATGGCGGTATCGAAAAACCTCACGGCTCCCGGTTCCATATGCTTTACGGTATCGAGACGGTATCCGTCAATATCGGCATAGGCAATCCAGAACCGGTAGACATCGGTCAGATGCCGCAAGGCATCCGACGGCACGAACTCCCTGATACGCCTTTCGATATCCTGGAATGCTTCGGGGTCCCTCATCGCATTTCCGAGATTGATATCCTTGAGGGAACAGAAATCCCCGTCAAGAAACTCCGGAAAAGTATCCCATGCCCTGATTTCTCCATGCCTGCTCCAGGTTTCCGGGGACTGCAGCTCCTCCGGCCAGATACCGCCTTCCGGCCAGGCTCCGCTTTCGAAACATGACGGAGCAGCCCTGAATTCAAGGCTTCCCTGCTCTCCGCTTGAAAGCCGGTAACCGGATACAGGCCACTGCCGCCCCTCATCGTAGAAATAACGCTGGTTGCCTTCATAAGCGAAAACATCTCCGGCATGATTGATAATGATATCGAGTATAACCCTGATGCCCGCTTCATGTGCAGCCTGTACAAAATCCCTCAGTTCCTCTCTTGTGCCGAAATGAGGGTCGACATCAAGAAAATTCTGTATCCCGTAACCATGGTAATCGCTGCTTCCGGTAACCTGCCTGAACACCGGGCTGACCCAGATGGCGGTAATACCGAGCCTCGACAGATAGCCGAGCTTCTGCTTCATGCCGGCAATGGTACCGCCGCACCATGTTCTGCCTGCTTCGAACCAGGCTTCCCTTTCAGCGGACCTGCTGTCGGTCAACAAATCGAAAAGAGGAGTGGTTCGAGCATCTTCAAGAGCTTCAACCGGGGCCCCTTTGCTATCAGAGAACCCCCCGTATTCCTTTCCGTCTGAAAAACGGTCGAGAAAAAGAAAATAAAGCACTTCATCTGCCCATGACCCCGGAGAAGGATAAAATTTCCTGTTTTCAACCAACGAATGAAAATCGATATCACAAAGCCGTTTTTCTACGTCATCTTTCCGGTATGCAGGTATTTCGAGGGTCATGACAATGAGGGTTTTAATGTTGTAAGTTACATCAAGGAATAATCATACAGCTGTATAAGGTACGTAGAAAAATAGAAAGCCGGCTAAAAAACCGGCTTGAATGCAGTTTAAATCGGCATAATTCTTTTCTGATCATCCAAGAACCTTGAGTATGTTTGCATAATCCGGTTCCTGTACGATTTCGGGAACCTGTTCGGAATAGATGACGATTCCGTCGGAATTGACGACGACGACAGCTCTCGAAAGAAGTCCCTTCAAAGGTCCCGAGGTTATGGTCACACCGTAATCTCGGCCGAATTCAGGAGAGCGGAACACTGAGAGCGGCACGACATTCTGCAGTCCTTCCGTTTCGCAGAAACGTTTGTGCGCAAAAGGAAGATCAGCCGAAATACAGAGCACGACCGTATTTTCGAGCGACGAAGCATCCTGGTTGAACTTCCTGACGGAAGATGCGCAAACAGCGGTATCAAGGCTCGGAAAAATATTCAGCACCATTCTTTTTCCGTGAAAGTCCGCGGGACCAGCTTCTGAAAGATCAGTCCTTATCAGACAGAAAAAAGGCGCTTCGGAACCTTTTGCAGGCAGTGTTCCGACAGTTTCAACAGGATTGCCCTTGAGAGTGATCTGTGCCATAAAAAAGTCGTTGATGGTTGTATATGCTTATTTATTTTTTGTATCACTGAAAAAAAGAGCCTGGTTCACGGCTTGAAATCCATAATGCAGATTCACTTCTCGATGACCAGCGTAACAGGATCTCCAAGTCGTATCCAGTTAAATATACGCTGGGCGTCGACTTCAAGCAGTCTCACACACCCGTGTGAAGCCGGGTAGCCGGGCATGGACTGCTGATGAATGAAATAACCTTTGTTGAAATTGATTGAAAAAGGCATCGGTGCATCATCATATTTCAAGGAACGCTTGAAACGCTGCTTATAATTGACAAAGAACTTGCCGGAAGGGGTGTTTTTCCCCTTTTTCCCCGATGAAACAGGGCCCCAGAACAACAGCTGCCCTTTCTCATAGGCCCCGAAATACTGACGGCTGAGAAAAATCCTTACTTCCCGCTCTCCGCGACTGTCGGAAATCAACCTGGGAACAGGAATGTACATCTGTGATTTTTCCTTATCAACCGGAACGAGAATATTCCTGCCAGTGACCAGATGCCTCTGGTCTATACGGTTCACTTTCATAAGGATGACCTCACAGCTCGAGTCAGCCTTGCATATACCGGTCAAAGACTCTCCTTTTTTAAGCGGCCTTCGTACAAAACCTTCAGGGATTTCGGCACCACTCTCCACTGGTTTTACTGCTCCAGGCGCAACAGACGGCAGAGTGGACTGAACGGGGTTGATGCCTGACGTTCCGTTTGAAATATTACCATTTTCAGCCGAAAAAGCCCTTCCGGAAAAAGCAAGCAGTAAAAGAGGGATAACTGGAGACAGCCTTTTTGTAAGTGATTGCAATGTATTTATGGTATTCATGATATCTGGCAGATGCGATAGTGAACAAAGTTATCTAAACACTTGGTTCCGGGAGTTCTCCTGGAAGCCTGTAAGCAGCATCTGCATATAACCACGAAATACAAACCATAATCATCTTAAGGCAACATCGATAAGATGTATACCGGCATACCTGACTTTAACAATCACATTCACATCACAAGGCAACAGGAGGCGATTCCTTCGGGGATAAGAGCGCAAAAACAGCTTAAAAAGTTCCGGTTCAGAAAGTCATTCTTCAAACTCTTCATCATCATGCCTTAAAGCTGGCAGAACCTCATAAAATCCGTTGAGAGAAACTACCTCAAGGGGGTGATCAAACAACGCTGAAAGTCTGCCTGAAGTGAGCAGGTCCTGTTTCAGGCCGTCAGATATAACCTTGCCATCACTGATCAGTACCACCCTCTTGATCTCCGGGGGTATCTCGTTGATATGATGCGTTACAAGAATGACCGTCTTGCCTGATCGCATCAGTTTTCTCAGCGTTTCAAGGTAAATCAGGGAAGCTTTGATATCCAGCCCGGAGGTAGGCTCATCGAGCAAAAGTGCATCGGGATCGTTGACCAGTGCCCTGCCAAGCAGGAAACGGCGCTGCTCACCGGTCGACATGGTCCCGAACCGGCGGTTGGCAAGTGATCCGATTCCAAGCATCTCCATGACCGCTTCGGCTTTCCCGAGATCGGATGAGCTGAACTGCTGATGCCTCCAGGTATCGATACTTGCATAAAACCCCGAAAGAATGACATTGATCCCCCTCGCCCCGGTGAGATAACTGTTCTGCAGATCATGGGAAACGATACCAAGACGACTCCTCAGTTTTTCAACATTCCAGCGCTCATGCCCGAAAATTTTCACATGACTGCTTTCAAGAAATACAGGGTAAAGTTCACAGGAGAGCAGCTTCATGAGGGTGGTTTTCCCCGATCCATTCGGACCGAGGATCACGGTGTTGCATCCATTTTCGACCGTCAGTGAAAAATCCCTGAATACACAGGTGCTGCCGTTGTATGCCGTGATGTTACGGATATCGATGATATGCTCTTTCACACCTCAATTCCATGGACTTTGACCCCTCGAAGCGCTGAAACGTCCTGCTCCGAGAAAGAACACCGCGAGGGAACCGAAAAAATAAAGCGCCTGCAGCTCGAGCGCATAGTCTCCATGATCGGCAAGAGAGTAGAGCTGGCCGCGATGTACAAGGTAAACTGCCATACCCATTGTAAAAGCTTCAACAAGAGCTGCCGGTCGTGTGAAAATGCCGAGCACGATCAAAATCGGTGCGAGCAGCTCACCTGCAAGCACACCATGAGCGAGATACGCAGGAAGATGTGCTTTCTGAAGCAGAGGGTTGATAAATACATACCCTGTCTGGAGTTTGTTGAGACCATGAAACAGCATCAGGCCTCCGACCGGAACGCGCAGCAGCAACTTGCCGAGATCACTGTTGTTCATGAAACGGTCCACCACAGCCATACTCCTTTTTGAATTTTTTTTCATACAGCAATTCTTTTTTTCAAATCCATTGCCGACATCCGGACGGCATGTTATTACTCCAGCAATTAAAGGTATCAACTATCTTTTGGTATAAACTCCTTCTTGCTTGTCATGCTGAGCCCCCTGTATCCGGCCGCTACCGCACACGGACCATGAACAACAAATCAGTGAATTTTGGTCAGTGAATATGCTGAAATCAGTACTTGTTCATGGAAAGCGGAGCCGAGAATCCGGTTGTTTTTGTTTTATAAGAAGTTGGATTCTTCATTACGCTATGCTTCGTTGCGCAATGACAAACCTTTATTCAGAATTTATTTGCGACCTATGGTTGCCTAAGGCATAAAGCATATGGCTCATGGATTATGAAATGCTTTTCAATATCTGATATACGATTCCAAAAGTATGTCTTTTCCGAAAAATTTCGGAGTTTCAAAACAGAGATCCAGGGCCTGTTCCGGCATGGTGATTCCAAGAGGTGCAAACGAACTCAGTGCATCTGCGCCGAAAAGTTTTGGAGCGATGAACATGTAGAGCTTGTCCGCAAGTTTTTTGTGGATGAACGATGCGGCAAGACGGCTTCCCCCTTCTACAAGGACGGAAAGGATGTTCCTGCGGTGCAGTTCTTCCAGAACTTCCCGGAGATCGAGTCCTTCGGCATGATCGTTTACGAAGACGACATCCACGCCCATTTTTTCAAGCGATTCAGCCTGAGGAAGAAACCTGCAATCTCTGGATGCAAAAACAATGGTCGGGGCTTCGGGACCGAAAACAGCGGCCTCCGCAGAAAGGCAGAGTCTGCGGTCAACGACAATTCGTACCGGATTTCTACCCTCAATATTTCGCACCGTGAGAAGCGCGTTGTCAAGTCTTACGGTTGCTTCACCGGCCATTACAGCGTCATACCGGGCTCTGAGTCTATGCACTTCCGTTCTTGACTCTTTGCCCGTAATCCAGCGCGATGCACCTGAGGAAGTAGCAATCTTGCCGTCAAGCGTCTGGGCAAGCTTCAGAGAGACAAACGGCAACCCCGTAGTATGGTACTTGATAAAAGCCTCATTCAGTTTCATGGATTCCTCTTCGAGAACACCCTCGATAACCGAAATACCAGCCGCAAGCAGTTTTGCAATTCCCTTGCCCGCAACGGCAGCATGAGGATCACGGCATCCTGTTACGACCCGAGGAATACCGGTTTCAATGATGAGATCACTGCAGGGTGGAGTTTTTCCAAAATGAGAGCAGGGTTCAAGGTTTACATACAAGGTCGAATGCCGGAGCCGGCTTTTATCGACCACAGAAGCGATTGCGTTTACTTCCGCATGAGGACCACCGTAGTGCTCGTGAAACCCCTCCCCGATCACCTCTCCATCATGGACAACAACCGAACCCACCATAGGGTTGGGGCTTACCTTTCCGGCCCCTTTCATGGCAAGTTCGAGGCAGCGTTTCATATAAAAGAGATCACCAGCCGGTTTCATGACTGTTCCTTCTCGATTTCAGCTGCACTTACCTGAACGAGCCTGATGCCGGACAGCCTGAGCAGTTCATCGATATGCTCGATTTTATAAGGCTTGTCGAAGTAAATGGTTTTAATACCGACATTGATCAATACCTTCAGGCAGTGTATACAGGGACTTGCCGTAATATAGATGTCCGCATCCCTGATTGATACTCCATGCTTCGCTGCCTGGGCAATGGCATTGATTTCCGCATGGATGGTATTCACGCAATTCTCCTCTACGGTTCCGTCGGGGTGTGTACTGCGGTAGATTTTGCAATTTGTTTCATTACAGTGCGGCATACCTGCAGGGGCACCATTGTAACCGGTGGACAGAATATTGTTATCCCGTACGATCACGGCTCCTATATGGCCTCTCGTACAGGTAGCCCTGCGTGAAATAAGATGCGCCACACTCATGAAATATTCATGCCATCCGAGCCTTTTCGCGGGTTCCCGTCCGCCCGCCCCTTCCGGACAACCACATCCGGTTACATTATATTCCGGCATACTGGTTCTGATTTTCTTTTGCTTTGATGCTGACTGCTTTATATAAACAAATTATTGAATATAGAAGAATTAATCCCCGGACGATCCTTTGTGTATCAAACCCGTTCAATTACTTCACCCCCACAGTTGACATCGCATTCACTCATACATTTCGCCAGTTCAATCTAAAATCTTCCATCTTCACTCTATATTTGAAATATAAGCCGTACTGCCGCAACAATCCGGAAACTATGACGAAACAGAGGAAATAACGTCAGGCAACGGATCACCTCTCCTGAAACAGGATCCTCCTCCGAGGGGCTTCATTACAGTTCCTGTTTTGCCGCAAGCATAAAACCGATGCAATCAACAGCATTGAAGCTGACGGTAACCGATATTGAGAACAGAGCGAAATTCAAAGGGTCCGATGTGTTATTAAATTAATTTTTTTATATTATTTAACGATTCGTTGCCACTCGAACCCCCAAGGTCAGTAATCATAACTGATTATGAAGGCAATTTATACACATTATGATAACCTCGGCGTATCGAGAAATTCGCCGGATGATGTTATCAAAGCTGCTTACAGGATCCTCTCAAAGAAATATCATCCCGACTTGAATCCGGGAAACCCCGAAGCAGCTAACCGAATGAAAAGCATCAATGAGTCCTATCGAATTCTTTGCGATCCAAACAGGAGAAAACTCTACGATGAATGGATCAGGGAGCAGGAAATACATGCAAGTGATGCCAAACCGGAAAATCAGTCATACGATACACAAAAAAACATCGTCCAGAAAAAATCCGACAGGGTAATAAAAAAGCCTTCAAATCAGAATATTGTAAAATACAACTATCACGATCAGATTAAATTTGTTATAACTGCAGGTATAATAATTTTTGCAGCACTCCCGTTTTTTATATTATATGAACCAATACAGCAAAATGTACTGGATTACAATAAATCACAAAAAAAGCCATTTGAAAAAACTGTATCATCTTCCGAAATTTCAAATCAGCCGGTTATCGAACAATACTCTTCCATTATTCCAAAAAATTTCAGTGGTGACGATATTTCCGAACTTTTCAAAGAAGTGATTAAATCATTTCCACCAAAAGATGAATTTGAAAAAACGGATGATTATAAAAACAGATTCAAATCAACAGCATTTCATAAACCATATTATTTTATCTCCAGATATGCACAGGTAGCTTCATATGATATCGATAAGCAGATTATTTCGATTAATTTTATCGATAACAATGAAACATCAACGGAAAAAACAATAGTAATCGATACAAGAAAAAGCTTTTTAAACACCGAAAATGCAAACAATGCCATTCCGGAAATATCAACTTTCTTTTTAAGAGATATACGTCTCGAACCTGAGTTTGCAGAGATCCTTAAATCAAGTATCAGGTTCAGAATTGAGCCGGGCAATGGGAGAGAACTGAAAAACCATCTTGGCTTATTAATAATCGCAACACCCGAAGCAGATAAAAGCGGACAGGTTGTATCTGAAAATCTCAATAATGAATATGGACCTTTTTATCAGATCAATAAAAAAAATTCCGATAAATACATCCATTCCTTTATAAAATCCATCTGGGTATACAATACAGATACCGGCGTGGTTTATTATAAAAAAAACATTCCGGATAACCCGGAAGACGAATACAGGCTTGGACTTGCTTTTGAAACCGGCAACGAACAGCTTAAAGATCGCAGCGCAGCGCTGAAATGGTATTCACTTGCAGCAAAACATAAAAACACGAATGCTCAATATAAATTGAGAAAAATGTATTCAAGAGAAACCGAAAACAGCACCTCCGACAATGAACAAACGTGGTACCATTCAGCATCAGATACCCGTAATGCAAATCAGGACATCAACCTCTCTTCAGAAAACGAAAAAAATAAAATCGCATCGGAACCTTTAAACAAATAAAAACCGATAAGCCAAAAGCTACTCCGTATCGATGCCCTCCGTTTTTTTTTATTGAAAAACAGCCAACCAAACTTTGCAGTACTCATGCACCGGAATTATTTCACACTCTATCAGGCCGCACTTGAACTTAATGAACGGCTTGCAGGAGCCACTGTCACCGGAATCTGTTCACAGGAAAAAAATCAACTCATCTTAACATTCGAAACAGCTGACCATCATCTTTTTCGGCTTTTCGTCATTACCGCGACACCGCGTTTGAGCATATTCGTCAAAGAGGGCCCGGAGTCGAAAACACGTCAATCGGCAATTCTCATGACGGAGGCTTGCGGAAAATCAGTATCAGGAATAGAAATCTCAACTTATGACCGGGAAATAACCATCCATCTGCCAGATGAAACGGCGATCATACTTCAGCTTTTCGGTCAGAAATCAAATGTATTTCTTGTCCATAACGATGTTATAACGGACGCATTCAAAGCGAAAAGCAGCCATATTGGCCAACTTTACCCTCAAAACTTATCCGGAGAGCATATCCTGAAAAAGCTGGAATCGCTCGCTCTCGATAAAACACTTTTTATCAGTCGGCTGAATGAGAACAGAACAGATGATATTGTTGAAACAATTTGTACATTTTTGCCGGGATTCGATCCGAAACTTTCAAAGGAACTTCTGCGGCGAGCCGGTACAAACAGAGACCCTTCGGCCATTTTTGAAGCATTCCGCACAATCTTTTATGAACTGCTCGATCCCCTTGCAACCGTCGAGGAAAAAGAAAACGGTGAACCTGCATTCACAATTACAGCAGTAACCGGAAGTAATTCACACACATTCGATTCAGTTCTCGAAGGCCTTTCCTTCTACAGCATCTCCATGCTTAAATTCCTCGATACAAAAGAGGAACTGAAAAGTTTTCGCACCAGACAACTGCAACTGCTCAGGAAAAAAACAAAAGAACTCGAATCATACAATCCCGGAATGCTTGAAGAGTTCATCAGGAATTATGAAACATGCGGTCACCTGCTCATGGCTTACCTCGGCAATGAAGGAAAAGGCAGGAAAAGCATTACCCTGCAGAATATTCTTGAAAAAGAGGCGCCCGATATAACCATTGCTTTGAAAGAAGCTCTCTCTCTCCGTCAGAATGCGGAAGAATATTTTTCAAAAGCAGCGAAAACAAGAGGAAAGCTGATAACGATGCAGGAAAGGCACCTTGTCCTGGAGCAGGAAAAAAAGGCTGTCGAGCGGCTTCTCAATGAAATGGAATCTATCGGAAGCCCCAAAGAGGCGCGGAAGTTTCACGAAGAACATGGGACATCAAAACCGGGAAAAACACAATCCGGCAGGAATAAACATGAACAGGGACTTCCTTTCCGTACTGTCCGCCTTTCGCCAGAGGTCACGCTTCTCGTCGGAAAAAATGCAGAAAACAACGAACTCCTGACCTTCGAATTTTCAAAACCCGATGATATCTGGCTCCATGCCCGTGGCGCCTCTGGTTCCCACTGCGTGCTGAAAGGGGCAGGCATGAACCACCTCGACCTCATAAAAAAAGCCGCCGCAATTGCCGCCTGGTATTCAGCTGCGAAACATTCGAAACTGGTGCCGGTTATCTATACCCAGAAAAAATTTGTGCGCCGCTCGAAAAAATTGCAGACCGGCCAGGTAATCGTCGAACGTGAAAAAGTGCTTTTCGTCAAACCGTCAAGAGAGAGCGAACATTGAAATCTGACCCTGAACAAGGTCATTACGAGTTACTTTCTCAGAGAAATCCAGGTGCGGACGAAAAAAGGGAATACCTCCGGTATTTCATGGCACTCTTCACCCGTTCACCGGCTAAGTCGATGGCTGCTTCGCGCGGCGTCACTTTCCGCTTTTGCGAATCATGAAGAACGTGATAGGTATTTTCGGATATTTTCTCTCCGATCTACTGCGTTGCTTGTGAGAAAGAATAATAAACCTTAAACCTTCCGATGCCGGAAAGTATATATATTCACAAATATATAAACCGTTATTGAAGCTTGAAGGTGACCTTGAGGTATGAAACCTCATTTTCCGGATTTCAGGTATCTGCCCCGCAAACCGCAAAGCCGGGCTGTAATGGTTTACAGCCCGGCTTAATAAAAGGTTCCTCGTAACAACGTGCTCTCAATAGTTGATGATGCGAGGCAGTTTTTTAGCCTGCTCCACCCAGGAGACAAC
Source organism: Chlorobiaceae bacterium (assembly GCA_013334225.1). Classification (GTDB taxonomy): domain Bacteria; phylum Bacteroidota; class Chlorobiia; order Chlorobiales; family Chlorobiaceae; genus Chlorobium. The sequence goes on from JAAXXY010000013.1 coordinate 53,558, forward strand.
CTGGTCAAACGACGGAAGCTGCTCGACCAGATGTTTCGAATGGTTTAACTCGGCTATTTTCGCATGAAGGTTTACGGGATTCCTCTGGGCAAGCTCGGGAACGGTATCGACACCAGACGATTCAAGCAGTTCGGAATAGGCAAATCCAATGCCCTTGATCCTTGCAAGGTCTGCACGATTCACCAGCGTCAGTACCAGGTCTTCAGCGATACCCGATGATCCGGACAGCTCCTTTCGGCCGTTGCGGTCTTTGCCTCTCTGGAGAAGGTTGTCGAAGTTTTTCACCCCTGCTTTCACAAGCCTGGCGGCATGCTCTTCCCTGATTCCTGCAAGGTCCGCCACATCAACTGGCGATGAAGTTTGGGCAACCGATACCGGCAGGGACTGCAGACCCTTTGCACCGACAGTCAATTGAATACGCTCGATCTGTTCAGGAGGCGCCTTGGGACCGAAAAACGGCAGATTGATAGGAATAGGTAGAGACGGCAACGGCAAGGACGGCAAAGGTAAGGATGGCAGCATGGAAAGCAATCCCATTGCCTGTTCCCTGAACGGGATCATCTGCGGCAGTGTCGTGACGGCAAGCTGGAAAGCCGCACCAGCTGATTCAAGAAGATCTCCCAGCGTATTCGGAGTGCCGACCTCCCTTCTCACGATCCTTCCTGCTAGGTTAGCAATACCTGGGCCGATCCTCGACGCGGTATCCTGCCCCATTGTGGCTCCATAGGCAAAAAGGCCGAGAGGATTGCTGAACAGCAGCCTGCGAACTTCTTCGGGCCGGGACAGCACCCTGATCGCACCATCCTTTTCAATCGTTGCCTGACAGGCAAGACGTCCGCCACTGCGGATCTGCCGGTCGGACAAAAAAGCCTTTTCGATGTCGGAAAGGGGTGAGAGGCACTCCCCGCCTTCCTGAACGGTAACATAGCAGGCCTGACAAACGCCGTGCCCGCCGCAAACATACCCCACATGGCTGTGGTTGAGCCTTGCGGCTTTGCCGAGTGTCTGGCCGGGTGACGCCGCACACGCCAGATCATTGATGAAAAGGTTCATAGCCGTATCGTGTTAGCGGTTTATGAAATAAAAAAAATCAATTTCATAAGGGCAGGAAAAGAACGCCGGTATCCGGCAGCACCTTCATTGAAAAGCCGCCGGACATCCGTCTGAAAAATCAAACCTTCACTGACCGCGGTTTTTCATCTGCTCCTGCATTTTCTTCATCATCGCTTCCATCTGCTTCCTGTCTCCGGGTGATGACCCGTAGTTCATCATGGAAGGTATTTCAGCTTTCACATAGCCATCGGGAACCTTGAAAAGCGATGCGTCGAGCCCCTGTCTTTCAACCTTTGTAAGTTCGGTAACAACGGCAGACTCTTCCTGGCCTTGTGCTGTAGTCCTTGTCATGCTCATGCGGGTTCTGACAGGAAAACCGTCCAGACCGGCATCTTTCAGCTTTTTGGCCAGGGTGGGCATGTTCCTGTCACGATTGCTCTGCATTTTTGCATAAGTGAAGTAATCGATGATCTCTTTTGAAACCCACATTTCCATAACATTTTTGTCGTTTGTGATACGGATATGGGTGCAATTGAAGCCGTTGACCGTTTCATTACCGAGATTCTCGATCTTTGCATCCTCATAGAAATCCTTTGTGGCGGCTTGGTCCAGCTCTTTTTTCATCTCGTCAGTATCGATAACCGTATAGGTTTTTGGAGCTTCATTGATGAGATAAATGAGGTTCGGAGTCGCAGCAGGGGAAATCATTACCATTTTGACAGGGGCTTGCATCTCCTTGATAGCGGTCGAGGTCTCATATCGCAGGCCGTCTTTCGAAATGAACATTTTCGTTTCAGCGTTTACTGCGCCAGGAATGGTGGTCTGCATGGTCAGAATACCTTCAAAAGGCTTGTTGATCGGCAGGATCGAGCTGATAGGAGATCCGCCGGCAGGAGCGTTCCCGTTCTTTTTGTCACCGCATGCACCGAGCGACAACAGACTCACAAGAACAAGGACCAGAAGTGGAAAATATTTTCGCATAGAGGGTAAAGTTTTATCGTTTATCAGGATATGAATGCACCCCTATCAATAATGTACCAACAATTCAACTCCGGCCAATCATTTTTCTGAACCGTATTCGAAGTATTATCAATACATCAGGCATCAACTGTCGTTCACCCGGCATTATGGCTGCGGCAGGCGCTTGTAACTGTAATCAAAAGTGATCGCTCCTATTCTGCCGTTCAGGCCCATGACCGGAAGAATGAAAAGGCTTTTCCCGTCCCGAAGGGGGTAGGTGACCGGCTGCTGAACATCGAGCGACAATCCGGGATATTGCGATGTAAACGTTGATCCAAGCAGTCTCCGGTCGGTCGATACCCTTATGTTTCCTGCCGGCTCCACAAGCATGATAACCCCGAAACCTCTGATCTTGACAAGCTCGCTGAAATATTCATCGACCTGGGCATAATTGCCCTGCATCACTTCCTTTCTGACCGACCAGGCCAGAGGCAGGGCAAAAAGACTGATGTCCTGACGCTGGATATCGATACAACTGAGCGAAGCTTTTTCGAGAAGCTGCCGTTTTTCAACTGAAAAGCGTTCAGTCGCATTCCTCAGCTGGTATTGTCCGAGAAAATAAACTATGAATATCCCGCCGCACAGAAGCAGAATGAGCACGGGAATACCGATCCTGAGAAAACGTTTCCAGAAAGACGGTTTAGCGGTGGAAACTGTCTGAACATCACCGGAAGAATTCATTGGTTCTGATGTTTATCGATTTGCCCGGAAAGGGTTCAGGGCATGCTGCCAAGATAGAAAGCCTCTTTTTCCTGCATCTTCGCGCGATCATCCGCAGTACGGTCATCATAGCCGATAAGGTGGAGAACCGAATGCAGCGTAACCCGAAGAAGCTCCTGCTGAAAATCAACGGCAAATCTCGCAGCATTTTCCCGTACCACATCAAGTGAAATATAAAATTCTCCGTCGACTTCCCTGCCTGTATTGTAGCGGAAAGTTATGGTATCGGTAGGATAATCATGCTTCAGGAACTCGCGGTTTATGCGGCGTATCATCCTGTTCCCGCAATATACGCCTGAGATGGACTCGACGGTAAACCCTTCTTTTTCAAGGACAAGCATGACAGCTTTCCGGAGTGCCTGCTCTGGAATTTCCTGCTTCGTGGTGTTATAAAGCTGCAGCATCATGATGGAGCTGTTGTGATGAAGCAATGAGCGCGTCAATATGCTTGGCGCGGTTTTTATGCACCTTGAAAGTCAGTTCCACCTCTTCGTCGAGGTAGCGTTTTCCGGTCACCTCAGTCTGGTCGTAGAGATATCCGATCAGCTTGTAGTTCGATACATGCGTAACGATTTTTCTGTCGAGAAAATCGAGAGCTACATGCTCGGCGATTATTTCTTTCAGAATCGAGATATTGAGCCCCCGGACAGCAGATATACAGACCGCATCGGGATATTTGGCTGTGATGTCGCGAAGCACCGAATGGTCTTCGAGGGCATCTATCTTGTTGAACACGTCGATGATATTCTCGTGACTCACACCGATTTCACGGAGGGTCTGCCTGACCACCTGCATCTGCTCCTCGAACCCCGGATGGCTCACATCGATGACATGGAGCAGGAAATCGGCCTGCAGCACTTCGTCAAGAGTCGATTTGAAACTCTCGACAAGATGATGGGGCAGTTTCCGGATGAAACCGACCGTGTCCGAGAGCAGGACAAGCTTGTTGATTTTCAGTTCAAGACGCCTTGTTTTCGTATCGAGCGTGGCGAAAAGCCTGTTCTCGGAAAACGCTTCGGCATCGGGGCAGAGAATGTTCATCAGGGTGGACTTGCCGGCATTCGTATACCCTACAAGCGCGACCCTCGGCACCATCTGCCTGCCGCTGGTCTGGGTATCATGCTGAAGTGAAACTTCGCGAAGCTTTTTCTTCAGCAGGGAGATACGGTTGCGCACCAGACGGCGGTCCGTTTCAATCTGGGTTTCACCGGGTCCTTTGCTGCCGATGCCGCCCTTCTGTTTCGACAGGTGCGTCCACTGACCCGAAAGCCGCGGCAGCATATATTCAAGCTGGGCAAGCTCGACCTGCATTCGTGCCTGCGAAGACTGGGCCCGGATGGCGAATATCTGCAGAATGAGACCGGTACGGTCAATCACCTTGCATTTGAGCGCCCGTTCGAGATTGCCGGCCTGACCGGGTGTGAGATCATCATCGAAAATCACGATATCGATGCCCTCTTCTTCAACATATTGCACAATTTCGTCGACCTTGCCCTTGCCTATGCAATAGGCAGGGTCGCGCAGCTTGCGTTCCTGTATGAATACTTCCAGTACATCGGCTCCAGCCGTATCGGCCAGAAAAGCCAGTTCCGCAAGATATTCCTCAACAAGGGATCGTGGTAAATCGGGAGGAGAACAGAGACCGACAAGCACGGCTTTCTCCCTTCTGTTTTCTTTGTTCTGTGTATTCAATAGATAAAAAGTAAAGTAGCAGGAAATTCAGGCATTCATGATCTGCAACAAGGCATGTTGCTATATTACGACCATTGTTTTATCTTGACAACTCTTCTTGTAAACATATTCAGGCTGTAAAAAGTTACATCCCAGGGTTTTCCCAGGTATGCTGCCAAGAGAAGGCAGCATCATGGAGACGATACGAGGCCAATATAAGCATGCATGTTCAGATGAATGAGCGCTCAGAAGGAAATATTCCCGACAGGGACGCCCGATTTACGGTAAAGCTTGAAGATGCCTATGAATACTGCAGGCAGATGTCAAAGCATCATGCCAAAACCTTCTACCTCGCAAGCATGTTTCTGCCGAAAATACAGCAGAAACCCATTTTTGCCCTTTATGCGCTCCTCCGCACGGTGGACGACATCGTCGACAGAGCTGAAGAAGAACTGAAAACCGGCGAGATCACCCGTGAGGAGATCCAGAACTTGCTCGATGCGTGGAAATCGCGACTCAGGGCATGCTATGCCGGAAGGATCGAAAATGATCCGATCATGCTGGCCTGGAACGATACCCTGAAAGACTACCGGATTCCCATCGAGCTTCCGCTCGAGCTTATCGACGGCGTCGCGATGGATATCAATTTCAAACCGTTCGAAAGGTTCGAGGAATTGTATGTTTACTGCTACAAAGTGGCATCTGTCGTGGGTCTCATGACGTCCGAAATTTTCGGATACACAAATAAAGATGCGCTCGAACACGCCGTTGAACTGGGCATTGCCATGCAGCTCACGAACATTCTCCGCGATGTCGGTGAAGATATCGACCGCGGAAGAATATACCTGCCGCTCGAGGACCTCCGACGGTTCAACTATTCGCGTGAAGAGCTCATGAACAAAACGATGAACGAAAATTTCATCGAGCTGATAAAATTCGAGATCGAACGGGCGAGAAAATATTACCGGTCGTCCGAAAAGGGCATTCCCATGCTGAAAAAGGAGAGCCGTTTCGGCGTCAGCATCAGCAGCCTGAATTACAGCAATATTCTGACGGCCATCGAAAAAAACGGCTACGATGTCTTTACAAAACGGGCTTACCGTTCTTTGCTGCAGAAGATCAGCACGATACCCTATATCTGGTTTAAAACCTTGACTGAACCGTGAAATTCCGAAGTCAGGCCAAACACTTTCAACATAGTACAGTACTACTCACAGCACCAAGCCACCATGTCCAAAGAAAACACAGAAAACCTGAACAACCCTGAACAGCAATCACAGCTTTCACTGAACGACCAGATGAAACGCCGGCTCGAAGAACGGCAGCACCTGCTTGATGCCGGAATAAATCCCTATCCATGCCAGTTCGATGTCAGCCGTTATTCTGAGGACATCATCACTGGTTTCCGGGAGGATGTCAAGGAAGATGTTTCTGTTGCCGGAAGGATCATGACCATCAGAAAGATGGGCAAAGCCTCGTTTTTGCATCTCCAGGATTCGAGAGGAAGGATCCAGATCTACCTGAAAAAGGACGATGTCGGCGAAACTGCCTACAATACGTTCAAACTGCTCGATATAGGCGATATCGTTGGAGTCAGAGGATTCACCTTCAGGACAAAGACCGGAGAAATTTCGATCCATGCACAGGAATTCGAGCTGCTCAGCAAATCGCTTCGTCCGATACCGGTCGCAAAGGAAAAGGAAGTTGAAGGACAGAAAGTGGTTTACGATGCGTTCAGCGACCGTGAAATGCGCTACCGGCAGCGTTACGTCGATCTGATCGTGAACCCCGAGGTAAGAAAGACATTCATCAGGAGAACCTCGATCGTCTCATTCATGCGCCGCTTCTTTTCGGAAAAAGGATGGCTCGAAGTGGAAACACCGGTGCTCCAGCCTGTGTACGGAGGTGCTGCCGCCAGACCGTTCACCACGCACCACAATGCCCTCGACATGGAGCTTTACCTGCGTATCGCGAACGAACTCTACCTCAAAAGGCTTATCGTAGGCGGGTTCGAAGGCGTTTTCGAATTCGCGAAAGACTTCCGCAACGAGGGTATCGACCGTTTCCACAACCCGGAGTTCACCCAGGTCGAGCTATATGTTTCATACAAGGATTACAACTGGATGATGGAACTTGTCGAAGAGCTCTTCTACCGGACCGCGCTCGAGGTGAACAAAAGCAACGTGACGAATTTCCTCGGCAGCGAGATCAGCCTCAAGCCGCCTTTCAGGCGACTTTCGATCACCGATGCCATTACGGAGTATACCGGAAGGGATATCAGCGGCAAGGACGAAGCCGAGCTCCGCAACATAGCCAAGGATCTTGGACTCGAGCTCGATCCGAAGATCGGCAGCGGCAAGATCATCGACGAAATCTTCGGTGAATTCGTGGAACCGAAACTTATCCAGCCAACCTTCATTACCGACTACCCCGCCGAGATGTCGCCTCTCGCCAAAGGGCACCGCTCGAAACCGGGCATCGTCGAGCGTTTCGAACTTATCGCAGGCGGCAAGGAGATCTGCAACTCGTTTTCCGAGCTTAACGACCCGGTCATCCAGCGCGAAAGGCTCGAAGCCCAGGCAAAGCTGAGGCTGCGCGGCGATGACGAAGCGATGATTGTAGACGAAGATTTCCTGCGCGCACTCGAGTACGGCATGCCGCCATGTGCGGGCCTCGGTATCGGCGTTGACCGCATGGTCATGCTGCTGACAGGCGAAGAATCGATCAGGGACGTGATTTTCTTCCCGCACATGAAGCCGGAATAAGCAGGATTTTATATTATCTGCACTTGCAGAAATATTTCAGCACGAATATGAGCCGGAACTCCCTATAAAAATGGGAGTTCCGCTTTTGAAACTTAATAAGAGGCGAGAATGGAAATAAAGATCGATGAAGGCTTCGAGTATTTTCGGGAAAAGATTATAGCAACAATGTTTTATGGGTTCCGCAGTGTAGAAAAACCGGTATCCGTAACCGTGCACCCTGAGTTGATGATAAAAATAAGGGAAAGTTTCAAGGGTAAAACGATGGCACCGAAAATCTTTGACGACCAGGAAATATTTTTTGGTCTGCCGGTAATCGAGGACCCGACAAAAGACAGAAATTATATCGCTGTCGGTTAAGAAATCGGCTCTGTCCTTCATCCAGCAATGCAACCTGGCCTGCCCTCTGACCGACAAAGCATCCAAACCAGGCCGCAATGTTCCGGATAACCGGAGGCTTGGAGCCTCGCTTATTTTAACACAGTTGTTTTAACGGACAATTGGCGAGTCTGCAACAAAACAATAGCAGGCCGCCAGCGAAGATTCGACATCACGTTCTCATTGCCACACGAAAGCATTCCTTCTCCTCCTGTCAGTGCAGTACTCGGTATCATCGAGGACCTTTACCAGGAATAACTGCCCGGGCAAGCGTGCATCTTTGTATGATTCAACTCAGGGTATTATATTCGCCCGGCAAGACAACTGCTTGTTTATCAATAAAATAGGAATGCATATACATCCTGCCGGAGAGTTGGTTTTTCCGATCACCTTGAAATCATAACGAACATGAAAACACCCATGAAATTTACCGCAGGGATGATCCTGCTTTCGGCCCTTGCTCTGCTGCCCGGATGTTCCGGACAGAAATCGGACGGTACCGGTTCCGCTCCTGCAGCGGCGCCCTCTTCAATGCCTCGCCCTTACGAAATTAAATCCGCTATCGTTCACTTCAAGCCGGTTAACATGATGGGCGTCAAGATCACGGAAACCCTCTATTTCGACGACTTCGGGCTCAAGGAAGCGAGGGAAATCATTACGGAATCCGACATCATGGGAATGAAAAACTACGAGCACAAGATGGAGATCAGGGACGGCAAATATATGATCTCGTACGCTCTGAAAAGCATCGTCAACGGCAAGGACGAGACAAGCAGAGAGGCGACCAGAACCGATATGGGCGATATGCGCGAACTGGCGGCGGCAATGGGCAAGATCATCGACGTGAACGAGATGAAAAAAAATATGGATTACCGTGAGGAAGGTACCGAAACGATCGCAGGAGTTACCGGCAGGAAATATTCAGTAGCCATCGACAAGAGCAAACTGGATGCCCGCGCCTTTGGGGTCATGTACAAAAACATCGTGCTGAAGAGTGAAATGGGCGGTGTTTCAATAGAAGCGACAGGCATCGAGGAGAACGCTGCCGTTCCTGCAGACAAATTCGCTGTTCCCGCAGGCTATAGCGTGAAGGATGTCGATCTTGCCGCCGAGATGAAGCGCGCCGGAGAAGAAAAGTAGGCTATTGCGTGGAAAAGGGAGTGCTGAGTGCTGAGTACTCAGCACTCCAACCTCCCATTACCCATTCCCCATTCCCCACTCCCTAACACCTGTAATATTCGCGATACCAGGCAACGAATTTTTTTATCCCCTCTTCCACCGTCGTTTCCGGCCTGTAATGGACATCCTTTATCAGCTGTTCGACATCGGCATAGGTATCAGGCACGTCTCCCGGCTGCAGTGGCAGGTACTCCTTGATCGCCGTTCGTCCAAGCTCTTTTTCCAGCGCGCTGATATAATCCATGAGCTCCACCGGCCTGCTGTTGCCGATATTGTAGACACGCCATGGCGCACGGCTCGATCCGGGATCAGGGTTCATGCCTGTCCAGTCCGGGTTCGGCTCGGCAACACGGTCGAGGGTCCTCAGAACACCTTCGGTAATATCATCGATATATGTAAAATCACGGCGGTGCTTGCCGTAATTGAAAATTTTGATGGGCCTGTCATTCAGGATGGCATCGGTAAATAGAAACAGGGCCATATCCGGCCTTCCCCAGGGACCATATACGGTGAAAAACCGAAGGCCTGTTGTGGGAAGATTGTACAGATGGCTGTAAGTATGGGCCATCAGCTCGTTTGCTTTTTTGCTGGCAGCGTAGAGCGAAAGGGGATGATCGACGTTGTCATGCACGGAAAAAGGCATGGACTCGTTTGCACCGTATACCGAGCTCGAGGAAGCGTAAACGAGGTGTTTTACACCGTTATGCCTGCATCCTTCGAGAATATTGAGAAATCCCTGTATGTTACTGTCGATATAGGAATATGGATTGATCAGGGAATAACGAACACCTGCCTGTGCGGCAAGATTGACCACCCTTTTAAAACCTCCCTGCCTGAAAAGCTCTTCCATGGCCTGCCGGTCGGCAATGTCCACCTTGCGGAACGTAAATGTTTCATACGGTTGCAGCAGAGCAAGACGGGATTCCTTCAGGGAAACATCGTAATAGTCGTTAAGGTTATCGATCCCGGTTACCTGATCACCTCTGTCAAGCAGCTGCCGGCAGACATGATAACCGATAAATCCGGCTGCTCCGGTAACTAATATTCTCATTTATTCATTTAATTAAAGTGATATACGTATTCATGAAGGGAGTGGCTCCTCATCGAAACTATGATAAAAAACATTCAAAGAGATTGCGGGAAATACGTTTTTTTCTATTCAAAAAAACCAGATCATTGCCACTATCCGAAATATTGGCAATAACCGGTATGTCAGCAAACAATTATGGAAATGGGGGAAAAAGAAAAACAACGATCAAAGTGTAATCAGTCCATGCTCATGTTGTATAAATATCACGGTACTTATCGATATTTTCAAGGACTTCTCCCATACCTTTGGCGACTACCGTCATCGGTTCCTCGCAAATATGTACGACAAGGCTCGTATCCATGTTGATTCTTTTATCGAGGCCTTTCAGCAGTGCACCGCCACCAGCAAGATATAACCCTCTGTCAAGAATATCTACCGAGATATCAGGTTTGATAACAAGCACTTCGAGGCTTTTCTTGATTGCCGTGATGATCTGGGTAATCGGGGTTGCAATAACTTCCCTGATGGTCGCCGAATCAACATCTCTGGATTCAGGCAGACCGGATGCGAGGTTCACCCCTCTTACAATCATATTTATTTCCTTTTCAAGCTTATAAGCGGAACCAAGCTTGATTTTCACATCCTCAGCGGTCGTATCACTGATGGCAAGATTATACGATTTGTTGAAATGACGGATGATAAGATTCGTCATATCATTACCGGCAACCCTGAGACATTCACCCGAAACAATGCCGTTGAGAGAAATGATGGCAATCTCCGTTGTACCGCTCCCGATCTCGACGATCATGTTGCCCATAGCTTCATTGATATCAAGGCCAATGCCGATAGCCGCGGCCATGGGGTTCGTCAGCAGATAAACCTTTTTGGCTCCGACGTGGTGAGCAAAATCACGGACGGACCTCTTTTCGACCGCAGTAATTCCGGATGGAACACTGATCACTATATTATTGATCCCGAACGAGTAATGCGACTTGGATTTCTGGATCAGTCCTTTGATAAGTTCCTGTGTTGCATCATAGTCAGCTATAACTCCATTGGCAAGCGGACGGATCGTAATGATACCGGGATGAATTTTTTCATGCATGATCAGAGCTTCTTCGCCGATAGCTACAACTTTTCCCGATTCGCGTTCCCTGGCTATCATCGAAGGTTCATTCAAAGCAATACCTTCACCACGTATATATATCAACGTGTTGGAACTACCGATATCGATGGCAATATCCCTGTACAGATTACCTAAAAAGCCCATATCGTTTTTATCAATTTAATTTCACCCAAGATTTCATAGCATCCTGTTCGAAAACATTTAGCAACAACCGTCCCAGTTGTCAGCGAGTCATTTCACTTCATTATTACAACAAAGGGAGCGAATAAAACATTCACCACGATTTCAAACGGACTAATATAAGGAATATAACCTGCTTTTTATGAGTATCAGCTGTAATAAAGTATGATATATGTCATATAAAACCGCTTTTAAAAGAATATGTAGCGTAATTTATACGCATTTAATCCATATCACTTTGTAACAAATCGATTATCAGTCATGATTTTTTCAGACTCATATCCCACAATCCGTAAAAAAAGAAATTTCGCTTTTTATTTTTCTCCTCAGTTGAAACTGATTGAAACCGTTCACACTAAAACCCTTAAACCATCGATTCCCAGTGATTTCAATTTTCATCGGACAATAACATAAAGAGAACAAACCATTTATATATTGTTAATTTATCGGCAGAGATCTTTCTCGTCAGATCATCACCTCAATCACTACATTTAAAGATGGAAACCTACAAACTCGTCTTACCCGAACACCTCAACCATTATGGATTCCTGTTCGGGGGAAATCTGCTGAAATGGATAGACGAAATCAGTTATATCGCAGTTACGCTCGATTACCCGGGGTGTAATTTTGTAACTGTCGGGATGGACAAGGTCGAGTTTAAAAAAAGCATACGTGGAGGCTCAATTCTCTGCTTTGTTGCTGAAAAAAACAAAACCGGACATACGTCGGTAGAATACATGGTAAGTGTTTACAAAAAAAGTATTGAAAGCGGTGAAAGGATCCTTGCATTCAGTACCAGCATCACTTTTGTCTGTCTCGATGAAAAGGGTATGAAAAAACAGCTCTGCCAGGGTTACAAAAAAAAGGAACAGTAAACATAATGCTTGAGAAAGACGGTCATCGTGATATTTTAAGCACTGTACCGTTCAATCTGACAAGAAGCAGAACACCTGTCAGAATGATAATTATATTCCCAAGCCACATCGAAATCATAGGGTCGAGCACCCCCCGTTCGGCAATTTTTTCTCCGGTAATCATCAGCGCCCAGTAAAGAACAAAAAGAATCATAGAAAAAAGCGCTCCGAGACCAAAACCTCCTTTTCTTGCCAGAACACCCAGAGGAGCTCCAACGAGCACAAATACCAGGCAGGCAAATGAAAGCGAATATTTTTTGTGAAAAGCCGCCATATAACGATTGTATGTCTTCCTGTTCTCCTCAATCAGCTTCTTCTCGACATTAATCGCATCATTCAGCTTGTCGGCAGAAGAAAGTGTTGCAGTGCTTCCCTCAGGCAAACCCTTCACGGCTTGACCTTCCTCATCCTTTCCATTTTCCGCAAGAAGCTTTTGCCTGTTTTGAGACATAAGCCGAACAGCATTTTCAGAATCTGCTATCCTTTTTTTCAATTCACCACTGATGAAAATCAGTTCATTTGCAGAAAGCTCGTTATCGCCTGAACGCAATCGGTTTGCTGAAGACCGTGTCAGATAGAACCCGTCTGCTTCCGTGACAAAACGGTTCTTTGTAAACTGCAGGGTGCTGTATGAAGCCGGATCTTTCGATTTAATCTCATGGATTTCACCATTGTAGAGTGTCATGACAAGATAATGAGAATCCGCGCTGAACATAATGGTCCCATTTTCAGCTGTCACCATGACTCTGGTGTCAGGATTTTTATTATCGTATATGACAACTCCCCTGATTTGCTTAGTCCGTTCGTCCGAATCCCGAATAAAAATTGAATAGCCGTCCACAATCGATGAAAAAGCATTTTGAGTCAGACCGAAGGTCGGCTTTGTCTTTGCCAGGTCGATCATCATCGATTGTGCAAAATAGTTTGCCTGAGGAAGCACAACATTGCTGAAACGCTCGACAATCAGTGAGAGAAAACAACCTGCAAAGAGCAATGGAACCATAAGTCGATAAAGGGGAATGCCGGAAGCCTTTAAGACCGTAATTTCAGAAGTCGTTGTAAGGGTGCTGAATGTAAAAACAACCGCTATAAGCACCGCCATAGGTGCGGCAAAGCTTACCATCCAGGCGGATTGCAGGAGTATTAGTTTGAAGATGAATGAAACATCGATTCCCTTACCGATAAAGCGCTCTGCAAAAATGGTAAAAAACTGAAGTATCAGTACAAAAAGTATGGTAATGAAGGCAAAAACAAACGGGACAAGATGGGATCTCAGAATATACCGGTCGATAATTTTCATAAAACAACTCTCTGTCCCTGGTAACTTTTTTGTTCAGCGTCAAACCATGATTGCTCTCCAGGATTGAAATAGAATCCCGAACAAGGTGAATATATAATAAAAATACGGTTGACACGGATTCACGTTCATCCCGATTGAACTGATGACATGCCTTGGTACTTTTTTACCATGCAACCCGGCATCGTCATGTTGACCATTTATTGAAAACAGGTTGAAATCGTGTTGATAAACACAACCGGCGATCTTGACAGAATGTTGACAAAGAACAGCTCAATGAAATATTTTTCATAGTCAAGCTCTGATACCAGAACATATTAAGGTCGTACAAAAACAGAAGGATGGTTCAAAATCGTAAATGTTGCATTAAAACAGGATTTTCCAGTAGAAATGGATGATACTGTGGTTACTGGCAGGGAAATTCATCCGAGGGAAAAGACAGGATCGACAGGAATATCCTCGAGACACTTCAGAACATATTATTAATCCAAAAACAGAAAAGTTGTCACTTCAGGACGAAACTGATTGAGTGTGAATTACGCTGCGAAAGAGAAGTTCTTTTTCAGGGACAACATCTTTGAGCTGAGGCAGATAGATATCGAACGACGTTCCCCTGCCGACTTCAGACCGGCAGGTAATAAATCCCTTGTTCTGTTTGACAATTCCATAGACGGTCGATAATCCAAGACCGGTGCCTTTACCGATGTCCTTGGTGGTGAAAAACGGCTCGAAAATGTGTGGAAGATTCTTCCGGTCGATACCGCATCCCGTATCGCTGATGAACAGATGAATATAATCGCCCGTTGTAAAACCGGCATATTGTCCTTGACAATCATGTTCTCCCAGACGAACATGATCGCAGCTTATCCGGATCAAGCCGCAACCGTCAATAGCATCCCGTGAATTGACAAAAAGGTTGGTCAGGATCTGATCGAGCTGTACAGGATCGATATTGACAAAATAATGATCCGTGCAAGGCAGCAGGACTATCTGTATATTTTCACCGATCAATCGTCGCTGAACCGGAATCAGATCCGCAACAGCCTGGTGTAAATCTATAATTGCTGGTTTCACCACGTCCTTTTTTGCAAACGCAAGAAGCTGCCTTGTCAGTTTTGCAGAGCGGGAAGCAAGCCTGTATATATCATTTATCTTTTCAAAAAAAGGATTTGACGGGTCAATTTCGTCAAGAATCATCTCTGCATTGCAGAGAATACCTGTCATTACATTGTTGAAATCATGAGCGATTCCTCCTGCAAGCTGACCGATCAGTTCCATTTTCTGCGACTGCTGCAGCTGATGCTGAAGTGTTTCCTGTATTTCTTCTTCCTTCTTAAGTTCCGTCGTGTCCGTAACGACTGCTACTACATACAGCTGCCCATCGATAACAGCTCTTCTTGTTCGTGCAGTCGCCCATTTGTAATGAGGGCTATCCTTATGGTACATCCTGAATTTTGCTGTTCCTTCGACATCGAACATAAGAACATTGATAAATACCCTGTTGACAAGATCGGTCCGGTCATCAGGATGAACACGAAGAAAAGGATTGACACCGGACATTTCTTTATCAGAAAGACCATTGATCGTGTCACGGGAAAATCTGTTCCAGCTGACAAGATGCATGTGCACATCGACAACAATAACCGACGCAGGAACGGCATCGTAAAGAGTATTGAGAGCAGAGATATCCTTGAAATTTATTTTTCGTACTGTATGATTTTCTTTTTCAATATCTCCTGAAATTACAAGCAGTTGTTTTATTTCACCATCTGAAGAGCATAGCGGATAGATAGTATATCGCCATTTCTTTGTGTCGTGGGTACATTCGAAACTGACAGGTTTTCCTGTTCTTTTAACAGCATCCGCTTTTATCCGACGTGTTTCCGCATTGATGATACCGTATTTCTTATGGAGTAAAAACGTTTTGACACTCATATCCGGAACCGGACCATTCGGCGGATCAGAAATGAAATATGCGTTGAAGGAATGATTTGTTTCAAGAATCTTCCCGGTTATATCCATCAGAAATACAGGGCAAGGAAAATCTTTTAATGAAACAGAAGGACAAGCATCAAAAAGTGTTTCATAAGATGTAAGAGGATCTCTCGTTTCAGACATAATACATCATTGGAGCCCGATCAGCTTCTATAACGCTTCGGGAAATTATTTCTAAAAGAAGAAATGATTAAATATCATCATAATGTAAAATTTAATTTAAAAGTAGTTAATTCTCAGGAATTATCATCCCGCATTATTATTAATGTACCAACTCAAGCAATTTCCAAGTATAAAGCATTCAAATATAAAAAAAGTAATTATCAGATATTTTTCTTGTAGTGATCAATTTGACTATTAAATTGTAATTATCTTTAAATAAATATTTAATGGCGACTGAATTAATTTTTAAAATATCAGGATAAACAATTCATTTGGAATTAATTTTGGCAATTAATCGATTATGAATAAAAAATATTAATTTAATTACTCAAATTAAATAATGCCATTATTTTCTTAAATATTTCAATTTAATAACAGAACAAAAAAATAATTCCGCATTTAATAAATTTCATCCCGATTTAATTAATTACAGAAAATAAGAACTGATCACTAATTAAATTTTCGGTGTAAGAAAAAAATCATCGGTACTGACTCTATATCTCTCGATATTTCCGCCTTTCTGTTCAATTTCTTTAATCCATTTAGGTTTTGGGCCTCTTCCAACCCAGGTTTCAGTCTCACTTTTTCTGTATTTAATAACAGATGGCCCCTTTTCTTTAATTGGTTTTTCAATAACCGCCTTTATCTGAAGTTCTTCAATGCTGATTCCATATTCAGCCATTACAGCCTTTATTTGCTTAATTGCATTTCTTTTTCCTTCAGCTTGTAATTTGGATTTTTTTTCCTGAAGCTCCTTGATTTGCGCATCAATTTCAGCAATTGTCGGCATAATTGTAAAAGTTTATTGAATTAAATAGATCGATTAATCAGATAATTATCTTTTCTCTTTTTCCTGCTTTTATTGTCTGAAATTATTCATTTAATTTATGAAAATAATACAAAAGAGCATTTAATCAAATCCTTCAATTAATCAAGGCTGGAAAATTAATTTAACAAATATTTAATTGCGCTTCATTAAAACAATAAAATTTTATGGAACTGTAATTTAATTGATTATTCAAAATTAATTGAGTTGCAATAAATACTATTTTTAATTTGTTCGAAACAGGCTTCAGGGAATTAGATCCCTTAGAACTTAAAATGAACTATCAAAAACAGCTGCATATTCATTCACTCATTTTTGAATAATGCAATATCGGTTTCCGGAAACGTTGCATTATTCAATACCAATACTCTCACAAAAAATCACTTATCCCTGATAATCCCGGCATCTACTGAGCTGGCATGTATTTTGCATTTTTTCTCATAAAGAAATCAGGAAAAAAAGAAACTACAGGAATAAATACATGTCACAGGAAAAAATCATCATCGGATTGGAGTCGACTTCCGAAGAAGAAAAATGGTTCGTTGAAATTCTGCGAAACAGCAGCAGTGGGGAGTATAGTAGCATGCTGGACAGCAATAACATTGAATTTCCTTTTGATATCAAGAATTTCGGACCATTTGAAGAAGATTCACTTATTCTGAAGCTCAAGAATATTTATCCTGATGCAGATATAATACTGAAATGGTGAAAATTCAGAAAACACCATTACGGATATCCATGAAACATTGTTTAAAAATTGACGGTGATCAGCTGAAATATCCATAAATCGAACCTTTACGAACCAGATCAGCCGTTAATGGTGATTCAGCATCACAAATATCTTCAAAGAGTATTCTTTAACAGGCTGAGCAAATCCATTTCCGATTGACGGTACGAGCTGAGTTGTACAATTTTTATCATTCATGTATTCAACCTGAATGAAGACATGAATCAAACAGAGTTATCATACCTCAACTTCACTGACCTATCCTCTATAGCAAAAAGCAATGTGCCCAGGAGAGCTTATTGCATTTTGCAAATCAAAAAATTGGTACCTAATCTGAAAAGCCCTTTAAAATAAGACCTTAAAGCATTGGCATGTTTTTTGAATTCTTATTTCAAATAACCGAGGAGAAAGCCATGATCGGAATACGGCAAAAAATTTTGTCAGGGTTCAGCAGCCCGCTTGTCATCATTGACGTAATAGGAATGCTGACCCTCGACCAGATGGATCATCCTGGAAGTGCCATAGACATCATATTGAAGGAGAACTATCGAAGCGTCATCGCAAGTCAAAAAATGAAAGAAGCGCTCGAAAAAATTTACAACGATATCTTTTATGCATTTGCAGGAAAACAACCGCCCGATACAGAAGATATCGGACACAATGAACAGAAATTCAGAGATGCCCTCAAACTTGAACCCGGCAATATCTCGTTACCGGGAGAGGGCGAAAAAGCAATCCGCGCTGCAAAGCGCTTCGATAGCTATGTAAAGATATTGATTCAGGTTTCCGATACACCCATTCCTCTTCAAACACGCTGGATCTCCTATAACTCCAGTCTTCTTCCCCAGTTGTCCGAAATAAAAGCCTTGGCACAGCAGATTCTTGATATGAACCAGGCAAATATGAACGATGCCAATAATGCAGCAAAGCAAGTCGGGTACAGGCCTTGGGCTTGCAATTGTCAAAGAGTTGATCGAAGCCAAGGGAGGTTCAGCTGGAGCAGCGAGTACACCCGGAAAGGGATCGGTTTTCTATTTCGACCTGTCATCCTCAAAAAAATGAAAGGAACCGTATTCAACCGATAAAAGGAGTTCGCCATGCTGAAAGTATATCACTATCTGTTTTTTGGCATTCTGATTTTTTTCGCCTTCGCGGCTTTTGCATTACTCATCAACATGATAACCAAATAGAGAGGCACCTATGAACATAATTGTCCTTGTCACCCTGATTGCATGCATGATCTACCTGGTATTTGCGATCCTGAAACCTGAAAAATTCTAATTATTTATCCTATGGAACTTTTACTCGGATTTACGGTCCTTGCCATTCCGGCCCTGCTTTCCTGGCCGCTTGGCAGATACATGGCTTTTGTCCTCGATAACGGCACCGGTTCCGTAATGAATCCGGGCAGAATAACCGGCCTGATCGGCGGAGAAATCACACAGAAACCCCAGAACTGGAATGAGTATGCCTGGTCCATGATGCTTGTCAACATCCTCATGTTCGCCATCGTTACGATCATTCTTGCCTTTCAGCAGGGACTGCCTCTCAACCCCGACGGAAAAACAGCACTGGAGGCAAGCCTGATTTTCAACACCGTTTCTTCGTTCGTCACGAACACGAACCTGCAGCATTACTCCGGTGAGGTGTTCATGAGCTATTTTTCCCAGCTGTTCGGCCTCATGTGGCTGCAGTTCATTTCCGCGGCAACAGGGATCGCCTGCCTTGCAGCCCTTGCGAGAGGCCTGGCGGGCAAGACCAAGATGGGTAATTTCTACCTGGATTTTACCAATGCGACGCTCCTGATACTGCTCCCTCTCTCCCTGTTCCTTGCCATCATGCTCATGGCCGGTGGTGTTCCCATGACATTCGAAGGTGCTGCGGTTGCAAAAACGCTTGAAGGAGCTACGCAAACCATTGCACGGGGTCCCGTTGCCGCCATGGTTGCGATCAAACAGCTGGGCACCAACGGCGGCGGATATTTCGGCCCCAACTCTACCCATCCTTTCGAAAACCCTTCGGCTTTCACCAACATTGTTGAATGCATGGCAATCATCATCATTCCCATGGCATCCGTCTGGATGTTCGGGTTCATGACCGGGCGCAAAAAGGATGCGGCTGTCATTTTTTCTGTGATGATGGTGCTGCTGCTCATCAAAGTCTTCATTGCCGTGAACCTCGAACATGCTCCATCAGCAGCTTTCGCCGGACTGCCTGTTACATCAGGACCGAACATCGAAGGAAAGGAGCTTCGCTTTGGCCTGGGAGCAGGTGCCTTGTGGGCTGCCGTGACCACGGCAACAAGCAACGGTTCGGTAAACAGCATGCATGAGAGTCTCAACCCCCTGACAGGACTGATTCCTCTTGCGGGAATGTGGCTGAACGTCGTTTTCGGCGGTGCTGGAGTAGGATTGATCAACATGTTCATCTTCATCATCGTCGGTGTCTTCATCTGCGGTATGATGGTAGGACGAACTCCCGAATATTTCGCGAAAAAGGTCGAAACCCATGAAATGAAGCTGGCCCTGCTCGCCCTTCTGGTTCACCCCCTGTTGATTCTTGGCGGAACCGCACTGTTCGCATCGACACCGTGGGGTGCATCGACGGTGCTGAACAGCGGAGCACACGGATTTACCGAAATCATGTACGAATTCACCTCGGCTGCAGCGAACAACGGTTCCGGTTTTGAAGGGCTTGGAGATAACACGGTTCCATGGAATATAGCTACAGGAATCGTTATGCTTGTGGGCAGATATGTGCCCATCATTCTTCCTCTTGCCATTGCCGGCTCACTTGCCGCTAAAAAAACGGTACCGGAAACCAGCGGCACACTGAAAACCGACACGGTGCTCTTCGCCTCGATCATACTCGGCAGCGTGGTTTTCATCGGAGCCCTTCTTTTTCTCCCGGTTGCTGTGCTCGGGCCGGTGGCTGACCATCTTTCTTCGGTAATGCATTGAAAAGCAACTTTATATCATCAACATCACAGCATTGACAAGATGAACGACACGATTACAACGAACGACACATCGGCGAAAATAACTCGCCGCCATACAAGAACGGCAACCATATTTGAAAAGAAACTGGTGCTCAAGGCTACGGCAAGAGCCCTGGGCAGCCTTGATCCCCGGGCAATGGTAAAAAATCCGGTCATGTTCGTAACGGAAGCCGGAGCATTACTTACGACACTGGTCACTTTATCAGATATCTTCTCGGGCAAGGGAAACTTCACGTACAATCTCTCGGTCACCCTGGTACTCTGGCTCACCGTGCTTTTTTCGAATTTTGCCGAAGCCCTTGCCGAAGCACGCGGTAAAGCGCAGGCTGACAGCTTGAAAAACGTCAGAAAAAAAACATCGGCGAGAAAAATTCTCGATGGAAAGGAGATCATGACAAGCTCCGACGAACTCCGGGAAAACGATGTCGTAATTGTTTCGGCAGGCGAAAACATTCCAGGGGACGGTGAGGTAATCAAAGGAGCAGCCATGATCGACGAATCCGCCATTACCGGAGAATCGGCTCCTGTTCTGCGCGAGGCTGGAAGCGATCAGTCCGGTGTTGTCGGAGGAACACGCGTACTTTCCGATACGATTCTGGTAAAAATAACCGCTTCGTCGGGAAACTCGTTTCTCGACAGAATGATTGCCCTGGTGGAAGGAGCGGTCCGCCAGAAAACCCCGAACGAACTTGCACTTACGGTGACCCTTTCGGGCCTTACCCTTGCATTTCTTCTGGTAACCGGTTCGTTGTGGCCTATCGGAAAATATTTCAGTATCGATATTCCTGTCCCGACCCTCGTCGCACTGCTCGTCTGCCTGATACCAACCACCATAGGCGCCCTGCTTTCGGCAATCGGACTTGCCGGAATGAACCGGGCCCTGTCGGCGAACGTCCTTGCCAAAAGCGGAAAAGCTGTTGAACTCGCAGGCGATGTGGACACCCTTCTCCTTGACAAGACTGGCACCATAACCATAGGTAACAGGCAGGCAAACTGTTACCGGCCCCTGCCCGGTGTATCGACTGAACACCTCGCGGCTATAGCCATGCAGGCATCTGCAGGAGACGGTACACCCGAAGGAAAATCCATCGTAAAACTTGGCGAACAGCTGCTTGGGACAACGGCTCCGGAAGAAACTTCCGATACTGTCATTCCGTTCACAGCCCAGTCGAGACTGAGCGGAGTAGACCGTCAGGATGGCACTTCGTTACGCAAAGGCGCACCGGATGCCATCAGGAATTTTATCATCCGGCAGGGAGGGATCGTTCCCGATGAATTGCAGTTTCTGGTTGAAGAGGTTGCAAAAAAAGGAATGACCCCTATCGTCGTAGCTGAAGGAAATAATGCGCTCGGTGTCGTAGGGCTGGCCGATATTCTTAAACCGGGAATATCCGACCGATTTACGAGGTTGCGTGCCATGGGATTGCGCATCGTGATGGTTACGGGTGACAATCCGCTGACTGCTGCAGCAATCGCCAGAGAGGCCGGTGTGGATGATTACATTGCGGAAGCCCGCCCTGAGGACAAACTCAGCTATATCCGGAAAGAACAGCAGAAAGGAAGGCTGGTTGCCATGATGGGTGACGGCACCAACGACGCTCCCGCCCTGGCACAGGCCGAAATCGGCGTTGCCATGAATTCCGGAACACAGGCGGCAAAAGAGGCCGGAAACATGGTAGACCTCGACAGTGACCCGACAAAACTTGTCGAAGTTATCGAAATCGGCAAACAGCTGCTGATGACAAGAG
>JAAXXY010000052.1 GCA_013334225.1 Chlorobiaceae bacterium
ATTCCGCCCCTGTCGGGGCTCAATTCTCAACCCTCACCCTTCCCCGGTGCTCACGCATCCGGCTACCGATATTCCGCCCCTGTCGGGGCTCAATTCTCAGCCCTCACCCTTCTCCGGTGCTCACGCATCCGGCTACCGATATTCCGCCCCTGTCGGGGCTCAATTCTCAACCCTCTCCCTTCCCCGGTGCTCACGCATCCGGCTACCGATATTCCACCCCTGTCGGGGCTCAATTCTCAGCCCTCACCCTTCTCCGGTGCTCACGCATCCGGCTACCGATATTCCACCCCTGTCGGGGCTCAATTCTCAACCCTCTCCCTTCCCCGGTGCTCACGCATCCGGCTACCGATATTCCGCCCCTGTCGGGGCTCAATTCTCAGCCCTCACCCTTCTCCGGTGCTCACGCATCCGGCTACAGATATTCCGCCCCTGTCGGGGCTCACGCCTCAGCCCTCAGTCCTGAGCCCTGAGGGTTTCAACCAGGAAATCCCAGAACCTTCCGACTGACCCGATATGCACTTTTTCGTCGGGTGAATGAGGATAGCGGATGGTGGGGCCGAAAGAGATCATGTCAAGACCGGGACAGGTGCCGCCGAGAATACCGCACTCCAGTCCGGCATGAACAGCCGTGACGTGAGGGGATTTTCCGAATTTGCGTTCATAGAGGTCACGCATGGTTTTCAGTATCGGAGAATCGATGTTCGGTTTCCAGCCAGGATATGCATGTTCAAACCGATAATCCGCTCCGGCAAGATCACAGATATTTCCGATCATCGTCTGAAGGTATTCATTTTCTGATTCAACAGAGCTTCTCAGCAGACATTCGATAACAATGGAACCCTCGCCGGAAACGACAACAGCAAGGTTGTTCGACGTTTCGACAAGGCCTGCCATGTCGCTGCTCATGCGCATAACCCCGTCAGGCAGGACATGGACAGCTTTAATCAACCGGTCAGAAATACTCTGATCGATGACCTTGTCAGGCGTGTTTGTCGGGACAATTTCAATCTTCAGCTCCGGGTCTGCAGTCCGGTAAACATTTTTTATCTCCGATGCCGCAACAGAGAGCATGTCAGCA
Organism: Chlorobiaceae bacterium; assembly: GCA_013334225.1. Lineage (GTDB taxonomy): Bacteria > Bacteroidota > Chlorobiia > Chlorobiales > Chlorobiaceae > Chlorobium. The sequence continues at coordinate 1,079 of JAAXXY010000052.1, forward strand.
AAAGCATCCGCATGATTTGAAGGGATGGCCACATGAGCGAACGATTCGCGCGCAATGGCATTTCGCAGGCTGCCCCCTTTCACAGAGGCGAGCTGCAATCCAAAGCTCCTGCTGCCATGGTAGAGCAGACGGTTCATGATCTTGTTGGCATTGCCCCGTCCAAGATTGATATCCATCCCGCTGTGCCCCCCTTTCAGTCCCGTAACATGTATCGTGAATCCCCTGTAATTCCCGTTTAAAGGTTCTTCGCTGCATGTAAACGTTATTTTTGCATCGATGCCCCCCGCACAGCCGATAAACAGCTCTCCTTCATCTTCCGAGTCCAGGTTCAGGAGTATAGATCCCTTCAAGAGACCGGGCGCGAGTCCCATGGCCCCGCTCATGCCGGCTTCCTCATTAGCGGTAAACAGCGCTTCGAGCGGTCCGTGCATCAGATCGTCCGATTCAAGCACCGCCAATGCAGCCGCGACACCGATGCCGTTATCGGCACCAAGGGTTGTACCGTTTGCCCGGACCCATTCGCCATCTACGACGGATTCTATCGGATCGAATTCGAAATCGTGGACTTTGCCGCTGTTTTTCTGGGGAACCATATCGAGATGGCTTTGAAGTATAACTCCTTTCAGATGTTCCATCCCCGGTGTCGCAGGTTTGCGGACAAGAACGTTCCCTGCAGAATCGACAATCGTTTCGAGTCCGAGACTGCTGCCTGACCCGGCTATATAATGCCTTACCCGCTCTTCTTTACCCGATGCCCGCGGAATCTGTGTCAGACGGTAAAAATGTTTCCAGACCTTGTCGGGGTAAAACGGCAATTTGTTTTCCATTTCCTCTGAGGATGTTATTGCAGAATTGAAGCCATATGTCAGACCTGTCGAAGCAGATAGCTGCTATTTATCCTTACGTCGCAGCAGCTCTATCAGTTCAGCGGTGCGGGAGGCCTGTTTTTCAACAGCTTCGGCAAGCCTTTCCATTTCTGTGCGGCGGGTCAGCTCTGTTTCCGTATCGAAAAGAATCGGTTTCTGAAAGCCTTCCGACAGTTTGAAAATATGCCTGCTCTGCCTCATCAGCAGCACATAGAAAACCGGCAGGAACAACTCTCCGAGAAAAACCGGGAGTTCCTTGTAATACCTGATCATTTCAAGCCAGTCTCCGGTAAAAAGCGCGCTCCATTTCACGAAAAAGTAAAGATAGATCACCGGATGAAAGCTCAGGAATAAGCGCATGATCCTGGATTGACGCTTGAGAGGAGATTCATGCTCATATTTCGACAATAACCACGGAAAATGACCGACGATAACGGCGGCTTTCCGGTCATTCAGGTAATGAGCTCCCTGCAGTGCGGATGCAAGAAAGGTTGAAACAAGATTGAGCAGTCCGGTTGAAAGGATCATGGCAAGAAAAGCATAGCTGAGATCATCGAACTTGAACGATCCGGACAGATAGGGGAGAGTGACGGATGTAGGCTTGATGACAATGAAAAGCAAGGCTATTCCCGCAAGGATGAGTGAGAATGTATGCAGTTTCCGGGCGTGCTTGAGGCTTTCAAGAACCGCATCGGCGTTTGCCCCCTGCATTGTGTTGCCAGGCGGGTCGATACGCATGAGTGATGCTGAATCGGTGTCGGGCGAGTAAAAACCGTTCACACCGATTTCACATCCCTTGATGCCGGTATAGAGCGTGTTCATATCTATAGTGCTTCTCTTGAGGATAGCATTCGACAGGTCGGCGCCGGTGAGATCGGCGCCGCTGAGTTCAGCCCCCGTCAGGTCCGCACCGGTGAGATCTGCACCGGCAAGCACAACCCGGTTAAGCTTCGCAAACCGGAAATTGCCTTCCCGGAGGTTCATTCCCCTGAGGTTTGCAGATTCCAGAGCCGGTATCACTTCGGGGTGCTCCTTTCTCCAACTGTTCCAGCTCTCAATGCCTTTGCCGAGTATCTCCAGATGTTCAGGATTTTTCATGAAACCAGATTTTCTTTACCAGCCTGTTTTCAGCAGGAGGTATTTTTTCCGACATAGGCAAGAATAGCCCTGAAAAGCGAAGCGCTGTGGATAATCTGCGTATAGGCTTCCTGCTGGGTCATATTCCTGTTCTCCTTGCGAATCAATGCACCGAGTTTGCGAGTAAGCTCGGCAACTCGGGCAATTTCACGTGCGAGGTCTTCTTCGTTCTGAATTTTTATCTCGTAGATGCTTCTCTGGATGTAGCCGATATTGTTCAGTGCGTTGCATTCGATGACTCCGTCGTTGATGGAATGCCGTTCCTTGTTGAAGGTGTCGTACGCCGTATTGTGAAGCGGCATGGAAAGATCGCCGATATAATGAGAGGTGAAAACCAGGGGATAATCGGCATATTTTCCTGTGGCGCTCAGTTTTTTGTAATCCCTAACCGATCCGATGATGGCTCCGTAAAGATGGCCCTCATCGTCATCTGGTTTGTTGAAGCGGGCAACCTGATCCATCACCATTTTTTCGGTAACCTTCTGGTCCGCGTTGTTATTGAAATAATGGTTTTTTTCCTCAACCGGCCTGAACTCGTCTCTCGATTTAGCGACATCCGGTGCGGCGGCGCTGTACCAGCGCTCGAATCCTGCTGCCTGGGCAATGGCAAGATGTGTTTTATCATGCCAGCCATAAGCCTGAACTGTCGATAACAGCAGTGAAAGAATGGTTGATAGAGACGCCAATCCCTTTGTTACATAGCGCATGAACTCCTCCCTGATTGTTTGTGTTGCATGAAACCCGGACGATTTGTACCTGTATTGTAAATAAAAGGTAAGTACAATTGGAAACAAAAGTTCCAACACAAACTTTTCAATTACTCAACATAAACGGGCTTTAAAATCCGGAAACGATAACAGGTATCATGTCAGCCCGGAGTCATTTCAAGCATCGTCGTGATCGAATGAAGCGCTGCCAGACGAAGCTGTTCTTCAATGACAATCTCAGGTTTCCGGTTTACCATGCACTGGTGGAGTTTTTCGAGAGTGTTCTGCTTCATCTGCTTGCACACGCTCCTTGGATTGTCAGGGTCCTTCGGGGCGGGTATGAACGTTTTATGCGGTGACCGCTTCTGCATTTCATATATGATGCCGGGTTCAGTAGCAACGATAAAGCTTTCCGAATGGCTCGATACCGTATGGTTCAGCAGCATCTGTGTCGATCCGATGAAAGCTGCATGACGGAGCACTTCCTCACGGCATTCGGGGTGGGCTATCAGTTCGGCCCCGGGATGTTCCCCGCACGCCTTGAGTAAAGCCTGTTCAGAAAACGCATCGTGCACGTAACAGTAACCTTGCCAGAGGATCAGATCCCTGCCGGTTTTCCTTGCAAGATAACCTCCGAGGTTTCTGTCCGGTCCGAAAATGATCTGCCGGTTTTCCGGAATCTGCCTGATGATATGTTCAGCATTCGAAGAGGTACAGGTAATATCGGACAATGCCTTGATTTCTGCGGTCGAATTGATGTACGTGATCACGACAGCACCGGGATAGCGTTCCTTGAATGCACTGAAATCATCGGTCGGACAGCTGTCGGCAAGAGGACAGCCGGCATATTCATCCGGCATAAGCACCAGTTTCGACGGATTGAGAATTTTGGCGGTTTCAGCCATAAAATAGACACCGGCAAAAACAATCACATCCGCGCTGTTCTTCTCGGCAGCCCTGGCAAGAGCGAGACTGTCACCGACAATATCGGCGACCTGCTGTATCTCGGGTAATGTATAATAATGGGCAAGAATGAGGGCATTCATCTCTTTTTTCAGAGCATTCACCCTGGAAAAAAGCTCTTCCTGCGACATAATGCCGGTTTCGGCACTTTCTCTGATGTTGGTCATAATCTGGTTCAATCGTTTAAAAAAGCGGAGTTGCCGGCGAAGGGATCATGTTCAACCCTTTTTACAGAGGAAGGATTCCTGATGAAGGTTTATTTGAGATAGTAATCGAGATCGTCATCTTCCCTGATCAGCAGAAGAATGGCCGAGTTAGGGACAATGATATAGCGTTCGTCTTCGTATTCGATTTCATAGGAACTGCTCTGGATAAAAATCGCAAGGTCACCGACTTTTGCCTGAAGGGGAATGTACTGTGCAACTGAAACACGTTCTTTCCATGGTTCGTCTGACTCGGGCGGTGGGCCGACCGGATAACCGGGACCGGTTTTGATAACATAGCCGCTCTGTATTTTCTCTTTTTCCTGTACCCCGGGCGGAAGATAAATACCGGACTTCGTTCTTTCGTCAAAAGATTTCGGTTTGATTAAAACTCTGTCACCAACAACAACAAATTTATCTGTTATATTTGCATTTTGTGTCATATGTTTGCTCTCGACGTATTGTGCTGAAGTGTTTCCCGCTTCCGTTAGATGAGGAAAATGTAAGAAAAAATATGCGCCGGGCAAATCAGCTTGAACATGCCTGGAAAATGAGCTTGCTTTCTTCCCTCTAAAGAAACAAAACCATATTGCAATGATTCAACCGCTATCCGCTGTTATATATTCTGTTACTTTAACTCGCGCAGAAAAGTTCAGATCAAATGTTTAATACTGAAAACGAAAAATTTCGCCGATATTCCGCGTTTGTAAATAAATACAGCACTTACCTGCTTTTTCTTCTGTTCTGCAGTATTTCAGTCCTTTTCATAAAATTACAGAACAGGGAAACCCTTGATGCGATCCGTTCAGGCGCCATCGAATTCAGCTCTTTCCTGAGCGAGAAAGTGACAGACATCGGTGAAATATTTAATGTCCGGAACGAAAATGAAAGGCTGCTTGCGGTAAATGCGACACTTCTTTCGAAAATCATCAAACAGGATGCCGAAATTGCGGATATACGAAACCGGCAAAAACTTGTCGCCGATACCACCGTCGACGCATCCCGCTTCATCATGGCGAAAGTTGTCGGCCGCAAATTCAGCGACCGTGAAAACATGCTGCTGATCAATGCCGGAAGAGACAGAGGCATCAAACAGAATATGACGGTTTTTACTCCGGCAGGACTCGTTGGCAGGGTTGTTTTTGTCTCGGAGCACTATTCGAAAGTCATGCCTCTGATTCATCATGAGTTCAAGGTTATCGTGGAGTCTGACAAGTCCAGCAGCATGGGAATCCTGAGCTGGAGCGGAGGAAAGGAGGATATTGCCGAAGTCGAACATATCCCTATCAGTACTTCCCTGAAAATCAATGAACGGATGCTCACCTCCGATTTCAGTACTTTTTCTGTCCGGGGTATCCCTGTGGGAAGGGTAATCAGCATGAAACCCGACAAGCTTTTTTACCGTGTAGATGTGCAGCTTGCGGTTGATTATTCGACACTTTCATATGTTCTGATCGCGCCTTTGAAAGCCGAACATGAAAAAACCGCACTGCTCAAGGCAAACAGTGCTTCTTCCAAAGAAGACGAACTACAATAATTTTTATTTACCAAGTTGTGATAAAAGATATTCCATTCCTGATCGTTGTATTCTGTATCGTCCTGGCAATCCAGATTTTCGGGTTGTCGTACGCTACCGTTCAGAACGTCACTCCTGATGCCACAACGATTTTTCTCGCACTTGTCGGTGTTACGATAAGTCAGAGGGCAAGTGTCAGCTTCGGGTTCATTGCCGGTGTTATACTTGGTATATTTTCCGAAAGTTCGGGAATGCTGATAGGATGGATTATGCTTGCAAAAACGGTTGAAGGTTTTCTTGCCGGGTATTTCAATGTGCCTGAAAACAGTCATGCGACTGCAAAGCAGAAAACCAAAAGAATCTACATTGCCATCATCTTTGCCGGTTTTACTTCGAGCGCTATTCTCTCAGCTGTTTACAATCCGCTGGGATTTTCGCCGGCTGTCGGAATAGCCGCTTTCGGTATGCTTAAATCAGCCCTTACGCTGATTCTTGCTTTTATCATAAACCTGTTGTTTCTGAAAAAAATTCTTCTGGATTGAAGTAAATGGATATCATCCGGCGAGGCACAGCACTCGTAACATATTTTTTCATTGCCGTTTTCGCTGTTCTGATTGGCCGCCTGTTCTACCTTCAGGCAGTCGAGTCCCGGAAAATGGGATCCATGGCAGGCATCAGCAGCATTCGCAGGAACTGGGTGGAGCCTCCGAGAGGAAGAATGATTGATCGTCATGGTGTCGTCATGGTCGATAACCAGCCGCTCTACACGATCAGAATCATACCTGACGAATTCAAAAAAAACCGGATAGCTTTTCTCGCAAAGCTTATGGAAATGCCCGAAGAAGAACTTGCAGATAAAATCGCGAAAGGGCATGCTTTCAACCGCTATACACCGATAGTTATAGCTTATAATCCCAACCCTGTCATTATAGCGAGGCTTACGGAAAATCTATGGCAGATTCCCGGAGTGTCTATAGAAACGGAGAATAAAAGGAAATATATCGACTCTCTCAACGGCACTCATCTTTTCGGTTATTTACAGTCGATTTCAAAAAACGACCTCGAGGTCCTTGCCGAGCAGGGCTATGTCCAGAATGATAAAATCGGGTACAGCGGGATTGAAAAAATATATGAAGACCGTTTGAAAGGGTTCAAGGGTGTCAATTATGACATGGTCACCCCTTTCGGAAAATTTGCGGGAAAATACAACGAGGGTAAAAACGACATTCCCAGTATCAGGGGTGATGATCTTTACCTCTCGGTCGACGCCGGTCTTCAGAAACGTGCCGAACAGCTGCTCAGGAAAACAGGCAAATCCGGTGCTGTCGTTGCACTGGATCCCTCAACCGGCGGTATCCTTGCACTGGCAAGCGTTCCGGATTTCAGCCTTGAAATATTCAACGGTTCGACTGACAGAGCGGGTTGGAACGCCGTTGTCACTTCTCCCCTGAAACCCCTTATCAACCGTGCGGTTCAGGCCGCCTATCCTCCCGGTTCGACCTTCAAGATGGTTTCGGCGATGGCGGCACTCGAAGAAAAAACAATGGACCCGAAAAAGAAAATCCTCGATAACGGCAGCTTCGTCTATGGAAACAGGCGTTTTCTAAGCAACGAAGGCAGAGGGCACGGTCTTTGTGACATGAGGGAGGCTATAACGGTTTCATCGAACGTCTATTTTTATAACCTCATGTTCAATATCGGTTTCGAAAACTGGACAAAATACAGCCGGATGTTCGGTTTCGGAGAAAGAACCGGTATCGATCTGCCCAACGAACGATCTGGTATCCTGCCTTCCACCGAATATTACGACAACCGTTACGGAAAAGATAAATGGACAAAAGGCTATCTGGTAAGCCTTGCGATCGGACAGGGTGAAGTTGGCGTGACTCCGGTTCAACTTGCAGCATATGCCGCGGCTATCGGCAACAGAGGAACCATTCTGCAGCCGCATATCGTCAACGGTTACCGCGATACCGCTACAGGGCAATATATTCCATTCATTTATGCCAAACGGCAGCTTCCCTTTTCGAAATCGACTTTTGACCTCATTCATGATGGTATGGTCGGAGTTGTCGAAAGAGGAACCGGAAAACTTTCGCAGGTTCCTGATGTGGTTGTAGGCGGTAAAACCGGTACGGCACAGAATCCTCATGGCAAGTCCCACGCCTGGTTTATTGCCTTCGCTCCTGCCGAGAAGCCTAAGATTGCCATTGCGGTCCTTGTTGAAAACGCGGGCTTCGGCGGTGCTATTTCCGCTCCGATAGCCGGTGCTCTCATCAAGTATTACCTGAAGGGAGACGATCAGACCTCTGCAACCGGCACAGCTGTAAACCCGACAGGAAATGCTCCTTCGGACAGCGTCTACAACGATTTGCCTTACATCGAAACCGTCAATCCGGATACCGGTGACAAATCGGTATCCGGGTCAACGGCAACGCCTCCTGCCAATATCATACCGATCCCAGATAAAAAGCTGGTTCCGCCTGCACCCAAACCGGCATCAGGCACGGCAGTTGCTCCTGTAAGCGGAAAGAATCCCGCTCCGGTCAATCAGGTTTTACCGATTGTCGCCAAACCGGTTTCGGGTACATCATCAGTTCCTGCTGCAACCATAAAGCAGGTTCAGGGTAAAACTGTTACACCTGCAGCAGACATCAAACCGGCTCGTGAGACAACGCAAGTTCAGGGAGCAGTCACAAAACCGTTACCTGCAAAGCAGGTTATTCCACCGCCTGCAACCAAACCGCCCTCCGGTCCGTCGGCAGTTCCTGTGCAGGAAATAAAACCTGTCAAAACGGTTATACCCCCCTCGGATAAAAAGCCGCTTCATTTTAAGGTAAAGCCGGCTGCCGGCACAGCAATGACACCTGAAACCGTTACAAAGCCTGCCGTTAACACAAAACCGGCAGGGGATAACAATAAAAAGCTTACCGGCATCGATAAACCTGCCGGCGAAAAGAATGTCAGATCTTCAGGCAGTGACAAGCTGTCTGTTGATAGAAACGAAAAAACGGGTTCAGCGAATAAAACGGGTATCGATAAGAGTGTGAAGCCCGGCGGAGGCGAAAAACCCGCTGCCGAAAAAAGCGCAAAACCCGGTTCCGGCAGAAACGCCAAGCCATCCTCGGAGTCAAATCCAGCGACTGAAAAACCGGTTGACTAAAAGATGGAAAAGAACGAAGAATGATTTACAAAACTGATCCGTCCTCAATCAGAAGCTTTCTCGAGGATACCAGCAATCTTAAAAACGGGTATTCTCCCGGTGTATTTTTCCCGGAGACGGTCACAGAGCTCTCGGAGCTTCTTGCAACGTCTGTTTCGAGTAACCGGCGATTCACTATTGCAGGAAACGGCACCGGAACGACCGGCGGAAGAATTCCTTTCGGGGATTACGTCATCTCACTGCAGCTGTTCAACAGGATAGGCGAACCCCGTCAGACCGATGAACGCAGTGCGGTCATTACGGTAGAGGCCGGAGTGCTTCTTGAGGATATACAGAAGAAAACCGAAGCCAACGGCTGGCTCTACCCGCCTGATCCAACGGAAAAGCTCTGCTTTATCGGCAGCACGATAGCCAACAACTCATCCGGTGCGAGAACATTCAAATACGGGCCGACAAGAAACTTTATCTCGAGAATTCTTGTGGTGCTTCCCGAGGGAGATGCGCTCGACCTTTCCAGAGGTTCCTGCAAGGCTGATGAAAAAGGGTTGTTCCGTCTGAATCTGCCGATTGCCGGAGAAATAACCTTCAAGAGGCCGCAATACTCCATGCCTGACACCTCAAAGCATAATGCAGGATATTTCTCCACCGAAGAGATGGATCTCATCGACCTTTTCATAGGTTCCGAAGGAACTCTCGGCGTCATAGTGGAAGCAGATCTCAGGCTTATTCCCCTTCCCGGAACCGTTCTTTCGGCACTTGTTTATTTCAGGGAGCCTGACGAGCTGTTCAGGTTCGTAGTTCTGCTGAAACAATCCCGGGAAGTTCTGAATCCGAGGGCTATAGAGTTTTTTGACCGCAATTCGCTCGGTTTTCTTGCAGGGAAATACCCTGAAGTGCCGGAAAATTCGGCAGGCGCTGTCTTTATAGAACTTGAATCAACGGAGAATAAACGCGAAGAGCATCTCGAACTGCTTTTTGAATTGATGGAATCATGCGGCGCCATGACCGATGAATCCTGGATGGCGCTTGATCGTGAAGACCAGACAAAGCTCCGTGAGTTCCGTCACTCGCTGCCCCTGCTCGTCAACGACTGGCTGAGCAGGCAGCAGGAAAGCAAAATAAGTACCGACATGGCTGTTCCCGATGCGGCATTCAGGGAGCTATTCGATTTTTACAAAAGCTCTTGTGAACAACATGGCTTTATCTATATTATTTTCGGTCATATAGGAAATGCACATGTGCACCTGAATATACTTCCTCGCAACCATGATGAATTTCTGAGGGCAAAAGCTCTTTACCGGAAATTCGTCGAGAAGGCTCTGCAGCTTGGAGGGACTCTTTCTGCGGAGCACGGAATCGGCAAGCTGAAATCGGAATATCTTGTGGAAATGTATAAGGAAAGCGGCATCATGGAAATGGTCAGGATAAAAAAAATCCTCGATCCCGCCCTTATTCTCAACAGAGGCAATCTCGTTCCCGAACGATATCTTGCAACCGAACAACCAGTGAAATAACAACTCAAGGTGTCGAAAAAACAGCAAATCCGGCAATATGTCCAGTCGATTCAAAACAGGAAAGCCCGTTTTGAGTATACGATCATCGATACCATCGTGACAGGTATCCAGCTGCTTGGCAGTGAAGTGAAATCGGTGCGGCTGGGAAAAGCAAGCCTCAACGACAGTTTCGCCATCATCCATCATGGCGAAATCTGGCTGGAAAACATGCAGATCACGCCCTATGAACACAATCATATCGATAAGCTCGAACCGAAAAGAAGCCGAAAGCTGCTGCTGCATAAAGCCGAGATCCGAAAAATCCAGGCAAAAATCCAGGAAAAAGGCCTGACCCTTGTTCCGCTCAAGGCGTTCTTCACTGCAAAAGGTATCCTGAAAATCGAGCTAGCCCTCGCCAAAGGCAAGAAACTTTACGACAAACGGGAAACCATCAAGTCAAGGGAAAACGAGCGCCAGATGCAGCAACTGAAAAAACAATACTGAAAATAAATATTTTATTTCATGCATTTTCCACCAGTAAAGGAACAGATCGATATCATTACCGGTAATACCGTTGAAATCATCAGTGTCGACGAACTCGAACGGAAGCTCCTGAAAAGTCTGAAAACCCATAAACCGCTGAAGATCAAACTCGGTGCCGATCCTTCAAGGCCGGACCTCCATCTCGGACATTCCGTTGTTCTGCGCAAGCTGAGGGAATTCCAGGACCTCGGCCACGAAGCCATTCTCATCATCGGCGATTTCACCGCAATGATCGGCGATCCTTCAGGTAAAAGCAAAACAAGACCGCAGCTTACCGCCGAAGAAACACGCATGAACGGACAGAGCTACTTCGAACAGGCTTCGAAAATCCTCGACCCTGAAAAAACCACGATCTGCTATAATTCCGACTGGCTCGGAAACATGCAGTTCGCCGATGTCATCAGACTTTCAAGCCACTACACCGTTGCCCGAATGCTCGAAAGGGACGATTTCGAGCGCCGGTACCGTTCTCAGGAACCGATCTCGATTCACGAATTTCTCTATCCCCTTGCCCAGGGCATGGATTCGGTCCATCTGAAAAACGATGTCGAACTCGGCGGCACCGACCAGAAATTCAATCTCCTGGTCGGCAGGGACCTTCAGCGCGAATACGGCATCGAACCGCAGGTATGTATTACCATGCCGTTGCTTGTAGGAACGGCCGGGGAGGAAAAAATGTCGAAATCGCTCGGCAATGCGATCTGTTTCAACGATCCGCCTTCGGATATGTACGGCAAGGTGCTCTCCATTCCGGATCCGTTAATCGAGACTTACTGCCTTCTGCTCATGCCCCAGGATCATGATGAGAGAGTCAACATTCTTGAAAAACACGAAGTTGACCCGAGGACTGCAAAACGCAATCTGGCAAGGCAGATCGTTGCACAGTATTTTTCGCCAAAAGAAGCCGAAGAAGCTGAAACCCATTTCGACCAGGTGTTCATACATAAAAAAGCTCCGGAAAACATCGAGCTTTTCGAGTTTGAAGAACCCTCAAAGCCATTGGTCGATATTCTGGTCGCTGTCGGCGCGGCTTCATCGAAAAGCGATGCGAGAAGGATGATCCAGCAGAAAGCGGTAACAGTCGGCGATGAAAAGATCGGAGATATGAACGCCAATATCGAACTCGATCCTCATCCTAAAATCATCAAAGCCGGAAAAAGAAAATTTTTCAAAGTCGCCGCAAAAAAATCGTTTTGAATACCAAGGGTTTTTCCTATAATTGCTCAGTTTCAAAACTGGAAAAGCATTGAACAACTAACCCATCAGGAGGCACGTAATTGTCATTTGTCCCGACAAAAGTTTTCTTCACCAAAGGAGTGGGAAGACACAAGGAATATCTCTCCTCATTCGAGCTTGCCTTGAGAGATGCAAAAATCGAAAAATGCAATCTGGTTACTGTATCGAGCATTTTCCCCCCTCATTGTCAACGAATCAGTGTGGAAGAAGGTATTAAGCTCCTTTCTCCCGGTCAGATCACGTTCGCTGTTTTAGCCCGCAATTCCACCAACGAATTCAACCGCCTCATCGCGGCTTCGGTCGGAGTCGCTATTCCTGCCGATGAATCACAGTACGGCTACCTTTCGGAACACCATCCCTTCGGCGAATCCGCAGAGCAGTCCGGCGAATATGCCGAAGACCTCGCGGCAACCATGCTTGCCACAACGCTCGGCATAGCGTTCGATCCCAACCAGGACTGGGACGAACGGGAAGGTATCTACAAGATGAGCGGCAAAATCATCAACTCCTACAATATCACCCAATCGGCAGAGGGTGACAACGGTCTCTGGACAACGGTCATTTCCTGCGCCGTACTTCTGCCGTAAAGTCCGTTTCCGGTTTGCGGAAGACTTTCGAGCCTCTGGCAGAAGGAAAGAAGCCGTCGATCATGAATAAAAAGCCTGCTGAACGGGGGACAGGAAGCTTGAGCCTGCTCCCCGTTTTCGTCATGCAGCGCGAAGTGTTGGATAACGTTCAAACTCCCGTTGCCGCGCATGTGTTTCCTGTCATCACTTCAGAATATCCATACCCTCGATGACCTTATCCTCTGGGGAGGCTATCTGCTGCTTTTTATCATTGTTTTTGCCGAGACCGGACTCTTCGCAGGTTTTTTCCTTCCCGGAGATTCGCTTCTCATCACCTCGGGACTTATCGCCGCTTCGGGCAACCTCGATATCGTCACAGTCATCGTAACCCTTTCATCGGGAGCGATCTGCGGCGACACGACAGGGTATATCGTTGGAAAGCTTTTGCAGAAAAGTGTCTTCGAGAAAAAAGAATCGAGGTTTTTTCATACTGAACACCTCGAGAAAACCCGTGAATTTTACCGGAAACATGGTTCGAAAACGGTTTTCCTTGCACGTTTTGTGCCTGTTGTGCGCAGTTTTGCCGCATCACTTGCCGGTGTTGCCAATATGCCCTACCGGAATTTCCTGTTCTACAGCGTTTCAGGGGCCATCATCTGGGTGCTCTGCTTTACCATGGCCGGATACTTCATTGCCAGTGCTTTTCCCGAAATTGTCAGCTATATCCATTACGTCATCTTTGCCGGAATCATCATCATCATTGCCGGTTCCGTGAAAAACCTGAAATGGAAAAAAAAGAAAAATTGAAGGGGCCTGCTTTTTAACGGCATGCATCACGGATATTTCCCTTGGCTATGGTATTTTCCTGACATCAACTTTTTTAAACCTGCATCACTGTTATGACTGAAGCGATAAAAACCGATGTGCTTGTAATTGGCAGCGGTATAGGCGGGCTTTACTTTGCCATTCACATGGCTGATCACGCACAGGTTACGATCATTACGAAAAAAGAAAGCTCGACATCAAATACCAACTGGGCGCAGGGAGGTATAGCCGCTACGATAGATAACTCTGACAGTGCCGAACTGCATATTTCCGATACCCTCATTGCCGGAGCCGGCCTCTGCAACACGGAAATGGTCGAACTCATGGTCAGGGAAGGTCCCCGTCATATCACACGCCTCATGGAACTCGGCGTTCAGTTCACCAAAGCCGACAATCATCATCTCCATCTCGGAAAGGAAGGGGGCCACTCCAGAAGCAGGATCGTGCATGCAAAAGATCTCACAGGACGCGAAGTGGAAACCGCGCTTCTCGAACGGATAAACAGTCACCCGAACATCACACTTCTCGAACATCATATTGCCATCGAACTGCTTACCGAACATCATCTCGGTATAAAAACCAACGATATCACCTGTTACGGTGCTTATGTGCTCGATTCCATGCAGAGGAAGCCGAAAAAAATCCTTGCAAAAATCACGATGGTCGCTTCCGGCGGGCTCGGTCATGTCTATCCCTACACGACCAACCCCGAAATCGCTACCGGGGACGGTGTAGCCATGGGTTACAGGGCAGGGGCGGAAATCGCGAACATGGAGTTTATCCAGTTTCACCCCACTTCTCTCTATCATCCTAAAGCGAAATCGTTCCTCATTTCCGAAGCGGTGCGAGGGTTCGGGGGCATCCTGCGCCTGAAAAACGGACAGCAGTTCATGCACAAATACGACAAAAGGCAGAACCTCGCCCCACGGGATATTGTCGCCAGGGCTATCGACTCGGAGATAAAGAAAAGCGGCGAAGAGTGTGTTTTTCTTGACGTGACACATATCGAATCCGACAAGACAAGGGAGCATTTCCCGAATATTTATAAAACCTGCCTTGAATTCGGCATCGATATGACCAGGGAGATGATCCCTGTCGTACCGGCCGCACATTATTCCTGCGGCGGTATAAAGGTGGATGAACAGGGAAGGACTACGATCAATCGCCTGTATGCCTGCGGGGAGACAAGCTGCACGGGTGTTCACGGTGCGAACCGCCTTGCAAGCAATTCACTGCTCGAAGCGCTTGTCTTTGCCTGGCGTTCATGTCTCGATATCCGGGGTCAGCTCGAGCATATTGGCAACATTGTCGATTTCCCTGACTGGGACGACAGCGGCACCGTCAATCCGGAAGAGTGGATCCTCGTCTCGCACAACAAGCGTGAAGCCCAGCAGGTCATGAGCGATTATGTGGGTATTGTCCGGAGCGATCTCCGGCTCCAGAGGGCAAAAAGACGGATGGATTTTCTCAAGGAGGAGACTGAAGCGTATTACAAGAGAACAAAGATCACCACACAGATTCTTGAACTGCGCAATATCATCAAGGTTTCGAGCATCATTATAGAAAGTGCCATCAAACGCAGGGAATCAAGAGGACTGCATTATACGACCGATTATTCGAGCACTGACGACAAGCATTTCCTTAATGATACCATCCTGAGGTCGTTCTGAAGGGCACCTCTATTTAGTGTGTCGTAGATAAGCAACATAGGTGATGAGGGAGGGAGGCCCCTCGCACTCGGCTTGCAGGAGCAGAGTGCAAACCACCGTATGCGGCTGTGGTCAAAAGCCATGGTCGTGAGCG
>JAAXXY010000081.1:0-444 GCA_013334225.1 Chlorobiaceae bacterium
CGTTACAAGGGCGGACTTGACTGAATACATGATTTTCCGGATTTTTTTTTACCCTTTCAGGAAGCGAACTCCGGGACGTTGTTCAATAGCAGCAGGAGAGGCAAGTTCCTCATGGGGAGGATCATTGGGGTACGCAGATGACGGTTGTGACTGGTTGTGGCCCATTGTTCTGTTGCGATGGAAGCTGGGTTGAAACATGGTGGACGTCGTTGAAGAGCTTGGGCAGAAGCCAGGGGCAATTGGAAGGTCTCCAGGTGCATAGGGGACTTTGATAACAAAAAAACGAAGTCTTTATCTAATCATATAAATCAAGGTAATAGGATTATGTCGGAAGAGGTCAAAGATCTGAAAAAAGAGCTTGCAAAGCGTAAACGGATGGCAATGGATATCGCCTCGGAGATCCATGATATCGTTGAAGATTCGCTCTGGGTAAACTACGTCAAA
>JAAXXY010000081.1:454-3879 GCA_013334225.1 Chlorobiaceae bacterium
TGAGCTTGCGAACAAGCTTGTGGCCTTCGTGCAGGAGGCCAACCAGTTCAAGGCGGAAAACGGTCTCTGAAGATGGATCGTTCCGCAAGGCGACTTGGGGACATGGCACAGCAAGTCAATAAGATACAGGATATATCAGAGGACGTCGTTTTGTAACACAAACAACCATATCATACATATCCAGAAGAGGTTGAGAGCAGAGGACCGGGTGGATAATGGATTGCTTCGATAAACTCCTGCAAGGTAGCGCTAAAGATGCGCGTTCTGCCGGAAACGTATCGGTGGATGAGGCTGGGACGAGTTATTGGAGCGAATGGGACGGAAAGAGATTGGGAAAAAGACGATCGAGGGCAGCAACCGGAAAACGAAGGGATACCGGCCCTTTTGGTGAATCCGATCCGAGAATGCCGGTTTCGAGTAGAGACGATAGCAGTGATCTTGCGCTCCGTTCCTTGAGGTTCGTGATGCGGCAGGCGTCGCCGCGTGTGAGTTCACCTTTGAGCAGCGTCATTTCGAGTATCGTGAACGCTTCGGGTTTCCAGTTCTGTTCTGTGCAATAACGGGATAAACGCGTTGCAAGGTTTTCGAGATCGAACAGTTGCTGCATAAATGTTATCTGGTCGATGCAGATGTCGAGGAACCAGCCGATAAAGGTGTTGAGCGCATTCATCGACAGATTTCCCCTTCCGTCAAGGTCTCCCTGACGCGGCATGTCGGCCATATCCATCATGCTCATATAGTCCTTCGGACTATCAAGGCCACGGGCAAGTCCCCGGGATACTGACCAGAGTCCATGTGCACCGATTCCTGCCCTCAATGCCATTGCATGGCTCATCAGGCGGCTTACGCGACCATTTCCGTCAGGGAACGGATGGATGTAGTTGAACCGGTGATGCGCTGATGCCAGAGCCGCAAGTTGCATACCTTTTCCGATATGGTGTGTATCGAATCTCGATTCGAAATAATTCATAAATCCGTCAACCGATATGCTTGAAGGCGGCAGGTGTCTGCCGACGGCAACATCATGCAGCGGCAAATACCGGAATTCTCCGGGTATAACACAGATTGTCTTGCCATCCCGCTCAAGAATACGCATCGATTCAGGTAAGTCGATATAAAATTCCCGATGAAGCCATTTTATAAATTCGATCGATGAGGGTTCAGGAAGCGTGCCGGAGGAGTGCAGAGCATCGATTTTTTTCTGTATCCGTATGTGGGAAACAGCTTCCATCTGGAGATTTCTTTTTTCCGGATCGCTCGTGTCAAATCTGCTTTGCAATGCCTGTTCGATGTCATGCGGTCTGGTATTGTGCCCTTCGATAAGGTTCGAGTAGTAGCAGTTCATGACCCTTACAAGATCGGCAAGATTGGCTGCGGTCCGGGAGTGAAGTCGTCCACCAAGACGCGCAGCCGCATCTGCGAGTACAGCCACCCGATCGACAATTTCGGGAAGAAGGGTGTCAGGAATACACGGCTCTATTCTTTGCGGTGGTTCTGTGATCATATTGCCGATATGTGGTTTTGATTTTATCTATAATATAAAACAAGATATTGTGATATATAGGGTTATTTTTGCCGATCTTTTTGCCGATTTCCTGCGTTGTGTTTATCGGTGAATCGATGACGTCGTTTGGTAACACAAACAACTAATATCCATACATATCCAGACTATGGGGACGCACCATAGTAACTCCAAAAGATGCATAAGCTCCGATGCTGGTAATGTTTGATGCTGCCGCGGGAGACTCGGGGACAACACAAGGATGTTATTGTTCTTACTCCCTTCTGGTTCTCAAGTATTATATAACGGACATCAGTAAGTCAAAAAGATGTATAACCTCAGAAGAGGGGAACGTTCATGAACAAGTAAACAAAAGCTGCGGAAAAGGGAATCCTCCGCAAAAATACGCAGGGAATTCCGGGACATTGTTGCATGATCGTTCGGGGAATTGAATAAGCCCGATCATCCGGGACGATGGTAAAGCCTAAAAAGCCATTTCCTTTTCTCAATATACCCGTCGAGATCATTCATGGTTTTCCAAAAACACATCAATCCACTATTGATTCAAAATATTCAATATCGTATCTGGTGACTTCCTTACCAGATTGAGCAGAACAAGCGCAGGGCCTTGCGGTTTACGATCGCCGCGCTCCCAATGCCTTAAGGTCGCAACACTGATGCCAAATGCTGCAGCAAACTCATCCTGGGTCAAATGAGTCTTTTGTCTGATATTCTGGACATTGACCGGTTCCGGATGAAATACCCTGACATGGACTTTTTCGCCCTTCGAATACTCCACAGCCTCTTCGAGCCCCTTTTTTATACTATCAAATGTGCTACTCATGTTTTCCCCTGTAGTTTTGTAACAGCAGTTCTGTCAACCCGGCCAGTTCATTCCGCTCCGCTTTTGTCAGATTCTCGCGTTCACTTTTACTGAACGCCGTCAAGAGAAAAAGAGGTATGGCTGTATTATGATAAAAATAAACGATTCGCGTACTACCGCTTTTTCCTTTGTTGCCTGTTGCCCATCTGATCTTCCTGACTCCTCCGGTTCCCTGAAGGAGAACGCCTGCCGTGGGGTTCGTCGCTAAAAAACACAGCAGTTGGTCATGCTGAGTAGCAGGGTGGTTTTTATCCATGCGTTTGCTAAAAACGACAAAGCAAACATTTCAAACAAAGAAAAAACAGCGCTTCAGCTTACCGCCAAAGACTTTTTAGGTGCAACAGACAAACAGTTACAGGTACTTATATCGACAAAGAAATACAGGGAGGTAACAGCTGATGAGCAAGATTCTTGATATAGCCCATGAAATGGCCAAAGACCTTTTTGAGGTCGGAGCGATGGACGAAGTAACGATGCGTACGGTAGAATCGCTTTGCTTGCCGGAAAAAAAGGTTTTTCTCCCGGAGGACATCCGCCGCATTCGAACAACAAACCATCTCAGCCAGCCTGTTTTTGCTTTGATGCTCGGGATTGGAAAAACGACCGTTCAGCAGTGGGAGCAAGGGGTAAAAAAGCCAGGGGGAGCCGCCAAGCGCTTATTGGACGTGATCGATCGGAAGGGTATTGCGGTACTGAGCTGAAGTGAAACAAAACGCAGTGAAGGTGGGTAGTCTGTTTTTAGGTTGAGAACGTTCAGAACTGCGTAAACTAATTGCAATGCACACCGGCTTGGTTCACAATATCACATTTTGACTTATAGAATAACGTGTTATGTCAACCGGAGCCGGGTTTCTTTCACAGGTATACAACACGAAAGCCCGCGGGTTGCGGGCTTGGATTACGGCAAATCTTGATGTGTTGCAGGGATATTACCTGCTTTCCGCGGAGAGGGTGGGATTCGAACCCACGGTACACTTGCGCGCACAACGGTTTTCGAGACCGCCCGATTCAACCACTCTCGCACCTCTCCGTATTGTTTTA
>JAAXXY010000053.1 GCA_013334225.1 Chlorobiaceae bacterium
CTGAAGGCAACCCTGGAAAAGCGGTCCGATGAAACAGGAATGTAACGCCGCACTTCCCCGGAAAGCTTCGTGAACGTCCGTTCATTTCCGAAAAATACCGGATGAAGTGAAACCCCTGCATCGACCATCGTACCGGAAATGGCGGCATTGCTCTCCATAGCGGCTGATGACCTTCGTTCCGACCCCCGGGCGGTGTCGATGCCGGAGCAGCTTTTATCCGTGGCATCGTAATGGAACCCGAAGCGGAAGCTGCCGGAAAAACTGTCGTCGATCCCGCGAATTTCAGCGCGGTGCAGATCGGCATACGAACCCTGTGCGATATCGAGGTCCACCCACTTCGTCCCGACACCTGCGCTCCAACAGTAGTTTTTCTGCACAGGGAACCGCAAAGACACGCCGAGGGTGGTAACCTGCTGCGCTATTTCGAAATCATCCTCGCTATAACCGCTTCCCCGGAAGTAGCGTTCATTGCCTTCTCCATAATACCGCAGCCTGTCGAGCCCGGACGTGGCGGCATCAATGATGAAAGCAGCCTGTGGAACAAGGGTCCGGAAATCGCCGCTGAATTTCAGCCGGCCTCGGAAATCGCTGAACGGGGCAAACCCTCCGCTCAGCTTCATGCGGTAAAGGTATGGCTCGCCGCCAGGCTTCCCGATGGAGAGCCCTCCACCGATGACCGGGCCGTAATACCCGGAGTAATCGGGTTCAAAGCCGGGAGTGATGGCCATTACCCCTTCTGTCACGCCACCGCTCCCGGAAACGGCTGATACTGCGGGATCCTGCATGACTTCAGCAGGCGATACGGCAGGAGAAACGGTAACAAAACATGCGAATAAGAGAGTACACGATACTCCCCTGAACGGCAACTTCATGGTAAATACGTTGATATGAAGCGCTTATCCGGAACGAAACTGCTGGATACAGCGGCCCGGAAAAAACGGGCGACGGAAAATAAGGTTTATTGGCCGGGCTTCATAGCATCGATTTTTGCCAGGAGGTCACGTGTCTCCTGATAGAACACCGGAAGCAGATCGTTGAAGGCGAGCCGCACCGTACCTGTTTCATCGATAAACACATAGGCCCGCTTCGACATGCCGAGAAAATCCAGCGCGTCATAGAGCCTGCTGACCGTTTTGCCGCTGTCGCTGAGCAGGGGGAACGGCAGCGTGTGCTTCTCGCCGAACCGCTTGTGGGATTCCACGGTGTTCAGGCTGATGCCGAGGATGGTGATATCCCGTTTCGTGAACTCGGTATAGTTGTCGCGATAGCTGCAGAGCTGGGTCGTGCAGACCGGCGTATCGTCGCCCGGATAAAAAACCAGCAGCACCCGCTTGCCCGCGTAATCAGAGAGTGATACATTTTTGCCCTCCGAATCCGGCAGGGTGAAATCAGGCGCCTTGCTTCCCTCTTGTATCATGTCCTTTCTCCTCTTGTGTGTGAAAAATTGAACCCGACGGAATTACCGCCCTGTCAAGTGAACAACGGCAAGCGCCTTATGGTTTCAGGGATTTTCCTGACCGGCTCTTATTCCCGGTAAAGCACAACCGGACAACGCACCGCCCCCGCCGATTGAAACCTTGTAAAATAAATGACAACTCACAAATTCCGGGCAAGACAGCATAAAACGACAAGCCGTTTTCCGGTCCGAAAAGCAGCTTACTGATTTCGGTCAAACGAGCCCTGGCTTTGCGGCCTGGTTCTGCTTCGCATGAAGATGATTGCCTGGTATTGTATCGATCTTCTGATGCGGAACAGCGGAAGCATTCCTGAACTAGGGAAATCCCTGTGGCAACAGAGAGCGTCATTCTTTTTTTCAGTACCTTTCTGAGATCGGCTTCAGATGTGGCAACTTTTTTCATGAAAGATACCTCATCGTATCGGCCACGACGTTTCTGTTCAACGCTTAAATTCATGCTGCACATGGAATCTGACGAACGCAATCAGATCGAGCAACACTACCAGCCTCTTGTTGAAGCGATCGTCGAACGATGGGCAATCGGCAAACCGCCGAACCCTTCTCCCTTCAGCACATCCAGCAAACCGAGCGGGTATTTCAGGTTGAGGGACTACCTGCTCAACTACCTCGTCACGCACCAGGCTTTTCCCGCCGGTGTTCATGCGATGCCCGAAGGAAGGGATATCCAGGGCAATATCGAACCTTCGTTCCCCATCGATTTCAACGAAATCCTCAAAGGGTTCACCCTGCCGAAATAACCTCCGGAGCAGGAAAAGTGGGTGATCCGACCGGAGGGTAAGTCCTCGACAAACCTGGAATGCAGAGAGCCGGAATCCGGCTCTCTTTTTTTTCATAATCAGGGTGATTGCGATGCATTGCTGAGAAGCGGCATGGCTTCCTCGATGGCACCCGGGACATCGGGCTTCCTGGCGATGCCTGTCCACCCCGGAAAACATCACGATGCGGAGCGGAATGCGGCAGTTCCGAGTTTTCTCGCATGATCGCGGATATCGGCAGGCCAGCGTTCGATCATCTCACTGAAACGATCGGCATCCCGGGCGAACAGAGCCCTCGAGGCCTCTTCGAAGCCGGGCAGGTCACCTCCCGTGGCAGACATGAAACGATAGAGCGATTCCTGCGATGCGCGAAGCCGGTCCTGTTCGCTGTTCGCTCTTCGGGCATCCTCGACCAGTTTGCGCAACGCCACCGAAGCTCCTCCGGGCTGACAGTTGAGCCACTCCCAGTGCCGGGGAAGCAGCGTCACCTCCCTCGGGACCACCCCCAGCTTCGGCCGGCCCGGGCCCTGACGGGGTTCCGGCTCCGTTCCGGATGTTTCCGGTACCGGCAGTCCCTGACTGACCGCTTCTCGTTCCAGCCTCTCCAAAACATCATCGGCCGAACCGCGAAAATCAATTTCCACAATCTCGCTGCTCTGATTGTCAAAGATCAATACGGAGAGCGCTTCGCCCTGATCGATCAGTTTTTTCACCCTGACGGCAACCTCGCGAAGGTCTCCCGACGCGATACAACGCATGCCGTCAAATGCAATGCAACTTCCGCTGTTCTTACTCTTCATCATGACCCAACATCCAATTTTATCGGCTTGAATAATTTTACCCGGATAAAATAGGATTATTCTGTATATATGTCAACTTCTCAATCAATGCTGCTTGCTTTACCATTATTTCACCGACGGATCTCCATCCCCAAATCCCCCGTAAGAGTTCATGAAAGAAGTCGAACTATCTCACGCGCATTCCTCGCAATTCATCCCAGTGGAGCGGTTTTGAAGCTTTAACATCTACGTAACATCTACGGGACGTTGTTCAATAGCAGCAATTACGTTCCGAGGAGATCTTTCAGTTCAGAGAACACTTGCATCGTGTTTATATTCAAAACCACCCCACATCATCTGTTGATTTACTATCTCTTTCTTAGCATGTAACTTACCGTGTTTGTAGCGACACCTAATTTCCTTGCGGTTTCTGCTAATGACAACCCATATTCGTTGACAAACTGTAATGCAAGTTTTTTCCTGATCGAAGACATCATTCCGCTCCTGCTGCCCGACCTTAAAAAAGCCTCGCTCACTCCCGCTTCCCCGCAAGCCTTTCTGATTGCTTCGTTCAGCAAGCAGCTTCTTTCATCAGCTGTCAACTGCAATCCAACCCTTTCCTCTGCTTCCGACAATACCTCTCGAACAAAGGCGTCGTCACCGAGTATCCTCTCGTCACTCATGCTTTTCGCCCCTTTTTTTCTCATGGACTGGACTTGCGACCATCCCCCATGTGAACGGACCAGGCCTCCGCCGGTCAGTTCCTGTTCACGGTCTATTCCCGCCTCGAATTCAAGAAATTCCGCATAGGCCTGTTTTGCCTGCCCTTCCCTGCTTCCGAAAAATTGCAGGACATAATCGCTGTCCATCCAGTCATACCTGATTGTTCCCATCAATACAGCATGACCGCTCCATTTATAGACTGACAACTCCTCGAAATTATGAACAATGCCTGCGCGCAGAGGATTCAGGTGGATGTAGGCTATCAGTTTGTCAAAGTAGGCTTCTTCCTGGCAGATGATTGATTTATAGCGGTTCTGGAACAGATGCCCGATACGTTTGTGGCGACGGTTGAAATACTGGGCATATCCAGTCAGCAGCTTTCTCATAAAGGCAGATATACCGGTCGGACCGCTTTTGATCAAGAGGTGAGCATGGTTCGTCATGAGCGCGAAGGCATAGATACTTGTTCCAGTTTCTTTTGCCAACAAGCCCATACGCTCGAAAAACCAGATCCTGTCAGAATCGTCGATAACAATCGAGCCTCTTTCTATTCCCCGGATGATCACGTGGTGCAGGGTTCCTGGTGCATCAAGTCTCGCTCCGCGTGGCATATCCTTTTCATCGTTGGATTAATCTGTTCATCACCAGCTCACTTATACGCTATATATACGCATTGACTGGCAATGAACAATATCATCCTCGATCTATCCCAACGCTTTTGCTGCTATCGAACAATGTCCCTACTCCCCAATAGAACAATGTCCCTACTCCCCAATACGCATTGACTGGCAATGAACAATATCATCCTCGATCTATCCCAACGCTTTTGCTGCTATCGAACAATGTCCCTACTCCCCAATAAGAGAACGGAAACCCGAAAAATTGCTGTATTTTATTTAACCGGTTAATTTTTTATCCCAGCAGTTGAAAATACCCTATAATGATGAACAAACTGTTACAATACCTCAGCATCAGTCGTGACACCGAGTCTTTCAAGGATATTCACAGCGCTGTTGAAAGTGATATAGAGTTCAAGGGAGCCCGTCTCTGGATCCTGATCTTCGCCATTATTCTCGCTTCTGTTGGACTCAATACCAATGCAACCGCAGTCATCATCGGAGCGATGCTGATATCGCCGCTCATGGGACCGATAAACGGTATAGGATACAGCATCGCAACTTATGATTTTGTGCTTCTGCGCCGTTCGGTCAAAAATCTGTCGTTTGCCATAGTAGCAAGCCTCATCACGTCAACGCTTTATTTCGCGGTGAGCCCGGTTTCAAGTGCATACTCCGAGCTCCTGGCCAGAACCAGCCCCACCATCTATGATGTGCTCATTGCCCTGTTCGGTGGTCTGGCCGGCACGATGTCACTGACAACGAAACTGAAAGGCAACGTCGTACCCGGAGTCGCCATCGCCACGGCCCTCATGCCACCCCTCTGCACTGCCGGATACGGTATCGGAACCGGTCAGTTTGCTTTCTTCTTCGGCGCATTTTATCTGTTCACCATCAATACCGTATTCATTGGCCTCTCGACGATAATCGTCTCACAGTTCCTGAAATTTCCAATACGCAGCGATATCGCCGATGCACAGAAAAAGCGCATCAACCATTGGATTACCGCGGTTATGCTCGTAACGCTTATCCCGAGTATCTATTTCGGATATATCCTCGTCATCAAAGAGCGGTTTACGGATAAAGCCGGACGGTTCGTGAACGCCGTTCAGTTCTTTCGGGGCGACTATCTGCTGCGAAACGATATCGATGCCGACAATAAGAGAATAACACTGATCTACGCCGGGCATACACTCACCCCCGAGAGCAAGGCTGAACTGCAGAAAAGGGCTGCGGCTTTCGGTCTCGACGATGTGAAGCTTTCGTTTGAACAGGGTATTTCGTTTGCGGATATAACCGGGGAACTCAGCGAAAAGGAGATGATACGATCGCAACTCAGAAATCTTTCCCTTGCCCTCGACGACAACCACAGAATCAATGACAGTCTCCAGCAGAGAGCCTATACCGGCAAACCCCTGCTCAAGGAGCTGCGGGCGGTATTTCCGTCGATCAGTTCCTGCCTGTTTGCCGAACCCTACCGATTCAGCATCAAAGATGGTGATGAACCCGTGAAGCTTGCCTATGTGGTTATATCCTCATCCGGAGGTCTTGCAGAAAGCGAACGGCAAAAAGTGAAGACATGGCTTCAGGCACGATTGCAGAACGATACGCTGCGTGTTGTTTTTGAACAGGGCGGAAATCTCTTACGGTAATATAAAAGACAAACAGAAAGAGAACGTTATGGGGTATGTCGAAAAGAATCTCATGCAGGGTGAAAAACTCTATGCGAAAGCAAAGCTGCACTGGACAATTTTCAGCAAAGCCATGCTGTTGACGACAGTTGCTGTCATACTCGCGTCCCTGTCACTTCGCGCCTCTCTGGCCGGCAATACCGAGCTTTCATCGGTTACGTGGTATCTCGGTATTGCAGCTCTGCTCGGAGGTATCTGGTTTGCCGGCGAAGCGTTCATCAGGCGGCACTCTACGGAACTCGCAGTTACCTCGAAAAGGGTGATCGTGAAATTCGGCCTTATAAAGCGCAGCACCATCGAACTCAACCACAGCAAAGTCGAAAGCTTCCATGTGGAGCAGGGCGTTTTTGGCCGTATGCTTGGGTATGGCACGCTCAGCATCTGCGGTACAGGTGGCGGGATCACACCGATCTCCGGAATCGGCGATCCGCTCGGGTTCCGCCGTAAAGCCATGGAAGCCATCGATGCATTGCAGAATACCGCTCCCTCCATATAAAAAATGTCGGTCCGCAGCCACAATGGCCTACGAACGGCCTACAGGATGACCCTTCCTCCCATGGAAACCGATCTATCTCACACGCATGCCTCTCCGTTCATCCCAGTGGAGCGGTTTTGAAGCTTTGGGCAAAGGACTTTCCGGAACTTCACCGACAGATACTCCGTACTTCCAGTCAGGCGGACAGATTGCGATGAACCGGGCATAACCGCCAAGGCCACCCTGAAATTTCGGGAAACCCATCGCAACAAGCGCCCCGGCTTCAGGCACCTTGTCGAGATTGGCCACCCCTTCGGCCTGGGTATATCCGTTCCGGAGCAACCAGGCTTCTCCTTCAAGGTCCGGAGAGTCATCCGTGTCGAGTGGTTCATGGCCATGAAACAGGATGTGCCGCTGCTCGTGCAGGAATTTCAGGGCTTCGAGCGATACTCCCGGAAAGGGATGCCTGATTGCAAGCGATTGGTCCGGCCACTCTCGTGACCAGTCCGAGCGGACGAAAACCACTGAACCTTCGGGAATCCGTCCATGTTTCTCCTCCCAGGAAAGGATATCGCCAACTGAAAGGCTGTAGCCCGGATTTCTGGAAACCTGGTCCACAATCGATATGACGACGAGGGGACGAACGGTGAAGGTTGGAGGCAACTCATCGATCGCAGGATACCAGGGGTTCCAGTGTGCCGGCGGGTCAAGCTGCGTGCCAAGCTGATCCGTGGCGAGCAGGTAACGGGTGGCTTCGAACCCGTCCTTTGCCCAGTTATAGGGCCTTCCTTTTTCAGGGACCGTTGCTGGGCCGAATTTCGATCTGCCGAATCCGGCCCATACTGGTATCGATGGCGTGATCGTATGCGTCAGATCGACATATCTGGCTTTCCTGAAAACCTGTTCATAGGCCTGCCATAAACGGGAATCCGGATTGGGGGATGATGAAGCGCAACCCGCCAACATCATGATCCAGAGAATCAGCAAATAACGCATCTGCATTGTTCGGAAAATATTATCCGGGAATTTGCGCCACTGAGCGGCAATGCCGGGGTCCAGAAAAACGGTTAGATACACACCTCCGCGGATGTTCAGGCGATACAATTTGTCGAATCTCAATACTCTCTTTCCGATGTAACGAATCCTGCCGGCTCTTTCACTTATGGATCGACCTCACCTGATCCGGGAATCACTCAATAAACATCTCCCAGCAAGCGTCCTCTTCTGATTCACCATGGCCTTGCCTCCTGATGGATGTTACTGTTTTGTTTCCTCGCTTCTCTGGATCACCTGCGTCGTGCAGTGGGCCGCCCCATAGCCGCCGGTCAGGTTGTGGAAGTCCATCCAGACAGCATCCACTCCCGCATCTGCCAGCCGCTTCTTGTAGTCTGCGCTGACACCATCGATACCCAGAATTTTTTTCCTGCCCAAGGTCAAAAAGTTTATGCCGTACTTCAGCTGATCAGCATTGGTAACCGGTATCAGGGTCATGCCGAGGTCCTTCTCGAGGAATTCCTGGAACGGGATGTCCGATCTGGTTTTGTGGTATGATCCACCTTGAAGCTCATAGAGGTCGACCAGTGATTTCTTGGCCGGATCGGCGGCCTTGACGATCCTTCCCGTTCCGTCGCTCTGGTTGATCCGTTCCTCGACGATGACGGCAAGATTCCGGTCGATGATATTGAAATACGTATCCAGGTGCATCTGGTCCTGGTTTTTCCAGGAATCCTTCACGACCGCCACCCGCGAAGTACCGAAGACCTGATGATCCAGAAGCTGCCGCACAGCCTCGGCATTGGTCCGCAAGCCCTGGCCGATGAGGGCCGTATCGCCGGCCGGAAGGAAATCTCCGCCCTCAAGCCGTGCGGATCCCGTCACTTCATAGATCGGCGATATCCCCAGCTTTTTATAGGCAAAACGTGCGATCGCTGTCTCGGGCTCCCTCTGGACTGAGTTGAAATGTCCGATGACCAGTCCCCTGGCAGTGGTGATGGCCTGATCGCGCATGAAATAGAGGTTCATCAGCGGATCGACCCCATAAGAGGCTTTCAGGCCCGTATTGTGCGTACCGGTCGAGGCGAGGGTCACCGACGGCTGCAGCAGGATGATCGACAGGAGTTCCCGGGGATGGAGATTGTCGATAACCTCACGACGGTAAGCCTCCTGGGTTGCGGCCTGTTTCGGCGGCAGAGCCCCGGTACGGTAACGCAGGGTGGTCCTCGCAAGAGAGCGAAGATCGTCAAGCGCCCTGCCCGGAACCGGCGCCCCATTAACATCCATCGTTCCGGCAAGCAGGATATCGGTCAACCTGAACACCTTCGCGCCGTTATCGGACATCAGGCAGATGTAGTTCTGGTGCTCCCGCCTGGCGCCGTCCAGGGAAAATGGTCGCTCGAACAATGCCGCTGCCGGATGGGCCAGGCCGAACAGCACCTCATCCCCGGGCGTATGGACCACCACTGTCCTGGCCTGCTGCCACTCGGCACGGCTGCCGGGAGTGATCGAACCCGCAGGGTACCCCGGGATGCTCTGGCACTGCCGGCCGTTTTCAGGCTGGCTTGCAGGCAACTCGAGGGGGGTAGATATCAGGAGGATGGAAAAGGCAACCAAGGCAGGAAGATGGCGCAGACGACAGGAAATAACGGTCAGGCAATTTTTCATGTAATTGTCTCCTCGTGATACTATGCTTTTCTGTTTGGGGCTTTGCTTTTCAATATACGCACGATCCACCATTATTTTGCGCAATGATGCAAGGCGATTACGGGATGTCCCGGAACTTCTTCCGGAACCACTTTTCTTTGCAGAAATCAGATGAGTCAGCTATCATGCATTGTATATGCAACGCGCAATCCGAGGAACACAATGAAAAGCGTATCTCTGCCGTCACTCCGTGTGGAGCCGGAACTGCGAAAAGCTGCAGAAAAAGTGCTTGAAAATGGCGAAACGTTATCGTCGTTCATCGAGTCGTCGCTGCGGATCGGCATAGAACGGCGACTGCAGCAGAAAGAGTGTATCGCCCGGGGACTGGCATCACGGGACCAGGCAAGGGAGTCGGGTTCGTATTTCGATGCGGAAAACGTGACCGGAGAGCTGAGAACCATGCTCACACAGGCAAAAAAGCAAAAAGCGTGATTTGCACTTTTTGTTGTACTGTGCCAAATCCCCATGTCCGACTCACATTTTGTCCCCTTGTCCCCATCGCAAGTTGCTCACTTTCCTCTGTTTTATTAATATATTACGCATCTTTTTCAAACTCACTGAATGACCTCCCGAAGCTCTCATGATTAACCGAATCAAATATTACTCACTTCCCTGCCCCTGCGGCAGCGGAAAATCATTTGACGAGTGCTGTTTCAGACCAGGCGCTCAGAGATCAGGAAATCCCATGGATGAGGTGATGCTGGCACTGAAAGAGGCGCAGAAGGATCATCAGTTCAGCTCCATGAAGGATGCTGAGCAATTTATGCAAGAATTCATGATCCGCCGGAATACAACGCCTCGTGATGAATTTGCCGGTTTGTCGCCCTCGCAGATGCGCAGTATTCTCTACACCCCTTTTGGAGCCCCTGGCATCGCAACATTTGCAGACATACTTCCAACGGACCCCTGCTGTACGGCAACATCGCTGTTCAAAGCACTTGCAGAAGCAATTGGCGACAAGGGGCTCAAGCCAACCGCTGCTGGCAATCTGCCAAGGAATACCGTTCGCGATATTTCGATAGCTCTGAATGGTACGGATACCTTTGGAAGTGAGCACTTCAGATACAGGATACAGAAAGAAGCCGATTATTTCGATCTCCAGCTTATCCGGTTTGTGGCCGGTTTTGCCGGTCTCATCAAAAAACACAAGGGCCATTTTATCCTGACCGGGAAGTGCCGGACGATACTTGACCGGCATGGCATGGCCGGTATCTGGCCGGAGCTGTTCAGAGCATATGCAGAAACGTATAATTGGGCCTGTAGCGACGGTTACGGCGCATTGCATTTGCTGCAACATTCATTCCTTTACACACTCTATCTGCTGCACCGGTTCGGCCTGGAAGAACGTGACGGGCTGTTTTATGCCAATGCATTTCTCAGGGCTTTTCCGGCGTTTCTTGATGAAATTTCCCCGATGTACTCAATAAGTCCGGAAGAGATAGCGATATCATCCTATCTGAACCGTGTAATAGACCGGTTCGCAGGATTCTTCGGACTTGCACATGTCGAGAAGTCTGAAAGAAAGTTCGGTGAGAAACGCATCTATAAAATCCGGGCACTGCCGCTGCTCGATCAGGCGATTCACTTTCATATACCATAGATTTCAGACCATACCGGAAAGACTGTCATGGAAATCCAGCTCTCGCATTTTGATATAATACTTGCTCAACCTTTTGCGGTGAAACCCGATGCAGCAGCTGATATGGCTGATACTCAACCCTTTTTTGAAAAGATTCCTGACTGTACATGATAAAGCGCTTATACGGTGATCCCATAGCTTTTCCTGTTTGTTGGGTTGTACCTTCAAACATAAGGCTATGGGTATTTTTTACGCCAACCAGGGGAATCTTATTTTCCGAAATCCGGGGATTGTCAATTTCCGATTAGAATGCTTAAGGTAAACAAGGTCATTGCGAACGATGACTACACATTATTTGTCGGATTGACCGATGGCAGATCCGGGATATTCGATATAAAGCCCTATCTCGACAAAGGGGTATTCACGCAATTGCAGAACCTGTCATATTTCAAACAGGTAAAGCCGTTTTTCTGTGGCATCGTCTGGTCGAACGAGCAGGATTTGAGTGCAGATACCCTGGCTCATGAATTGAAACAGGTTGAAGCAGCATAGAATCAGATGCTCTCAACACCGATCCGGTTCAGGTATTGCAACGATCTCAATATCTTTTTCACTTACAGATCAACATCCCCCCCCCTCTCGACCAGTCGAAACTTTCTCATGATCGGTTGCAGCCAGGACAGCCAGTGCTCCTCTGTATACAGGCTCGTCGATAAACCCGTACGGCTCAAGCACAAAGCCGGTGTTGCCTTTTTTTGCCTCCTCCTCAAAACAGCGTACAATGGTTGTTGCTCGCGCGCGCTCCTCTGGCCTGGGGGCGAAAACCCGATTGGCCAGCTCCACTTGCCCCGGAGAGATACAGCCTTTGGATGAAAAGCCCATACTCCTTTCCAGGAGGCACCATTTTTCGAAGGTCTCCAGATCCTTGTACTCCTGATGGACAAACGATACCGGATGAAAGTCGGCTGTGCGTGCATCCACCAGAAAGCGTGAAAGCAGATAGCTGGCCGTTGGGTTCTCCGGCGTGATCACCGACTGGGGCAATCCGAGATCGGCACATAAATCCAGGATACCCAGATAGACCGTATCCACCCGCTCCTCAACCCTCAGGTCGGCAAGGTTCTTCAGCGCCTCCCCGGTCTCGACAGAGAGATGGATTCGAATCGAAGGATCTACCAGGCGACAAGCCCGTTCGACTTCCCGAGTGGTTCTGACCTTGGGGATACGGATTGCGTCCGGCACTGCGCGGTTGATCAGCCGGATATCTTCTTCTCCCCCTTCACCCAGGGGATTGACCCGTACAATCAGTTCCGTTTTCGCCTCTCGGGCATGGGCGGTAAACAGCGCGGCCAGAGCACGAGCGCGGGGCTTCTCCTGCGGTGCAACGCCATCCTCCAGATTGATGACAGCCATATCAGCTGCCAGTACATCCAGCTTGTTCAGATGGTTGACCCGATGGGCTGAAACCATAAGGGCGCTTCGGCGCAGACCGCGAGTCAGGGGACGCTGGGAAACAGTTTCAGGCAACTGCTGTTCGATCGCCTCGATACTGGCACTGTCCAGCCAGGCAATGTCTTGGAAAATCATCAGGAACAGGGATTTTGTAATGAAATACCAACCTCTGCACGGGTCGGGAACGTCACACCCTCTCCCTGTAAAGTGGGCGGGATGGTTGACGGAATATATGCATAGAACAGTTATTTCAGGATGCCCTGAAGAATCAAATCAGCAGGATCACGGTACTGCTCTTGCCTTTTTTTCTCTGTAACCTGGCACGTATGACGCTGTCAGGCGTTCCGGAACATTCAGTCAGCTGGAACCGACCGGTGGAGACCAGGGGCGATTATCCGGAGGGGGGCCGAAAGAGTTTACGTTACTGGGAGTTCCTTTAACCCGGTAAGCCTGGTACACTTTGCTCCGGAATACTCACGGCCGTTCAGGGAATCACGTCGTCGGAATCATCGGAGACTGGAAAAGCAGCAGGGCCCTGATAGTCGAGATTATTTGCCTCGGTTGCTTACGTCTTCCGGTATTTTCTTGATGGTAGTTCAGTTCGTTATGAGCGTCCCCCTGGCTTGCACGGTCGCTGTTATTGAACAACATCCCTTTCCCATCCTCTCTATTCAGTGAGGCTTCCCGCTTCAGAGATTTTCGGTTTCGGGGTCTGCAGATGTGACGCGTCCATATGCTTGATCTGCATGACGAGCATGAGCAGATTGGTCACGAGTTCCTTGACAGATCGCTTGACATAGCGGTTCCTGAAAAAGCGGGTATAATTGTTCTCGGTATCCTCTGCTATCCATCCACGACTCCAGCCAATGAAATTGAAAGGGGGAAGGGTGAAGCCGAGATCGGTAAAAAAGGTGTTGAGCTGTCCTGCAACACCCTGAACGTTATCCTGCCCTCCGGTGATAATAAACGCAGCGGCCTTGTTTTGGATAAGCACCTTGTCATGAATGGTGATCTGGTTCTGGACGGTATTGAGACGCTCGGCCATTTTGTAATACAGCGAAGACGCATTTCCCCAGCGAATCGGTGTTGCAAGAATAACGGCATCAGCCCAAAGGACCAAAGACCTGTACACTTCCGTCATGCCATCCGAAGGGTCCATTTCAGCGATCGAACAAGGCCATGTGCACGCTTCTTCATGACGGCTGTAATACCCTTCGCAATGCCTGAATTTCAGATCGCGTATCCTGATCATTTTCGTTGCAGCTCCGAATTCCGAGGCCGCAAAATCGAGAGCGCTCTGCAGCGCAGTTTCTGAAGTTGAAGGTCTCGGAAGATCGGGGTTCATGTTTGTTGTCGAAATACCGAGGACATTGAGCGATGTCCGGGTCGCAAGATAGTCGAGATTCCTCAGGTCGGCTAAAGGATCATCCGGATGTTCAGCCCTGAACGCCTGCTGCAGAGGTTCATCCGATACCAGGATCATACCGTTTTCAATCCTGACATCATAGACAGCCTGCCGGTCAAGGTAGCCGAACGGAGCCTTCCCGGTTTTCAGGTTGTACTGCCATCCATGCCATGGACAGGCCACATACTTTTCTCCGTCATCGAGCGTCTGGATAAACCCCTGGCCAAGATCACCGCCTTTATGCAGGCAGGCATGATCGAGAGCTGTTACAGCACCCTCGTAATGAAATAATGCTATGGACCGACCTCCGGCTTTTACTGTTTTATGGGTGTTTTCCGGAAGTTCGGAAAGCGGGATGAGCGGAATGTACGGCATCTCTGGCTCGATATTAAGAATTATTACTGGAGCTGGCCGACCCTGACCGAACAGCCGGAGTTGACCATAAAATTGCCGAAGCAGTGCGAGTCTAACCAATACCCTCAATGTGGAAAAGATAGAAAAGCCGCGCCGAATTCAAGGGAACTTGCCCTGCTGAAGTGTAATACCTGGATGTGGAAATAAAGATTGATTCCCCTCTATTTTCATACAATCTACAATATCTTTTTCGCTTACGGATAAACGTACCCTGCTTCCACAAGTTTACTTATTCATGTACGTCCACCAGGTTTCCCTTGCGTCTTATTAAAAAAACAGTATTTTGCAGTTGTACGCTTTCAATGCACACAAAACCAGAACAAAGGTAATAATGCCTCGATCGCCGGTAAAAAGCAATCAGCGCCTTTCG
Source organism: Chlorobiaceae bacterium (assembly GCA_013334225.1). GTDB lineage: Bacteria > Bacteroidota > Chlorobiia > Chlorobiales > Chlorobiaceae > Chlorobium. The sequence continues at coordinate 14,438 of JAAXXY010000053.1, forward strand.
ATACGTATCGATTCCTCACAGAAGGAGCTGCTGATGCGAGCCGCATCCATCCAGTCCACCGATTTGACGGAATTTGTCACCCGATCATCGGTTTCGGCGGCTTACTCCGTAATCGAGCAGCACGAACGCCTCATCCTCAACGAAGAGGAAACCGGCTATCTTCTGAATCTGCTTGAAACTCCTCCTGCGCCAAATGATAAACTCATGGCAGCGGCAGCTGCACTTCCTGCACGTCAATGACCTTCCGCGCCTGGCACGAAGAAGCTGTCGCCAGCTGTCATGACCGAAAAGCGTTCGATTGTGGCGATAAACATCTGAATGAGTATTTATCCCGATATGCACGGCAAAGCCATACCAAAGGAACAGCGAAAACCTTTCTGGCAATCGGTGATACTTGCAGACATACCATACTGGGATACTATTGTCTGAGCATCGCAACGGTCGCATATGCCCAAACTCCCGATATCATCAAACGAGGATTGAGCAATCACGCCGTACCCATGTTCAGATTGTGCAGACTTGCCGTTGACCGATCTGTCCAGAAACAGGGCCTCGGGGGTCAGCTACTGCTCTGCGCCGGCAGAAGGTGTTTACACGTATCCAGCCATGTCGGCGGGGTTGGATTGCTGATCGATGCCAAAAACCAGGACATCGCAGCCTGGTATGCAAGTTACGGGGCCTTCCCATTACCCCGCAAGCCCCTTACGCTCATACTGCCATTCCAGACAATTCGCATCGCTCTGGAGTCAGTTGGAAAACTGTAAGACATCAAGTCCTGTTCCCTGCTGCTTAGACTGCGCTCTGCTTTGTTTTCGTGGCAGCTCTCCGTTATCAAGCAGTTCTATTGCCTGTTTATTTATCAGCCCGCCCTTCTTTTAGTTTATGAATCTTTTTGATTTACTGTGCTACGTCCCGATTAACATTACATTGATTAAAAACAAGTGTTGCATGTAACGATATGCTTTCTTATGTTGCTTGTAACAAAAAAATTCAACCGGTTACAATATGGCAGGAGTGGCTCAGAGGGTGCAGAAGCACAGGGCAAATTTACGAAAGGCAGGATTGCGTCCCGTGCAGATATGGGTACCCGATACCCGAAGAGAAGGCTTTGCCCTGGAATGCAAACGGCAATCGGAGCTTCTGAAAAATGATGCACAGGAAAA
>JAAXXY010000014.1 GCA_013334225.1 Chlorobiaceae bacterium
TATGCCTCCGATCTGTATTGTAATCGATGAACCTTTTTTCAGCCCCTTATAGAGTTCCAGCCCGTCAACGGGATGTCCGGGGGATGTGGGGAGAAGGGGGACGGCCCTCAATAAATCAACAAGCAGTGTTAGCTATTATGTTCGTTAATTGGTGTTATATGATTACATCAGAAACAGTAACAAATAATTGCGGATATCCTGATCTCAGGATGCCCGGTATCCTTCAAGCACAACCTGTTCCATCCACTTAATCTCATCATCACTCAGAAAACTGAAATGAGACTCTTTTTTTTTGCAGAAAGGTGCCCATGGTTTTGCAGGCAGAGTCTGATAAACAGGTTGATTTTCATGTCGGGCATATCGGCGAAATCCTGAATTCCTGATTTGGTCCGGTCAAAATGGACAAGAACATCAAGCTCTTCTCTCAGTTCCTTATCAACCGTTTTCATGATAAAATCATACAGGGCCTGAGCTGATGCCAGTCCCAAGGGATATCACCATGCGACCACCCACCATAGCGGAACGCCGGTTTGAAGAGTTTCGTGACAAACTGCAGGGACTTTCGACCAGGGAAATCTTCGATTTCATTTATCGGAACAATCTTTGGGACAGTCCCGAGTCAGTATCCGGATTAGGGTCGCAACTCGATGCCACAACACAATTGCGCTCTCAGCTGCCGATAATGCTTGACCGGTTGGGGGTTGAAACCCTCCTCGATATTCCATGCGGTGACTTCTCCTGGTTGAGCACCGTCAACCTCAATGTCAATCGCTACATCGGTGCCGACATTGTTCCGGGAATTGTTGAGCGGAATATCTCAAGATATCGGGATTCGCATCCTTTTGCAGAATTTCGTGTGCTTGACCTGACGAAGGATCCGCTTCCTGAGGGTGATGCTCTTTTGTGCCGGGATTGCCTCGTGCATTTACCGTATGTTTTGATTGGAGATGCGTTGAAAAACATAACAGCTTCCCGGATCCGGTATGTTCTTCTCACAACATTTGTAGGAAGCGAAAGGGTGAATGCTGACATTGAGACCGGCAACTGGAGACCCCTGAATTTCGAGAAGCCGCCGTTTTCGTTTCCGGCGCCCGAGATTGTTCTCGTCGAGGGCTGTACAGAAGAACAGGGAGCGTATGCTGACAAGGCCCTTGGTGTATGGCGCGTAGATCAACTTCGTGAAGTAGTGGAGAAAGGAAACCGGTGAGCTGACCATTATATATTATTGTTCCGGCAACAATAAATCGAAAGGAAATCCATGCAATGGGCCTGTCATTCCGCAATGAAGCATAGCGGAATGAAGAATCCATCATATTACTAAACAATAAGTTATGGATTCTTCGCCTTGCTCAGAATGACAGAATTGAGCTTTTGTCAGCTAACCGGGATTGACAGTTTTAATCACCGGATTAATACTGAAAATGTTAAAAGTGCTGGGCTTTTCCTGACTACGGCAGCACTTTCGTGATGCTGATTAAAACCGTATATTTCTGTCTATAATGGACAGATTATGAGAGGGGAGGATGGATATGGAAAACTGGCAGATACAAAAAGCGAAAAATCATTTCAGCGATCTGGTGCGGAAAGCGCAGGAATCCGGACCGCAGACAATCACGAAGCATGGAAAGGCCGAGGCAGTGCTGATTTCAATGCAGGATTACCGTAACCTGATGAGAAAGCAGGATTCTCTGGTGGAGTTTTTTCAAAAGTCGCCTTTGAAAGGGGTTACTCTTGATCTTGAGAGACGGAAGGACAAGGGCAGGGAGATCGAGCTGTGAGTTTTCTGCTGGATACCTGTGTTATTTCCGAGATGTTACGTTCCGTTCCTTCTGCCGGGGTTGTCCGGTGGATCGAGGAGCATGACGAGTTCGATCTTTATCTGAGTGTCGTGACCCTCGGTGAAATCCAGAAAGGTATTTCCAGACTATCTACAGGCAAAAAGAAATCCCGGCTTACGGCATGGCTGAAAGAAGAACTGGAAGTCAGATTTTCCGGGAGAATTATTCCTGTTACCGCAGATATCGCTGTAAAGTGGGGTGCCATGCTCGGAATGGCAGAAAATAGCGGTCAGCCGCTATCCGTAATCGATGCACTGATTGCTGCAACGGCCTCTGTGCATAATCTGATCCTCGTAACAAGGAACATCAGCGACTTCTGTGGTTGCTCTATCGATATTGTGGATCCATGGAGCGTTGCCTGAAAGGGACATGGCGCCCCTTCAGTAACTTAAATCAATACCCGAGAAGCATTCGCTCCACGCATCAGAGTGGGAGCGTTTTGCACTGGTTGAAGAAATCGCGAAGGCGGTGGGTGCCGTACTTCGGCGAGACGAAATCCATTTTGCTGAGCGTGGTGGCGAAAAGAGCGACATCATGCACATCGCGGTTGAAGATCCCGACTATTCCGACCAGGCCGTCGGCGAGCCAGAAAGGAAGCGGAACCAGCGCCGGCTTCGTTCCGGCGATTTCGCACGCCAGGTCGACCATTTCGCGATAGGTGAAGACTTCCGGACCGCCGACTTCGATCTCCCGTTCCGTTCCATCGAGCGCATCGGCGCAGACTTTGGCGAGGTCGGCTCCGTGGATTGGGTTCTGGCGGCAGTATCCGTCGCCGATCCAGAGCATGAAGCCCCGGCGGGCGCGGGCGACGAACTGCCCGATCTCCGAGAAGAAGCCGTTAGGACGGATAATCGTGCTTTCGATTTTTGCGGCCTGCAGCTCTTTCACGAACTTTTCATGCGCCTGTATGTTGGGAATGTTCATCATGCGGTGCGCATCGAAGGCCGAGACGTAGACGAATTTTTTCACCCCTGCTTTCAGCGCGAGATCGAGGATGTTCATGTTTCCCTGGTAGTCAACATCGAAGTTCGAGTGCTTGAAATCGGGCTTGATCATGCCGAGGGATGAAAAAACTACATCGATGCCGTCGCAGAGCATGGCGAGGGTTTCAGGTTTCGTGGCGTCGCCGAAGACCACTTCGTCGACAAGAGTGTCGATCGACGGCGCAAAGAACGGTCCGGGCTTTTTGAACTTCTCGGGATTACGCACCAGGGCGCGCACGAAGTAACCGCGGTTTTTGAACTCCTGAACCGCATAACGGCCGAGATAACCGGTAGCGCCGGCTACAAGAACTTTCTTCATTGATTGCACGAGATAAGAGTGATGGAATAAAGCTTTTTCTACCGTCACACTGGATGGGGACGGCTTGATCGGCAGACAATATAAGAATTACGTACTGGATATCTGCATGGATGGGTGACGTCGATCTTTCTGCAAAGAGTAAGGTCCGTCGGAATCAACTGAGCGTATGCCACCATTAAAACCTGTCAGAGAAAGGATGAGGTCATGACCTGAAAAATTTCTCGTATCCCTTTCCCGCAGCATATCCCGCCAGCAGCCCTGCCAGCATATACGGTATGTTCAAAGACCATAATGGCGTGAGAAAATACAGGAAATCAAAGACCCAAAAGACATCGATAAAGGTCCTGACCGTTCCGATGATGCCGCCGGCAAGTCCCCCGGAAATGAATATCGTTCTTCCGGTACAGGACCTCAGTCCCAGGAAAGGTTTCGCCAGCACCTGGCGCCCGGAATAGGCAAGCATGATGTATGAAATTGCAAACCAGATCGAAAAGGGAGTCAGGATGAGGATACTGCCCGGGCTCAGGAAGTAAGCCCATGGGACCGTAGGCTTTCCGATCGATGAAAGGTAGAGCTTTACTCCGGCGCCGACAAACCAGGGCAGCAGCAGACCGGTAATGATGATCGCACGAAGGAAATACTGGGTCCATGATCCTTCGGCACATTTGTCCTGTTCATTCCGCCAGGTATCGCCGGCAGACACTTCGCCCGATGTCTCGTTCCATGAATCCGTATCCCGGTGCAACTGCAGTGCGAGAAATGCGATAATACACGGAATGGCCACTCCGGCCAATGGGGCCATCATCGAAAGGAAAGAGGGTTGCGTGAAACCGGGGGATGTCATTTTACCAAAAGACAGCAGGATTGACACCGCGGAAATGATATAAATGAGTATGTCAGCACCGGCAGCAGCCAGAGATACCAGGGCACCCCAGCGGCGCAGCATGAAAAAACCTGCGCCACCGCCAAGATACATGAACAGGAGAAAGGGGTGAGAAACGGTATAGGCGGCTGACAGATAATCAGTTACCTGTTCGAGAGGCTTATGCGGCATGGTCATGAAACCGACAGCAGCAAAAGTGCCCCAGAGGTGCGCCGCGAGCGCATATATGATGACAATAATGCCGAAAGTCCTTGGCTTTTGCATTGGTATGTTCCTTTTGATGGTAAAAGGTGCTGATTCCGGCTATCCTGGAATAATGCACGTCAACAGACTTCTGCCCGGCAATCAGCCTGAATTCACGAACTGTTTTCAAGGTTGCCCCGGCTTCGCATCTTGCTTGTAAAATATATGTTATTGCTCCGGCAACAATAAGTCGCAAAAAAATCCATGCAATGAGTCTGTCAAAACTATCCATTTTCCATTGCAAATATCGGGAAATGTGAAAAGCTCGTCACGAATATCCAGGTCATGAGGTGCGAATCAAATGCTCAGCGATGATGCATCACATATTAACAAGCTGCATTTTTTATGGCGATATGCGATATGATTGATGTAAATTATTGAGAATTACCAGGGATTTCAGCACGCCAAGGCCATGAACCATGGAGGGTATACTCGATGCGTTGAACGACTGTAACAATAAAAAAAGAAGCATTATGAAAAAATTACTGCTCCTTCCGTTGGTCATGCTGATGCTCGCAGGTTTCAGCACAATCGGCACGGCAGAGAATCCATCAGGCAAAGTTCGGAAACCCTGTCAATATGAACAGATAGGATTTGCAGACTACCCTTACCGCAGTTTTCTGAAAAACTGGAACGATGATGCTCATCCGTTATTTTATGCTCTGATCCGGTCTGCGGAAGAGTATGATACTTTTTTCGCCCCTGCCGCCGTCATGGGAAATAAAAGTCCATATGCTCCCGACCCTGAATTATACAGAACGTATAATCTTCTTGTAGTGGCGCGCGTCACCAAACCGGCGCAAAACGGGAAATCCATGTTTTCGATCGAGAAGTTTGTGAAGCACAATGATATCATCGAGCTTTACTACAAGCTTGGCCGCCCGGACCGGAAAGCGACCTGGACGATCAAAGACGGCCTGGTTATAAAAATCGAGAAAGCACCCATAAGGAAGATCGTTATCTGCGAGAATAACCGTAAGGTCGGAGAGCTCGATATCGAACACAGTGTTCTCTCTGTGGAGAAACCGCCCATGAAATGATCGCCTGAATACTCTGCCGGGCCGGAGCCTGGTGCTCCCGTCAATGCAAAGGGTATGCCCACAAGGTAAATAACTATATATTGAACCCGCTGCAGGGCTGGGTCCTGACAGAGCTGTTTCAATATTTGTCTGTGACTGGTTGCAATGAAATTGAGCGATCTTGGTTTTGACCGGTGGTTCGCGGCACATACCGGTGATATCTGCCGCGAAGGGCAGGAAATTGCCCGTGTTTCAGCAGTCGACCGCAACTCTTTTCTCGTCAGGAATGAAAACGGGGAGGTGCCCGCTGAACTTTCCGGAAAGTTCCTCTACACCGTCGATTCTCCGGTCGATATGCCCTGCGTCGGCGACTGGGTTACCGTTCAGTACCACAATGACGGTGCATCAGCCATCATCCACGCTCTCTTTCCGCGAAGGACGTTCCTGCGCCGGAAAAGTGCCGGCGCGGTCGTGGATTACCAGATGATCGCGGCAAACATCGATACCGCTTTCATTATCCAGTCCTGTCACTTCGACTTCAATCTGCCAAGGCTGAACCGGTACCTCGCCATGGTTGCCGACGGCCATGTGGAGGCGGTTGTCATCCTTGCCAAGACCGACCTGATTTCTTCCGATGAGCTGCTTGAGAAGCTTGCCTTTTTGGGAGAAGCTGGAATCACGGCAAGGGTGATCCCTCTCAGCAACGTAACCGGTGAAGGGTACGGGGAATTCAGGGATATACTGCTTCCCGGCAGGACCTTTTGCCTGCTCGGTTCGTCAGGTGTCGGCAAGACGACCCTGCTCAATCGCCTGATCGGGCGCGATCTGCTCGATACCGGAACGGTCAGCGGAACAGGGGAAGGTACCCATACGACAACACGACGGCAGCTCATTGTACTCGATAACGGCGTGATGTTCATCGACACGCCGGGCATGCGTGAGCTGGGGCTGCTGGGAGCAGGTGAGGGGCTCGACAAAGGGTTCGAAGATATCGTGGAGCTTTCGAAAGCCTGCCGGTACAGCGATTGCACCCATACGCAGGAATCAGGCTGCGCCGTGCTTGCGGCGATTGCCGGCGGCGAACTGGGCAGGGAGCGCTATGCCGGTTACCTGAAGCTCAGAAAAGAGTCCGATTACCATGAGATGTCGTACCTCGAGAAAAGGAGAAAGGACAGGGAGTTCGGGCGCTTCGTCAAAAAAGTGAAGAAGGATATGAAAAAATGATGCGGCCGGCGGAATTTCGTGCAGGACCGTTTTGGTTTAAACTTTAATATTGTATACCTTCGACTCCTCCCGGAGAACAGTTTGCCGAATTCCCCATACGGTGCTTCCGGAAGTGGCTGTCTGCAGCCCTGCAGACAGGTAAGCGCACGGTAGAACATTTTTTATAAATCAGGAAAAAATGTTGCTTTGTGTTTTGTTTTTTTGCCGAATTCGCTTACATTGTTTGTCCTTATAGATTTTTTATGCATTGCATTTTGTAATCAGTGGATTTTAAATAGAAAGAAAATAAAGTATGCCGACGATTCAGCAGCTCATCAGGCTCGGAAGAAGTGTTAAAGCGTCCAAAACAGCGTCACCGGCGCTTGAAAAATGTCCGCAGAAGCGCGGGGTTTGTACTCGTGTTTATACAACGACGCCTAAAAAACCTAACTCCGCCTTGAGGAAGGTTGCTCGTGTAAGGTTGTCCAACAAGATTGAGGTTACGGCCTATATTCCCGGTGAAGGTCACAACCTGCAGGAGCACTCGATCGTTCTGATCAGGGGCGGCAGGGTAAAGGATCTTCCTGGTGTGCGCTACCATATCGTTCGCGGTTCTCTGGATACGTCCGGGGTTGCTGACCGTAAGCAGAGCCGTTCGAAGTACGGGGCAAAGCAGCCGAAAGCCGGTGCGGCGGCTCCTGCAAAAGGAAAGAGATAAGGTTGAATCATAAATCCAGAGAAAAGTATGTCGAAAAAAGGTAGCTATAAAAGAATCGGTGGTGATTTTCGTTTCGGCGATGAAAGCGTAGCTCGTTTCATCAATGCAGTCATGCTTGATGGCAAGAAAGCTGTCGCTACGAAATTGGTTTACGATGCTTTCGGTATCATTGCCGAGAGGACAAACGGCGAGGATCCTCTGGAGGTTTATCGCAAGGCGATCGCGAATATTGCTCCCGTGGTGGAGGTTCGCAGCAAGCGTGTCGGTGGTGCGACCTATCAGATTCCTATGGAGGTCAAACCCTCGAGAAGGTCGGCTCTTGCGTTCCGCTGGCTCAAGACATATGCTTCCAGGCGTGGTGGAAAGTCCATGGCTGAAAAGCTTGCCGCCGAGCTGCTGGATGCTGCAAACGAGCAGGGTGCGTCGGTCAAGAAGCGTGACGAGGTGCATAAGATGGCCGATGCCAACAAGGCTTTCGCTCATTTCAGGTTCTAATGTGTTTTCAGGGTGTAGATAATAGTTCAATATACGTTTTATGACAAGGCTGGTTGACTTAGACAAGGTTAGGAATATCGGTATCATGGCTCACATCGATGCCGGCAAGACTACTACTACGGAGAGGATTCTTTATTATACAGGTCGTCTCCATCGCATGGGTGAAGTCCATGAGGGCGGTGCCACGATGGACTGGATGGAACAGGAGAAGGAGCGTGGCATCACGATTACCTCTGCGGCGACAACCTGTTTCTGGAAGCCCAAATACGGCAATTATGCCGGTATCCGCCACAGGATCAATATCATCGATACCCCGGGTCATGTCGACTTCACGGTCGAGGTGGAGCGTTCGCTTCGCGTGCTTGACGGCGCGGTTGCGCTGTTCTGTGCGGTCGGCGGTGTGGAGCCTCAGTCGGAAACCGTGTGGCGCCAGGCCAACAAGTACGGCGTTCCCCGTATTGCCTATGTCAACAAGATGGACAGGACCGGTGCAAACTTCTTCGATACCGTGAAATCGATCAGGGAGAGGCTTGGTGCCAATCCGGTACCGCTTCAGATCCCTATCGGTGAGGGTGAGATGTTTGCGGGGTTCGTGGATCTTATAAGAATGAAGGGTGTCATCTACGACAAAGAGGATGGCAGTACCTATAATGAAGTTGAAATTCCCCATGATCTCGTCAACGAGGCGAGGACCTGGAGGATCAATATGCTTGAAGCGGTTTCGGAACTTGATGAATCCCTTCTCGAGAAATATCTGAACGGTGAAAACATCACTGAAGAGGAGATAAGGAGCGTCATTCGTCAGGCTACCCTCAAGGTGAACATCATTCCTGTTCTCTGTGGTTCATCCTTCAAGAACAAGGGTGTGCAGTTCATGCTCGATGGCGTTGTGGAATACCTCGCTTCGCCGGTAGATGTCGGCGCGGTGGAAGGTCACCATCCTCGCACAGATGAGCCTGTGACCCGTTCGCCGAAAGATGAAGAGCCGTTTGCTGCTCTTGCTTTCAAGATCGCTACCGATCCGTTTGTCGGCAAGCTGACCTTCTTCAGGGTTTATTCAGGTTTTCTCAATGCCGGCAGCTACGTGCTCAATACCATGACCGGCAAGAAAGAGCGTATCGGTCGTGTGCTTCAGATGCACTCCAATAAAAGAGAGGATATAGATTGTGTTTACTGCGGCGACATCGCTGCGGCGGTAGGATTGAAGGACGTCAGGACCGGTGATACGATCTGTGACGAAAACAATCCGGTTGTCCTTGAGAAAATGGTTTTCCCCGAGCCGGTTATCCAGATAGCGATCGAACCGAAGACAAAAAGTGATTCCGACAAGCTTGGTATGTCGCTTGCGAAACTTGCCGAGGAAGATCCGACCTTCAGGGTGAAGACCGATGATGAGACAGGCCAGACCCTTATTGCGGGTATGGGCGAGCTTCATCTCGAAATCCTTGTGGACAGGCTTAAGCGTGAGTTCAAGGTCGAGGCGAATGTCGGGCAGCCCCAGGTTGCCTATCGCGAAACGATCAGGAAAGAGGTTGAGTTCGAGGGCAAGTTTGTCCGTCAGTCCGGCGGTAAAGGTCAGTTCGGTCTCGTTGTGCTCAGGGTCGCGCCACTCGAGGAAGGTAAAGGTTACGAGTTTGTCGATGCCATCAAGGGCGGCGTTATTCCGAGGGAATATATTCCTGCGGTCAACGCCGGTATTCAGCAGGCCATGAAAGATGGTGTTGTTGCAGGCTTCCCGATGCAGGATATCAGGGCTACCCTGATCGATGGTAAATACCATGAGGTCGACTCTTCGGAAATGGCTTTCAAGATTGCCGGGTCCATCGGTTTCAAGGGAGCGGCCAAGAAAGCTGATCCTGTTCTGCTCGAACCGATCATGAAAGTTGAGGTTGTTACGCCGGAAGAATATCTCGGTGACGTGATGGGTGATCTTTCAAGCCGCCGCGGCCATATAGAAGGTATGGGGCAGCGTGCAGGCGCCCAGTTTGTCAATGCGAAAGTGCCGCTTTCCAATATGTTCGGTTACTCGACCGATCTTCGTTCGATGAGCCAGGGAAGGGCCAATTATTCGATGGAGTTTGAATGTTACCGTGAAGTGCCCCGCAGTGTTGCGGAAACTTTGCAGGAGAAGAGGATAGGCAAGGAATAAGTGAAGAAGGTATTCATGCAAGCAGATTTAATTATTACAAACAATAACAGATAACCGATACGGAGAAAGTTATGGCAAAAGATACTTACAAGAGGGATAAACCCCACGTAAATATAGGAACCATAGGTCACGTCGACCATGGCAAGACAACCCTGACGGCGGCGATCACTTCCGTTCTTGCCAAGCAGGGTCTTGCCCAGCAGCGCGATTTCGGCAGCATCGACAAGGCTCCGGAAGAAAGGGAGCGCGGTATTACCATTTCTACCGCACATGTCGAGTACCAGACCGCCAAACGTCACTATGCGCATATCGACTGTCCGGGTCACGCTGACTACATCAAGAACATGATCACCGGTGCTGCACAGATGGACGGCGCTATCCTCGTTGTGGCGGCAACCGACGGTCCTATGCCTCAGACCCGTGAGCACATCCTGCTCGCACGTCAGGTTAACGTTCCTGCTCTTGTTGTCTTCCTGAACAAAGTTGATATTGCCGATCCCGAACTTATCGAACTCGTCGAGCTTGAGCTGAGAGAGCTCCTCACCGAGTACAACTTCCCCGGCGACGATATTCCCATCATCAAAGGTTCCGCTCTGAAAGCTCTCGATGGAGATCCGGAAGGTGAAAAATCCATCCTCGAACTCATGGATGCCGTCGATGCGTTCATTCCCGAGCCTGTCCGCGACATCGACAAGCCGTTCCTGATGCCGGTCGAAGACGTGTTCTCGATCTCCGGCCGCGGAACAGTCGGTACCGGAAGGATCGAGAGGGGCCGTATCAAGATCAACGAAGAGGTCGAAATCGTCGGTATCAAACCGACCCGCAAATCCGTCGTTACCGGTATTGAAATGTTCCAGAAGCTGCTCGATGAAGGTCAGGCTGGTGACAACGCAGGTCTGCTGCTCAGGGGTGTCGACAAGACCGAGCTCGAGCGCGGTATGGTTATCGCCAAACCGGGCAGCATCAAGCCTCACACCAAGTTCAAGGCAGAGGTCTATATTCTGAGAAAGGAAGAGGGCGGCCGTCACACTCCGTTCTTCAACGGCTACCGTCCGCAGTTCTATTTCCGTACCACAGACGTTACCGGTTCGGTAACCCTGCCGGAAGGCGTCGAGATGGTCATGCCTGGCGACAACCTCTCCATCGAGGTCGAATTGCTCGCTCCTATCGCAATGGATGAAAACCTTCGCTTCGCTATCCGTGAAGGCGGTCGTACCGTCGGTGCAGGTTCTGTAAGCAAGATTATCGAGTAACAGGTCGTATGCGTGTCCCGGGACGGGGCAGATAACCCCGTCCCATTTATTGATAACAAAGAAACAGGGTTGACAAGTGGCTGTACAGCAAAAGATCAGGATAAAGCTCAAGTCTTACGACCATAGTCTGGTTGATAAGTGGGCGTTAAGGATTATTGACGTGGTCAAGCAGACGGATGCCATCATCTTTGGTCCAATACCGCTGCCCACAAAAACACATGTGTATACCGTCAACCGGTCACCGCATGTTGACAAGAAGTCCCGCGAGCAATTCTCCTTCTCCTCTCACAAGAGGCTTATCGAGATTGTAAACCCGACTTCAAGAACTATTGATATGCTTATGAAGCTCGAGCTTCCAAGCGGTGTGGATGTTGAAATAAAGTCTTAAAGAATATTTGAATAGCTAATTTTATGGGTGCGATTCTTGGAAAGAAAATCGGCATGACCCGTTTATACAATGACAAACGCGAGGCTGTTTCCTGCACGATCATCGAAGCGGGGCCATGCTTTGTGACGCAGGTTAAACGTGTTGATACGGATGGCTACGATGCTTATCAGATCGGTATCGGAGAAAGAAAGGAAGCGAAAGTCAGCAAGCCATTGCAGGGTCATTACAAAAAGGCCGGAGTCACACCAGGCTTTATGATGGCGGAATTTGACTTCTCACAGGTAGGAAGCGAGCTTGATCTTGGCAGTCCTGTCAGTGTTGAATCCTTCAAGGTAGGTGAGAAAATCAATGTGCTCGGTGTTTCGAAAGGCAAAGGTTTTGCCGGTGTCGTAAAACGTTATAACTTCGGCGGCGGTTCCAGGACCCATGGTCAGTCCGACAGGCTGAGGGCTCCGGGTTCGGTCGGCGGTTCTTCGGACCCTTCGAGGGTTTTCAAGGGTACCAGAATGGCCGGGCGCAAAGGTTCAGACAATGTGACCATCCGGAACCTCGAGATTTTCAAGATCATGCCTGAATCGAATCTGATCGTTATCAAGGGTGCTGTACCAGGTCCGCGCAATTCCTATGTAAAGATTGTTTCTATAAAAAAGTAAATGCTGAATGTTCGAAGCTATGGAACTTAAAGTCTTAAATACCGGCGGCAAAGAAACCGGGGAAACAGTAATGCTCCGTGACGATATATTCGGCGTTGAAGTGTCCGAGCACGCAATGTACCTTGATGTCAAGGCAATTCTTGCAAACAAACGCCAGGGCACGCACAAGGCCAAGACCCGCGCCGAAGTCAGCGGCGGCGGACGGAAGCCGTTCCGTCAGAAAGGAACAGGCAATGCTCGTCAGGGTTCGAGCCGTTCTCCCCTGCACAGCGGCGGTGGAACCATTTTTGGACCTGTTCCCCATACCTACGAGCAGAAAGTGAACAAAAAAGTTAAACTGCTCGCACGTCGTTCCGCTCTCAGTGCAAAAGCACAGGCAGGGATGATCGTCGTGGTCGAGGATTTCAGGTTCGATCAGATAAAGACAAAACCTTTTGCGGATATACTCAGGAATCTCGGGCTCTCCGAGAAGAAAACATTACTTCTGACTCCGGAATATGACATGATCATAGCAAGATCCGGAAGAAACATTGAAGCATTGAATATCATGACTGCCGACAAGGCTTCAACCTATGATATTCTTCATAGTCAGACCGTGCTTGTCCAGAAAACAGCGCTGAAAAAAATAGAAGAGACGTTAGGGTAATTGCAGATTTCCAGAAAAAAGGAGTTAAAGAGATGAAAAACCCGTTGTTATGCCCCTGGCTGACAGAAAAAAGTACCGGGCTGACAGAGCAGAAAGGACAGTATGTCTTCAAGGTTAAGCCGGATGCTGATAAAGAGGATATCAAAAAAGCGATCGAGAAGAAATTCGGCGTACAGGTAAAGTCGATTCGTACGATTAACTGCCTTGGGAAATCCCGTGTCCAGCATACAAGGAAAGGGTTGATCACGGCAAAGAAGAGCGACTGGAAAAAAGCGGTCGTCACCCTTGCCAAGGGTCAGGCAATAGATTATTACTCTGGTTCGGCCCAGAAGAGCGAAGGATAGAACTTATAAAAGGATAGATCATACATTCAAATGGCTATAAGGAAATTAGCGCCGGTTACTCCAGGGTCCAGATACATGTCTTACCCTGCTTTCGATGAAATCACGAAAAGCGAGCCAGAAAAAAGCCTGCTTGTTCCTCTTAAGAAATCAGGCGGAAGGAATGCAGCAGGAAGGAAAACTTCCAGGCACAGGGGCGGCGGACATAAAAGGTTTTACAGGATCGTCGATTTCAAGCGCAACAAGGATGGAGTGCTTGCAACTGTCGCCGGAATTGAGTATGATCCGAACCGTTCATCAAGAATTGCATTATTGCATTACATTGACGGAGAAAAACGTTATATTCTCGCCCCGAAAGGGTTGAAAGTCGGCGACAAGGTTGAAAGTGGTGAGAAGGTCGAGATCAAGGCCGGAAACACCATGCCGCTGAAGAATATCCCGCTCGGTACAGATGTGCACAACATCGAGATGAAGGCAGGAAAAGGCGGACAGATCGTCAGGTCTGCGGGTACATTCGCAACACTTGCCGCACGTGAGGGTGATTATGCGACACTGAAGCTTCCTTCGGGAGAGATCCGCAAGGTCAGGGTTGAGTGCCGTGCCACCATAGGTGTCATCGGTAACGCCGATCACGAGAACATCGTTCTCGGCAAGGCGGGAAGAAGCCGCTGGCTCGGTATCAGACCGCAGACAAGAGGTATGGCGATGAACCCGGTCGACCACCCGATGGGAGGCGGTGAAGGTAAATCGAAGTCCGGCGGTGGAAGAAAGCATCCGAAGTCACCATGGGGTCAGCTTGCAAAGGGCTTCAAGACAAGGAACAGGAAAAAAGCATCACAGAAACTGATTGTACGCGGCAGAAACGCCAAATAACTATAGAGGAAAAACATCAAGCAGAGAAACTATGCCTAGATCACTCAAGAAAGGACCTTTTATCGATATCAAGCTTGAAAAAAGGATCCTTGATATGAACAGCAAGGGAGAAAAGAAGGTTGTAAAGACCTGGTCAAGAAGTTCAATGATTTCTCCCGATTTTGTCGGTCATACCGTAGCCGTACACAATGGCAAGAACCATGTGCCGGTCTATGTCAGTGATAACATGGTTGGTCACAAGCTTGGTGAGTTCGCTCCGACAAGATTGTATCGCGGTCATGCCGGAGGAAAGAGCGAAAAGGGTGGTTCGGCACCTCGAAAAAAATAAATAGATAAACGCGAAAAGGTAAAGATATCATGCAAGCTAAAGCAGTTTTACGTCATACGCCGACATCACCGAGGAAAATGCGTCTGGTTGCAGGCCTCGTTCGTGGCAAACAGGTCGATCAGGCAAAAGCCATTCTGCTGAACTCGACAAAAGCAGCATCCCAGAATGTTATGATTACACTGAAGTCAGCCGTTGCAAACTATGCACAGCTCAACCCGAATGAAAGGGCAAGCGAACAGGAACTCTTCATAAAAGAGGTTTTCGTCGATCAGGGCGCTACCATGAAGAGGACTCTTCCCGCTCCTATGGGGCGTGCTTACAGGATTCGCAAAAGATCGAATCATCTGACAATAGTGGTTGACAAGGTTAACAATCCAGTAACTAAATAAAACAAGGAGCGCGCATTGGGTCAGAAAGTTAATCCTACTGGATTCAGGCTTGGAATTATCAGAGACTGGACTTCCCGCTGGTATGATGACAGTCCTGTCATTTCGGAAAAAATCATGCAGGACCATATTATCCGCAACTATGTCCTTGCAAGGCTGAAAAAGGAAAGGGCCGGTATTGCTCGCATCGTCATCGAAAGAACGACGAAGCATGTCAAGATCAATATCTATGCTTCCCGTCCGGGTGCTGTTGTCGGAAGAAAAGGCGAAGAGATCAACAACCTTTCACAGGAACTGAGCCGGATCACCGCAAAAGAGGTGAAGATCGATGTTGTCGAAGTTGTCAAACCGGAAATCGAAGCTCAGCTGATCGGTGAAAATATCGCATACCAGCTTGAGAACAGGGTCTCTTTCAGAAGAGCTATGAAGCAGGCTATCCAGCAGGCAATGCGTTCAGGTGCTGAAGGTGTCAGGATCAGGTGCGCAGGCCGTCTCGGAGGCGCGGAGATCGCGCGTGCCGAACAGTACAAGGAAGGAAAGATTCCTCTTCACACCATCCGCGCCAATGTCGATTATGCGAGCGTAACAGCGCATACTATAGCAGGCACGATCGGTATCAAGGTATGGGTGTACAAAGGCGAGGTCCTTGTTCAGCGTATCGATGCCATCGAGGAAGACGAGCAGAAGAAAATGAAGGAAAGGCGCAGCGATTCCGGTGCGAGAGGCCGTGAGAGCCGCGGAAAACGCCGCCACCGCGGTAAGCGATCTTAATATTGAGGACCATACAATCAGAAAAAGAATGGAGTTGCCGGTATGTTAATGCCCAAGAAAGTTAAATATAGAAAGACACAACGAGGCCGGATGAAAGGAAATGCCGGGCGCGGTACAGCTGTATCTTTCGGTTCTTTCGGTCTTAAAGCCACTGAACCGGCATGGATTACCAGCCGTCAGATAGAGGCTGCCCGTGTTGCGATGACAAGGTTCATGAAAAGGGACGGCAAAATCTGGATCAGGATTTTCCCTGACAAACCGGTAACGAAGAAAGCTGCTGAAACCAGGATGGGATCCGGTAAAGGTTCCCCGGAATTCTGGGTAGCAGTCGTCAAGCCGGGAAGGGTTATGTTCGAGGCCGACGGTGTTTCGAAGGAAGTCGCGACTGAGGCGTTCCGCCTTGCCGCGAAGAAACTTCCTATCAAGACGAAGTTTGTTGTACGCCCGGATTATGAAGGATAACGAAGCCATTAATACGACAAGAAGCTTTATATACTATGAAAAAATATGAAATAGAGGCCTTGAGCAAACCGGAACTGGTCCAGAAGCTCAGACAGCTTGAAGACAGGCTCGCAGATATCAATTTCTACAAAGTTCTTGAGCAGCCTCAGAATCCGATGGTTTTCAAGAATTCGAGACGTGATATTGCGCGCATCAAGACAAGGCTCCATAAACTCTCTGCCGCTGAGCAGGTTCAGGGTTGAGAGTAAGGCAATTTTAATTTTACTTACATGGCAGAAATCAAAAAGGGCAGTGCATCAATGGAAAACAGTGCTGAGGTAAGAGGGAGAAAAAAAAGCTGGTCAGGACGCGTTGTCAGTGACAAAATGGACAAGGGCTGCATAGTTGCTGTCGAGCGCAGGGTTCAGCATCCCGTTTATAAAAAGTATTTCAAGAAAACCACAAGGCTGATGGTTCACGATGAAAAGAATGAAGCTGGTTTAGGTGATCTTGTAAAAGTTGTCGAATGCCGTCCGCTGAGCAAGAGAAAAAGCTGCCGGTTGGTCGAGATTATCGAGAAAGCCAGGTAAGAGCAGATATTTTATACACTTAATAACGTTTTAGAAGGATGATCCAGAAAGAAACAAACCTGGTTGTTGCCGATAACAGCGGTGCCAAGAAAGTCCGCTGCATCCATGTTTTCGGAGGAACCGGCAGGCGTTATGCCTCATTGGGCGATCAGGTTATCGTATCAGTGAAATCAGCCGTACCAGGCGGAGTCGTGAAGAAGAAGGATGTCTGCAAGGCCGTAGTTGTACGCTGCGTGAAAGAGTCGAGAAGAAAGGATGGTTCATACATCCGCTTCGATGAAAATGCCGTTGTGCTTCTCAATGCGCAGGGTGAGCCGAGAGGTACCCGTATTTTCGGGCCTGTCGCAAGAGAGCTTCGCGACAAGAAATATATGAAGATCGTTTCTCTGGCGCCGGAAGTACTGTAGGCGTCACAAGCGGGAGTAACTCAGTTGGTAGAGTCACAGCCTTCCAAGCTGTTGGTCGCGAGTTCGAGTCTCGTCTCCCGCTCAGGATTTTATGAATAATACCATATCAGTGAAAAATGAAAACTGGGATCAAGAAAGTTAAGCTGCATGTCAGAAAAAACGATACCGTAGTCGTTATCAGCGGCAACGATAAAGGAAAGAGCGGAAAGATTCTCAAAGTGTTCCCGCAGAAGACCAGAGTCATCGTGGAAGGCGTCAACATCCGCAAACGTCACATGCGTCCAACCCAGAGCAGACCACAGGGTGCCATTATCGAACGGGAATTTCCCATTCACGCATCCAACGTCAAGAAGAGCTGAGTGTTTTCAATAAGGAAAGGATGACAAAGACCATCCTTGTAAAAGTAAAAGGAAAGAATGGCTAAAAATAAGGAAAAAGAGGCAGCCGCACCTGCGGACAACTCCAGGGCAAGGCTCGATACCTTCTATCATGAAAAGGTAGTACAGAAACTTACAGAGCGCTTTCAGTACAAGAATGTCATGAAAGTGCCGAAACTCCAGAAAATCTGTATCAATATCGGTGTAGGCGATGCAGCAGGGGAACCGAAACTGCTCGATACAGCAATACAGGAGCTTGCCCAGATCACCGGACAGAAACCACAGATCCGCAAAGCGAGAAAAGCTATTTCAAACTTCAAACTCCGTGAAGGCCAGCCGATCGGCTGCAGGGTCACCCTCCGCCGCAAGGCCATGTATGAGTTTTTCGATCGCTTCGTCAGTCTTGCCGTACCGAGGATCCGCGATTTCCGCGGGCTCAGCGACACAAGCTTCGACGGCCGAGGCAATTATACAGTTGGTGTGAAAGAGCAGATCATTTTCCCGGAAATCGACATCGACAAGGTGCCGAGGATTTGCGGCATGGATATCAGTTTTGTAACATCAGCCCCAACAGACGAAGAGGCCTATGCACTTCTTTCAGAACTTGGAATGCCATTTAAAAAGAAAAACTAAATAATTCAGAAAAGAGATGGCCAAGAAAAGCGTTATAGCAAGGAACGAGAAAAGGAAAAAGCTTGTGGAGAAGTATGCTGCACTGCGTGCTGAGCTGTTAAAAGCCGGAGATTACGAAGCCCTTCGCAAACTGCCGAGGGACAGTTCTGCGACAAGAGTTCGCAATCGTTGCGTTCTCACCGGCCGCGGAAGGGGTGTCAGCGCCAAGTTCGGTCTTTGCAGGCATATGTTCCGTAAATATGCTCTTGAAGGAAAGCTGCCCGGTGTAAAAAAAGCAAGCTGGTAAATCAGCGATTTGAAGTTAAAGAAACATATTTGATCATTTTCGAAAGTAACCAACGTTCGCTATGCCTGTAACGGATTCTATTGCAGATTATATCACCCGTATCAGAAATGCGGGAAGAGCAAAAAACAAAACTACCGATATCCCGTATTCGAAGCTAAGGGAGAATATTTCGCAGCTTCTTGTCGAGAAAGGATACATCAAGAATTTCACGGTGATAACCGCAGAGAAGTTTCCGTTTCTGCGTATCGAACTGAAATATACACAGCAGGGCGAACCGGCGATCAAAGAGATTACCAGGGTCAGCAAACCTGGACGTCGTGTATATGACGGAAAGGACATCAAGAAATATCTTGGCGGCCTCGGTCTTTACATCCTTTCCTCTTCAAAGGGGATTATTACAGACAAGGAAGCAAGGGCAGAGGGTGTCGGCGGTGAAATTCTGTTCCGCATCTATTAATCATTAGTCACAGAGCATAGGAATACCATGTCAAGAATAGGAAAAATGCCGATATCCCTGGGCAGTCAGGCGAAAATAGAGTTACAGGACCAGCGGATCAGCGTATCGGGACCAAAGGGTGTACTTGAACAGCAGCTTACGGACCAGGTTCAGGTCAAAGTCGAGGACGGCGTTGTGACCGTTCAGCGTATAGATGACTCTAAAAGAGCGAAGGCTCAGCACGGTCTCTACCGCATGCTTATCAGCAATATGGTTGAAGGTGTTACAAAAGGCTTCACCAGGAAACTTGAAATCGCCGGTGTCGGTTACCGTGCGGAAATGAAAAATGATCTGCTTGCATTGACTCTCGGCTATTCGCACATGATCTATTTCAAGGCTCCTGACGATATCAAGATTGAAGTACCCGATCAGGTCACCATTCTGGTAAGCGGTATCGACAAGGCGCTTGTCGGCCAGGTAGCGGCAAAGATCCGTTCGTTCAGGAAACCGGAACCATATCGTGGTAAGGGTATAAAATACGCAGGAGAAGTAATCCGTCGCAAGGAAGGCAAGGCTGCAGGCAAGTAAAGAGTGAATGAAGAGCCAAAAAAGTAAGGCAATAACATTATACAACGGTTCAAGAGAATGAGTCAAATCGATAAAGCCGCAAGAAGGCAGAAAATCAAGGACAGAAGCAGAGGCAGTGTCAAAGGGACGATGGAAAAGCCGAGACTCTGTGTCTACAGGAGCCTTTCCCAGATTTACGCACAGCTCATCGATGACGTGAATGGAAAAACAATCATCACAGCGTCATCCATGTCCAAAGTTAACAAGGAACTGAAAAGTACGAAGACGGAAATCTGCCGTATCGTAGGACAGCAGATCGCTGAAAAAGCGATGGCCGGCGGTATCACGCATGTCGTATTTGACAGGAACGGATTTCGTTATCATGGAAGGGTCAAGGCATTGGCCGATGGTGCGAGAGATGCTGGACTGATCTTTTAAAATATATTTCAACGAGAAATTACATGGCGAAAACATCTGCTAAGAATATCAGACCCGGAGAGCTTAATCTGAAGGAAAAGCTGGTTCATATCAACAGGACTGCAAAGGTTGTTAAAGGTGGTAAACGTTTCGGTTTCAATGCCATCGTGGTTGTCGGCGACAAGGAAGGTCATGTCGGATACGGCCTCGGAAAAGCCAACGAAGTTCAGGATGCCATTGCAAAAGGTGTAGAGGACGGCAAGAAAAACGTCATCAAGGTGCCGATCGTAAAAGGGACCATTCCGCATATGATCATTGCAAAATATGGTTCAGCAAAGGTAATGATGAAACCCGCCACACCAGGTACCGGTCTCATAGCCGGCGGTGCCGTCAGAGCTGTGCTTGAAATGGCAGGTGTTCATGATGTTCTGACCAAGTCGCTCGGTTCTTCAAATCCGCATAACGTTGTGAAAGCCGCCATCAAAGGACTTCAGAGCATATCGGATGCCTATGATGTCGGTGAAAGACGCTCCAAGAACCTGAAGGAAGTTTTTGAAAGCTAAAAAGAGAGAACGCGATCATGAGTGAGAAAAAATTGAAAATTACCCAGGTGCGCAGTATCATCGGTGGTACCAGGAAACAGAAAGCCACTATCAAGGCTCTGGGACTCGGCAGGCCGAACTACCAGGTTGAAAAGCAGGATAATGCATGCACAAGAGGGCAGATCAGGGTTGTACAGCACCTTGTAAAGGTTGAGGAAAAATAGATTTTTCTAATAGCAAGTCGGGAATTGAAACCATGGATTTAAGTTCACTTCGTCCAGCGAAAGGCGCAGTTAAAAACAAAAAAAGGGTAGGCCGCGGTCAGGGTTCCGGGAACGGGACGACTGCAGGAAAAGGAAATAAAGGTCAGCAGTCCAGAAGCGGCTACGGCAGACCTATCATGGAAGGCGGACAGATTCCTGTCTACCGGAGACTGCCGAAGTTCGGGTTTACGCCTGTTGACAGAAAATCGTTCAATACTGTCAACCTTTCGCAGATTACCCAGTGGATTGAGGATGGAGCGATTGAAAAAGAGCTAACGCTTCAGGACCTCAAGTCTCTCTGTCATGCAAGCAATGCCGATTATTTCAAGATTCTCGGCAACGGTGAGTTGAGCGCGGCAATTACCGTGACAGCTCATGCTTTCAGCAAAAGTGCTGAAGAAAAGATCAATGCTGCAGGCGGCAAGGTTATAAAAGCGTTCCGTACGCTTGAAGAAGCAGGGAAAGTCAGGGACCACTCTCTGGAAGAGGCGCTTTTGAAACCGAAGGTAAAGTTTGTCAAGAGTGGGAAAAAATCAAAAAAGCCCTGAATTCGTTAAAAGGATAATATGAAGCTTACTGAAAGTATAAGGAACATCAATAAAATCCCTGAACTCCGTCAGAGGATACTTTATACGCTTCTTCTCTTATTTGTCTACAGGCTTGGTTCGCACATCACAATTCCTGGAGTTGATGCCGCAGCGGTAGCTGCTGCGGGTCAATCCCATGCGAATGACCTTTTCGGTCTTTTCGACCTTTTTGTCGGCGGTGCTTTTGCGAGAGCATCCATTTTTTCTCTGGGCATCATGCCATATATCTCCGCCTCGATCATCATCCAGCTTCTCGGTGCCGTTACACCATACTTCCAGAAATTGCAGAAGGAGGGTGAAGACGGACGACAGAAAATAAACCAGATGACCAGGTACGGTACTGTTCTTATTGCCGCACTGCAGTCATGGGGAGTCTGTGTCTCTCTTTCGAGCTCGGCTTCTTTCGGCAAGGTAGTCGTTCCGGATCCCGGAATACTTTTCACCATTTCAGCCGTTACCATACTCACAGCCTCGACCATGTTTGTCATGTGGCTTGGCGAGAAGATAACCGACAGGGGAATAGGCAACGGCATATCACTGATCATCATGATCGGTATTCTTGCACGATTCCCGCAGGCGGTTGTCAACGAGTTCCGTTCCGTATCGCTCGGAAGCAAGAACTGGATCATTGAAATCATTATTATCGCGATGATGGCCGCAATCGTGGCTTTCGTCGTCATCCTCACCGTCGGGACCCGCCGCATACCGGTTCAGCATGCGAAAAGAGTTGTCGGCCGCAAGGTATACGGCGGTTCGACACAGTACATTCCCATGAGGATCAATACTGCCGGAGTCATGCCTATCATCTTTGCGCAGTCCATCATGTTTCTGCCCGGTACTTTCCTCTCCTTTTTCCCGGATAACGAGGTCATGCAGAGTGTGGCCGGTATTTTCGCTTACGATTCATGGTGGTATGCACTGATGTTCGGCTCCATGATTGTTTTCTTTACCTATTTCTATACGGCGATCGCATTCAATCCGAAGGAAGTTGCCGATACCATGCGCCGCCAGGGCGGGTTCATACCCGGAGTGCGCCCTGGTAAAAGCACATCAGATTTCATTGACAACATCCTCACGAGGATCACTCTTCCTGGTGCCATTTCACTGGCAGTCATAGCCATCCTTCCGACGTTCCTGACCAAATTCGCAAACGTGACACAGGCATTCGCCCAATTCTTTGGCGGCACGAGTCTCCTGATCGTTGTCGGCGTCGGGCTCGATACGTTACAGCAGATCGAGAGCCACCTGCTGATGCGCCATTACGACGGCTTCATGAAATCCGGCAAGACGCGAGGCCGGCAGAGCAGGTAACGCATCGGTTATGATAACGATAAAAAGCGAACGTGAAATCGAGTTGATGAGGGAAGCCGGGGCGATTGTTGCAAAAACACTCGATCTTCTCGAGTTGGAAGTAAAACCGGGCATGTCGACGAGAGATCTCGACATCATGGCTGAAGAGTTTATACGGGATCATCATGCAGAGCCGAGTTTTCTGAATTATGCACCAAAAGGCGATCCCGATGTTACGCCCTATCCTGCCACACTCTGCGTGTCGATCAATGAAGAGGTTGTTCACGGGGTCCCGAGCCGGAAACGCATCATAAAGGAAGGTGATATTGTTTCTGTCGATTGCGGGGTATACAAAAGCGGATACCATGGTGATGCAGCCAGGACATTCATTCTCGGTACGGTGGACGAAAAAATCATACAGCTTGTCGATGTGACCAGGGAAAGTCTTGAACGCGGAATTGCCATGG
Source organism: Chlorobiaceae bacterium (assembly GCA_013334225.1). Lineage (GTDB taxonomy): Bacteria > Bacteroidota > Chlorobiia > Chlorobiales > Chlorobiaceae > Chlorobium. Next base: position 22,793 of record JAAXXY010000014.1, read on the forward strand.
CAGTCGAAGGAAACAGGCTTCATGATATTTCGGCAGCTATCGAGGAATATGCACGTTCGTTCGGCTTCAGTATTATAGAAAACATGGTCGGCCACGGTATCGGAAGCGAGTTGCACGAAGAGCCTGCGGTTCCGAATTACGGAAGACGGCATACCGGTGTGAAACTTCGTGAAGGAATGACGCTGGCAATAGAACCGATGATCGCCATCGGCAGGTCGAGAAGGGCGGTAAGCCGCAGAGGGGCCTGGGTTGCAGTGACGGAAGACGGAAAGCCTTCAGCGCATTTTGAACATACGGTAGTGGTAAGGCCCGGCAAGGCGGAAGTCCTGACACGGTCCTTCCTTCAGGGTTGAAGCTCTGAGGGCAAAAAACATTTTATAGCTTAAAGGAGAAGAAAAGTTGGCCAAGGAAGAATCAATTGAGATTGAAGGTGTAATTCTGGAAGCACTTCCGAATGCACAGTTCAAGGTAAAACTCGAAAATGGTCTTGAGGTTTTGGCACATGTATCAGGCAAGATAAGAATGCACTACATCAGGATTCTCCCGGGTGACAAGGTCAAAGTCCAGATATCTCCATACGATATCTCAAAAGGGCGGATTACCTATCGTTATAAATAAGTTGAGAAATATCTGTTTGTGATATTGATTGTTCGATCAATATTTATTACATTAAAAGCCTTTTCAGATTTCGGGCTGGCCTGTAAAATAATTGTACGTGAGGATTTATCATGAAAATATATTCTTCTATCAAAAAGCGTTGTGAACATTGCCGTATTGTTAAACGTAAAGGCAAGCGATTTGTGATTTGCAAAGTGAATCCAAGCCATAAACAGCGTCAGGGTTGATCTTGAGTAAAAACATTAGAACTTTTAAGAGCTTATGAGGATAGCTGGGGTAAATTTGCCGCTAAACAAACATGCTGTTATTGCTTTAACACATGTTTATGGTATTGGAAGGACATCAGCAGAGGATATTCTGCGGAAAGCCGGTATCGCGCCAGACAGGAAAATCTCTGATCTGAATGACGAAGAAGCGCATGCCATCAGGGAGATAATCGCCGAGCATTACAAGGTTGAAGGTCAGGCTCGCGGTGAACAGCAGCTTTCCATCAAACGCCTGATGGATATCGGTTGTTACAGGGGTCTTCGTCACAGACGCTCACTTCCCGTACGCGGCCAGAGAACCCGGACGAACGCAAGGACAAGAAAAGGAAAGAGGAAGACGGTTGCCGGCAAGAAAAAGGCAGCCAAGAAGTAATAGGGTTCATGTAATAATTTCTGATACTTAAGAATCTACGTTCATGGCTACAATAAGCAGGAAGAAAAAGAAAGTTAAAGTTACCCCTGAAGGTGCCGTACATATCAAGGCGTCGTTCAACAATATCATGGTAACCATTACCGATGTTCAGGGTAATACGGTTTCCTGGTCGAGTGCTGGTAAAAACGGCTTCAAAGGATCGAAAAAGAACACACCCTATGCCTCTCAGGTGACTTCAGAGTCAGCTGCCAAGGAAGCATATGACCTTGGAATGCGGTATGTGAACGTTTATATCAAAGGCCCTGGCGCAGGCCGTGACGCGGCCATTCGTGCTTTGCAGGGTGCCGGCCTCGATGTGCGTTCCATAAAGGATATCACTCCACTCCCGCATAACGGCTGCAGGCCTCCGAAACGCAGAAGGGTCTGATTTTATATTCATAGAATTTCAATGAAACAATTGATATGGCACGATTCAGAGGCTCAATAACAAAAGTATCCCGCAGGTTAGGCATTGCGCTTTCTCCGAAAGCCGAGAAATATCTCGAAAGACGTCCGTTCCCTCCAGGCCAGCATGGACAGTCCCGTAAAGGAAAAGTTTCCGAGTATGCTCTCCAGCTGAGAGAAAAGCAGAAGATGAAATATCTTTACGGACTTATGGAAAAACAGTTCAGGAACTGTTATAAAAAAGCCGTATCCCAGAGAGGTGTTACCGGTGACAACCTTGTCAAGATCCTTGAAAGACGTTTTGACAACGTTGTTTTCCGTTCAGGTTTCGCCCCGTCAAGAGCCGGTGCGCGTCAGCTTGTCACCCACGGTCATCTTCTTGTCAACGGCAAGAAAGTGAATATTCCTTCCTATCAGGTTTCTCCCGGCGAAACAATCGAGTTCCGTCAGAGAAGCAAAAAGATGGATGCTGTAACTGATTCGCTCAACAAAACCCCGGAATCACGCATTCCTTCATGGATCCAGGTTGACAAGGCAAATCAGAAGGCTGTTTTTCTGAGCGTGCCGGAAAGAGAGGAAGTACAGGAGCAGTATAACGAGCAGTTGGTTGTTGAGTTGTATTCGAAGTGATCTTAATGAATTCTAAGGCATAAATACTATGATATATCAGATGCAGATGCCTGCGAGAATAGATATTGACGAAGCCACTCATACCGATAGGTTTGGACGGTTCATAGCCCAGCCGCTGGAGAGAGGTTACGGAGTTACGCTGGGTAATGTTATGAGAAGGGTACTGCTTGCATCGCTTCCGGGAACGGCGATCACCGGTATAAAGATCGAGGGTGTTTTCCATGAGTTTTCTACAATTGAAGGAGTCCGCGAGGATGTGCCTGAAATTGTCATGAACCTCAAGAAAGTGCGTTTCAAATCAAACTGTAAGAGAAACTGCAAAACGACAGTTACCATTACAGGGCCTGCCGAACTGACCGCCGGGGATATCCAGGCACAGGAAGGCGAGTTCGAGGTGCTGAATACCGATATGCACATAGCTACGGTTAACAGTGGAGCTACACTGAAAATGGATGTTTTCATCGGGAGGGGCAGAGGTTATGTTCCTGCAGAGGAGAACAGGCCGGAAGGAATGCCGATTGGCTTCATTTCAATTGATTCAATTTATACGCCGATCAGAAACGTCAAGTTCACGGTTGAGAATACCCGTGTCGGTCAGCGTACCGACTACGAAAAGATGATCCTTGACGTAGAGACCGACGGATCTCTGACTCCGGATGATTCGGTCAGTCTTGCTGGCAAGATCATCACGGAACATGTGACATTCTTCGCCAATTTCTCACCGACCGAAGAGGAGTTTGCGGAAGAGGAGTTCAAGCAGCAGGATGACGAGTTCGAGAACATGAGAAAGCTTCTGCAGACAAAAATCGAGGATCTCGACCTTTCGGTCCGTTCTCAGAACTGTCTCAGGCTTGCCGAGATCGACACCATAGGAGATCTTGTTTCACGCAAGGAGGATGAGCTGCTTAACTACAAGAATTTCGGCAAGAAATCGCTTACGGAACTCAGGGAGCAGCTGGAAAAGTTTGACCTGAAGTTTGGTATGGATATTACAAAGTATCAGGTGAAATAAGACAACAGTAACCGTTTTTTTGAATATTTGAGATCAGGAAACACTAATGCGTAAAGTAAAGCCGGCAAGAAAACTCGGAAGAACCGCTGCCCATAGAAAGGCGACGCTTGACAATCTCTCTACCCAGCTGTTTCTGCATAAAAGGATAGAGACCACCGAGGCAAAAGCAAAAGAGACCCGCAAAGTCGTTGAAAAAATCATTACCAAGGCCCGCAAAGGTACAGTTCACGCTCAGCGCGACATCTTCAAGGATATTCGTGACAAACAGGCGATAAAAATTCTTTTTGAAGAGATAGTCGGGAAAGTCGGTTCTCGTCCAGGCGGTTATACCCGTGTCATCAAGATGGTTCCACGTCTTGGCGACGCTGCTAAAATGGCTGTTATCGAGCTGGTCGATTATGCCGAAGCACCTGCCGCGGCAGCGAAGGTCAGCAAACAGGACCGTGCAAAACGCGTGAAAGGTTCAAAGAAAGCCGGCGATACAGCCGCAGCAAAGTCCGAATAAAGGACCTCAACAGAGATCGTCATTTCATTAGTCATTGCCGTAAGGATCAATTATCCGAAGGCAATGACTAATTTTTTTTCATCAAAATAGGGACTGCAGGAACTGATCGGGTGCTGTTCCACCCTTTCGGGAAATCCGTTGTGCTCCTTTTTCGTTGACATTGCTTTTGAAACCTCTTCATCGAGATTTCCTCCTTTAAGGCAGATAAGAACCCCTCCCGCTTTGAGCAGGTTGCAGGCGTATCCGCATAGCTGGTCAAGCGGCGCTACCTGGCGCGACAGAACGGTATCGAAAACGACCCCTTTCAGTTCTTCGACACGGGCATGCATGGCGAGTGCGTTGGGGATATCGAGTTCCTTGATCATTGCCTTGCAGGCAGCAATTTTTTTTCCGGTTGCATCGACAAGCAGGAACTGGGTTTCAGGAAAGGCTATGGCGAGAGGTATTCCGGGAAGACCGCCGCCTGTTCCGAGATCGAGCACTTTTTCATCCGCTCTGAAGGTATGGTGGCGGCTTATCAGGAGTGAGTGAAAAATATGTTTTACTATGACAGGAGCATCCTCCTTGCGGCTGATGAGGTTGACTTTTCTGTTCCATTGTTCGAGGAGTGTGCAGTAAAGCACAAGCTTTTCAAGCTTTTTATCGTCAAGTTCAATTCCGTTTCCGGCGCACAGGTCCTGAAGTATTGCCGGCTGATCTTCCTTTCGTACCATTGGTGTCATCTTTCTTGAAGGTTGTTACCAAAAAAACAACTTTTTATGCTGATTGGCAAACCGGTTGCGCTGATTGCCAACGAAACTGGAAAACATAATGAGCTGAAATAATTGTAAATTCATGAGCTGAAATATATGAGCACTGTTTTCCGGAATAATACAGAGAAAAATACCATGGATAGTTGTAAGCCAGAGCATGTCTATGCAGTGATCATGGCGGGCGGGATAGGAAAAAATTTGTGGCCTTTGTCACGGAAAAAAGTGCCGAAACAGTTTATCGACCTGTTTGATGAAGGCACGATGATCGGGAAAACGGTTGATCGCATCAAAGCGACCGTTTCTGAAGAAAATATTTTCATCATCACAACGGCTCAAGGGCGTGAAAAGCTTGCCGGAGCCCTTGAACATTTTCCATCGGGCAATATCATTGTCGAACCCGGTATCCGCAATACCGCTCCATGCATCGCACTTGCAACCGCGCACATTAAAAAAAGGGATGCCGATGCAATTACAGTTGTGCTTCCTTCGGACCATCTTGTGCATGACGATGATACGTTCAACCAGATCCTGAGGGAGGGAATTGCCCTCGCTGCCGAAAAAACAGGACTTGTGACTATCGGGATAAAACCGGACAGGCCTGAAACCGATTACGGATATTTACAGGCCGACGAGCAGTTTCCATTGCCGCACCCCTTTTCTCATGGCAATGATTTCAAGCTCTACAGGGTCAAGGCATTTGCTGAAAAACCGGATTATGCGACAGCCGAGCAGTTTCTCGAGAGCAAGGATTTTTTCTGGAACAGCGGTGTTTTCATCTGGCATATCGACGCGATTGCCCGGGAGTTCGAACGTTCCATGCCCGAGTTGTACAAGGATATGCTGCATATCTACGACAACCTTGGCGGAGAAAATGAACGGAAAGTCGTCGAGGATGTCTACTCATGGCTGCATCCTATTTCGATCGATTACGGGATCATGGAGAAAGCCGAGACCGTTTTTGTCCTGACGGGAGAATTCGGCTGGACTGATCTCGGCAACTGGGACGAAGTGCTGAAGGCCGCTGCGGAAAGGGTGCCTTCTTATCGGCATCAGGACAGACTGCTCGTGAAGATCGACTGTGAAAATGTTTTTGTTAAAAAACCTGCAGGTAAGGTGGTTTGTGCTATAGGGTTGAACGATGTCATCATTGTCGAGACAGACGATGCCCTGCTGGTCTGCGGCAAAGGGCACGCGCACCGCGTCGGCGGAGTTGTCGACACTCTGAGACGTGAAGGAATGGAACAATACCTTTAGCAGTCAGCAGCTTTGTTTATCGTCCAGGTCGCTCCTTCGCGAGTATCCTTGATTTCTATGCCCGCATAGAGCAGCCGGTCACGAATGGTGTCGCTGAGCTCGAAATTCCTGTTTTTCCTTGCTTCAGCCCGCAGGTCGAGAAGAATATCCATGACCGTTGACAGACTTTTTACTGTCTCGATGGTTTCTGTCTCCTGATCATCTCCGCCCGGGTTAAGGATACCGAGTACATCTGCTCCTGTCTGTTCAAGAAAATGCAGCGCAGCGAGACGTGCTTCTTCAGTGATGCCTTCACTGCTGTCGAGCGCAGTATTGAGGGCTTTGGAGAATTCAAAAAGAACCGAAATGGCAACAGGTGTATTGAAATCGTCGTCCATGGCTTCCCTGAAGCGCTGTTGGTAAGGTTCAACAGCAAATGCAACCGTTCCGGTTTTACTTTCCGATACTCTTTTCCTGCTCTGACGGAGTTTTTCAAGCCCGGTGGTGGAAGCTTTTATGGCAACCTCTGAAAAATCGAGCGGCGAACGGTAATGGGATTGCAGGATGAAAAACCGGATTGCAAAAGGATCGTATTTCCTGAAAAGCTCCTTGAGGTTTACCGAGTTTTTCAGGGACTTGCCCATTTTTATACCGTTTACCGTCACCATGTTGTTATGCATCCAGAACCGTACATACGGTTTGCCAGTCGCAGCTTCGGACTGGGCTATTTCGCAGTCATGATGGGGAAAGCGGTTTTCCATTCCTCCTCCATGAATATCGATGGTCTCGCCGAGGTATTTCATTGACATCGCCGAACATTCGAGATGCCAGCCGGGGTAGCCGGTGCTCCATGGTGAATGCCACTTCATCAGGTGATCTTCATCGGCTTTTTTCCAGAGCGCGAAATCCGACGGGTCGCGCTTTTCCGAGCGTATCTCCACCCTTGAGCCTGTCTGCAGGGCTTCCTGGTCCGTCCTTCCGGAAAGTTTGCCATAACCCGGAAAAGAGGAGACGGAAAAATAGACATTGCCGTTCACTTCATAGGCATGCCCGTTTGCAATCAGGCGTTCTATCAGTTCGATCTGTTCCGGGATATGTCCGGTAGCGAGTGGGGCGATATTGGGCCGCTGGACCCCGAGCATATCCATGTCTTCATAGTAGCTGCGGGTGTAGAACTGAGCGATTTCCATCGGGTCGATCTTTTCAAGCCGGGCCTGCTTCATGATCTTGTCCTCTCCCTCATCGGCATCGTCCGTCAGGTGCCCTACATCGGTAATGTTCTGAACATACTTCACTCGGTATCCGTTATGCCGAAGCCAACGGACGACCACGTCGAAGGAGACATAACTTTTTGCATGACCCAGATGAGCATGGCCGTAAACCGTCGGTCCGCAAACATAAACGCCGACGATACCTTGTTGGAGCGGTTCGAATTTCTGTTTTGTCCTGCCGAGCGAATTGTATATGAAAAGTGACATCTTGCGTTGTTTCGACTATTGTTTGCGAAGCTTGAAAGCCCGATGAAAGTTAAACATTTGGGTTTTTAACACAAGGTTTTTAGCTTCCTTTTTGTTGCTCTTTCTGTATGACCGTTTTTTGTATGAATATCAGCAAAGCCGACTTTCTCATAAGTGCCTCCAGCATATCCGGTCTTCCGGAAGAATCGCTGCCTGAAATAGTGTTTGCAGGCAGATCGAATGTCGGCAAATCATCCCTTCTGAATTCTCTCGTAGCAGTGAAAGGGCTTGCCAAAACCAGCTCGACCCCCGGGAAGACAAAACTGATCAATTATTTCCTGATCAACAATGAACTCTATTTTGTCGATCTGCCCGGATACGGATACGCATCGGTCAGCCATGAAGAGAAAGCCGTCTGGGGAAAACTGCTCTCTTCCTATATCGAGTACCGGCGCAGCATAGCGCTGGTCGTACTGCTTGTCGATTCGCGTCATCCGGGGATGCAGTCCGACCGGGCCATGATGGAGTTTCTCGAGTTTCATCGGCGGCCTTACGGGATTGTGCTTACCAAGTATGACAAGCTTACGCAAAAAGATAAGGTCGCAACCCGTCGAATGATGGAAAAATCCTCTTCCAAAGCCAAATTTATTGTAAATTATTCATCTTTTTCCGGCACAGGAAGGAATCAACTTCTCGCCCAGATAGAACAGTATATCCGTCAACAAACATAACCGTCGTGGAATCAAAACCATTCAGTACTCCGACACGGCCAGCAACCGTCATCATCGGCACGCAGTTCGGCGATGAAGGCAAGGGAAAGCTCGTCGATTACCTTTCAGACAAGTATGACATAGTCGTACGTTACCAGGGGGGGGCAAATGCCGGCCATACCATCTGTTTCGATAATAAAAGCGTTGTACTTCATCTTATTCCCTCGGGGATTTTCCACAAAGATTGCGTATGCGTCATCGGAAACGGTGTCGTGATCGATCCGGTTGCACTGCTCGACGAGATCCGGAAGATAGAGGAACTTGGTTATGAAGTCAAGGGACGTCTGTTTATCAGCCACAACGCCCATCTGATCATGCCTTATCATAAACTGCTCGACTCACTTCATGAAACTGCCCAGGGCGACCAGAAAATCGGTACGACCGGGAGGGGAATCGGACCGAGCTACGAGGATAAATTCGCCCGCAAGGGCATCAGGGTTGTCGATCTTCTCAACATGAAGGTGCTCCAGGAAAAGCTTCGCGAGAACCTGGAATCAAAGAACAAACTGCTGAAGAACATTTATGAAAGGGACGAGATCGATGTCGAGACCATGCTTCGGGAGTACGCCGAGTTTGATAAAATCATCGATCCTTATATCACGAATACCCAGTTATACCTCAACCAGAAACTCAAGGAAGGAAAAACCGTGCTGCTCGAAGGAGCGCAGGGCTGCCTGCTCGATGTCGACCACGGGACCTACCCCTATGTAACCTCATCCAACCCTACTTCGGGCGGAGCCTGTACCGGATCGGGTATCGCTCCGAATTATGTCGGCAAGGTGATCGGTGTCGTCAAAGCATACATGACGAGGGTCGGAAACGGCGCATTTCCAACCGAGCTGTTCGATGAGACCGGAGAAGCTCTCGGCAGGATCGGTCACGAATTCGGTGCGACAACCGGCAGAAAACGCAGGTGTGGCTGGATCGATCTTGTGGCGCTCCGCTATTCGCTTGCGGTGAACGGGGTTACAGAAATCGCCCTTACCAAGCTCGATGTGCTCGATACGTTCGATGAAGTCAAGGCTTGTATCTCCTATATGCTCGACGGCAGAGAAATCCATGATTTCCCGACAGACCACCAGACCCTTTCGCGGGTGACCCCGGTCTATACAACACTGAAAGGGTGGATGGCATCGAACGCCAACGCGAGGAGTTTTTCCGACATGCATCCGGAAGCGCAGAACTATGTCGCTTTCCTTGAAAGGGAACTTGCGGTTCCGGTGACCTTCGTTTCCGTCGGCCCGGGTAGGGAAGAAACCGTTTTCCGCTAATTTCCGCAACTGTTCGGCATGGCGTTGATGGATATAACAGTTATTCCTCTCGATCATTCCCGGGGAAGCCTTAGCGGCTTTGTGGCTTCGTTGCAGGAGCTGCTGGCCGCGAGCGGCTGCCGCTACTCTCTTCACGACATGGGGACAACAGTCGAGGGATCGGTCGATGAGCTCTTCGATCTTGCCCGGCAGTTGCATGAACATTCCTTCAGTCAGGGAGGCCGTCGTGTTTATACCGTTATGAAAATCGATGACCGTCGTGACCGCGAGGTCCACCTGGGAGAAAAAACAGCTTCGGTAAAAGCGAAAATAGGTTCCTCATCAGGGCTGCAGGAGTAGGGGGATTGATGAAAATATTTTATCTTCAGTTTCTTAAATTTTGACCGTTGTAACGCTTTTTCCGCAATTCGCCAATACCGGGATGCGGGTAGTAACCACGAGGAGAAAAACTTCATGATGCCTGTTTCAGTGGATGTTCAGATAATCAAGGAAGATAACGTTACACACAGTTTTTGCGGACTTGCCTGTGTCGGATGGCTTTATCAGAAAATCAAGGACAGTTTTTTCCTTATTCTCGGTACCCATACCTGTGCCCATTTTCTGCAGAATGCTCTCGGTATGATGATTTTTGCAAAACCGCGTTTCGGCATCGCTCTCATTGAGGAAGGCGATCTGTCGAAAAGCGAGCCGACCCTCGAAGAAATAATAGCTGAAATCAAGGCCGACCATAACCCGTCGGTGATTTTCCTGCTCTCCTCATGTACACCGGAAGTCATGAAGGTGGACTTCAAGGGACTTTCCCAGCATCTCAGCACCCCTGAACTGCCGGTGTTGTTCGTCCCGGCCAGCGGCCTTGTCTATAACTTCACCCAGGCGGAGGATTCGGTTCTCCACGCACTTGTTCCGTACTGTCCGGAAGCCCCGGCAGGAGAGAAGAAGGTGGTTTTTCTCGGGTCCGTGAACGATGCAACGGCCGACGACCTCAGGGCCGAAGCCGAAGAACTCGGCATTCCGGTCGGAGGCTTCCTGCCCGAATCGCGTTTCGACCGTATGCCGGCCATCGGTCCGGATACGATCCTTGCCCCGGTACAGCCTTACCTTTCGCGGGTGGCCGTCAAGCTCGAACGCGAGCGCGGCGCAAAGGTGCTCTCCTCACTTTTTCCCTTCGGTCCAGACGGCACGAGGGCGTTCTGGGAGGATCTCGCAAAGGAGTTTGGCATTACCATTGACCTCAGTGACCGGGAAAAAGCCGCATGGGAGAAAATCAAACCGCAGACCGATCTGCTTCGCGGCAAAAAAGTATTTTTCACTGCCGATACCATGATGGAGCTGCCGCTCGCAAGATTCCTGAAGAGCGCCGGTGCGGAAGTTGTCGAATGCAGCAGCGCCTATATCAACAAGAAGGCTCTTGGAAGGGAGCTCGAGGCTCTCGCAGGCACGAGGGTTGTCGAACAGCCCAATTTCCATCGCCAGCTCGAGGACATAAAGAGGGAGCGGCCCGACATGATCGTTACCTCGCTCATGACCGCGAACCCTTTCGTGGGAAACGGTTTTATCGTGAAATGGAGCATGGAGTTCACCCTCATGCCGATACACGGCTGGTCTGGGGTTTTTACCCTGGCCAATCTCTTCGTTTCACCTTTCAACCGTCGGAGCAAGCTCCCTCCGTTCGACGAGAAGGTATGGCTCGAAGGTGTCATGCCGAGCGCGGAACAGGTACATTGAACAGAATTGCAACACTAACGGAACACAGGGTATGCGCTTAGCTTTCTGGCTTTACGAAGGTACCGCACTGCATGGTATCAGCCGGGTCACAAACAGTATGAAAGGGGTTCACACGGTTTACCATGCACCCCAGGGAGACGACTATATAACGGCAACCTACACCATGCTCGAACGTACTCCGGAATTTCCGGGTCTTTCGATCAGCGTGGTGCGTGGACGAGACCTTGCCCAGGGCGTTTCGAGGCTTCCCGCCACCCTGCAGCAGGTAGACAGGCATTACAGTCCGGAGCTTACGGTCATAGCGCCGAGCTGCAGTACCGCGCTCCTTCAGGAAGATCTCCGCCAGCTTGCCATGCATTCCGGAGTTCCTGAAGATAGGCTTCTCGTGTATGCGCTCAACCCGTTCCGTGTCACTGAAAACGAAGCTGCCGACGGCCTCTTTACGGAACTGGTGAAACGCTATGCGAAAGAACAGGAAAAAACAGCCGGGCCTTCGGTCAATATTCTCGGTTTCACCTCTCTCGGGTTTCACCTGCGAGCGAACCTGACAAGCCTGAGGCGCATGCTCCAGACGCTCGGTATCAACGTCAATGTCGTGGCACCGTGGGGCGCAAGTACTACCGATCTTGAAAAACTTCCTTCTGCCTGGCTCAATATCGCTCCTTACCGTGAAATCGGCGCTACGGCTGCCGGGTATCTCGGTGAGCGTTTCGGCATGCCGGCGATTTTCGACGCACCTCTCGGGATCGAACCGACACAGCGATGGCTCCGGGATATCGTCGAAAAAATCAATGATGTCGCAGCCGAAAGAGGGCTTCCCGGCATCGAGATGCCTCCGCTCAGGGCATTTTCACTCGACGGCATCAGCGCGCCCAGCGGCGTACCCTGGTTCGCGCGAACAGCTGACATGGAAAGCTTCAGCGGCAAGAAGGCATTTGTGTTCGGCGACGCAACCCATACGGTGGGTGTTGTCAAGTTCCTCCGCGACGAGCTCGGTATGCAGATCATCGGTGCCGGTACCTACCTGCACCGACATGCAGACTGGGTGCGCAGGCAGCTTGAAGGGTACCTTCCCGGCGAGCTTCTGGTCACCGACCGTTTCCAGGAGATTGCTTCGATCATAGAAAACGAAATGCCCGACCTTGTCTGCGGCACCCAGATGGAGCGGCACAGCTGTCGCAAGCTCGATGTGCCCTGCATGGTCATTTCACCGCCGACCCACATTGAAAACCACCTGCTCGGCTACTATCCGTTCTTCGGGTTCGACGGCGCGGATATCATGGCCGACCGTGTCTACCTCTCCTGCAAGCTCGGCCTCGAAAAGCACCTGATCGACTTTTTCGGCGATGCTGGCCTCGAGTACGAGGAAGAGGCCGGAGGACATTCCGTAATGGCTGTATCCATTAACGGCGATGATAACGGGTTCGAAGAGAACGGTTCTGAAGCGGCACCGACGGTCGCAACGGTGACGGACGGCATGAGATGGACTGACGAAGCCGAGAACATGCTGAAGAAAGTCCCGTTCTTCGTAAGAAAGAAGGTGCGCAAGAACACGGAAAACTTTGCTCTCGAACAGGGTGAGAACTGCATTACGGCAGAAGTCTTCAGAAAAGCCAAGGAGCATCTCGGCGGATAAGGATTTTATTCAACTACATTTTTCCAGTAGCATTATGAGTTTAGTTTTAGCGGTTTACGGTAAAGGCGGTATAGGAAAAAGCACGACGAGCGCCAATATCTCTGCTGCCCTGGCCCTGAAAGGCGCCAAGGTACTTCAGATCGGCTGCGACCCGAAACATGACAGCACCTTTCCCATCACCGGAAAGCTGCAGAAAACCGTGATCGAAGCCCTCGAGGAAGTGGATTTTCACCACGAGGAGCTCAGCCCGGAAGATATCATCGAAAAAGGTTTTGCGGGCATCGACGGCCTCGAAGCTGGCGGCCCCCCGGCCGGCAGCGGCTGCGGCGGCTATGTAGTCGGCGAAGCAGTAGCCCTGCTCCAGGAATTCGGCCTTTACGACAAGTACGACGTCATTCTTTTCGATGTGCTCGGTGACGTGGTTTGCGGTGGTTTCAGTGCCCCGCTGAACTATGCCGACTATGCCATCATCATCGCGACCAACGATTTCGACAGCATCTTCGCGGCGAACCGCCTCTGCATGGCCATCCAGCAGAAAAGCGCCCGTTACAAGGTCAAGCTTGCCGGTATCGTGGCCAACAGGGTCGACTATGCGAAAGGCGGAGGCACCAACATGCTCGACCAGTTCGCCGAAAAGGTCGGCACCCGACTGCTTTCCAAGGTGCCCTACCACGAACTTATCCGTCAGAGCCGGTTTGCGGGCAAAACGCTGTTTGCAATGGATGACAGCGAGCCCGGCAAGGAAGAGTGCCTGATACCCTATATGGAGATCGCCGAGGATATCCTTTCAGGAAATACGAAATCTTCGGTTCCTGTACCGATCGGTGACCGCGAGATATTCGAAATCGTCGGCGGCTGGCAGTAAGGCTGTTTTTGAAAGAACGTTCAGAAAGCGGATCACATGGTCCGCTTTTTTTTATTCTTCAAGTCCCGGCATTATCGATCACTGTCTCTGTTTTTCGCCCGGAAAACGTATTTTTCAGGAAATTCACAGTATTCGTGCTGCTATTGACATGGTGTTATCAGCTAACCTTCAGGAACTCCCATCCATGAAAATTTTCTGGAGCTACGCCCGGCTCGATGATATGGAGCCTAAAAGCAAAGTATCGAAACTTCGCCAGGAGTTTGAGAATGTTCTTTCCCAGACAGTCGGCGAGAAGTGCGAGGTTTTTTTTGACCGGGACACCCTGGCTTGGGGTTTGAAATGGAAGGAAGAGATCGAACGTTCCATCAGGGAGTGCGATGGTTTTGTCGCGGTCGTTTCACCCTCCTATTTCAACCGCAGGATGTGTGTCTACGAGCTGAAGATCGCTTCAGAAGCCGGAAAAAAGATATTTCCTCTCTATTACAGGAACTGCGGGGTTCTGAACAGCACGTTCAAGGAAGATGGTGAAGATGCTGTGGCGAACAGGGAGTTGAACATGGTGACGCTTGTTGTAGCGAACCTGCAGATGATGGATTTCCGCACTCTTCGTAACGAAAAGCTCGACTCTGAAGCGGTCGAGAACTTCCTCGACAGGATGGCCTCGGAAGTGGCCGGGAGGTAAGGGGGTGCTTCCGCTATACCTTGCCGGTCAGATCGTGCAGGTGTATGTACAGAGGATCGAACCGCTCTCTTTTTTAATCGAAGCTTTGATGGTGGTTTTCGGGTTCACCAGCTCTTCGAGCAGGGCCTCGAAAGTTCCGAGATAGAAGTTGCCGACGACTGGCCTTCCGGGATAGGTCACTTTAACGGTTATTACCGGCTTTTTTCCTGATGTATAGCTGAACTCGCCGCTGCCCGCAAAGGTCCATGCGTTTTTACTGATAGCGAACAGAAGGAGTTTGAAGGCGATACCGGGAGGGAGCGGTTTCAGGATTTTCTGAAAGAATCCCGGAATACGCACCCTCAGCAGGTAAGCGGCAGTGCGCCGTCCCGATTCTTCGAGGATTGAAGCGGTTTTGTTTTCACCGATCTCATTATCGAGTGCGCCGACAAGAGCATGGAACTTTGACTCTTCCGTCATCTCGGATGGAAGGTTGCCGATCCAGTGCCCCTGCCCGCAACGCTTGAGTATGGCTTCAGCTTCTGTTTTGCCGAATCTGGTTTCAAGGGCGGTTACAGTCTGTATGATTGAGTTGGGACCGATTTTTGAGGAGCTGTTCATCCGGTAAAGTTCGTGGTTAATGTTTTTATTTCGTAATGCGGATATCGATGTTTTCCGTGGTCCATTTTGCGCGGACCTTGACTGGATCAGGATACATGCCGAAAGGTTCTGACGGCCGGAAAGGCTTCAGTGAACCGGGGTCCCAGGGTTTCCATGCATTCAAGTCCTTTGTGGATGCTGGTACGAATGCGCTCAGGGTATAGTTGCCTGGAGGAAGCTCCGGGAAAGTGAAACGCAGCAGGCCGTTTCTGTCACGGATTGCTTTTGTGCGGTAACATGAAGAGGAAGAGCCTGCCTCTCCAGCCTCGACTATGACGACCGGGGCGTCGACAAGACATCTGCCTGAAATGGTTCCGTAATCTTCTGCAGAAGCTGCTGTGAACCGTGATTCCGCAGCCTTGGTTTTATCGGTGTCGGCCTGCGTTCCTATTGAGGCAGTGTTTACGGTAACTCTATAAGTGTGCCCTGGTTTGAATCCATTGACCGGTTTCAATGCATAGGTTCCCGGATCAAGGGCAGTAAGGGAACAGGGCAGCTTGTAGAGGCTGCTCTTATCGATCTCTTCAATTACAGTGATGCGGCTGATCTCAGATTTTTCTGCAGGATTGGAAAACTGAAGGATGGCAGCCCTGCCGGCCGATGGCCAAACCTTTTCGAGATAGACCGGATCGCTGCTGTTTTCGGGAAGAATTTTTACAGAAAGAGTCTTGGGTATCTGCCCGTCTCCGATTCCGTAAAACTCGAGAGAACTGTTTCCTGTATTGTATTCACCTCCATGAAAGCTTATTCGGTACCGCTGTCCGGGTTCAAGGATACCGGTAACGAGAGTGAACCGGTTGTCCTGTAAAGAGCGGCTGGTGCTGTACCATGAGATAACGGGAACCTGTGCGTTCGTGACAACATTGTGGATTTCGAATTGCCCTGTGTCAAATGAAGAGGTACTGATTGGTCTTGCCAACGTGATTTCGAGCGCCCTGCTTCCCATAGGCCTGCATGCTGCGAGCATACCCGGGATGCCGAGCAATCCGTTGAAACGCAAGGTCAGGTTTCCGGAACCTGTCATTACTGATGGTCTGCTGCTGACGGCGATCTCCTCAGTATCTTCGTCATGGCGCATATCCCTGTTGCGGTCATCGATTGCGAAAATCCTGTAGGATCCGGGAACGATATTGCCAAGGCTGAAAGCTCCTGATGCATCGGTCTGCGCAATGTAGTCGGCTTCTTTGTGCAGAAGGTCGAGCATATTGTCCGAGCGATTGTTTGACGGCCCTGAAGCATAAGCGAGGATGAGCGCATTGCCGGCCGGGCTTTTGTCCTGATTGAAAACCCTGCCTTCGATAATGCCTGAATCGATCGTTCTGCCGGTCGAAAATGCCAGGTTGAATGGCGATGAAAAGCTTCTGCCGAGGATGTCCTTCAGGTTTTTGTCGATGGTGAGCGTGTAGGTCCTGTTTTTCTCGAGTGGTTGTGCAAATGTTATCGTGACATGCTTACCGTCTGTATCTATGTCGTATTTACCGGCAGATGGTGAAAACGCAAGAGTTCGCAATAGTTGACGTCCAACTATATAGTTATTGAATGCCAGTTCTATTTTTCGGGTGTTAACGTCGGTTTGACGGTTTGCAGGAGATGAATAGACAACCTGCAAAGGAGCAGTATCGGGAGGCCCCCCCCCAGGAGGACGTTCTGAAGCACAACCGCCGGCCAGCAGGGTAAGCAGTACGACAAAAATGCTCGGCATGCGGATATTATCATGCATCGACATTATCCTGTGGCTTGGTGAAAAAGGCTTGGATTGTTTCTAACCATGAAAATTCGTAAATTAAAAACTAATGGCGTTCTATGAAAGCTTTTGATGAAAAATTATAGATGGATTTTCTTATAGATGTCTATACGAAATTTTAAGGTTCTTTATGTCTCCGGCGAAGTTTCACCTTTTGTAAGAGTCAGCGCACTTGCTGATTTTATGGCATCATTTCCTCAGGCACTTGAGGAAGAGGGTTTCGAGGCCCGTATCATGATGCCGAAATATGGTACGATCAATGACCGAAAATTTCGGCTCCATGATGTTTTACGCCTTTCAGACATCGAGGTGCCTTTCAAGGATAAAACAGATCTGCTTAATGTCAAGGTGACAGCATTGCCTTCGAGCAAGATCCAGACCTATTTTCTCTACAACGAGAAATATTTCAAACGTAACGGTCTGTTTACCGATATACATAATGGCAGCGACCTCAAAGGAATCGCTGAAAAGGTTGTTTTTTTCAATGTCGGGGTGCTTGAAACTCTCGAAAGGCTTGGATGGAAGCCTGATATCATTCATATGCAGGACTGGTATGCCTGTCTTCTGCCGTTGCTTCTGAAAACCGTCTATGCCTCGCATGATTTTTTCAAGGATATAAAAACGGTTCTTACCATTCACAACGTCTACCGTCAGGGAATCCTTCCTTTCAAGGTTTTCCAGAAGATGCTTCCTGAAGAAGTGTGTTCGGCACTGCATCGGAATAACGACGAAGTGAACATGCTTTACACCGGAGTAGAGAATGTCGATCTTTTAACGACAACTTCGAAACGGTATGCTGAGGAGATTTCAAATAGCAGCATGGCTTCATTCGGCCTCGACAGGCTTCTCGGAGAGCAGCAGGCCAAATTTCACGGTATTCTGAACGGTATCGATACAAGGCAGTGGAATCCCTCAACGGACAAGCTTATCAAAAAGCGCTTCAGTATCGAAAATATGGACGGCAAGCTTGAAAACAAGAAAATACTGCTTGAGGAAGCTGGTTTGTCTTACCTGGAGGGTGTTCCTGTTGTCGGTGTGATTACCAACTTTGATGAATATCAGGGAGCGGAGTTGCTTCATCAGAGCCTCGAGGAACTTGCTGCCCTCGATATACAGCTGATCATCTGCGGTTCCGGTGACAAAAAGTATGAAGAGGTATTCAGGAATTTTGCTGCCGAGCATTGTGAAAAAGTGAGCTTCCATAATGAGTTTTCGGACAGTTTCCTGCATCTCGCGATAGCAGGTCTCGATATTCTGCTGATGCCGGGCATGATCGAATCATGCGGTATGATCCAGATGTTTGCCATGAGTTATGGTACCATACCGGTCGCTTATGCCGGCGGCGGTATCGTTGAAACCATAGACGATCTTGCCGAAAAAACAGGTTCCGGTTTCATTTTTTATGATTATACCCGGGAGTCTTTTATCAGCAAACTCAGTGAAGCGCTCGAACATTACAAGGATAATGACCGCTGGCAGCAGATCGTGACTGCCGCGATGACCCGTGATTTTGCCTGGAAAAATTCCGCAGAGGAATACGATCATCTCTACCGCGAACTTCTTGGAAAATAGGGGAAAAAGGTGCAGACGATAAAGGTGCTTTTTCTCGACAGAGATGGTACGATCAACAGGGATTCCGGCAGCTATATTTCTTCGAAAGAACAGATTGAGCTTATCGATCGTGCCGACGAAGCGATAGCGCTGGCCCGCAACGCAGGTTTCCGTATCGTTGTCGTTACCAATCAGGCCGGCATTGCCAGAGGTATTACAACGGTTGAGGAGGTCGAGGAGGTCAACCGTTATCTTTATGACCTTCTTGCAGTCCGGAACGCTCATTATGACCAGTGTTATTTCTGTCCGTCCCACCCCGATTACCCGCATCCTGAGTACGACAGGTACATCGATTTCCGGAAGCCTGCCACCGGTATGGTAGACCTGGCAATCAGTGATTTTCTCAAGGAAGGGTTTGAAGTAGACAGGAGCGCATCGTTTTTTATCGGCGACAAGACCGTCGATATCGAGTGCGGACTGCGTGCCGGGCTCAGGCCGGTACTGGTAAGGACCGGCCATAACGAGGAGGCTCTATGCTATCAGAGAAATATCATACCTGAATTTGTGGCTGATGACCTGTATCAGGCTGTTACCGGGTATATTCTTCCCGGCGGCTGACGATTGTTTTCCATGCGCATCATCTCCATCAGCACATGCTGAGTCTCTATGTCCATATACCGTTCTGCCGGTCTCGGTGCAACTACTGTGATTTTTTTCTTCTCACACGCCTCGACCATCTTGAACCTTTTTTTACGGCACTTTCTCAGGAAACCGAATTACGGTCCGGTGAACTGAAAGGAAAAACGGTGAATTCCATTCATTTCGGCGGCGGCACACCCTCTCTTGTTCCTCTTCATTACCTTGTCGTCTGGCTTGAACAGGTTTCATCTCTCTGTACCTTCACCGATGATATTGAAATAGCTTTCGAAGCAAATCCTGAAGATCTCGAAAACGAGTCTATGCATGCACTGAAGGCAGCAGGGATTACCAGGATAAGTCTCGGAGTTCAGTCTTACGTGCCGGATAAGCTTGCAGCCCTTGGCCGGCAGCATACCTCCATCCAGGCAGAGGATATAACGGCAAAAGCGCTCGGAATTTTCAAATCGGTCAGTATCGATCTGATCTGCGGGGTCCCGGGGGAAACCGCAGCATTGTGGGAGGCCGATATCGATACGGCGCTTCGGCTTCATCCTCAGCATATCTCGGTTTACATGCTCTCCCTCGAGCCGAAAACCCTCCTTCAGAGGAATGTTTCGAAGGGATTGGTTGCCGTACCTGATGAAGGGGTTCAGGCATCGATGTACGAGCTTGCGCTCGCGAAACTGGAGCCCCGTGGATATTGTCATTACGAGGTATCAAATTTCAGTCTGCCCGGGCACCATTCCCGATATAACCTTGCAAGCTGGAAGCGGGAGGAGTATCTCGGTTTCGGTCCGTCGGCGCACAGCTTTCTGTGTTCATCCGGAGAGGAAATCCGTTTCGCGAACGTCTCCAGTCTTCTGCGCTATATAGCGGAACCCGGAAAAGCACTTGGATTTCGCGAAACATTGTCTGACGAAGAACGATTTACCGAGAAGGTTTTTCTTTCTCTGCGAATAAACAGCGGACTTGATGTTGAGTTTTTAAGAAAAGAAAATAAATTAGGGCATTGCCTTTCACAGAAAATCGACCGGTTTGAGCAGAAAGGATGGGTCCGGTTGCATGAAGGGCGTCTTTACCTGACCGGGAAAGGTTTTTTGTTTGCCGATCTCATTGCCGGGGAGTTGATTTTCGGATAAGCCACATTTTTTCAGACCACGTTTCACGCATGACACACCGGGCTATAAACCGTCTTTTTGCAATTTCACTTTTTGTCGCTGCCGAAATACTCTATCTCAGCACGATGTCGCCGACGCTTTCCTTCTGGGATTGCGGCGAGACCATCACGACCTCCTATACTCTCGGCATACCTCATCCGCCCGGCGCGCCGCTTTTTCTTCTGCTCGGGCGCCTGTTTACGATGATCCCTTTTTTCAGTGACACGGCAGAAAGGGTGAACCTGATCAGTACCCTTGTCAGTTCTTCGACGGTCATGCTGACCTATCTGATCACCGTCAGATTGATTATCCTCTATCGCGGAGCCGATCCGGAAAAATGGAATGCAGCTGAAAAGCTTTCTGCCCATGGCGGTGCCACTGTCGGGGCTCTCGCTCTCGCCCTCTCCGACAGCTTCTGGTTCAATGCAGTCGAAACAAGCCTCTGGTCGTCATCGCTGTTTTTCATCGCCATGATAACATGGCTGATCTTCCGCTGGTACGAAGAGGATCCGAAACCCGGCAACGAACGTTGGCTGATGCTTGTCATGTATATGATCGGTCTTTCGATCGGAGTCCATCTGCTCAGCCTGCTGACGATTTTCGCGGTCTGTCTCGTTTATTACTTTAAACGATATACGGTTACGCGATCATCATTCGCTCTGCTGGTTCTTGCATCCGGCGCTCTGTTTTTTCTGATCTATCTCGGTATTATCAAAGGTCTTCCCATTCTTGTCCATTATTCTTCATGGTGGGGCTTTCTGCTGCTTGTCGCGGTCCTTGCCTACGCTACCTGGTATACCCACAAAAACCGCCTGTCTCTGCTGAATACCGGCCTTGTCTCGATTTTTCTCATCATCATCGGGTATACTTCCTACGGACTGATTTATGTCAGGGCAAATGCCGGGCCGCCGGTCAACGAAAACAATCCTTCGACACCGGGAGCGTTTTTTTCCTATCTCAACAGGGAGCAATACGGCGATATGCCGCTCTGGCCGAGGAGATGGTCTCCGGAACCGGTGCACCAGTACTTTTATCAGCAGTACTCGAGCGACCTTGACTATTTCCTGCGTTACCAGATGCAGAAGATGTACTTCCGTTATTTCGGATGGCAGTTCATCGGCCGCGACCATGATATGGAAGGAGCAGATGTCGACTGGTCGGTACTCTGGGGACTGCCGTTCCTTCTCGGTATGGCCGGTGCAGTCACTCATTTCAGGCGGCAGTGGAAAATGGGCCTTGTGGTTACAGCCCTTTTCGTCATGACCGGCGCGGCCCTCGTGGTCTACCTGAACCAGACGGAACCACAGCCGAGGGAACGCGATTACAGCTATGTCGGAAGTTTCTTCGCATTTGCGTTGTGGATAGGTATCGGTGTCGAGAGCATCTGGTACCTTGCCGCAGAAAAATTGAAAGCCCTTGGCCGGAGCAATGCTCTTTTTCCTCTCGCGGCAATGATTGTTGCTTTCTCTGTCTTTCTTGTCAACGGCAGGATGCTCCAGGCAAACTACAGGGTGCACAACCGATCGGGAAATTTTGTCCCCTGGGACTGGGCATGGAACATGCTTCAGAGCTGTGAAAAGGATGCCATACTGTTCACGAACGGCGACAATGACACCTTTCCCCTGTGGTATCTGCAGGAAGTCGAACGTATCAGGACTGATGTGCGTGTTGTTAATCTCAGCCTCGCCAATACGGGATGGTATCTTGTCCAGTTGAAAAATACTTCTCCACGCGGAGCCAGAAAAGTTGCCTTCAGTATGGACGATGAAGAGGTTTCAGGTATCACCTACGAGCCGATCGATTCGGTCACAGCCGCACTGCCTTCATTGAAAGCGAAGCAGGATCTTTTGCGGCTCTCAAGAGAAAACGGCCTCAAACTGCCGGAAGTTCCTGCAGATACCATTGCGTGGATGCTCAAGCCGGGTCTCACTTTTGACGGTCAAGGGTACTTCCGTCCGCAGGATAAGGCCGTTTACGATATTGTCATGAATAATTTTGCCGACCGGCCGATTTACTTCGCCCTTACGGTTGACCCTGAAAACATGATCGGTCTTGAAAAATTCCTCAGGCTCGACGGGCTTGTTTACAAGCTTGTGCCGCTGAAGAGTGCCGATCCGATGAGTTACGTCGATTCTTCACTGCTTTTCAGGAACCTTCTCCAGGTCTACCGGTTCAGGAATCTCAACAATCCTGGAGTTTACCTTGAAGAAACATCCAGAAAGCTCTGCGGGAACTACGCGCCACTTTTTGTCAGGCTTGCGCTCGAACTGGCGGTGGAACCGCAAAATACCATCAGGATAACCGATGTTTCAGGTCGCTCGAATACGGTCGGGCAGGGAGCTCTTGCTTTGCAGGTGCTTGACAGCGCATCAAAGCTGTTTCCGCTTTCGCAGTATCCAGTAAATCCCGAACTTGCCGGATCCGTTATTGCTCTTTATGTACGTCTTGGCGAAAAGCAGAAAGCTTCGTCGTATATTAGCTATCTGGAAAAACTCAGTAAAGGCTCGACTCCTGCCACCGAACCGAAACTTTTTTATGTTCTTGCACGGGCATACCGGAATATGGGCAGAAAAGAAGAAGCGAGAACCATTATGGTCGAGATTGCAAAGGAGCTGAATCAGCCTGATTTAGTCAAGGAATTTGAATCAATGAAGCAATAATCACGCTATGCAGACCACAATTCATTCAACCGCGGTCATCGATCCCGGGGCAGTTCTCGGGGAAGGGGTTGTAATAGGACCGTTTACGGTCATAGATGAAGATGTTGAAATAGGTTCCGGAACCTTCATCGGTCCACACGCTCACATCGCATCCGGGACAAGGATCGGCAGCTCATGCAGAATCCATTCAGGAGCTGTGCTTGGTGGTGTGCCTCAGGATCTCAAGTTCGAAGGCGAAAAAACCTGTCTGTACATCGGTGACAGAACGGTGGTGAGGGAGTTCGTTACGCTGAACCGCGGGACAAAGGCAAGCGGAAAGACCATTGTCGGTTCCGATACGCTGATCATGGCATATGTACATGCCGGTCATGACTGTATCATCGGCAGCAATGTCATCATCGCAAATTCCGTCCAGTTCGGAGGTCATTGCGAAGTCGGCGATTACGCCGTTATCGGAGGCCTGACAGGTGTGCACCAATTCGTACGGATAGGCCGTTACTCCATGGTCGGAGGTATCGCGAGAGCGTCACTCGACGTTCCTCCTTTCGTCATGGCCGGAGGTCATGACTCTTTCCGTTATGAGGGCCTGAATCTGATCGGGCTGAAACGAAGAGGCTTCTCTTCCGGGAAGATTACCCTCATAAAAGATGCCTACAGGATTATTTTTCAGTCCGGGCTGCTGCTGTCGAACGCCCTTGAAACGGTCAAAGCGGAAATACCGGAGGAACCTGAGATTCAGGAGATCCTTGACTTTTTCTTGTCGGGGTCCAGCAACCGGAAGTTTCTCAAGCCATACAACTCCTGAAGCAGGAAGGTGCGCATGTCCAGATGGGCCATTGGCATAGATCTCGGAGGCACGGCAGTCAAAGCTGCGATTGTCGGTGAAGAGACAGGCATTATCAAACATATGACGGTGCCTACCGAAACAGCTTCAGGGCCATCAGGTGTTATCACCCAGCTCTCAGCTATCGTTTCGGATCTTTACCGCAGTGCTTCGGTAACGCTCGATCCTGCAGATTTTTCAGGCATCGGTCTCGGCGCGCCTGGTGCAGTGGATTCTGAAAAGGGGCTTTTGAGCTATCCTCCGAACCTCCCCGGGTGGACGGTTTTTCCGTTGCGGGATGAACTGCGTGCATGCCTGCGGGAAAAAGAAGAGCTGGAAATACCGGTAATGATCGATAATGATGCCAATGCAGCGGCATTCGGGGAAGCGGTTTATGGCGCGGGGCGTTATTTCCGTGATTTTCTCCTGGTTACGCTCGGTACTGGCGTAGGCGGCGGGATTATCCTGAACAGGAAACTGTACCGCGGGCCAAACGGCACTGCCGGTGAAATCGGCTTTATGATTATTGATTTTGAAGGTCCCGGGATTCATGCAGGTATACGGGGTACGATCGAAAGTATGATCGGCAAGGAACGGATCGTCGAACTTGCGTGCAGGATGATTGCAGAGAGCCCATCAGGTTCTTCGGTCGGCAAGCTCTGCAACCATGATTATACTAAACTTTCTCCCAGGCATCTTGAATATGCCGCAAAGGAAGGTGACGAGATCTCTCTTGCTGTCTGGAACAGGGTAGGCTCAATCCTCGGTGTCGGGCTTTCCAATGTCACTGCCCTCATGGATATCCGGAAATTTGTCATTGGGGGCGGTATTTCGGCTGCCGGCAGCTTTATTTTCGATCCTGCGCTCGAGCAGATAAAACGAAGTACGCTTCCGTCCATGCACGAGGGTCTTGAAATTGTTCCGGCCCTTCTTGGCAACAAGGCGGGAATGTTCGGCGCAGCAGCTTTGTGTTTCGATTGAAAAGAGGGTGCCAGGATGATGGAAATGATGTTTCATCTGCTTTTTCCCGATGTTTGCGTTATCTGCGGCTCATTGCTGAGCGGAAGCGAACGGTACTGCTGCACAGCCTGTATATCCGGATTCGACAGGTTCCGGAGTCCGTCTGAAGCCGAAGAAGTGCTTCGTCATGCGATTGCAACCCGCTTCAGTGAAAAATTTTTCTTTGATCGTGGATGCTCACTTTTCTGGTTCCATAAAGATAATCCACTCCAGAAAGCCCTTCATGCCATGAAATATGATGGATTGTTCACGATAGGGACAGTTTTCGGACAACAGCTCGGGCGGTGGATGCTTCAGAGTGACATACCCGGAGACCTGGATTGTATTGTTCCCGTTCCGCTTCATTACCTGAAAAAGGTAGAGCGTTCTTTCAACCAGGCGGAAAAAATCGCCGAAGGCATAGGAAAGACGATCCGTAAACCTGTCAGGCCGGAATTACTGAAAAGGATACGCTACACGGAGTCGCAAACTTCTCTGCCTGCCCCTTTGCGGAGGAAAAATCCCGCAGGGGCGTTTCAGGCTGGAAAATCATCGATGCCTCGTAACATTCTTCTGGTTGACGATGTAATAACGACCGGAGCTACCATGGCTGCTGCGGCATCGGCTCTTCGTGCCGCAGGTGCAGACCGTGTCTTGCTTGCTTCTGTCGCTCTGGCAGCAAAGGAGTGACAGGTTATGGAGCTGTTTTATACTTCGGGAGAGTTTATCGACCTTGGTGCCGCAAAGATAACCATTGCAGGTGACGAGTTTCATCACCTTTCACGGGTGTTGCGCAAGCAGACCGGCGAGAAGATTCTCGTAACGGATGGAAACGGTCTTCGATGCGAAGTCATCATTACCGCAGTGGGCAAGAAGTCTCTTGAAGGTGAAATAGTGGAACACTCCCTGGTTGAAAAGTCTGATACAGAAGTCGTCGTTGCTTTGTCCATGCTTAAATCGCCACAGCGCTTCGATTTTTTTCTTGAAAAGGCGACCGAGCTCGGCATTTCAGAGATCATACCCATGGTAACCCGGCGGACGGTTTCACTGCCGTCGAACGAAAAAATAGAAGGTAAAATCAGCCGGTGGAAGAATATTATACTTTCTGCTGCGAGACAGTCGAAACGGTATTATCTTCCAGGACTTCATGTGCCCAAGCCGTTTTCAACGGTTGTCCACCTTGAAGGATATGATGTAAGGCTGATTCCATACGAGGGTTCTGCCAAACCTCCCGTATTTGCCTCTTCGGGCAATAAAATACTCATTCTGATCGGACCGGAGGGTGGTTTTGCCGCCGGAGAGGTCGAGGAGTCAAAAGATGAAGGTTTTTTAGAGATTTCCCTGGGAAAAACAACTCTCAGGGCCGAAACGGCCGCGATTTTTGCGGTTGCCATGGTCCGGTCTCAGCTGCTTGAAGGATCGGAAAAAGAGTGGTTGTGAGCGTTCATTACCCCAGGGCAGGATTTTAATACTATCCACAAACCATTATGAACAGTTCAAGGGTAAACCAGATAATTCTTCTTTGTTTCGTTCTGTTCATCAGCGCCATTTTTTTTGCCATGACAAGGTTTTTTCTCATGGCTATTTTTCTCGCCGCGATTTTTTCGGCTCTGGCAATGCCTGTTTTCAATGTATTTGACCGTTGGTTCAAAGGACGCAAAAACCTGAGCGCGGCCGTAACCATGCTTACGCTGTTTCTTATTGTTTTACTGCCATTGGCGGCGTTACTCGGTATTGTGGCACTTCAGGCAATCAAGCTCAGCCGGATTGCCGTCCCATGGATTCAATCGCAGATTCCCGAGCAGTCCGCGTTCGATGAGCAGTTGCGTTCGCTTCCTTTCTATCCCCAAATTGAAGTGTACAGGACACAGATACTGCAGAAAGCAGGTGAACTGGCCGGGCATGCAGGTTCGATGCTTTTTAACGCTCTTTCATCCCTGACCTATTCCGCCGCCGCCGATCTGTTTCTTTTTTTCGTTTTTCTCTACACCCTGTTTTTTTTCCTCAGGGATGGCAATATGCTGCTGGAAAATATCCTTTCCTGTATTCCTCTTTCGGAAACCGATCAGCGAAGACTGCTTGACAAATTTCTTTCAGTGACCAGGGCGACCCTGAAAGGAACGGTTGTCGTCGGCATTGTTCAGGGTTCACTTGCGGGTACGGCATTGCATTTTGCCGGGATCGACAACGCCCTTTTCTGGGGTACGATCATGTCGGTTCTGTCGGTAGTACCGGTTTTCGGATCGACGCTCGTCTGGCTTCCTTCAGCCATCTATCTTGCAGCTGTCGGACAGTATGTCCAGGCTGCCGGGGTATTGATTTTCTGCAGTCTTGTCGTCGGTCAGATAGACAACATTTTGCGGCCTATACTTGTCGGTCGTGATACCCGTATGCACGAACTGCTCATTTTTTTCGGGACACTCGGAGGTATAGGATTTTTCGGAGTTTTCGGTTTTATCATCGGTCCGATCGTTTCAGCACTCTTCATGACCGTATGGGAGATGTACGGTGAAACTTTCAGGGAGTACCTTTCTGATATCAAGAGTGAAAAAACTCGCTCATGATTCCGAAGGGTCAATGAGCTTTTCGATCAGGCAGAGCAGAATAAGCTCAAGGGGGGTAGTGCTCCCGGGGCTGAATATCATGTTCCGACAGGTACTGAAAAAAGAGGCCGGTTTATCAGTTGATGATGAACCGGCCGCTTCTGCTTATTTTCAGTGTGGTAATCAGTTTACCCTGACAGCTTCTTCCGCCGAGAAGAAGAACGCTCCCTCGATAGCTGCGTTTTCTGCCGAGTCGGAGCCATGGATGATGTTTTCACCCTTGCTGTCGGCATAAAGCTTGCGGACTGTGCCTTCATCAGCCTGAGCAGGATCGGTGGCACCGATGAGAACACGGAAATCTGCGACTGCGTTTTCCTTTTCAAGAATCATCGGAACACACGGACCTGAAGACATGAAGTCGACAAGTTCGCCGTAAAACGGTCTTTCACGGTGTACTGCATAAAATTCTCCGGCGGTTTCCTTTGTAAGTCTGGTTTTTTTCATGGCTACAATACGGAATCCGGCGCGTTCAATTTTGTCGATAACCGCGCCGATAAGCTGCTTGCGGACACAGTCAGGTTTCAGAATGGTAAGCGTTCTTTCCATGGTTGGTGTTCATTTGTGTTGCTGAAAAAAAGTTTGAGCGAAGATACATAAACATCAGGGATAATGGAAACGAAAGCACCAGGTTGAACAAGTCAAATCACCCCTCCCGTTCCCGGTTAATTTCCCCATTTTTTTAGCAGTCAAGTCATTTTTTGTCATTAATATTTTCAGTTTACGGATTAATGGCTTTGAAATAAGATTAAAAAAGTCCACATTAAGGAATTATTAAAGTCGTTCATACATTCCTTAATCATTACCCATTGTTTTTGATAGAGGAATGCAATACTTGAGTCTGCTCTGATGGAAACGTTTGAAGGAAAGGTTGCTATCATTACCGGCTCGTCTGGTACCCTTGGCAGCGTTGTTGCAGAGAAATTCTTTCATGAGGGCATGCGGCTGCTTCTGGTTCATCTGCATGAGCATGATCTGCCAGAGCTCTTCAGGGACAAAAGGGATGTACTTTCAATGGTTATCGATCTTTCACGTCCCGATGCTGCGTTTTCCATGGCGCAGAACGCTATAGACCGTTTCGGGCGGATCGATATCCTTGCTAATATTGCAGGAGGATTTACCATGGGTACTCCGGTGCATGAAACTCCAATGAAAACATTTGATTTCATGCTTGCTCTGAATGCCGGGACGGTTTTACATGCTTCAAGTGCTGTTATTCCCTCGATGAGAAAGCAGCGATATGGAAAGATTGTCAATGTCGCTGCCGGGTCCGCACTTTCCGGAAAAGCCCTGATGGCGCCCTATATTGTTTCAAAGTCTGCGGTCATTCGTCTTACAGAAAGTCTTGCCGCTGAAAACAGGGATTTCGGTATCAACGTCAACTGCGTATTGCCATCCATTATCGATTCGCCTCAGAACAGGCTGGATATGCCAGATGCCGATTTTTCGAGATGGGTTGCTCCGGATGCGCTTGCTGATGTGATATCTTTTCTTGCATCCGATGCATCAAGGGCGCTGCATGGTGCATCGATTCCTGTTTCAGGACTGATTCAGGTATTGTGAGAAACAAAGTTTATTGGCTATTATTATTTTCTTTAAAAGTTAAACGCAAGAGACCGAAAATATCACAGAAATGAAGGTTTTCGATTCAATAACCGCTACGACGGGCAATACACCACTCGTGAGGCTTCAGCGTCTTGACAGAGATTGCAGCGCTTCCGTGCTTCTCAAGCTGGAATCATTCAACCCTCTGTCGAGTGTGAAGGACAGGATCGGAGTGGCCATGATCGAGGATGTTGAAAAAGCCGGCAGAATCAATCCTGATACGGTTATCATCGAGCCAACCAGCGGGAACACCGGTATTGCCCTTGCCTTTGTCTGTGCGTCAAAAGGATACCGCCTGAAACTGGTTATGCCTGATACCATGAGTATCGAAAGGCGCAGGCTGATGCAGATCCTCGGTGCCGAACTTGTGCTGACAGACGGGGCAGGAGGAATGTCCCTTGCCGTTGCTGAAGCCGAGAGGCTTGCGGCGTCAACTCCGAACAGTATTATTCTCCAGCAGTTCCGGAACCCTTCAAACCCTGCGGTGCACCGCAGGACCACCGCTCTGGAAATATGGAACGATACGGACGGCAAGGTCGATGTTTTCATTGCCGGGGTCGGCACAGGCGGGACGATAACAGGAGTCGGGGAAACGCTCAAGTCCCGCAGGTCCGATATAAAAATCATTGCTGTGGAGCCTTCGGATTCACCGGTACTCTCGACAGGAAAATCCGGACCTCACAAAATTCAGGGAATCGGGGCCGGTTTTGTTCCCGAAATTCTCAACCGGGAGGTTATAGACGAAATAATCACTGTCGATCATCAGGATGCCGGCAGGATGGCAAGACATCTGGCCGCGGAAGAAGGAATCCTGTGCGGTATTTCTTCGGGAGCCGCTCTGAAGGTCGCTCTCGATGTAGCGAAGCGTGAAGGAATGGAGGGGAAAACCGTCGTCGTGCTTCTTCCGGACACCGGCGAACGGTATCTTTCCACCTGGCTGTTCGAGGAACAGGTCTGAACACTAATTATCAATAAAAGCTTAGTCTGAAAAAGAATATTCAACAATTATGGCAGACATGAAGGTTTATTTCGATAACAATGCCACCACTCCGCTGCACCCCGAGGTGAAAACGGAAATGATCGCAGCCATGGAGGTCTTCGGCAACCCTTCGAGCATGCATGCCTATGGACGGGAAGCGAGAGCGAATGTCGATGCGGCACGCAGGAAAGTAGCCGACTTCATCGGCGCGCACGAACACGAAATTGTTTTTGTCGGCAGCGGTTCCGAAGCCAACAATACCGTGCTTTCTCTTTTTGTCTGCGGTACCAGCCAGTGTATTCCCGGTACCCGTATGCGCAGTACGATCATAACGACAAAAATCGAACATCCCTGTGTGCTCGAGACATCGGAGTGCCTTGCCCATCGCGGTGCAAATGTCAGGTTCCTCGATGTTGACCGATACGGAAAAATAGATCTCGACCAGCTCGAGAGCATGCTTGGCGACGATGTCGGACTTGTATCGGTCATGATGGCCAACAACGAGATCGGTACGCTGCAGGATATTGAAACCATCACAAAAATGGTGCATGAGCGGGGTGCCTATATGCACACCGACGCCGTTCAGGCTGTCGGTAAGGTGCCGGTCGATGTCCGTAAGCTCGGTGTCGATTTTCTTACCCTGTCCGGCCACAAGATTTACGGTCCTAAAGGTGTTGGCGCACTTTTTGCGAAAAAGGGCATTCCTTATTGCCCGCTTATCAGGGGAGGTCACCAGGAGCGGGGAAGGCGTGCCGGTACTGAAAATACTCTCGGAATTCTCGGCCTTGGCAAGGCGGTTGAAATGCGAGCGCTCGAGATGGATGACGAAGAGAAAAGATTGCTCGAACTGAAGAGTGTGCTTAGACGGGGCATCGAAGAGAGAATTGACGATATCCACTTCAACGGCCATCCTGAGGATTCACTTGCGGGAACACTCAATGTCTCCTTCGCAGGCGCTGAAGGGGAGGCCATCCTGCTTTATCTCGATCTCGAAGGGATTGCCGTTTCGACTGGTTCCGCATGCGCTTCGGGTTCACTCGATCCATCGCATGTGCTTCTCGCTACTGGCGTGGACGCCGAAACGGCTCACGGTTCCATAAGGATCAGTATGGGCAGGGATAGCAATCTCGGGCAGGTGGAGTATCTGCTCGATGTATTACCAAGAACAATTCAACGAATAAGAGATATGTCAACGGCATATATAAAAGGAGGATGTCATGTTGCAGGCAGGTGAATGGGCTTATTCCGAAAAGCTCAAGGAGCATTTCATGAGCCCGAAGAATATTCTGCAGGGGGATAATACCGATGATTTCGACGGTGTTGGAATGGAAGGAAACCTGCAGTGCGGTGACCAGATGATGGTTGTGATAAAAGTAGACAAGGAAAAAGAGGTCATAACCGACTGCAAGTGGAAAACATATGGTTGTGCAAGTGCGATTGCAAGTACCTCGATCCTTTCGGAGATGGTAACAGGCATGACCCTTGACCAGGCCTTCCATGTTTCACCGAAGGAGGTCGCAAAGGAACTCGGCGGTCTTCCTGAGAACAAGATCCATTGTTCCGTGCTTGGTGACAAGGCATTACGGGCGGCCATAAACAATTACTACATCCGCAACGGCATGGAGGACAAGGTCAAGGAAGAACAGGCCAAGATCATTTGTCAGTGCATGAACATCACCGATCATGATATCGAGGATGCCGTTCTCGAAGGGGCTCGTACCTACTACGAGTTGCAGGAGCGGACAAAGCTCGGAACGGTATGCGGGCAGTGCAAGGATGAAGCGGAAGCGCTTCTTGAAAAATTCAAGCATATCCATTTTGGTGCCTGACACATGAAATAACGGATGTATCAAAGATGTCCTGTTTATAAAAATCAGTGAACGGGCGGCTGAAAGGTCGCCCTTCTGATTTTTCCGCTTTTCATCGAACAATCATGCATTTGCAGCTTGGTCACGATGCGAGTATAAGAGAACGTGCATGATTGGGTGTTTTAGCGCACGAGGATATTTACCGGCTGTTTTTTAAACTTTACAGGAACAAACATTCGGAACAATCGGAGGATATGATGAAACAGGATGAGAGATCGAGAAGATATTATATCCATACCTTCGGGTGCCAGATGAACCAGGCTGATACGGGCATAATTTCGACACTTTTGCTGAACGAAGGGTTTAATCCCGCAACAGCAGAAGAGGACGCCGGAATTATTCTGCTCAACACCTGTGCTGTCCGGGAACATGCCGTAGACCGCATTGAAAACTACCTCCATCACCTGCAGGGTATGAAAAAAAGAAGAAAAGACCTGCTTGTCGGTATTACCGGTTGCATACCTCAGTACCAGCGCGAGGAAATGTTTTCCCTGTCGCCGGCTATCGATTTTCTTGCTGGTCCTGATACTTATCGTACCCTGCCATCGCTTATCGAGCAGGCAAGAAGAGGAGCCCGCCTTGCGGTCCTTGATTTCAACGCCGCTGAAATGTATGAGGGAATCGAGCCGCAGAGGCAGGGTTCGATAAGCGCATTCGTTCCTGTAATGCGAGGTTGCAACAACATGTGCGCATTCTGTGTCGTGCCGTTTACCAGGGGGCGTGAAAGGAGCCATGCCTTCAGCACCGTCCTGAATGAAGTCCGGCAGCTTGCAGAAACAGGTTACCGGGAGATAACGCTGCTTGGACAGAACGTGAACTCCTATTCAGACCCTGAAACAGGGCGGGATTTCGCTGACCTGCTTGCAGCGGCAAGCCATGCAGCTCCGAAAACAAGGATCCGGTTCACTACTTCCCATCCGAAGGATATATCCGAACCGTTGCTGAGGGTCATAGCCGGACATGAAAACCTCTGCAACCATATACATCTTCCGGTTCAGTCAGGTTCAACGAGAATGCTCTGGCTTATGAACCGTGGGCACAGTGTGGAAGAGTATCGTGGAAAAATCGATCTGATCAGGTCCATCATTCCAGGTGTTGCCATTACCACCGATCTCATCGCAGGATTCTGCAGCGAGACAGAGGAGGACCACCAGGCAACGCTCAAACTGCTTTCAGATATCAGATTTGATTCGGCATTCATGTTTTTCTATTCGACAAGGCCCGGAACGCTCGCAGCAAGAACCCTGCCCGACGATATTCCTGAACCGGTGAAAAAACGACGCCTTCAGGAAATCATCGATCTGCAGAACGAAATATCCTCGAAATTGTATGAGGAAGCAACAGGAGCGGTAGTCGAGGTTCTGGCGGAATCGGAAAGTAAACGTTCGGAAGAACAGCTTATGGGCCGTACAGCCACCAACAGGGCCGTGGTTTTCGATCGTGCCGGTTACGGGCCGGGTGACGTTCTCGATGTCCGTATCACCGGAGCGACATCGGCAACCCTGCTGGGAACGGTTGTCGATAAGTGACTGAGAGAAAGATGATTCGTTTCCCCTGAAAAGCACGGTTCGTTGAATGTTGATGTCGGTCTTGCCACCTCTTGCGATTCAGGTAGTTCTTTACTCTTCTCTAAGTTTTTTTATCTTGAGACGTATTTGTAAATTAACTGTTTAAATACTCAAGTTTAACGGGCCCGACGGGCCCAAGAGAAGTAAACGCATGCCAGCTGCCGCAAGAATTGGATTTATCGATAAAGTCAGAGCTCATCTTGAACTGCTCGATCCTGTAACCTGGCTCAGCTGCTATCCCTGCCTTGCCGCAGGGGTCATGGCTTCAGGAGGCATGCAGCCTACATTGCGCGACTATATTCTCCTTTTTGCCATTTTTATTATGTTCGGTCCATTCGGCACAGGTTTCAGCCAGTCGGTCAACGATTATTTCGATCTCGATCTTGACAGGGTAAACGAACCGACCCGTCCGATTCCTTCAGGGCGGCTGACTGAAAAGGAAGGCCTCCTGAACAGCATCGTCGTCCTTCTGCTCGCCATTATCTGCGGTTTTCTGATTTTCAGGGAAATCGGAGGCACTCGCGGAATGGTTATTCTCATCTCTATTTTATCGGCACTGGTAGTGGCATATCTCTATTCGGCGCCACCGTTCAAACTGAAGAAAAACATTCTCACTTCGGCTCCCGCTGTCGGCTTTTCCTACGGCTTTGTCACCTTCATTTCCGCCAATGCGCTTTTCAGTGATATCAGGCCGGAAGCGATATGGCTTGCAAGCCTCAACTTCCTGATGGCCGTAGCGCTCATTATTCTCAACGATTTCAAATCGGCAGCCGGTGACAAGAAAGGAGGGCTGAAATCGCTGACGGTCATGATCGGCGCACGCAATACCTTCCTTGTCTCTTTCGTGATCGTCGATCTTGTTTTCGGTGTTCTTGCCTACCTTTCATATACATGGGGGTTCTATGTGCCGCTGGTGCTTGTGCTTGTAGGGCTTCTGCTCAACCTTGTGCTGCAGATCCAGATCCTCATCGATCCGAAGGGCGGTATATCGTTCGTGAACAATGCCGTAAAGGACGGCTTCGGCAATGCGATCGGTCACAGCGAGGTGCAGGAGCACAACGCTTTTCTCAGGTTCCAGGTGATCAACAACATCCTGTTTCTTGTCAGTTTTCTGTTCGTTGCCGGAATGGTGGGACTTAAATACCTGAATGTACCTCACTGATGGTGCTTTTGCATGTAAAGGCCGGATGATGACGTTGCTTCGTATTTTAGTGGTAAAGAGGGTGGGCCCGTCAGAACATTCTGTTTTTTCCCGGGAATAACGCAACTTTTAAATACTAATGCCATGGATACTCTTCATGCAACGTTTTTTTCGCTCCCTGTCGTGTGGCATAATGCACTGGTCACGCTGCTGACCTTTGTTTATGTTTTCAGTGTTCCCCCTCTTATGGATTATCTCGTGACCAATCATGGTCTTCCACGTGATATCAGCCGCAAGATCACCCATATCTGTGCAGGCTCTGTGATTGTTTTTCTTCCGCTTTATGTTGACGGAGACTGGTCCCAGTATCTGAATATCACCGTTTTCGCGGTATGGACGCTGCTGCTTGTCCAGAAAGGTCTTTTTGCCGCCGATGACGATCAGGCGGTAAAAACCATGACGCGAACCGGGGACAAACGAGAATTGCTGAAAGGGACCCTCTATTTCGTGATTGTTGCAATGATCTGCGGTTCGATCTACTACAAGAGCCTCGAAGGTGTGCTGGCGATGGCCATTCTCGGCTGGGGTGACGGTCTCGCACCGGTTATCGGCACAAGGTACGGAAAAATGAAATACCATGTTTTCAGCGACAAGAGCGTGGAGGGAAGTATTGCATTTCTTGTCGGCAGCGTTGCTGCAGGGCTTTTCTTCGTGAAACTGATCCTGCCGGAATCTTTTGATCCGATGCGTATCATCGCTATTTCAGTTATCGCGACAATCATCGAAGGACTGAGCCCGAAGGAGGTCGATAACCTGACCATTCCTCTTGCCGTGGTTCTTGCGCTCAAGGTAATCTGAGATGTCCGCTTCTTTTTTTATCAGTGATATACACGTAGGTCTTCAGGACAAAAAGAACGAGAAGCTCAAGCTTGACCATCTCGAACGGCTTTTTGCCATAATCAAGGCAGAAGGCCGTTCGCTTTATATGCTGGGTGATATTTTCGATTACTGGATGGAGTTCCGTCATCTCGTTCCAAAGGGATTCACAAGGTTCTACTGCATGCTTTCCGACCTTGTCCGAAACGGTATCGAGGTGTCGTATATTGCCGGAAATCACGATTTTTATCTCGGGCGCTTCTTTGACGAGGAGCTCGGAGTGAAAACATGTTACGGAATGCAGGAGTTCACTATTGACGGATCAAAGTTTGTCCTCGCCCATGGCGACGGCCTCGGAAAAGGGGATATCGGCTACAAGCTGTTTGTGCATATCATAAGAAATCCGTTCAACATCGCTCTGCTGTCACGATTTCATCCCGATTTCGCCATAGGTATCATGAAAGGATATTCGCGCTACAGCCGGGACAAACAGGAAGGCAATGGTTTCTATAAAAGCGATCGTTTGTTGAATTTTGCCGAATCGCTGGCACAGGAAAAAGATTTCGATTATTTTGTCTGCGGCCATAATCATGAGCACGGTATTGCAGAGCTGTCAGGAGGTAAACGAAAATACATAAACCTCGGTTCATGGATCGATGGTTCTTTACCTTACGGGGTTTTCGACCGTGGCGTTTTCGAACTCAGGCAGTTATCACGTTAAACAACAGAAACAAGCAGATATGAGCAATGACAACAAAGTCCTGAAACTCGGGTTGCCGAAAGGAAGTCTTCAGGACTCTACAATAGACCTTTTCGCACATGCCGGGTTCCATTTTTCCGTTCAGAGCCGTTCCTATTTTCCATCAATAGATGACGACGAACTGGAAGCTATCCTGATCAGGGCACAGGAAATGGCCCATTATGTTGAAATGGGTGCTTTCGATGTCGGACTTACCGGTAAGGACTGGATTATCGAGACCGATGCCGATGTGGTTGAGGTTGCCGATCTTATCTATTCCAAAGCTTCAATGAGGCCTGTTCGCTGGGTCCTTGCCGTACCGGAGAACTCAGCCATCAGATCGGTGAAAGATCTTGAAGGAAAACATATTGCAACAGAGGTTGTCAATATTACGAAGAAATACCTTGCAAGCAACGGTGTGAATGCCTCGGTTGAATTCAGCTGGGGTGCAACCGAAGTCAAACCTCCCGATCTTGCCGATGCCATTGTAGAGGTGACCGAGACAGGCTCTTCTCTCAGGGCGAACAAGCTGAGGATTGTCGAAACGATCCTCGAATCCAATACGAAGCTTATAGCGAACAAGGATTCATGGAACGATCCCTGGAAACGCGAGAAAATCGAGAATATGGCACTGCTGCTCGAGGGTGCTATCAACGCCCAGGGCAAAGTGGGATTGAAAATGAACGCGCCTAAATCCTCGCTTGACAAGATACTGTCTATTATTCCTGCTTTGCGTCAGCCGACCATATCATATCTTGTTGAAGCCGAATGGGTTGCGCTTGAAGTGATCGTTACCGAGAAAATCGTGCGCAAACTCATACCTGATCTGAAGAAAGCCGGTGCGGAAGGAATCTTCGAGTATGATATCAACAAACTGATCGATTGACACAGTATCCTATTCTTTTCACTCAGGGCCGCCTGTGAGGGCGGCTTTTTTTAACGTTGCAATGATTCTTCCTGTCTATCAGATACTGGTATTGTGCTCACTGCTCGTCTTTTTCGGCATATTGCTCAGGAATCTGGTCGATCTGCGTGACTTGCCGGAAAATCCGCCGGACAGCGGACCTTTTGTCTCAGTTCTTGTCCCGGCACGCAATGAAATGCTCAATATCGAGCGCTGTGTTTTATCCCTTCTGATGCAGGATTACAGGGATTTCGAGATTATCGTGCTCGATGACGGTTCTACCGATGCGACACCCGATATACTGAAAAAAATTCAGGTTGATTCAGGCAGTCGTTTGCATATTGTTCAGGGAGAACCGCTTCCCGAGGGATGGCATGGCAAAGCCTGGGCATGTTTTCAGCTTGCGCATGAAGCCAGGGGAGAGTTTCTGCTTTTCACGGATGCCGATACCAATCATCTTCCTGATGCTCTTCGCAGGTCGCTTGGGGCATTGCAGGCGGCACAAGCTGATATGCTTACCTTGACACCCCGACAGGAACTTGGTTCGTTCTGGGAAAAGCTCATAGTGCCTCTTGTGTATGTTATCCTTATGTGCTACCTGCCGCTCCGGTTTGTCAGCCGTACCAGAATTCCCGCTTTTTGTTTCGCCGTAGGCCAGTTCATCCTGTTTCGTCGTGAGCTTTATGAACGAATCAATGGACATACTTCGGTCCGTGAATCTATTGTCGAAGATGTCTGGCTGTGCAGGGCGATAAAAAAAGCCGGAGGCAAGGTAGTTGCATATAACGGCACCGATGTGTTGAGTTGCAGAATGTACAGGAGTTTCAACGATATCTGGACCGGGTTTTCAAAAAACCTTTTCGCAGGCATCGGGTATAGCACTCCAGTTCTGATTATGCTTATGCTGCTTGTCGCGGTTTTTTACATAGTCCCCTATGGATTTATTTTTTCTGCCATTTTCTACCGGGAATTCACAACTGCGATATTCTGGTTGCCTTTTGCCCAGATAATCCTTGCGCTTATCTGCCGGGTTATCATAGCCCTGAAGTTTCGTCAACCTGTTGCCTCTGCATTTTTCAACGTACTCTCTCAGCTCATGCTGCTTGCCATTGCCTGGAACTCTTTTTATATCATCAGATCCGGAAAGGGAGCGGAATGGAAAGGACGGCGGTACAATTTTTCCTGACAGCAGCCGGAATTCGGGGAAGGCAATAATTTTTTTTACATTAACAGACATATTTCCAGAATTCGGGCGCTTGCAGGCCTTCAAAAGGACATTAAATTAAAACAGCTCTATTCACTATGGGTTTATTATCGAAAATATTCGGCAAGAAGGAAGAGGTTGTACTGAAACGTCCGAAACTCATTGAAGACGTGAACCTGATAAAAACGTTGGAAGGCCATCAGGACAGAGTGCTTGGTGTCACGTTCAGCCCCGACGGCAAAAAGCTTGTGAGCGGCAGTTTTGATGAAAAAGTGATGCTGTGGGACGTTGAGAGCGGCAAAGCGTTGCACACCATGTCAGGCCACACGACCTGGGTCAAGTGTGTCGATTACAGCCCCAAGGGCGACAAGGTTGCAAGCGGAAGTATCGACAGCACCGTGAGGATATGGGACGCCGAGACTGGTACATGCATCCATGTCTGCAAAGGGCATGATACAGAGGTCAGAATGATCGCATTCAGTCCTGACGGGAAAATACTTGCAAGTTGTTCCCGTGATGCAACCATAAAACTCTGGGATGTAGAGTCGGGCAAAGAAGTGAAAACGATTACAGGGCACAAATCGTATATTGAATGTGTTGTCTTCAGTCATGACGGGAAGAAAATCGCAAGCTGCGGAGAGGAGCCCATCATTAAGATCTGGGATGCGGAAACAGGCAGAAACATAGCGAATTATAAAACCAACGATACTCTTTCTCACAGTCTTGTCTTCAGCCCTGATGACACGCTTATCGCTTTCTGTGGTCGAGATGCGAAAGTCAAGATTATCGATGCCGGAAGCGGCGAGATCATCAAGGTTCTTGAAGGCCATGAGGATGGTGTCCGCTGTGTCTGCTTCCATCCGGAAGGCTCAATGGTTGCAAGTGCGGCAAATGACGAGTCGGTGAGGCTCTGGGATGTCAAATCCGGACAGCTCCTGCATACATACAGAGGACATGTTCTTGAAGTTCAGTCGGTCGATATTTCTCCTGACGGCAAAATGA
Organism: Chlorobiaceae bacterium; assembly: GCA_013334225.1. Lineage (GTDB taxonomy): Bacteria > Bacteroidota > Chlorobiia > Chlorobiales > Chlorobiaceae > Chlorobium. Next base: position 61,730 of record JAAXXY010000014.1, read on the forward strand.
TTGTCAGCGGAAGTGATGACCGCAAAATCAAGTTCTGGGGTATCCGGTAACCTGTATGTGTAGATAAATAAGTAATATAGGACTCCTGAAAGGAGTTTGGGGGCAGTGTATACTCGCACAAAAAAAGTTGCGCAAAGTGTGCAACTTTTTTTTTGAATAAACCTAAAGTGAGTAAATTATTTTTTACAAAAAAATAAATTTTTTTTGGGCTTTTCTGACACGGGAAGCTCATGGTAACGCCAGGTAAAACCGGCAAAAAAGAGGTCAATATGGGTAATCAGGTTGAAGGAACTGTAAAATGGTTCAACGAAGAAAAAGGGTACGGGTTTATTGAACAGAAAGGCGGAAAAGACGTTTTTGTGCATTACAGCGCAATCGTCGGCAACGGCCGCAAAACCCTTGTTGAAGGCCAGAAAGTGATGATGGAAGTAGTTCAGGGATCAAAAGGTCTTCAGGCTGCCGGCGTAACCCCTGTTTGAGAGTCGGCCGGAACCAGCGTTCATTTTTTTCCGGTTACCCGAAGCGGTTTTATCAGTAATAACAGAACAACCGGTTTCTTTTTTTGCGGTTCATGTTCAGAACGATTATCTGGTTTTATCATTGCACGGCCGGAATGTGTTTTTTCTTGCTGAAAGAATGGGCATACAATGTTGTGCCCATTCTTTTTTTAAAATAATTCCATGATTGATCATGCTCCGGTGAATCTGTTCCGGGTGTATGTTATCATTCAATTATCATTGTAGAAAATATCATGCTTCAAACAAACGAAAAGCATCTTGTAGAGTTTTTGCTGCAGTGTCATCCCGGTCAGCCAAGAACGAGGGGCAACTGGGAAGTTGATCATCATGGCACCCCTTTTATTCTGCCATCAATAGGAGGGATAACCCTGAATGTTCAGGCCGGTGACCCTGCATTCGGATGGGTCGGTGATCATATAGAGCCGGGAGTGAGCTGTACGGCCGATACGCACAAGCCGTTCGAACATCCCAATGTCGGGTTGCAGATCTATGCATGCGCGGGCAACAGGGCCACCGTTGTCACCGGCGATGCAAAAGGCGCAGAAGGCCGAGTACTGGGGCATCACGGAGGTTCGGAACATGTGATTGTCGATTTTCCGAAAGATGTCAAGGAAAAAATGCTTTACAGTGACACGATTGTCATCAGGGGAAAAGGTCAGGGCCTGAAGCTTTCCGATTATCCCGATATCACCCTGTTCAATCTCGATCCGGATCTGCTTCGGTCAATGCACATCCGAGAGCTTGATGGCGGCATGCTCGAAGTGCCGGTTACGACCGTTGTCCCTGCAGTCTGCATGGGATCGGGCATCGGATCGGCCCATGTGGCGAAAGGCGACTACGATATCATGACGAGCGATGCCGACACGGTCAGGGAATACGGGATCGACCGGATCCGTTTCGGCGATTTTGTCGCCCTTCTCGATCATGACAACCGTTTCGGACGGGCATACCGAAAAGGCGCGATCACAATCGGGATCGTTGTGCACAGCGACTGTCTCGAAGCCGGCCACGGTCCTGGTGTCACGACGCTCATGACCTGCGCTTCACCCTTGATCAGGCCGGTTATCGACCCGGCGGCCAATATTGCCGATCTGCTTGGTATCGGCACTACGGCAAAGAAGAAGCAGAAAGCGAGGAAATAAGCAAACGCTCCTTGATCAGCTTTCTTCGACAGAAAGAAGGTTGATTACGTATGGTTATCATAGTGACGGTGTTGCTCCGAACTGAAGCTCATAGAGTTTTTTATACAAGCCGTTGACGGCGATCAGTTCCTCATGGCTTCCTGATTCTGCAACTCTTCCTTTGTCCAGGACAATGATTTTGTCAGCGTTCTTGATGGTCGACAAGCGGTGAGCAACAACAAGTGCCGTACGGTTTTCCATTGCCTGATCGATAGCTTGCTGGACTATTTTTTCTGATTCGTTATCGAGAGCACTGGTAGCTTCATCGAATATCAACAGTTCAGGGTTATTGACCATTGCCCGTGCGATGGCAATTCTCTGTCGCTGTCCTCCTGAAAGCTGGATGCCGCGGTCGCCGATCATGGTGTCATACTGCTGAGGTTTTTCTGTAATGAATTCGTGAGCATTTGACAGCTTTGCCGCCTGTTCGATGCGGGCTCTGCTGATTTCCCCATGAACACCATAGGCGATATTCTGTTCAATGGTGTCGTTAAACAGTATGACCTCCTGGTTCACAACTCCGATCATTTTGCGTAACTGTTTGTAGTCGTACTCACGGATATCTATTCCGTCGATAGTAATGCGTCCGGAGTCGACATCGTAAAAACGCATCAACAGGTCGACAGCTGTTGATTTTCCTGATCCTGATTGTCCTATAAGTGCGACAACTTCACCTTTATTGATCTCGAACGATACATGATCAAGTATATTGGCGGCAGATTTATCTTCATTGTATTTGAAACAGACATTTTCAAACCTGATGTTGCCGGAGAATGTTTTTATATCCCGGGTTCCGTTGATAATTGCCGGCTCTGTGTCGAGAAGTTCGAATAACCTTTTAACGGAGACAAGTCCCATCTGTACTGAAGTGTTCGCTTCCCCAAGTGATTTGATGGGGCCCATCGTTGAATAGAGGGTAAATGCAAAAACCAGCAGTTCATTGGCAGTCATTGCACCGTTAAAGACCTGCAGTCCGCCAAACCAGAGCACCATGGCAATCGCTGCGATAAGCAGGGTTTCATTCAGAGGGGTGATCAGGTTTCTCACCTGAGCGATCCTGATCCCCAGTTTTCTGAATTCTCTGGTAAACGATTTGAACCTGTCGAGCTCGATCTCTTCGAATGCCGTGGATTTGATGACTTTTATGCCATTGAATTTTTCCTGCAGAACTGAGTTCATGTCGACCATTTTGGACTGCAGATCGAAGGCCAGAGTTTTGACATTTTTACTGATGCCGCGAATAACGAAGAGTATGGAAAGTGAAGTGAGTGCTGAAAAGAGCGTCAGTTTCCAGCTGAGAGCAAGAAGTACGATAAAGTAAACGACAACGGAGAAAGGGTTCTGCAGAAAATTGACGAATGTCGAACTTATGCTGTTATTGACGTTCTCGACATCGTTATAGACGTAGTTCATCAGGTTTCCTACCCGATTTTTATTGAAATAATCGAGATGCATTTCAATGATACTGCTGAATACGTCGTCCCGGAGCTTTTTGGCGGTTTTGGTCTGAATTCTGTAAATAATCTGTCCGTTCAGGTAAATGAACAGATTTTTAATGGCGAATGCCGAGATCAGGAAAAAGCATATTTTCAGGAGCTTCACTTCTTTTTTTTCTGAGCTGAACATCGCCTGGAATTTGTCAAGAGCCCAGGTTTTAAGACGTTCTGTATCTTTTACGTCAAACCTCTCTGGAGCTTTTTCATTGGCTGGCGCCAACGGTCCACTATCAGAAGGCCGGATTTTCTGTTTACTCGCGGTTTGTAAATCCAGTTTTAGTTCTGGAGAAGTTTTGTGTGCGGCCTGGGTCGTTGTGCCTGTTGAAAATACTTCGTTAAGAAGTGGCAGGATTGAATAAATCGAGACAACGCTCAAGAGAGAAGTGATCATGCTTACCAGAACGACCAGCATGATCTTGCCTTTGGACGGAGAAAGATATCGGAGAATTCGCAGCAGTAATTTCATCGAAACGTTCAATAATTCATTTTTCCTTTATAAAGAAAAAATATAAAAAATATGAGTTAATGGCTTACCTACCTCTCTTTTCCTGCAAATACTGAGGTTTCTGTTGAGATATTTAGTATTCACAGATAAGTTGTTCGTTATGTATCTCCTTATTATAAATGCATTTAATGAAGCGGGGACCCAAAGATAAGAATTTCAGGGTAACAAAGTACAGGATTCAAGGCAGAGCGGCTGCTGATGTAATGCCATATTAAGAGGGGATTGACCTGAGAACAAAAAATCTTTTTGTACTTTCAATTCAGTCATGAGGTCATTAACTGTTACTTCAATCAACTCCTATGTCATTCAGCTTCGACCGTTATACCATTGTGATACCGGTTTTCAATCAGTTGCAATATACAGTACAATGTGTAGAAAGTCTTCTTCGGCAGAATATTCAACCCGGGAATATCCTGATCATCGATAATGCCAGTAGTGATGATACTCCTCAATGGCTGAAACAGCATCCCGAATTGAGACAGCATCGCAACAGCACTAATCTTGGTTGCGGTTGTGCGTGGACGCAGGGTATCGTTTTGAGCCTTGATTCAGAATGGGTAGTATTGCTGAACAACGATGTTCTTGCAGGACCGGATGCGATCGAAGCACTTCTCAGCTCCGCTGAACGCGAAAAACTCGGGGTGGCAAGTCCCGCATTGCTCGAGGGTCAGAACGACTACGATTTCAATACTTTCGCAATAAACTACAATCACAAGATGTCCGGGGTGATCCGCAGGGGAAAGTTCCACGGAGTCTGTTTCGCTGTTCATCGCGATGTATGCGAAAAAATCGGGTTCCCTGACACCGATCGCAGGCTCGGTGGTTATGAAGATGCCGAGTACTTTTTCCGGTGCAAGCGAGCGGGTATTCCAATGGGTATTGTCGGGGATTCTGTTTTTCATCATTTCGGATCGATAACCCAGAAAGCGATTAAAAAAACAACGGGGCAGAAATCCCTCGGTGATCTTGCATATTTCCGTTCAAGAGTTGGATCAAAATGGCTGTCGAGAAAAAGGGACAAATTTATGGCAAAGTATGAAAGCAGGAAATGGATAGATGCAGAACAGGGACGATCAGGTTTTACTCTGCACATGGTACGCCATGACGGGGAATGGAAGATGTTATAAAGATTCATCTCTGAACAGGATAAAAAAATCTTGATTGTCGAAAATAAGAGGATTCATGATGATCGATGATAAAGTGACCGTCACATTTTTTCTCATTACCTATAATCAGGAAAAATATATTCATGAAGCAGTCGAGAGTGCTTTCAGTCAGACTTATTCACCGCTTGAAATTGTGATTTCTGATGATTGCTCGAAAGATGGCACTTTTCGGATTATCGAGAAGATGGCGGCTGAATACAAAGGTCCCCACAGGATTGTAATAAACCGGAACAAGGAAAATTTGGGGCTGATTCGTCACATCAACAGGATAACAGAACTGTCTTCGGGAGAGTTGATAATTTGTGCCGCCGGTGATGATATTTCTCTGCCTCACAGAACCGAAAGAGTGGTTCAGAAGTATGTCGAATCAAACCGAAAGGCGTCATTGATTCATTCCGCTGTCTATCTTATTGATAACGAAGGAAATGAACTCGATATGAGAGTACCCCCCGTGATATCACAAGGGATGAAGATCGAAGAAATGGCTGTATGCGGAGCGCTGATTATTGGTGCAGCAAATGCTTTCACCAGGAAAATCGAAGAGAAATTCGGTCCGATACAATACGATAAATGTTTTGAAGATCTTGTTATCGGATTCCGAAGCGCCTTGCTTGGCGGTTTTGAATATATATCCGAACCTCTGGTGCGATACAGGCATGAAGCAGGGATATCTTCAAATTCCGATATGCAGAAACAAACTTATGATCAGAAGATAAACAGGCAAATTAAAAGTCAGGAAGTTTTTCTTGCGGTACTTTCACAACGAATGAAAGATTTGAAGAAAATCGGAAACGTCGACTTGCTTCAGCTTATAGTCGCCAAAAGATCTGAAGAGTTGTTAAAAAGAAAAGTCTGGACAAGAAATTATCGTTTCTTCAGATTATTATCATATTCAGCAAAAAGAGGTCTTACTCGCGTATTTGTAAATGCGTATTTTCGCGGGATGAAATGGCGTATCTTCATGCCATTAAAAAATTTACCATCAAGAAGACCGACAATTTCTCAATGAATGACACTGTTATAAATGAAGGGCATTGATTTGTCAGATTTTATGGGATCAACGTTCATGAAAGAGTTCAGTGGGTTGAAGAGACTTCACGCCAATGTTAACGGTTCTTTGTTTATTAACTGCTTTTTACTTTGCCTGCGCTGACATATGGATGATTGCAGAATCAAGCGTATACTGATCGTCGTTCAACGTTCCAACGGTGATGTATTTTTAAGTTCACCATTGATAGAAGGGCTGTTCCGGGCTTATGGAAACCCGCAAATCGATCTGCTGATCAACGATGATACACTTGCCATCGCGCGAACCCTGCCACATATTGAAAATATTTACCAGTTCTCCTACAAGGATGAGGACAAAGGGCTTGGTGCCATCACTTTTCATCTTCTCAAAAAGATTGCAAGGCGTTACGACATGAGCATCAGTCTGACGGCAAGTGACCGTTCGGTCATGTTTGCATTGGCCGCTTCAGGCTTCTCAATAAGTGCGGTTGATGCATCGAATAAAAAATCCTGGTGGAAACGGTTGCTTCTTTCTCATCATTATAATTTCGATTCTACCAGACATATCATCGAGAACAACACTACTCCGCTTGACCTGCTCGGTATCGGTTCCGGAAGGCCGGTGGTCTCTTCACATCATTCTTCTTCAGCGGCTGAAAATATCGAAAAGATGCTGGACGAGCATGGTATTTCCAGATTCGTTATTTTTCATCCCGGTGCGCAATACCGTTATAAAGTATACCCTGAAACGCTCAGAAATAGATTGCTGGAAGAACTGAACACTCTCGGAATCGCTCTGGTTGTTACGGGCTCGAAGAGTGCTCTTGATCTTGAGATTAAAAGATCGATTCCCAAGCACAACAACATCCATGATTTTATAGGCGAAACCACTATTGATGAATTCATCGCGCTCAGCGATCGTTCACTTGCTTATATTGGAGCGGATACTCTCAATATGCATATCGCTGCATCGCAGAATAAACGCATTTTTGCCATCTATGGTCCGACCTTTCTCAGCATGTGGTCTCCCTGGTGCAATGCGCTTCATGCAGGGACAAGGGTGAACAAGCCGGTCCAGACCTATGGCAACATTACTCTTTTCCAGGCGGACATGCCCTGTGTTGCATGCGGCAAGGCCGGTTGTGACGACCATCATGGTATCAGCGAGTGCCTTTATCAAATCGATCCTCTTGTCATTAAAAAGGAAATCGAACAGTGGCTAACAACATTTCGGTAACTGTTCTGACGAAAAATTCAGAGACTTATCTCTATGAATGCCTCGAAGCCCTGAAGCCGTTCAGCGAGGTTGTTATCCTTGATAACGGTTCAACTGACAGAACGCTCGATATTGCGAGAAGTTATGAGAATGTCAGGGTTTATGAGCATCCTTTCATCGGATTCGGGCCAATGAAAAACCTCGCTGTCGACAAGTCTTCGAATGACTGGATACTTTCCATAGACAGTGATGAAATCGTCGCACCAGAGCTGGCCGGTGAGATTCTCAAGCTGGATCTTGACAGCAATTGTCTCTACACTGTTGTCCGTGACAATTATTATCGCGGCAGGCTGATCAGGGGCTGCGGCTGGGGTAACGACCGGGTGGGCAGGCTTTTCAACAGGAATAACACCCGTTTCAGCAATAAACTGATTCATGAAGGGGTCGAAAAAAAAGAGGGGATGACAACGAAGCTCCTCGACGGTCG
>JAAXXY010000082.1 GCA_013334225.1 Chlorobiaceae bacterium
GTGTAGAACCATCTTCCTTTATTTTTTCCAGAGGGTTACCCCGAAAATTATGCGATTCGTCAATGACAATGAGATCGTAAGCACCCCAGTTGAAGTTGCCAAGGTCTATTCCGTTTGCATCGGAACGGCCATTATCTCGCCCGAGATCGGTATGATACAAAACGGTATAGCTGAATCGATCTTTGACAAAAGGGTTGAGTGCGTTGTTCTGACTCGCTTGATAGATCGTCCAGTTGCCGGAGAGTTTTTTCGGGCATAGTACCAGCACTTTTGCGTTCAGCAGCTCAAAGTATTTGATAACAGCAAGCGCTTCGTAAGTCTTGCCAAGACCAACACTGTCGGCAATAATGCAGCCGTTGTGTTTCAGAATTTTATTGACAGCACCTTTAACACCGTCCTTCTGGAAATCATACAGTTCGTTCCATATTTCACTGTCGAAGAAACCGGTACGCTCATTGAGCAACCCTCCCTGCTTTTGCTCGTCGAGATAGTTTTCAAACAGGTGAAACAGAGTTTTGAAATAGATAAACTCTGGAGCGTTATCGACATAGAGCTGTTCCAGATAGGTGAGAACCTGAGCTTTCACATCTTCAACGATGCCCGTCTCGTCATTCCAGAGCTGATCAAACCAGTCTTTAAGCTCAGCGCGGTCTCGATCGCTGTCGATAACCATATTCAGCTCAATATTCTTGTTTGAGCCAAGCCCAAGACCGTTTACCGTAAAATTAGAGCTGCCGACGATGGCTTTTTCAACTCCGTTGGACTGCCGGATATGGTACATTTTGCCGTGCAGGAAGTTTGGCTTCACCATTGACCGAATTTCTGTCTTATCGCCCAACCATTCGGCACATTCACGGGCAACTGTTTTCTGTGTCAGGCGGCTTTCAATTGGAATAACAAGCTGGTCGTCCTCGATCTTAAAGTCACGGGTATTGACTTTTTCCGGATCGAGCGACTTCAGAAATGTTGGTTCACCGAAAAGAAAACGAAGGTGTTCTATGCTGTTCAATTCATCCTTCAGATGATGAAATGCATAAATCGTAAAGTAAGCTGAGACAATAGACAGGTTAGAGGCATCGGTGATATTTTTTTTGAGAAAATCTCCGACTGTACCGTGGGAATGGTTATCGCGTATAGAGGAATAGCTCACGAATATTGTCTCCTAGTCCTGGTGAGTTATGTTAAATCTATATGTATATCCGATAGGAATGCAGAACATTCTTCTATAACAGCAATATGTCAAGTCTGTCCTTTTTCTTAATTATTACAATCTGATAGTTGATACAATTCAACAAACGCATCCCATAGCCTTTTTTCAAGAGTGACAGTTGCTGTATCTTTTTCAGCAGGGGCAATCCAGTGCATGGTTTCTCGAATCAAATTGCTGTACCGGGGGTACTATCTCAAACAACACGGTTAATACTTCAGGTCGTACAAACGAAAAAGTATTTCATCACGTTAATTTACGTTTTCCACTGCAATAATTTCCAAAGGAACCTCACCTGATTTTCTCGTCTTAACACGTAAAAATCTTTTCGATCATTGCAGGGAAATCATGTTGTTCTGACAAGCGAAACACGATAACGGATGGAATGCAACGGCTCAAACACGCACATTGCGCATGATATTTATTATATAGATAAGACGTATTGAATAGAGGATCATTTTGCCAGTAAAAGCAGGGTGAAGAGTCAGTTACCCCGCTCAAGCCAGTAAGGAGCAGGCTTCCGGGAGGGAGTTGCCTGATCGCCTTTGCTCCGAATCAGAGCGAAATTCTCCGTACTTCCGGGCTGCTCGATCAGAATCCTCGGTTCAAGTTTCTGATTCTGCTGCTGTTTCATTACTTCACTTCAAGCGTTCAGTTCAACTTTCCTGTAAAATCCATGAGAGTTGCCGAGTTCATGACCGACAAGGCCCCTTTTTGCCAGCCGTCCGGCAACGATGGCCGGGTGGGTATGGAATTGCATGGCAAACCTCTCGATATCTGCTTTCTGGAACATTCCGCTTTCAATCATCCGTTGTTCATCTTTCCTGCTGATCAGATAGTCGGCCGCCCAGGCATCTGCTTCATCTTCTTTCTTTTTTCCATCGCACGAATAATCCAGTCCTTCGATAAACACATCTTTCTTGTTGTGCTTCAGGATGTGGGCTGCCTCGTGGAAAAAGGTGAACCAGAAAATGTCGTTGCGCTTGAAACGGTCGGAAAGCTGAATCAGCGGAGTGTCGTTCATCCAGCGGGTCGATCCGTTCAGCGGAGCTTTCTTCAGGCATGGTGTAAACACCACCTTGACTCCGGCCTGGAGGCAACGCTGCTGCAACTCATCCATAAATCCGTCGTCTTTCGGGACAAGCCTCATTTTTATATCGAGCAGAGCCTCTTCAAACGCTTTTTTGTCGAAAGGCTCCGCCTGCAGAGACTCCGCCTGCCGCTCCCCCTGACGAAGCCATGACGCCATGGCATAAGGGTCCTTGCTGCTTTTTTCGCTCATACGGTAAGCAGCGGCATAAAGCTGCTTGTGGCAGACGCTCTCATACGCTTGCAGTGATGCCACCCTGAAAAACGAAAGCAAGGCATTTTTCTCATGCTCCAGCCCCTTTTCGCAATTGATCCACCCTCTCTTTATCATTTCTTTAAGCGGAAACCTCCTGATCCTGTCAGCATCATCGAGCAACTTTTCCGCCTCATCGATCTCTGCAAGCCTCAGGCGATAATTCTGCTCCTTCTTGAGCCAGAACGTGGCTGGAATACCGACGACCCTTTCGAACTGCAGGGCTGTTTCCGGGGTAATCTGCGCCTTGCCGCGAATAATTTCGTTGATCGTCTTTTTCGGCCTGCCCATCCGCTCGGCCAACTCAGCCTGACTCATTCCGGTGTATTCGAGATGCTCGGCAAGCGTATCGCCGGGACATGAGATGACTTCACGTGCTATCGTTATGTCGTTCCGGTTTCTGTATGTGTTCTTCATGATCTTGCGTTCCTGTTCAATTGCTCATTTCAATGATAATCCTCTCCAATAGCAGTAATGACAATCCTGTCCACCAAATTCAAGTCGATCCCGCCATCATCTTTGCGAGGCACCGGGTCGTGATCAGGAATAAAAATGATCCTGTGGTTTCGTGAAATGGAAACAGCAAACTCCCCTGCTCTCCTGCCTGAAAGTTCATGGCAATTTGCCGAAAGTATAGCGTATATCTGTGCAAGACAATCGACCACTTTCAGATCGTCAAGACGTTGATCGACTTGCTTTGCCCTTGAGCCATAATGCTTTTTTATGGCAGAAAAGCTCTCAACCGACTTTTCCAGTTTGCGACTGCTGAAACGGAGTTTCATAGGAAAATGTACGGAAAAAGAAAAAGATATTGAAATATTTATTAACCCTTAGGGTTAACATAAAGTCCACCGAACGACGAAGAGCCTCTCTTCTTGCACTGATTGACGCATACGGGTCTCGATCTCTTCGAGCAGTCCATCCTTTCGCGATTCAATGGTGTCTTGGGCTTCAAAAAGATGTGTGGGCTCCCAGCCCCCATTTGCATAATCCGTTGAACCTCGAACACAAAATCCGCTGAACTTCGAACACTCCATCCGCCAAAGGTCGAACAGGAAATCCGGTTGAACCTCGAACACTTTTTTGCCCCAGAGCGGACAAGGTGTTCGA
>JAAXXY010000083.1 GCA_013334225.1 Chlorobiaceae bacterium
CTGGCTCGATCTTTCGAATCAGGAAGCTGACCTCAAAAAACAGTTGAAAGAGGCCGAAGCCGCACTTGACAGGCTTGCCTATGGGCAATATACGAAAATGACGGAACGTGAGGTGAAAACACTCGTTGTCGAAGACAAATGGCTTGCCGAGCTTGACCGGCGCATTCATGGCGAGATGGACCGCATCAGCCAGAACCTCACTGCCCACGTGAGGGAACTTGCCGAACGATACGAAACGCCTATGCCTGAAATCAGCACACGAGTATCCGAGATGGAAGAGAAGGTAAACCGCCACCTCGAAAGGATGGGGTTCTCATGGAAGTGAAGAAAGGATATAAACAGACCGAGGTCGGGGTCATTCCGGAGGATTGGGAAGTATCCACAATTGGTGATTTGTTTACTACGTCTTCTGGTACAACACCTGCACGTAGTTTGACTGATAGATATTATCACTATGGCTCTATACACTGGGTAAAAACACTCGACCTTAACAATGCTGGTATTTTCAACACCGAAGAGCTTGTAACATCTAAGGCAATTGAAGAAACGAGTCTTCGTGTATATCCTGTTGGAACTGTTCTTGTTGCTATGTATGGAGGATTCAACCAAATTGGTCGAACTGGAATTCTTCGGGTGTCTGCAGCCGTCAATCAGGCGATCACAGCTATTCATGCACCTCAAAACAAGGTAATTGCAGAATTTTTACTTGCAATATTAAACTTCAAGGTCAGCTATTGGAAAACTGTAGCAAGCAGTAGTCGAAAAGATCCAAATATAACAAGTAAGGACATTCGGGATTTTCCAATTGCTCTTCCCCCAACCAAAGCCGAACAAGAATCCATTGCCGAGGCATTGAGCGATGTGGATGCACTTATTGAATCCCTTGAGCAGCTTATTGCAAAAAAACGCCTGATCAAACGGGGTGTCATGCAGGAATTGCTGACCGGCAAAAAGCGCCTGCCGGGTTTCAGCGGGGAGTGGGAGGTGAAGAGGTTGGGTGATTTTGGATCAACATATGGTGGATTAACAAATAAGGAAAAGTCTGATTTTGGTAAAGGTTCTGCATACTATGTAACTTTCATGAACATCATGTCTAATGTCGTTATTGATTGTGATTCATTTGAAAAAGTAATTGTGACTTCAGGTGAATCTCAGAATCGAGTTATAAGAGGAGATTTATTTTTCAACGGATCTTCAGAGACCCCAGATGAAGTTGGAATGTGCTCTTTTCTGTCTCAAGATGTTCAGGATCTTTATTTGAATAGTTTTTGTTTCGGTTTTCGTTTGAGAAATATTGAGGAAGTGAATGCTCTTTTCTTTGCTTATTATTTCAGGAGCAGTTTGGGACGTCAACTAATAAAGTCATTAGCACAAGGTGCTACTCGATACAATCTTTCAAAAACCGCTCTTTTGAGAGTTTTATTTCCAATACCATCGTTTGAAGAACAAACCGCAATTGCAATTTTACTGAACGACATAGATGCTGAGATTGCTGAACTGGAGAGAAAACTCGAAAAAGCTCGCAAGATCAAACAGGGAATGATGCATAATCTGTTAACCGGAAAAATCCGGCTGGTTTAATGTTTATTTTTATTTGTCATTCTGAACGAAGTGAAGAATCCATGAAGGGCAATCGTAAATGAAATGGATGCTTCACTTCATTTCATTGCGTTCAGCATGACAAGATACGATGTCATTAGGAGCGTTCGCGAAGAATCTGTAAATGATTGATATAAAAAAAGTAACAATAAAAAAGTGCCAACATATCGGTAATTCAATTTTGTCATGAATGAAAACCAGCACATCGAGTGGAAGGAGTCGTGGAGGGATGACTACCTGAAATGGATTTGCGGCTTCGCGAATGCCGAAGGCGGTGTGCTGGTGATCGGCAGGAATGACAAGGGCATAACGGTAGGAGTGAAGGATGCCCGGAAACTGATGGAGGATATTCCGAACAAGGTTCGTGATATTCTCGGCATCATGGTGGATGTGAACTTGCAGGAGGAAAAGGGCAAGGAGCTGCTTGAGATCGTGGTGGAATCGTATCCTTATCCGGTGAGTTATAAGTGCGAGTACCACTATCGAAGCGGCAACACGAAACAGGAACTCAAGGGGGCTGCGCTTGACCGGTTTCTTCTGAAAAAGCAGGGATTGCATTGGGACGGTGTTCCGTTACCGAATGCTTCAGCAAACGATCTGGACGTGAAAACGCTTGCGTACTTTCGCAAGCAGGCATTGCAAAGTCAGCGGCTTTCTCCGGAAATCCTCGCCGAACCGGATGATGCGCTGCTCGACAAGCTCCATCTTCTGGAAGGGAAATATCTCAAGCGGGCTGCAGCGCTTTTGTTTCATCCTGAACCGGAACGTTTTTTCACCGGCGCTTATATCAAAATCGGTTTTTTCGAAAGCAATATCGATCTGCGTTACCAGGATGAGGTGCATGGCGATCTTTTTTCGCAGGTGAACAAAACGATCGAGGTGCTGCAGGCAAAATACCTGAAAGCCTTGATCAGCTACTCAGGGCTGAGCCGCATCGAAACCTGGCCCGTACCCGATCCTGCATTGCGGGAGGCTGTGCTCAATGCCGTGGTGCACAAGGATTATGGAAGCGCCATACCCATACAGATAAGCGTTTACCCCGATAAAGTGATGATCTGGAATCCCGGCCAGCTTCCTTCCGAGTGGACAATCGAGCGTTTGCTGGGCAAACACTCTTCGCAGCCATACAATCCTGATGTTGCCAATGCCTTCTTTCGGGCTGGCCTGATCGAGGCCTGGGGACGAGGCATCGAGCGCATGATGGATGCCTGTGCAGCGGCAGGCACACCGGCACCTGAATTCAACGCGGAAGCTACAGGGTTATGGACCGTCTTTCATTTTCTTCCCGAGCATGTGTTCAGGCTCACTTCCCAGGAAGTGGCGGGAAAACTGGCGGGAGAACTGGCGGGAGAAACGCCGGTAAAAATACCACAACGTGTTCTCGAAGTGCTTGGATCTAATCCAGGCATGACATTACCGGAGCTTGCCAAAACGATTGGCGCTTCATTGCGTACCGTTGAACGCACAATCGCCAGACTGGTCAAGGTTGGTCAATTACGCCGTGTCGGACCCAAAAAAGGCGGTCACTGGGAGGTGTTGCCATGAACGGCGTCGGTCAGGCAGAACGCGAAACGCAGAATCGTGTTATCGCACTGTTCAGGGATGAACTGGATTACCGATATCTCGAAGACTGGACCGACCGTGAAGGAAATTCCAATATCGAGGAACCTTTTCTTTCCTCATATCTCAAGCGCAAAGGGTACAATCAGGATCAGATATCGAGAGCACTGCACAGGCTTCATGTCGAGGCTGACAATCCCAACCGGAGCCTTTATGAAAACAACCGTGAGGTATACAGCCTTCTCCGATATGGGGTTCAGGTCAGGACAGCTGCAGGAGAATTGACGGATACCATTCACCTTATTGACTGGAACCATCCGGATGAGAACGATTTCGCTCTTGCCGAAGAGGTAACGCTGCGGGGCAACCGGGAGCGCAGGCCGGATATCGTATTGTATATCAATGGCATTGCCATCGGTGTGCTCGAGCTGAAGAACAGCAGGATAGCCA
>JAAXXY010000054.1 GCA_013334225.1 Chlorobiaceae bacterium
TTTTATCAGACGATAGTCATTGAGGCCCTGACTGACATCGAACATGGCGATGGGGTTAGCGCTAAAAAAGTCAGTCCAGAGCGTGGTACCGATGACGGCAATTTTTTCCTCTTCCAGAATGAGCTGATCGGTATGGACGTTCTGCAATCCCTGCTCGGCGATGGCATTCTTCCAGGAATGCTTCTCGATGTTGCCGTGATACCATTCATGATTGCCTTCAACGATGAAAACGTCTCTGAACTGCTTTGAGCACTGCGAAAGAAAGCCGATCCATGTTTGATTTTTGCAGAGGATGCCGATGTCTCCAGCAAGGATGAGGGTGGATTTCTTGTCCCCGGCAAGTTCCGGGACTATCCAGTCCTCGCCGCTCTCGTCTCGGCAGAACTCGTTGTGGATGTCGGATATGACTCTGAAAAGCATCAGTGCTTAAGGTGGTGGTTCAATGTGCTGTGACGGGAGACCTTGGTCCCAATGGTAACGATACGGTTTTGCCATAAGAATACCATGCCTTTCAGCCGGTTCAGGCAATGTGCAGTGATCAACTCAAACGTAACTGACAGCTCGAGAATTGAGGAAGGGATGGTCTCTTGCTGTTGCGGATAAATATACCTATACTTATTTATAATGTTATGGTATTTTATCCAAATGAGAAATGTCACAACAACGTACAGCTGCAGATAAGGCCATAGCCCTGATTCTTGCAAAGGGGGGGCTCATCCGCACACGGGAAGCGATCAGCCTGGGTATTCATCCCCGGACGCTTTACAGTCTTCGTGACAATGGTGAGCTTGAAGAGCTTTCACGCGGGCTTTACAAGCTCAAAAGGGAGAAGCAGCTCGAATATCCTGACTTTGTTACCGTTGCCCTGAGGGCTCCGAACAGTGTTCTTTGCCTTTTCTCGGCACTGTCTTTTCACGAGATGACCACCCACGTTCCACATAGCGTATCTCTTGCGCTTGAAAAGGGTGACGAACAACCAAGAATCGAATATCCTCCTGTTACGGTATTCCGGTTTTCCCCCTCTTGTTTCAAACTCGGCATTGAAACACATCAGCTCGATGGTTTCCCGGTGAAGATCTACAGTCCGGAAAAGACGCTTGTCGACTGCTTCAAATTCCGTAACAGGATCGGGATGGATATTGTGCTCGAAGCGCTCAAACTGTATAGACAGCGACTGCATAAGAACCTTCATACACTTATGCAGTATGCAGAGGTGTGCCGTGTTGCCTCAGTCATGAAACCCTATCTGGAGGCAACGCTGTGAGCGCAAAAGCGATCAGAAATATCGGAGCTTCGGTCAGGCAACGGCTCTTGAACAAGGCACGACAGGATAACCGGCCTTTTCAGGAGCTGTTGCAGTACTATGCCATGGAGCGCTTTCTCTATCGTCTGTCGGTTTCCTCATTCGCAGATCGCTTCATTCTCAAGGGAGCATTGCTGCTTCGTGTCTGGCACGCTCCCTTGGCAAGACCAACTATGGATATCGATATGCTTTGCAGAACCGCAAACGCCCCGGAGAATATCACGACCATTATCCATCATGTTTTGTCAGTCGAAGAGCAGGAAGATGGGATCATTTTCGATCCTGAATCAATCACTGTCGAGTCTATAACTGAAGATGCGGACTATGAGGGATTGCGAGTGAGATTTCGCGGACATCTCGACGCAGTCCGCCTGACCATCCAGCTTGATATTGGATTTGGAGACAAGGTCTACCCATATCCTGTACAGGAATCATTACCATCATTGCTGAATTTTTCTCAGGTAAAGATGTACTGTTACAGCATGGAAAGCACGATTGCCGAAAAGTTTGAGGTGATGGCAAAGCTTGGGATACTCAACAGCAGGATGAAAGACTTCTACGATATCTGGATGCTTTCGCGCCAGTACAACTTTGACGGCAGTAGACTTGCCGAAGCCATCAAACAGACGTTTGAGCAACGAGGGATAAAACTTGTTCAACCTCAAGAGATTTTTTCCCGAAAGTTTATCGAGGAAAAGCAGGTGCAATGGACTGCTTTCAGGAAGCGAATCGGACTTGAATTTTTGCCTGGGGACTTCAATCAGGTCGTGCAGCAGTTGGAACTATTTCTTGCTCCGGTTGTAAAAGGATTGAAGGAAAAAGGGACACTTGGAGATGGCTGGATTGCTCCGGATAAATGGCAGGGCAATCAATGATGGACAGGGGAGAATTGTACTTGTTCTTACTATTTCTTCATGGATTTTGATGCCAAATCTGCGACGCATATGCGACGGTAAATTTCATTGGACTGCTATTAAGTGCATGCAAAATAATGACATAAGATGATGCTGTTTTCCTTAACACTGTAGAGGCCGTTGGTTCGAATCCAATATCGTCTACCCTCATAAATGCTTATAAATAAATGATATATAAGCATCCCTCTTCTCAAGGAAATACGAAATTTCTGCTAAAGTCAGCTTATTCTGTGCTATTATTGCGACGTATATGCTATGCGAAGTATTATCTGAACCCAAGAAAAAGTTTCACTTGCTCATGATGATCTGAGCCCATTAAGCTGAGACAGTTGCTCTTAGAAATTTCATGCCTTTGTGGCAAGGGGGCGTTTCATGTGCTTGCAGCACCCAAATCGGAAACATTGAGCAACTGGTACTGCATGCGGGATTTCTCAAAGGCATTGCATGCTTTCATCTGGCTGATAACCCTGTCAAGATCGGTATAGTCGAATGCAGCAGTCCATTGCTGGATATGCTGCATGGCGGCAATGAACGGTTCGGGTTTTCCCTGCCGTGTCAGCACGCGCAGGCAATCCAGATATTCTTCTCTGAAAAGCGTCGGGACAATGATTCTGCTGGCGTTCACAACGGACAACTCCGCGTTCATGACCAGCCGAGCCAGTCGCCCATTCCCATCGATAAAGGGATGCACTTCAGAGACGATGAACATCGCCAGAAGGGCTCGAGCCATCCCTGGCGGGACAGAAGGCAAGAGCTTGCTCCCTTCGGTCAGAGTTCCTCGGACGTTTTTCGGTGAGACGAACGTGGTGTTACCGGCAAAATTCTCCCGGTCTTTGAAATCGCCAGGGGATGCTTCAGGACGTTCTTTCATGAGATCTGCATGACGCTGCTGTAACTGGTGCAGCACCGCTTCACCGATTGCCAGCGATTGGTTTGCCCATCCGGGATTGATCGCCTGGCGGAATACCCCGAGGATGTCGTGCGAATCTTTCGGGCGCTGATCGATTATTTTCCCTTCAAGCACGATTTGCCGTGCCTCTGATACGTCGAATTCTGTTCCCTCGATGAAGTTGCTGAAATAGGATTCCAGAAAGGCAAAATTGATACGTGCTGTTTCGGTTGTCGTCGGTGATGCATTCTGCACGAGAGGTATAACCCGCAAAACAGCTGCCAGCGTTTCAAAAACAGCAAGACGGTCGGCGTCGAAAGGTGTGCCTGCAGCCAGGGCTTTTCCTCCAGCTGTACCGAGCTGGGCACTTTTTGTACCAAGAATGGTGCCGATCAGCTCGTTCAACACCTGGTATTCCTTGTCGAATCCCAGGAGCGGTGCGATAATAAGAGCTTCATCCCTGATCCGATTGAGTGCTTCAGGACCTCTGGATTCGTAAATACTGACCAGTCTGTCTTCGACAGCGATAGGTCCCACAGCTTTTTTAATTGCCCCGCGGCTTGCGGTAAGATTTTCCATGAGCATCCGGGCTTGGGAAGGGAAGTATAGTTCTCTTCCGGACATGGGCTGGTCACCGACAACCTGTCCATGTCCCTTGACGAGGATCACTTTCAACCCAGGCAGTTCGACAACCCTGTTGTAGCTGTAGGTGAGGTGAATCACTCCATCCACCGGGATCCCGCCTTTGAAGGCGCTTCTGAAACCAACCACGGCACCCGGAAACAGTGCGGCCAAGAGTCGTATTCTATGCAATGCGATGATTGTCGGCCACTCTTTTTCAGGGCTGGCACTGAGGACACCAGGGACAATACGCCCTAGCTTTCCCGCTTTCAATCGCCGCTGTGCGGCTCTTATTTCAGCATCATTGAGTACGGCGTAGATGATCAGAGAATCATCGGCTGTCGTGTTTTTTAGCGATGTTTTCATGGGATCATTACGACTGTCGCTTTTATTGCCTAATTTATGTGTTTTTGTCGTTAATAGCAATTTAAGCGAATTTTTGAAAAACGGCAAGAGTGGGAAGAAATCTTTGGGTGGACGTGAGCCCTGCAGGACGAAGCCCTTGAAGAGCAGGAATTTCGCAATTGGCACGAAAGACGAATCGAAGCCTCGATGTTGCTGAAGCCGTGAAAGGCATTTTCCGGTCTGTGAAAGATGCCTATGCCATGAAAATCTGGTCCCTGGATTATTTGCATGAACTTGTCAAGGGTATAAAATCAACACCTGATCAAGCATAGGAAAAACGATGGAAAGGGAGAATTGTAATCGTTATTAATATTTGTTCATGGATTCTGATAATTTTTTTGTTACACCATTGTTACACGGAATTCATTTTAGAGCTGAAGGAAAGTAAATCTATTTATTCCGGTCAGATGAGTCGGGAGAGATTATTTTTTATTGGTGGTCAGCTGTTTTTGTGTTTCAAACAGTGCAATCCTTTTTTTTCAGCTCTCCAGTACACACAATCCGGAGGATAGGAAGCGCATATTTCCTGATATCTGCCGGAAACCATTGAGATAATAAGAGGATGGCTGGAATGTTTTTTCAGGGTTTGTTCTGCATCTTCGATTGATGCAAGTCTGGCTCGTCCTGAACTGATCATTGCTTCGGCGAGTTCATCGAGAAAAACCGATTCTGTCGATACTGACTCGGGATGGAGAGATTGGCAGACACGCTCACATAGCGCGATTGTTGAAGCTTTTCGGATATAGACGGAGGCTTCAGGAAAAGAGAGAATCCTGGGTTCAAATTCCTGAATTTTTTTCTGAATCCTGATAGCCTGCTCGTTATTGGAAAGTGATCCCTCCGTGCTGTCGAAAATATGCAATGCCTTTCTGATGTTTTCAAGTACACGCCCTGTACTATAATCGTCTGTTGTGCCCATTTTATTGACTGATGAGATTGATAGTCATGGTAACAATCATGAGCATCTCTTTCGGATTACTTTCTGCAATCATCAGAGTCATGGCTACAAGCGTGGAATCTGCTATTTTTTTTGCTCCGGTATGTGTATAGAGCAGCCCGTTTTTCTCCATGAACCAGAGAAAAAGAGCTGCAGCAATGCGTTTGTTTCCATCAACGAAGCTGTGGTTCTTGACAAGGAAATAAAGCAGATGAGCGGCTTTTTCTTCAAGAGCAGGGTAGAGGTCATGACCTTCAAAGGTTTGCATTACTGCAGCTAGTGAGCTCTGAAGACTGTTGTCTTTTTCTTTTCCGAACAGTTCCGAGGCTCCGAATTTATCCTTCAGTTGTGAGATAATACCGAGAGCTTCGTCATAATCAATTCCTGTTGCAGGTTTATCAGTGCCTTTGTCTGGATTCAGCCGTTGATGATCGTAATCATCCAGCAGCTCAAGTGCATAGGCATAGTTGGTGACAACCTGCAGCAGGGCCGCGGCTTCATCGGAAGTGACATCATAGCGTTCCAGAATATTCCTGGCAATTGTCAGGGATTGTTGTAACTCCTTCAACCTTTTTTCATTAGCTGTATACCCCCTGATAATGTGGTTTCGCAGCACGCCGGTTGCCCAGAGACGGAACCGGGTACCCTGTTTTGAGTTTACACGGTATCCAACTGAAATGATTGCGTCAAGGTTGAAATATTCAATTTGTCGTTCAATTTGACGTCCACCTTCTTTTTGAACTGTTGCAAAAAATGCAACAGTTGTTTTGCGATCCAGTTCACAGTTTGAATAAATATTACGTAAGTGTCTGGATAAAACAGATTTATCTCGTCCAAACAAGGCTGAAAGCTGGTTAAGGTTTAACCATAAACTTTCATCTTCAAGGCGAACTTCAAGTTCTGGGCTGGAATTTCCGGCTTGGTAAATGACTATGTTACCTCTGCCGGAGTCCTTGTTTTCTGGATATGTTACCGGTTGCATTATGCATTATTGGCTGGACTGGCTTGTCATTAGTAACTGAAGATACGCATTCCCATGATCATCGGTAATTCGGCAGAAAACAAGGGGAGAAATGGCTTTGAATAAAAGAATGACGTTATCGGTGAAGTAATCATTGTTACTATTAGGCCACTTGTTTTGATAAAAAATCTGCGACGCGGATGCGATACGAAAATTTTAATATCCCTGTAACTCTTTTTATATAAATGATATTTGCGATGTAGAGGTAAGAAGTTCGAATCTTCTATCGTCCAAACCCATAAAAGCCTGCAAATTATCAACTTGCAGGCTTTTTGCCTCCTGCTCTTATGCCACTGAAATACTCCGATTATTTCCGATTTAACACCGTTTACCCATGGTTTTGTTACGCCATTTTTATACGAGTATTTTACTTCTCCTGAAAAAACCTGATAACTCACTGCATAATCGAGTCTTATGCTTTAATGTGCATACCTGCGCTACCTCTGCAATCTTTTTGTCCAGGTTTCTGGCATATTTTGGTGCCAAATGAAGGTGAGCCCGTCAAGCTGTTCCATCTGCTTTTAGAAAAATTCACTTTGTGAAGGGATTGTTATCTATTATTTTACATAGATAATCGACTAATTGTCGGTAATCTGTGTAAAATGATGAATCATGAGATTAGAACAGAAGCTTAGATCATTTGCTGGTGTGCCGTTGACGCATAGCATCCTCCTGTCGATATTGAGGGAGTATCGGTCTCCGAATGACAAGATAGTCCGAATGATTGATGATGGGCTGGTTACACCAATCAAGAAGGGGCTGTATGTTGTTTCCCCTGAAATCACCGGAATTCCCCTTTCTCTGCCGCTCGTGGCAAATCTGCTATATGGTCCCTCCTATGTCTCGATGGACTACGCCTTGTCCCTGTACGGTATCATTCCGGAACGGGTGATTGAGGTGACTTCGATGACTACAAAGCGGGGGAAGGTGTATGAACTGCCGGTTGGCCGCTTTTCCTATACCCATTCACAGCCTGAGCTGTATTCCATTGGCATCGTTCGGGTCGAGAATCCTGATAAAACCGGTTTTTTGATGGCATCTCCGGAAAAGGCACTCTGTGACAAGCTCATTTTTACCAGGAACCTCAATGTCCGGTCAAAGCGGGCATTGCACGAACTCCTGTTTGATGATCTTCGCATAGATGAAGATGCCCTGGTTCATTTGAACCCTGAAGTCATAAAGGCATGCATGGCTGTAAAGGTGAAGGCTGATATGCTGCATGCGCTGCTCGAACTGATTGACAGAATACAACGGGAGGCGTCATGACGGTACTGCGGCAGATGTTGGAGAAATATGATACGACGACAACCGAAGGTGCATTAAACGGGCTGCGCGAAGTCATGCAGGAAGTGGCACTTGCCGGCCTGTACCGTGGGGGTTTTTTTGACAGAGCAGCTTTTTATGGAGGAACCTGTCTGCGGATTTTTTATGGGTTACCCAGGTTTTCAGAGGACCTGGATTTTTCTCTATTGGTGCAGGATGCAGAATTTTCTCTTGAACCATATTTCAAAGCGGTCAGGGATGAATTTTCAGCATTAGGGCTTAATGTCGAGATATCTGCCAAAAAGAAATCAGTCAGCACGTGTATCGAATCTGCGTTTCTGAAAAGCGACACTCGTCAATTCAGTTTTGCAGTCCAAGCAGAGAAGACTGTCAAGATCAAGTTCGAAGTCGATATCCTGCCCCCGTCAGGTTTTGCAACCGAGGAGAAGCTCTTGCTGCAGCCATTTTCTTTCTATGTAAAATGCTACAGTCTGCCTGACCTCTTTGCCGGCAAGATGCATGCGCTGCTTTACAGAAACTGGAAGAGCAGGGTTAAAGGGCGGGATTGGTTTGATTTCGAGCGGTATGTCAGGAAGGGCAGTTTCATGAACCTGTCTCACTTCATCGTTCGAGCAAAACAGAGCGGCCACCTGAAAGCAGAGATACATACTGTGGAAGAATTTCGTAATCTGCTCGAAGGCCGAATAGAGGCGCTCGATGTAGCTGAAGCCGTGAAAGATGTTTCCCGGTTTGTCAAGGATTCCGATGCCTTGAAAATCTGGTCAAAGGATTATTTCCATGAACTGGCCAGGCGCATGCAAATAACTGGTTGATCAAGTTTAGGAATAATGATAGAAAGGGGAGAATTGTAATTGTTGTTCCTATTTGTTCATGGATTTTGATAAAAATTTTGTTACACGATTGTTGCGCGGATTTATTCTTGTCGCTGTAAGTATCATTGAAATAATGAAATATAGTTCTGGTTCGGGTTTTGTGCTGTAGAGGTCAGAAGTTCGAATCTTCTATCGTCCACATTCTCATAAAAGCCTGCAGCAGCCCTGCAGGCTTTTTCTTTTTCCCTCCAGGCGACAATCCAGTTCGAATTTCCTTTTTCCTTCAAATACCTCTCATGCAATCAACCCATGATTACAACATCCGCAAACTTGTCCGAAACTTGGTAAGTTGTCCTGTCTGCCGTACTGCCCGGCATTGGAAAATATTTTCAAATTGCATCAGAAGGAGGTTGGATCTGCAATTGCTTTCCTGTTCAGGTCCATGCCTTCAGGCCTTGAAAAATATTTTGAATTCATGTAAACTGATACTAAATTGATATCAGAATGCTTGCAGGTCTTTACATCCGGGCATGGGTCAACAGAGCTTCAATCGAACGAACAAGGGCGAAGCGGGGTAGCAGCCGGCGGCAAAATGAAAGACACTTGTTCGTATGTCCCCGTGTTTCTTCCATCCCGACAGCATTATTGGTGAACAGATAAAGGGAAATGCCGTGCGGTCAATATCAGGAACGAGGTCAGCGACTGCAGGGAAATCCGTACCGGGAAACAGCGAGAGCGCCATCATGGCTTGCACCCGGTAAATCGTCTGTAACGGCGGACCGTCTGTTTTGTCGTCAGGGCGATGATTGTCGGTTGTAATGCCAGAAAACGAAATGAATGGAACATTATTTTCAAAGGATGAAAGCGACGGGCACCTGCCCTCCTCGGAAACCGGTCAGCAAAATCATCTGGTCTTTGGCAGGGGCTTTTCTTGGAATCTACCTCGTAGCCCTTCTTGGCAATTATATCGAGCGGATTGGCATTCACAGCATTTTTCTGATCGGCTCATTCGGAGCTTCCGCCGTTCTTGTTTATGGAGCCCCCATGGCCGATTTCTCCCAACCGCGCAACATTGTGGGAGGTCACGTCATTTCCGCGATGGTCGGGGTCACGATATGCCTTCTTGTGAGAGACCCGGCCCTTGCGAGCGCAACGGCGGTTTCGCTTGCCGTTGCAGCCATGCATTTCACGCGAACCTTGCATCCGCCGGGCGGAGCCACCGCCCTGATTGCCGTAATCGGGGGAGAGAGCATCCACAAGCTTGGATATGGTTACGTTCTCTTTCCGGTACTGGCAGGAGCGATCATTATGATGCTTGTGGCATTGCTGGTCAACAACCTTTCCGGGAATCCTAAACGGCATTACCCGGTTTATTGGCTTTAGAACGGTGAGCGGGTGAGTCGATCGGCGATGAAGGCCCTTGCGAAGCGATTACATCAACCGTTCTCATCGTGCTGTCGCATGATCTTCCATGCAGAGCCTGTCGGTCAGAAACGTTGGGTCAGCAGAAGCATGGGAAACTGCAGGAAAGGGTGCGAAGAATATCACGGCCTCGTTATTCCATCTATGTATATAATGCGGCGAGCATTTGTAATTTACCTACAGACCTGCCTGCCCGGCAGTGTCCCCGTTATCATCACAATAAAAAAACGATAGAAACATGATCCCGGATAAATTGAAGGAAGTATTGAAGCAGGACGGAGTGGTTGCCATTGCGACCTTGGGCCAGGATGGGCCTCATATGGTCAATACCTGGAACAGTTATATCCGCATTACCGATGCTGAACGCATCTTGATCCCGGTCGGCTACATGCACCGCACCGAAGCGAACATCACATATAACAATCAGGTGCTGATCACCCTGGGAAGCCGAAAGGTCGAAGGAAAAATGGGCCCGGGTACCGGGTTCCTGATCAAAGGTGCGGCGAGCATAGAAACCTCCGGTCCTGATTTTGACGTTATCAAATCAAAATTTTCATGGGCACGCGCAGTGATGGCGGTAACGGCCAATTCCATCGAGCAGACTTTATAGGTTGACAAGTCTCTCCGTTATGTATTACGGGTTTCTGACGGTCATCAATACTACCGGTTTCAACGCAGAGATCAGGAACGTGACTGCCTGATCTCCTTTCCATTCCCGGCACAAGCAGAGTCTTTTCGGCAAAGCGAACGCATGCCTGCCACATTAAGATGGCGCATCCTTCCGAAGGAAAAAACATTCCTGCCAGCCCAAAACCATGGCTGAATAACAGGGGCTGAAAGTCCATGAACCATAATCAATTGTTTGTGGAAAAATTGAGTTCGGCCGAGTTCCTTTTCTGTGTTTTTACAAAAAAATCGATAATTATATGATTGCCGTTTAAAAGATCGGGTTATGTGCAGAAGGGAGGGATATCCGGCAGTGTGTGCCGTTAACCATGGTACCCTGCAGTCCATTCCTGTGGAGTCACGATCTCAGGGTTTCCGGCGACAGGCAGCTTTACGATGTTCAGGGGCAATCTTATTTTTCAACATCTTAATCATTGAACCATGCAGGTGAATCAGGAAATATTGAAGAACGTGAAAAACGATCGGTTCGCACAGCTGCTCGGTATCGAGGTTGTCGACGTGCATCCGGGATATGCATTGGTTGAGATGAAAATCGAGGACATGCACAGGAACGGGATAGGTACTGTCCAGGGTGGCGCGATTTTCACGCTCGCCGATTATGCTTTCGCCGTAGCGAGCAATGCCGACGGGAGCACTACTGTTGCAGTCAATGCTTCGATTTCCTTTTTCAAAGCGCCCAGGGGCAGATACCTTAGGGCAGAGGCAAGGGAGGAAAGCAAGAACAGGAAGCTTTGCGGGCACAAAGTGGAGATAAAAGATGAAGACGGCACGTTGATAGCCTCCTTTTCCGGTCTTGGGTACAGGAAGGTCAGTGAGTAACGAACGTTTTGGTCCAGAAGCTTTTCTTTCATCGATCGACAAGATTAGTCATTGAAAGAAAAACCTTTGAAGTGATAAGGTGATGTTTTTTTTTGGCGAATTATACATGAGGTTTGAAAATAACGTTTTGTGGTGGACGGGTGGTTATCGTACATTTATCTTGATTTATGTTTCTGTCCCACTAAATCAAATCCAGGAGATAACTTATGCTTACACCGAAAGATCTTGCAAGGCCCAAAGGGTACATTTCGCATGCAGCTCTCGTCGCTGAAACGGGGAACTATGATTATGAAACGCAGAGCCGCTGGAACGGGAACGACTCCAATCTCGTAAAATGGAGCACGAAAAGTTCCACTTCCTGGGACGGGGAAAGCAAGACCAACGAAGCCGATTCATGATCGACTGAGCAAGGAATTCAGAAAGCGGACTGACAGCGGTCCGCTTTTTTTTTGATCTGTTTTCATTTCGGGAATGAAAAACATGTACCTTCCATTATTGATGTAATTGTATTTTTTAACTAACGTTCGTTATGTTTTTCATGACGTCCTGTTACAGGAGTCTGGTATTTTAAGGGCGCCTCTATTTATTCTTGAATGATATATCTTTATTAAAAACAATAAGTTAACACCAATAAAAACCATAAAAACCCGTATCTTACAGCAGTTTCCATCATTCAGACTCTGCTGCAATGAAAAACATTAATCCACCCGGCCTTTTTGATGAACAATTCCAGCTCGAACGTCTTACCCAGCTCAAAGATCCACTGGTGAAACTGGAGCAATACATCGACTGGAAAATATTTGCTCCGATTCTTGATGTCGTTTTCAACAAACCAGAGAACCATAGCAATGCCGGAAGACCACCTTTGGATCGGGTCATGATGTTTAAGGTTCTTATCCTCCAGAGCCTGTACAGTCTCTCGGATGATGCCATGGAATTTCAGATTAACGATCGTCTCAGTTTCAAACGCTTTCTGGGGCTCAAATCCAGTGACCGGGTACCGGACAGCAAGACCATCTGGAAGTTCCGTGAAACCCTCATACAGGAAGGCATTATCGAAGCCTTGTTTTACCGGTTCAATCAAGCCCTGGACGACCAGAGCATCTTTGCCAAAACCGGACAGATTGTTGATGCGAGCTTTGTTGAAGTGCCCCGGCAACGCAACAGCCGTGACGAAAACGACCAGATCAAAAAGGGCCAGACCCCGGAATCGTGGAAAGCAAAGCCGAACAAACTGCGCCAGAAAGACCGTAATGCCCGCTGGACAAAAAAGAACAAGATGAACTTTTACGGCTATAAAAATCACATCAAGGTTGATCAGGGAACCAAGCTCATCAGTGCCTATATGGTGACCGATGCGGCAGTCCATGACTCTCAGGAACTGGAAACGCTGATCGACAAGGAGGATGCGGGTCAGAAACTTTACGGTGACGCCGCATACATCGGGCAGGAAGAAAGCATCGAATCATGCGGCATGCAGAGCGAAATCCATGAAAAAGCCACCAGAAACCACAAGCTCACTGCAGACCAGAAAGCAAAGAATCGCGAGAAGTCGAAGGTTCGTTCCAGAGTCGAGCATGTCTTCGGCTTCATGACCAACACCATGAAAGCCATGACTATTAAAACCATCGGCTATGTAAGGGCAACCGCAAAGATCGGATTGGCCAACCTGACCTATAACCTCATGCGCTGTGTGCAGCTCAAGAAAAGAGTCTCTATGCGCTTTTCTTGGGATAAGTACGCTCTATAGAAGCTGTTAAAAGGCCTTATTGCCTGAAATTTGTCAAAGAACGGTGATTTGTTCAATCATGTACGAACTTGGCTGATACTGTCTGCCAATGGAATATTGGAAAACTTAATTTTTCGAGGTTCCCTTAAGTAATAACGCGCGGATTCGATGCTGATCATATTTTCCACCTCCTACGACACGACCGTCGACCTTCTCCTTCATTACCTCAGGTCCGCGCCGGTATTCCGGTACAACACCGACAGGTGGGAGGATTACCAGATCGAGATAGGCCCTTCAGGTTTCAGGCTCCAGGATCCTGCCGGCCGTCTGGTCAACAGCAGCGATATTACAAAGGCGCTTTGGAGGAAACCCGCGAAAAACAGGGACCTGTTTCCGGAAATCGAACTCCCCGAGGAGACGGCGTACTGTGAGACGGAAGTCTGGTATGCCATGCGGGAAATGGTCAACATCCTCTGGAAAGAACGGAAAATTGTGCTGATAGAGCCGCTCGGTGACCTCAGGGCGGGCAAATTCGTTCAGCTCGATGCGGCCTCGCGGTATTTCAGCGTTCCGGATTATCAGTTCCGTCTCGGTTTCGGTTCATCTTTTCCCGAAGGCGCCCGAGTCATCACGAAAAGCCTGACGCTCGAACCTGTTGCCAGTGCAAGCCATTCCGTCCTTTTTGCAACGCTGGTCGATGATTGCGAACTGTCGCCGTCATGTCCCTGGCTGGTCCAGGAGTATGTCCATGCCGATGCCGATATAACCGTCGTCTTTGTACGCGGACGAATTTTCGCCTATGAGCTGGACCGCACGCCGTTCCTCGACAGGACCGTCGACTGGCGTGAGCTTCCTGTCGATGACACATCTGATAACTGGCAGGTACACCAGCTCCCGGATGCGGTAATGACGGGGATAACCGCTTTTATGGAAGAACTGGGGCTTCATTTCGGCAGGCTCGATTTTTTATGCCGGAAAGGCACCTATTATTTCCTTGAAGTGAACCCGAACGGTCAATGGGCCTGGCTCGATGCGGAAAGGAAAAACGGGTTGCTCTCGGCGATAATCGAAGAGATATTACCCGGGACGCCCTGCAATCCGATCCCGGTTTCAAGATGAGCAGCCGCATCGACAAACGCAGCGTTCCAACGGGCCTGCAGGGCGTATAACCCGATTCGAGGAGCTTGGCATGTATCAACGGGT
>JAAXXY010000015.1 GCA_013334225.1 Chlorobiaceae bacterium
TCAGCCGCATCTGCTGCTCGATCTGGTTGTAAGGCTCGTTGTAAAGGTCCGAAACCCTCGTGTGCACGCGCACGACGGTCTGAATCGCCTGAAGCGAGTACTCCCTTGGCTTGTTCGAGTAATCGACGTAGGTTTCGGGGATTTCAACATCTTCGTCAAACCCGGCCACGAGATCGATATGTTTTTCACCGTGTTTGTTGACTGTCGAGCGGATTTTCAGATACTCTTCCACCGCTTTTCCGAACGATTCCCTGAGCGAGGGGGATTCCCTGAACAGCTTGTCGATATCGGTGCTGGAAAGAGAGAAGAATGATACCGGCGTTATGGTGCGGATGGTGACCGTTGAAGGTTTCTGGGAAACGAGTTCCTCTTCGCCGAAAAACTCTCCTTCCGAGAGCAGTGCAATGCGCAGTTCCTCTCCGTGCAGCCCCTTGCTGAGGATTTCCACCTGTCCGTGAGCGATGATGAAGAGCTTGTGCCTCTCTTCGCCTTCGAGGATCAGTGTGTTGCCGAGATCCGACTCTTCGAGGACGAATTTTTTAGCCAGGCCGGTAATGATCTCGTCGTTGAACGAAGCGAACAAAGGAATGCTTTTGAGGGCATCAGGCTTGAACGCAGGAGTTCCTTCATGAAAGTCGATACCGATGCGGTCGGGTTTCTGCAGTTCGATTTTCGTACGGTTGACACGGTAGGTGCCCGATGAGACATGAACCCACGGGAGAAGCTTGAGGAGCCATCTCGGGGTGATGGACATCATCTGAGGCGGGGTCTTGGTCGTATTGGCAAGATTTCTCGCTACCTTGGTGGTGACGCTTCGCTGCAGAAGGCTGTTTGGTTCCCGGTTTGTGTTTGACATTGATGATTCGGTTTTTTTATGGTGGTCGTTTGTACTTGTTTAACAGTTTGAATCGTCAGATTCCGAGACCGTCGGTGAAACTGCTCTCGATCGCTTTCTGCTGCAGCATCCTCGAATTTGAAGGGACACTTCGTGTAATCCAGACGCTGCCTCCGATAACGGAATTTTTTCCGATAGTGATTCTTCCCAGGATATTGGCGTTCGAGTAGATCACCACATTGTCCTCGATGATCGGGTGGCGAGGTATGTTTTTTGCCGGGTTACCGTCCTTGTCGATCTCGAATTTTTTTGCTCCGAGCGTGACTCCCTGGTAGATACGCACATTGTTTCCGATGATGCATGTTTCGCCGATCACGACGCCGGTACCGTGATCGATGCAGAAATATTCTCCGATGCTCGCTCCGGGATGGATATCGATGCCGGTTTCGGAATGGGACATTTCACTGATGATCCTCGGTATGAGCGGAACTCCGAGCTTTAAAAGGGAATGTGCCGCACGATGGTTGATCATCGCCCTGATGGACGGGTAGCAGAAGACGATCTCGCCATGGCTTTTGGCTGCGGGATCGCCGTTGAAGATGGCTTCGACATCGGTCAGCAGGATTCTTCTCAAATCCGGCAGGGTTTCGATGAAACGGCGGGTGGTTTCTTCCGCGCTTTCATGCAATTTGCCGTTTCCGTTTTCAGCCGAGTTGAGATGAAGGACGCTTTGTATCTGTTCGACGAGGATCCCGTAGAGTTTTTCCACCCTCACTCCCAGAAAATAGGGCAGGGATGAATGGGCTGAAACGGGTTCACCGAAATATCCCGGAAAGATGATGGAGCGGAGTATATCCACGGCTTCCCTTAGCCTTTTGATTGACGGGAGCCGGTTTTCCTCGTGAAAAAGAAGCTGATTTTCATCATTATCGATGCTTGACAAAAGCCTAATGGTCTCCTCTATAAAGCTTTCGCTTTTCGTTTCCATGATTGGTACTCCTGTATGACGGGATTTCTGGTCGATGACGGGTTGTCTGCATGCAGCAGGGCGGGCCTTACGGCCCATGCCCCGGCACGTATGTTCAGATGTTGACCTGATCCGGTTCGAACTGGTAGAGGAGGGTTGAAAGGTACCTTTCTCCGGTATCGGGAAGAATCACGACGATTCTTTTACCTCTGTTTTCTTCACGCAGAGCGAGCTGCAGTGCAGCGTAAGCGGCGGCACCTGAAGAGATGCCGATGATGAGCCCCTCGGTGCGGGCCAGCTGCCTTCCGGTCTGCAGGGCATCCTCGTTTTTCACGGTGATGATTTCATCGATGACCTCCTTGTTCAGGATATCGGGAACGAACCCTGCGCCGATACCCTGGATTTTATGAGGACCAGGTTTGCCGCCTGAAAGGACGGGAGAGTCTGCAGGTTCCACGGCGACGATCTTTACACCGGGCTTGCGTGCTTTCAATACTTCGCCTACACCGGTTATCGTGCCGCCGGTACCTACACCGCTCACGAAAATATCGACTTCGCCGTCCGTGTCGTTCCAGATCTCTTCTGCGGTTGTCCTGCGGTGGATTTCCGGATTTGCAAGATTTCTGAACTGCTGCGGGACGAAAGAACCGGGATAGGTGCTATGCAGTTCGTCAGCCTTCCTGATGGCTCCACCCATGCCTTCAGGACCTGGTGTGAGCACCAGCTCGGCTCCAAGGGCTTTGAGGAGGTTGCGGCGCTCGATGCTCATGGTCTCGGGCATGGTGAGGATAAGGCGGTAACCCTTCGCCGCTGCGATGAATGCCAGGGCGATTCCTGTATTGCCGCTTGTGGGCTCGATGATGACGGTATCCTTGTTGAGAAGACCTTTCTTTTCGGCATCCTCGATCATCGAGTAACCGATACGGTCCTTGACACTTCCGCCGGGGTTGAAGTATTCGAGTTTCGCGGTAATTTTTCCGAGTGCATTGTGCTCCCGGTTGAAGTTTTCAAGTTCGAGAAGGGGGGTATTCCCGATAAGGTCGGTGAGTTTCCTTGCGATGCGTGCCATGTGCGTTCATTGGTTAAATTTTGTAATCTGTTGTAATATTGTCAATAAGGCTTTCAGTCGAAATCCCGCATATCCGGCATCTTTCATACCATATTTGCGGTATGTCATATATGGTATTCGATATTGTCGATCACTCCCGCCTTTATGGCATACATCAGCAGTTCCGAACTGCTCGATACGCCGAGTTTCCGGAAAATGTTCTTCCGGTGGGTCATCACCGTATGGAAGCTGATATACTTTTTCGCGGCGATTTCCTTGGTCGACAATCCCGCCGCTATCATACGGACGATTTCTATTTCCGACGAGGTCAGGATGGATGCGTCTTCAAGTGGCCCTTCCTTCTGCAACAGTATGTCGAGTACATCACCGGAATAGTATTTTTTCCCTTTCAGGGCCGAATCGATGGCATGAAACAGTTCATCGCGGTCATCGGTTTTCAGTACGATGTTTCTGATCCCGTTGTCGTTCAGCTCCTTTATTTTGGGCAGCGTGATCGAGTTGCAGAGAATGACGGTTCCCATACCCGGTTGCTGTTTCAACAATGTTCCGAGCTCTTCGATGGAACCGTAATCAAACTGCTCATGATCGGTTATGAGCAGCGATGCGCTCTCTTTCTGCAGATGCTGCAGCAGGCCGGATTTTGTCGTGATGGTCCGGTAGTTCGGATAGATAGGGGAGAGCAGAGCGTGAAGAGCGGTATTGGTGAGAAACTGGGTATCGGCCACCACTACCGATATATCCCGCAGGGTTTTGCTCATGGTCAGATCCCTGCTCCGTTTTCAAAAACTTCTTCGATCATTGCAAGTGTCCTGTTTGCATTGCCCCCCCTGATCGTAATCTGGAGCGGCGTTCCCGATACCGCTCCAGGAGAAAGCATCTCGATCAGTGACTCCGAAGCGGCTTTTTCACCTCTTTCGTTCTGAAGGACAACCGCACATACCTGCTGCAGGGAGATCCGGCGGATTTTTGCAGCGGCACGTATATGCAGGCCTTCAGGGTTCCTGATGGTGAGATGCTTTCTGATCATGGCTTCCTTGCAGTTTATTCAATAAAGAGTGAGTTCAGACTCCCCTGAGCGCATCATCGAGCGCTTCGATCAAGTCATCGGGATGTTCGAGACCGATAGATAGGCGGATAAGGTCGGGTGAAAGACCGCCTTCGAGCTGCTGTTCCTTCGTCAACTGGCTGTGCGAGGTGCTTGCCGGGTGAAGGATGAGGCTTTTCGCATCACCGACGTTTGCAAGGTGAGAGAAGAGCCTGATCGAATCGATGATTTTTACCGCTGCATCGTACCCGCCCTTCACTCCGAACACCACCATTCCGCCGAAGCCGTTTTTCAGGTCCCTTGATGCGGCGGGATAGGATGGATCGTTTTTAAGTCCCGGATAGCGAACCCATGAAACCTCCGAGTGTCCGGAGAGGTATTCTGCAACCTTGAGGGCATTTTCCGAATGGCGGGCCATTCTGACCGGAAGAGTTTCGATACCCTGAAGTAATATCCAGGAATTGTCCGGAGAGATGCAGGCACCGAGGTTCCTGAGCGGAACGGTACGCACGCGAAGCGCGAAGGCGATCGGTGCGAGCGGTTCCGGAAGGTCGATGCCCCAGCGGAGGCCGTGGTAGTTGCTGTCGGGTTCGGTGAAGAGGGGGTGTTTTCCTCCTTTCCAGTTGAAGCGACCTGCGTCGGTAATGATGCCGCCTATAGCGGAACCGTGTCCGCCGAGCCATTTAGTCAGAGAATTAACCACGATATCGGCGCCGAGATCAATGGTCCTGAGCAGGTAAGGTGTCGTGAAGGTGGCATCGACGATGAGGGGGAGCCCGTTACGGTGTGCGACATCGGCGATAGCCTTGACATCGACGTAATCGAGCACCGGGTTACCGATGGTTTCAATATAGAGTGCCCTCGTTTTTTCAGTTATGGCCTTTTCGAAGTTGGCCGGATCTTTCGGATCGACAAATTTTACGTTGATACCGAGTTTTGGAAGAATGGCATCGAACTGGGTGTAAGTGCCCCCGTAAAGGTTGTTTGCCGAAACGATTTCGTCGCCGGCTTCAGCAAGGGTGATGATGGTATAAAATATGGCTGCTGTCCCGGACGCGAGCGCGACAGATGCAGCACCGCCCTCGAGATGGGTGACCCGCTGCTCGAGGATATCGGTGGTGGGGTTCATCAGCCTCGTGTAAATATTGCCAAGCTCTTTCAGGGCAAACAGGTTGGCTGCATGTTCCGTACTTTTGAACAGGTAGGAACTGGTACGGTACACCGGCACTCCACGTGACTGGGTTGCATCGACAGGCTGGCCTGCATGAAGGGCATGTGTTTCAAAACGGTAATTTTGTGAACTCATCCGGATCTCTCCTTTGTTTATTTTTAAAAAGTTATGTGCAAATACATTTCTTCAGCGGCGGCGACGGCAAGATTAGAACTTGCGATGAAAAAGGTTTTGCAGACCCTGGTTTTAACCACTCACCCAAGTCGCCATATTCTCCTGCATTACTATTCCTGAGAATTCATACCTGATTGCTGGTCAACAATCGGTTACATTATCTCCCCGTTTTCCAAAGAATCTGTAACGCTGAATGTTGAACTGGTAAAAAAGGAAACAGCCAAGGCAGAACCCGCCGAGAGCGACAGCTGTAGCGACACCGAGCATGCCGGAAAAGATCCAGCCGGCAAGGGGTACGTGGAGAATAAAAGCTATCTGTGCAAAACCGAGCAGCAGGGTGGCGATAGTGTTGTTGAATCGGATCAGACGGGGATCATCGGTCGGAGCGTTTCTGTTCTTTTCTGCAAAAAGCCGTGATCCGACAAAGAAGAAGAGGCTTCCTTTCTTTCCGAAAAGAACGGCTCCGAGCGTTATGAAAAACAGTACGGTCGTGAAGAGGGGCTGCTGGAATACAATTCCTGCAATGACCCCTGCCAGAAGTACTGACTGGTTCAATTTGACGATCGGCTGCGGTATTCCGCCTGGGATAGCCGGTGATGAAGCTGGTGATGCCATATTATATTGTTGTTTTTTTGGTTTTTTAAAAACAAAAAAGCCGGTTCTGACACGCAGGACCGGCTTTGAATGAACGTAAGGCGTTCAGCAATGAACTACGATACTCTCCCGGAATCCCTTGTGTCGGAACATTTGATGCCGCAACACATGCACTGCATCTTCGAGTATGCCGGGATCGTGAATTTCATAGGTAATACAATTTCGTTTTCTTTCACAATTGTTAATGATTTTTTCCGACTTTTCCAAATAAAATTGCTTTCCGAATATTTGTCGTGAAATGTTAAACGGAAGAAATTTTAAGAGAAATGATATCAAAAGCATTTGCACAGCCAGCGAAGGGCCTTGTTACGGCGCTTTACTGGCTGGCTGCTTTCAATTTGTCAACTGACTCCCAGAATAACACTCGAAGCCTTGAATGCGGTACAGGCATGTCCACCCTCTTTGAGGCCCAGCTTTTCCGAACTGCCATGGGTGATGATTGCGGAGATAATATTGCCGCCTCCGATTTCCACATCGACTTCGGTACTGACAGGCCCTTCGATAACTTTGCTGATCGTGCCGCAGATGATGTTGCGTGTGCTGATTTTCGCACTGTGCAGGTCCTGACCGATAATGATCGAGCTTGCCTTGACGATGGCATAAGCGTTTGAGCCCTCCTTGATGCCAAGATTGTCGACCGATCCGTTGGTAATGATCGACGTGATCCGGACTCCTCCGTTAAGCAGAAGGATGACTTCTGCATTGACCGAGCCTTTGGTTATTTTTTCAACGGTGCCGGAAAAAATGTTGCGTGCACTGATTTTCATTGAGATCCTCCTCAGGAATTGATAAAAGTTTTTCGTGTCTCCAAGCCTTTCCTCAAGGTTTTCGAGAAATTTCCGGTGTTCATCCTGTACAACCCTGAACTGCTCGATCACTTTTCTTCCTTCTTTCGTCAGGAAGGTACCCCCACCGCCTTTTCCTCCGGTAATCCGCTCAACAAGCGGTTTGTCGGAAAGGTTGTTGATCAGGTTCACAAGGTGCCATGCGGTTTTGTAACTGATGCCCGAAGCTTTTGCAGCACTGTTGATCGAGCCGAGCTCATCGATTTTTTCAAGCAATGCGATCCTGTCTCCTCCGAGAAAAGGATGCCGATCCTTCTGGAACCAGATCGAACCGTCAAGCCCTATTTCTTCTTTTCTGAATTTCATTTTGCCCGTCCCATGCTCAGGGGTTAAACAATAACAGGGATCTTATGAACACCATTCTGTTTTACAGCAACGGTAAAATACGGT
Organism: Chlorobiaceae bacterium; assembly: GCA_013334225.1. Taxonomy (GTDB): domain Bacteria; phylum Bacteroidota; class Chlorobiia; order Chlorobiales; family Chlorobiaceae; genus Chlorobium. The sequence goes on from JAAXXY010000015.1 coordinate 7,151, forward strand.
TTTTCGTCACATTGATGAACGAAAGATAGTTCATTTGAACCTGGAAATATTGTTGAACATACCTGGAGGGAACAACAGCTCCGCAGGTATTGCAGATCGAATATTATGATACTGCAGAGCTGTTTGTCAAAGATAGGTTGCAGAAGAGAGTGAAAAGCATGAGTACGATGTTTTACCTCTTTCCCCGCTGAGCCGCACGCACGTTTATTTCAGGAGAAAGCCATATTTGTCGAGGACAGCATTAGCCTCTTTGCCCTGGAGAAAAGCAAGAAAGTCTTTCGCTTCCCGGTTACCGGCGGATTTTGAGATCAGACCCATCGGATAGGTAACTCTCGGGTAGAGATTTTGCGGCACCGTAAAAAGCAGTTTCGCTTTTTTTGCCTGCAAGGCGTCGGTACGGTAAACGAAAGCGCCATCTACTTCTCCGAGTTCGGCATACATGAGGCATTCCCGTACATCCTTTGCCATGATGAGCTTGCCGGAAAGTTTTTCGGCGATTCCGGCCTTTTGCATTGCTGCAGTTGCGTATTCGCCTGCCGGCACGCTTTTCGGGCTGCCGATGGCTATTTTGTCAAGCATGACAAGATCGTTCATCGACGAAACTTTTTTCGTGGTTGTTCCGGCAAAGACAAGGGTATTGAAAGCGAAGTTTTTTTCACTGGCGGCGACGATGAACTTTTTTTCCTTCAGGTAATCCATCCACTGGTTGTTAGCCGCGATGAAAATGTCGGCAGGAGCACCGTTTTCTATCTGCCCGGCAAGGGTGCCCGATCCGCCGAAATTTTTCACGAACGTTGTTGCAGGGTGTTTTGCCGTATAGGCGGCGGTAAGGTCATTGATAACCTCTTTCAGGCTTGCAGCGATCGAGAGATTGACTTCGCCGGCAAATGCCCGGATACCTGGAGCAAGCAGTACGAAGGTGAGAATAAAAAGCCGGATCAGGGCCTGGAACATTGGTTTTTTCATAGTTTTTCGAGGCTTGATATGTTTAATATTTTACTGTTTACAATAAGCTTGTTGCATGAACCGCCTGTCATGGTCGTTGTGTATGGTGGAAAATAACCATTCCTTTCGTTATGTCATTATGTTTATAGCGCAGTAAGAAAATTTTTTAATAAAATCCCGGCGCCGGAGAAACGCCGGGAAGGTGCAACAAAGAAAGAACAGGTTACTGCGGAGAAAATATGTTGACATAACACAAGTTATACCGGATTACTTTTTGCAGTTCACTGCCGGGTTGCCGGCATCGACTTTTATGATATCGATATTGTTCACCCATTTGACATGGCGCAAACCGGTCAGCTTGTCATTTGAGCAGAAGACAACGAAAAGCCCGTCCTTGTCGATGGGTTTGCCGTTTTCCTCGAAGATCAGGAAAGTATTGTCTCCGGCGGAGCCATTGTACAGCTCGTTGTAGGAAAACAGCACATTGTAGTTGTCCGTAGATCGAACGAGTACGGCAAATTCACCACGCTGATGCGGGTTTGGCATCGTTACTTTCGCTGAATCGAGAATATCACGAAGCAGAACGCCTTTGTATGTTTTCAGTGTTTTTCGCGTTTCACCCGAACCGCAGACTATCGCACTGTTTTCACGTTCAATTGTATGCATGGCTTTCACACTTGTGGGTGTGATGGTAAAGGGTTTCTCGACGAGCCCTGTTACGGTCACACTGCCTGAAACGCTGTTATTGGATTTTGCCATTGCCGGTGCGGCTGAATACAGCACGGCAAGAAGGAGCATGATTGCTTTAGCGGAGGACGATTTCATTTTTTTCATGGTTATTAATCCTTTTACTGTTTGTGATCCTCAGCCGGAAGAGATCTTTTTTCAGGGTCTCTTCCGGCTGAAACGGTTATTGGAATTTTACAGGGAACAGGTTACAGAAAGAACGAACTGCCTGCCCGGTTCCGGATACCCTTCAGAAACCGCATAATTGCGGTCGAACAGGTTTTCAACAGCAAACTGTGCCGAGAATGAACCGGAAAGCGCTGCATTTGCCCTCAGGTTGACAAGACCGTACCCTCCCGCAGTGTATTTCCCGTCACTTGTGCTGTAACGCTGTGAATCGAATTCGGTTTCAACGAGTATCCAGGAGTTTCTGCTGTACAGGAACTGCAGGTAGCTGTTTACTTTATGCTTCGGCACATCGGTGAAATAGATTCCGGGATTGCTCTTGTTTTCCCTTTCGATGTAACTGTATCCTGCAAATCCCCTGAACCATGAAGCCGGCTTCCAGTCAGCCGAGCATTCGAAACCGCTGAAGGTGGCTATTCCGGTGTTCTGGAACTGGTATTTGGTGCCGCTGACATTATCGACGCGCTGGATGACATCTGAAACGCTGCTCTGGAACAGAGATGCCGTAAGTTTGAGTTCTTCAAGCGGTTTGACAGAATAATCCAGACCGTAGTTCCAGCTCTGTTCAGGTGCGAGGGCCGGGTTGGGTAAAGCTTTTCCGAGCCTGTAAGAATAGCGGTCCTTCAGTGTTGGAAATCTCGTGGTTCTTGCGACATAAGCGGTCAGTTCCTGGTTAGTGCCGATATGTCCGTTCAAAGCCAGCTGATAGTTTGTCGCCTCGTTGTCGTCGAGCGGGAAAGAGGTGATGACATTGCTAACCAGATCTTCAGCCTTTATGGTTTTACGGAAATCATGCCTTGCGCCAGCGATGACCGTGAGATTTCGGGAAGCTGTCCAGGAATCCTCGATTGCAACCGAAATGGTGTTGTCTTCGAACTCCTTTGCTTTCTGGCCGACATTGTATTCCCTGTGCAAGTCGTACTTTTCATGAAGAGCGGCTTTCAGCGTGTTGTCCTTGAAGATTCCCGTTCCCAGTTCCACGGACGCCCCGTAGGTTTTGTCGTCATAAACGCTTGTGAACGATGACGATTTGAGCTGGGTTCTGTAGTTGGCGTCATCATATGCGTCCAGGACATTGTAATAGAGGTCGCTGTATGCCCTTGTTTTCAGGTATGTTTCACCTCCCAGGGAAGTTTTTCCGATATAGTAGAAGCTTGCCTTGTCCCAGTCACGGTATTTCCAGAACCTTGCATTGGCGGCCGGATTGTTGGATCCGGTATAGACAGGAACTCCCTTGCTGGATGTAATGCCGTTGTAGGCAATGGTGTATTCGTCGGTTTCGTCAGGTGTATAACCGATCTTGATTCCTCCGCTGACATCCTGATACTGTGAGTTGTCTCTTTTTCCGCCGTCTTCGTAGACCGTCGAAGGCGTAAATGATCCCGATAGCGGCCAGAAATCAGTGTTGATCGCTGACAGCGTGCCCTGGATATACCATTTTCCAAGATTTGAGCCGATTTTCAGACTGCCGAACTCGGTTGAAACGTCCTCGCTTCCCGTTGCGGTTCCGCTTTTCAGCGATGCTTCGAAAGGTTTTTCAGGCTTGCGGGTTATCAGGTTTATAGCGCCTCCGAGGGTATTCGGCCCGAAAAGAACCGAAGAATACCCTTTGGAAACGGTTACCTCCGAAAGATCAAAGGTGAGGAATCGGTTCGGGTCAACGTAACCGTCATAGGGCACGTATTGCGGGATACCGTCCAGGTAGAGCGGAACCTGCCTCATGTCGAAACCTCTGACATAGATCATCCCTTCGTTTCTTCCGCCGACATTGCTGATGTTGACACCTGGAAGCAGGTTCACTGCCTGGGTGATGGTTTTTTTATCAAGCTTTTCCATATCGTCCGATGTGACTTTTTCGTTCGCATGGTTTTATTTACCTGAAACGGTAATTTCTCCGGCGGTGAAGACTTTTGCCGAGGTTTCCTGAGTATCCTGCTGAGCTGCCGCCATGGCCTGAATCTCGGGACATGCAAGGAGGAAGACAAGAAGTACTGCTTTTTTCATGATCGTGTGTGTTGCGTTACGTTATGTTTTTATTTATATAACGATGGATAAAAAAATGCTTTAAATACTATATCCTGTAGTCAAATATCCTTCAGTTACGATTTGTGATTTTTTTAGATACATGTTTTCTGTTCCGATGTTTTTCTGTTGAGCCTCATGTAATCGTTATATTTTAAAATACATAACGATATCGCAGAAAAAGGGGCTTATTCATAACTTGTAACTGAAAAAACCCCTTGTGCTCTGTTAATTGATTATATGGTCCTCACAAGCTTCGCCTTCTTCGAGCGCATCGAGTATCTCGTCGATCTTGTCGGTGCTGTCAATTTCTCCATACCAGAAGTTCTCGGGATAGACGACCAGCACAGGGCCTTTTTCACAGAGGTTCAGGCATCCTGTGGCCGATACGGTGACGTCACTCATGCCGCGGTCGGACAGTTCGCTTTCGATATATGGAATCAGGCCAAGAGCCTCTTTTTTGTGGCACATGCCCTGAGGTGTTCCCTGTGCCCTGAAGCTGGCGCAGACGAAGATGTGGTGTTTCGGTTTGTCCATGATGGTTATTTCAAATGTTAATTACTTGTTTCCTTGCTTTGAACTTTAATTTACCCATTACCCATTACCCAGTACCCAGTACCCAGCACTCAGTCGCATCCGTTACCGGTGCCCGAGCATCCTGACTTGCAGGCATGGATCTGGCTGCTTTTCATGAGATGTTTCAGGTTCTGCCCTGTAAACACACCATATACCGCTTCCTCGATCACGCCCTCAAGTGACAGGACATCAATACCGCGTGCATTGAGTACCGATATCGGAGAATCACCGGCACTGTTTACGAGCAGCGCCCGGCAATCCGAGAGTGTGTGTGCGAGAGCTTCCCAACGGTCCCTTCCGCCTCCCGGAGGAGGTGCAATACGGGAATCGACAAGCGAGCAGGTGCGACTCTCCTTGTCGAGGGCATAGACGAGGAACCGGTCGGCTTCACCGAGGTGCTGGTTCACGAGAACACCCTCGATGCTTGCCACGGCGATGAACGGGCGGTTGTCTCCCGGATTTTTCGGCAGGAGCGATGCTTCAGCCATTTTTTCTGTCATTTCCGGGCTGTTGAGCTCGCCGATAATGCCGACTGCATCGGCACGGCAGCGCGCACAGTGCTTCATCTGGGGCAGGAGCTTTCCTGCTTCTTCCTGTATTTCCCTGACCATGACCGGATCGGGTTCCGCAATGTTTTCGAACACGGTTTCAGACGTGTTGTAATAAGGCAGGCAGTTGAGAATATCGGCACCCAACGCAGATACCTGGCGGGCGACATCGATTATCTGTTCGTCGTTGATGCCCGGGATGATGATCGAATTGACCTTTGCCGTCACTCCGAGCCGCTTGAGCTTCTGAAGGGCTGCAAGCTGGTTTTCGAGCAGGAGCTGCGCCCCTTCCAGCTCACGGTACATGCGTTTCTTGTACCGGACCCACGCATAGATCTCCGCACCGATTTTCGGGTCGACGGTATTGATCGTGAGTGTGACATGGCTCACCTGGAGCTCGGCCAGCTCATCGATATAAGGCAGAACATCAAGGCCGTTGGTTGCAACGCAGAGGAGCATCTCCGGGTATTTTTCCCTGACGAGCCGTAACGTTTCCATGGTTTCGTCCGGATTGGCGAACGGATCTCCGGGCCCGGCGATGCCCACAACCGCGATGTTGGGGGACAGCTGCAATGCCTGATCGAGATAGTAAAGCGCCTGCTTCGGCGAGAGCACCTTGCTGGTGACACCTGGTCTGTTTTCATTCATGCAGTCGAACTTGCGGCTGCAGTAATTGCACTGAATGTTGCATTTCGGTGCTACGGGCAGATGAATGCGTCCGAACTTGTGCCTCGACGAATCGTTGAAACAAGGGTGGTTTTTAATGTTGATAGTCATGATGGTTCTCCCTTACATATAGGTGTAGCCGATTGGCGATGCGTTCTGACGTTGTTCGATGACGGTGTTGACGATCCGGTCGAACAGTTCCTGTGTTCCACGGTAACCAAGATGGTGCAGGCGTTGTCCGCCGAACCGGTCATGGATCGGAAAACCTATCCGGACAAGCGGCAGCTGACTTTTTTTTGACATCGTGAAACCTTTGCTGTTGCCGATGAGCAGGTCAGGCTGGAGCACAGCCGATTCATTTTCGATATCCACGAAATCGACTCCGTCACGGACGGTGATACCGTTTTCATCCATATCGGGAATCAGCTCTTCGAGCCTTTCTTTCATGAACCCGCTTTTTCCTCCGGAAGCGCACAGAACCGGTATAACACCGATTTCGTGCAGGAAGGAGGCTATCGAGATAACCAGATCTTCTTCGCCGTAAACGATCGCTTTTTTTCCGAATACATATTTATGGCCGTCCGCATAGGCATCGACAAGTCTTCTGCGTTCATCCTGATACTTCTCAGGTGTCGGCTTCTCTGTCAGCTTTTCAAGCAGGTCGAAGAAACGGTCGGTTTCCCTTATCCCGATCGGCATCGCCATTATGAGTCGGGGGACTTCGAACTGTTCTTCGAGGTATCCTGCCGCGGATTTCGAGGCCTCGAGCGTCGAGCCGAACTCGATGCTTGCCGCAGCACTGCCGGTATAGGTTATGGCGCTTCTCGGCGTACCTCCCGGCGGTATCCGGTGGTACTCTCCCCAAGGTCCTCCGTCAAGGGTCTGTGAATAGTCGGGCAGCAGGACATAAGGAAGTTCGAAAGCTGTCAGGATTTCCTTCAGGTAACGGATATCCGCAGGAGAAATCATACCCGGGAAGATATTTACGAGGTGTTTTTCGGCCCCGCCTTCTGCAAACGTTTTCACAGCTGCGCGCACAGCAGCATGGAAACCGTCGATATGGCTGCCCTGATAGCTGGGTGTGGACGCGAAAATCATCTCCGGCATGGGGCCGTCGCTGCCGAAAGCTGCTTCGTACTCCCTTAGGATCATCGGTACATCCTCGCCGATCGTTTCTGAGAGGCAGGTTGTCGCGATGCCGATAACCTCAGGTTTGTACTGTTTTGTAACATTTTTAAGGCCGACCTTCAGGTTGTGGCTGCCGCCGAACACAGCGGTTTCCTCGTTGAAATTCGAGGAGGCGATATCGATCGGTTCCTTGTAGTGGCTGATCAGGTACCTCCGGATATAAGTCGCGCATCCCTGGGAGCCGTGCAGGAAGGGTACGCATTTTTCTATGCCCCTGAATGCCAGGCAGGCGCCAAGTGGGTTGCAGAGCCTGCAGGCGTTCTGCGTTGCCGTTTTTGCTGTTGCTGTCTGCATTATTTTATACCTCCTTTTCTCGGAGCGAACTGCCATACGGGGCTCATCACCGATTCATAAACTTCTTTTGCGAAATTATACATACCGACAAATCCTGCGAGCGGGATTTTCCGTTCATGGTTGTGGTCGCAGAAGCCGACACCGAGCTTGAAGGCAATCGGGCGTTCCTTGACGCCCCCGATGAGGAGGTCGGCACCTTTTTCCAGGATGAACTTGGAAAGTTCAACCGGGTTGGAATCGTCAACGATTACGGTCCCTTCCTCGCACATCTCCTTCAGGCGGCGGTAGTCGTCCTTGTTGCCTGTCTGCGATCCGGCGAGGACAACCGACATACCTATGGTGCGCAATGCCTTGATAAGCGAGAATGTCTTGAAAGCCCCGCCCACATAGATCGCCGCCTTTTTGCCGGTCAGCGCTTTCTTGAATTTCTGCATCTCCGGGTAGTAGTGCCGGATCTCGTCGTGGACGATCTCCTTCGCTTTTTCCAAGATCTCCGGCTTTTCGCCGAAATACTGGGCAACGTCGTAAAGCGATTTCGACATATCCTCGAACCCGAAGTAGGAGACCCTCATGAACGGGATGCCGTATTTTTCCTCCATCTCCTTGGCGAGGCTGGTCATCGATCCCGAGCACTGCACTACGTTCAGTGATGCGCCATGGGAACGCCTGATAGCATCGATCCGTCCGTCTCCGGTCATGGTCGCAACGACCTGGATGCCCATTTTTTCATAATATTCCCGGATGATCCAGGCTTCTCCCGCGAGGTTGAACTCGCCGAGAATGTTGATGCTGTATTTGCTGATCCCTTCGGTCGAACCGGTACCGATCAGTTTCATGAGGGCAGTGCAGGCGGCTTTGTAGCCGTCTTTCTTGGTCCCCTTGAAACCTTCGGAATGGACCGGCATGACCGGGATTCCTTTTTCTTTTTCCACTTTTCTGCAGACCGCATCGATATCGTCGCCGATCAGGCCGATGATGCAGGTCGAATAAATGAATGCCGCATTGGGTTTGTACTGGTCGATCAGTTCGATGAGCGAACGGTACAGTTTCTTTTCACCGCCGAAAATCACGTCCATTTCCCCGAGGTCGGTTGAGAAGCTCAACCTGTGGAGTTCAGGGCCTGAAGAGACCGCACCACGGATATCCCAGGTATAAGCCGCGCACCCGATCGGGCCGTGAACGATGTGAATGGCGTCAGCTACAGGGTAGAGAACCACCCGTGAACCGCAGAAGACGCAGGCCCGCTGGCTTACTGAACCTGAAAGGCTCGTTGTATCGCACGCGATATCGACCTCTGTCTGGCCGCTTTTCTTTTCGTAAACCTGTTTTTCCCTGCCCTCGAGAAGGCTGATTTTCTGCGTGTCCATAGCTTTTTACCTCTTAGCGGGCACTTATGACGACTGGTGCGCAATTCAGCTGCTACTCAGTACGATTTTCTGTGTGCCCTTTTTTAATGCCTGCCCCCCGGATGAGGAGGCAGGTGTTGAAAAAAATTCTTGCTACTTACATGACCAGTTCGAATTTTTCTTCCGGTGCATCGCGGTCCTGCCGGTCCAGCAGAGCTCCGAGGATCTTTTCGACCAGCCTGAGACCGCCACTGTACCCGACACTCGGGAAATAGCTGTGGCCGATACGGTCGAGGATCGGGAACCCGAACCTGATGAACGGGATATCCTCGTCGCGGGCGATGTACTTGCCATACGTGTTGCCGATGAGCAGATCGACCGGTTCGTTCTTGATCCACTGGTGGAGAAGGAACATGTCGGCGTTCAGGCCGTTTTTGAAATTCGCATACGGTGCTCTTTCGAGAACTTCCTTCATACGTTTTTCGAACCGCTGTCCCGGTGTGCCGCTGACGATGTGCATCGGCTTCATGTTCAGGTCGAGCAGGAACTCGACGAGCGGGATCAGCTGATCCGGATCGCCGAACAGCGCGACCTTCTTTCCATGGAGATACTGCTCCATGTCTGCAATGACGTCCACAAGGCGGCCGCGCTCGCTGGTGATTTCAGCAGGTACCTTTACGCCTGCAGCCTTGCTGAGCGACATGATGAAGCGGTCGGTAGCACTGAGGCCGATCGGCATGTCGAGAGTTTCGAACGGCACCTTGAACTTCTTGTCGAGCGCGATTGCGGCCGGTTCTGCGCTTATGCAGCCGAGGGCCAGTGAAAACTTGCTGTCGCCAGTGCTTTTCAGCTCTTCAGCAGTTGTGCCTCCCTTCGGATAAAACTCATGCTTGCCGGTCTGGGGTGCATCGAGCACGTCCGATGTGTCCGGGAACAGCACGATATTGGCCCCGAGATCTTTTGCATATCGCTTGATCTCGCGCATATCCGAAGGTTCCATCCAGCCCGCAATGACGTTGACCTGGTTCTTTTTCTCGCCGGTCGATACGGCAAACTGTTCAGCCATGCCGGTCACCATGTTCGCATATCCGGTGATGTGCGAGCCGACAAAGCTCGGGGTGCTTGCATAGATCACTCGCTTTCCCACAGGGATCTTTCCGTCGTCACTGGCTTTTTTGGTGATCTGCTGCAAGTCGTCCCCGATGGTTTCCGACAGGCAGGTCGAGTGTACGGCGATGATTTCCGGATCGTAGACCGCGAAAATCGTTTCGATAGCCTGGAGCAGGTTGGCCTGGCCTCCGAACACCGAAGCCCCTTCGGTGAACGAACTGGTGGCGGACATGACAGGCTCCTTGTAGTGCCTGGTCAGGGTGCTGCGGTGGTATGAGCAGCATCCCTGTGAACCATGGCTGTGAGGCAGGCATCCGTGGATGCCGAGCGCTGCGTACATTGCTCCGATCGGTTGGCAGGTTTTCGCCGGATTGATCGTCAGCCCTTCGCGCTCTTTAACTTCTTTTGTAGTGTGTCTTAATAACATGATACTGTAATCTCCTTATCGTTACTGAGTGACGTAGCTGGCTTCCAGCGATTCTGTTTCCGCTTTTTCCCATGGAGCCTTGATGAGCTTCCATACCGGATTGTTGACCATACGATCGATATCCTTGTAGAAATTCACCGCACCTTCAAAGCCTGTATAGGGGCCTCCGTAGTCATAGCTGTGAAGCTGCTTGAGTGGCACGCCCATTTTCTGAACTACATATTTCTCCTTGATGCCTGCACAGAAGATGTCCGGTTTGTAGAGTTCGATCAGCTTTTCGGACTCGTAGTGGCTGACGTCGTCAATTACCAGTGATTTCCTTTGCATCTGTTTCATCATCCCCTCGTAACCGTTGATTTCGAGACCCTTCTCCTGAAGCGCCTGAAGCTCGGCTTCGCTTTTTCTCGGGCTGTAAAGTTCCGGGTCGGCCGTTACCTTGAGCTCCTCGATATTCTTGCTGTCGGCATCGATCTTGATGCTCGGCAGTACATGCCTTCCTTCATAGTCGTCGCGGTGAGCGAACTCGTAACCGGCCGCGATCGTCGTCATACCAAGTTCGTTGAAGAGATCCTGGTAGTGGTGGGCACGTGAGCCGCCGACAAACAGCATGGCAGTCTTTCCCTCGGTCCTCGGACGGATCTCGTCGATGACAGCCTGCACTTTCGGCATCTCCTCGGCGATAACCTCTTCGATGCGGGCCCTGAGGTCTGCATCATCGAAGTATTCGGCGATCTTGCGCAGGGATTTCGCGCTGGATTCTGCACCTACGAAATTGACCTTCATCCACGGGATTCCGAATTTCGTTTCCATCATGTCGCCCATATAATTGATCGACCGGTGGCACAGGATGACGTTGAGGTCAGCCATATGGGCATTCTCGATCTGTCCGACGGTCGAGTTGCCGCTGAACGAGGCGACCAGCGTAAGGCCGCATTTCTCGAAGATGCGCTCTATTTCGAAAGCGTCACCGCCGATGTTGTATTCGCCGAGGAGGTTGATCTTGAATTTTCCTTCTGCCGGCGTGCTGTTACGTCCCACCATGTGCTTGAACACACCGTTGTTGGCGATATGGTGACCGGCCGACTGGCTTACGCCGCGATAGCCTTCACAGCTGAACCCGAACACGTTGCAGTCCCCGAGTTTCTCCTTCATCTCCTTTGCTGCGGCATGGACGTCGTCTCCGATAAGTCCGACAGGGCAGGTCGAGAAGATTGCGATAGCTTTCGGGTGGAAGAGGTCATATGCTTCCTGGATCGCCACTTTCAGCTTTTTCTCACCACCGAACACCACGTTCTCTTCCTGCATGTCGGTCGAGAAACAGTAGGTGATGAAGTTTTCATGTTCGGGACTTTCCGGCCTGGTCTGGTTACGCCTGGTCAGCCAGCTGTAGAAGCTGCAGCCGATCGGGCCGTGCGTTATATTGACGATATCGCGGGTAGGCCCGAGGACCACACCCTTGCACCCTGCATAGGAGCAGCCGCGCTGTGTGATGATGCCCGGAACGGTACGCACGTTCGCCTGAACTTCCGGAATGGTGTCCGGGTCGTTGATCACGATCGATTTGCTGCGTTTTTTGGCAACCTTGGCCGGGTATTTGTTTATCAGCTCCTCCTTGATATGGGCAGGATCTGGAAAATGTATGTTCGCCTCCATGTAACTCTCTCCGTTTACACCTTGAAAATTGTTTTTGTTAGTTCAGCGCGGCCTCTGCCTGTTCTCCTGTTCTCACCCTTATGGTTTCCAGGATCGGCGTTACAAAGATCTTGCCATCACCGGGCTTGCCTGTCTGGTTAGTCTTGATGATGATGTCAATTGCTGTTTTGCACAGATCGTCAGGGACTACCACGGTCAAAATTCTCTTCGCCACAAGCCTCGGTGCGTTGCCAAGCTGGGCGATCGCTTCGGGATGGCCAGCTTCCGCGCCTCTGAGAATGTCATAGTGAACCTGTCCCTTACCACGCCCCATAACTCTCCCGGTGGCTGTGAATGCCGGGATGCCTGCATCGACGAGAGCCTTTTTCGTTTCGTTCACCTTGTTGATCCTGATAACTGAAATGATCTCTTTCATTCAGGCCTCCTTCGATGCTGCAAGCAGCGGTTCGGTTTCCAGTTCACCCGTGCTGATGGTATAAACCTCTTCAACTGCTGAAACAAAGATCTTGCCGTCACCGAATTTGCCGTCAGGGCCGGACTTGGCATTCTCGAGGATTGCGCGTATAACGAAATCCTTGTCGGTATCCGGCACAACGACAATCAGCATCTCCTTGGGGATTTCATCATACACCACATCTCCGACCCGGAGTCCGCGCTGCTTGCCGCGACCGACAACAGGAATTTTCGTTACTGCCGGATAGCCTGCATCGAGCAGCCCCTGCATGACTTCATATACTTTTTCCGGCCTGACGATTGTTCTGATCATTAACATGTTTGTGTGCTCCGTTTTTTTTAGTTGGCGATACCGAAATCAATGAGAAGGGTTTCAAGTTCTTCGATTTCCAGCGGCTTCGGGATGACGAACATGTCATTCTGGTCGATCTTGTTAGCCAGAGCCCTGTACTCGTCGGCCTGCGGATGCGTCGGATCGTAGTCGATCACGGTTTTCCTGTTGATTTCCGCACGCTGGACAAAGTTGTCGCGGGGCACGAAGTGGATCATCTGGGTGCCGATCTTGCGGGCCAGTTCCTCGATCATTTCCCTCTCGTTATCGACCTTTCTGCTGTTGCATATGAGACCGCCAAGGCGTACACCGCCTGCGTCTGCATACTTCAGGATACCTTTGCAGATGTTGTTCGCTGCGTACATGGCCATCATTTCACCCGAACAGACGATGTAGATCTCTTCGGCCTTTCCGTCGCGGATCGGCATGGCGAAACCGCCGCACACAACGTCACCGAGGACGTCATAGAAGACATAATCGAGATCCCACTCTTCATCGTAGGCGCCAAGCTGCTCGAGCAGGTTGACCGAGGTGATGATGCCGCGGCCGGCGCATCCGACACCTGGTTCCGGTCCGCCGGATTCGGTGCAGCGGGTCATTTTGTATCCTTCTTTTATGATATCTTCGAGTTCTACTTCTTCACCCTCCTCGCGCAGGGTATCGAGAACCGTTTTCTGCTGAAGTCCGCCAAGAAGAAGACGTGTAGAGTCGGCTTTAGGGTCGCAGCCGACAACCATGACTTTCTTTCCCATTTCCGCGAGACCGGCGACCGTGTTCTGTGTCGTCGTCGATTTGCCGATGCCGCCTTTGCCGTAGATAGCAACCTTTCTCATAGTCGTGCTTATTTAGGTTATCATTATTGTTGTTATAAAATATTCAGGCAAAAATTTTGAATTTCCTGAATAGTTATGCTTTTAATCAGCAAGATGCGTGCCAGACAGCACTGCTTTACAGGAAAAAATTGGCCTGATAAACATGGAAGGTGAGAGAACCCCATGAATAAAGGATTTACGGTTTCATACAAGGTTTATTTTTTCAGAGGGGAGGGAGAAGTTGATCGTTCATATGAGGTGAAAAAGGGCCTGAAAGGATACATTAATGTAGGAAAGGTCTTGCGGTTACATTTATGTGGGAAATATTGCATCTTTACAGGGCCGGGACTTTTCTTTTCAAGGCATTATCGGTAATCTGATGCTGACATCGATCTAACCATTATTATCGTAAAGCCAGTCATGCATGAAGAGTCGGTAAAGGAGCTGTTTGACCGTTCGGTTGAGAGATATGACCAGAACCGGCGGCGGCTTATTCCCTGTTTTGAAGATTTTTACCGGACAACTGCAGAACTTGTTTCCTTCCCGGCGGATCAGGCTTTCAGCGTGCTTGACCTTGGAGCGGGCACCGGGCTCCTGTCGATGCTGATCTCCGAACGATTTCCCCGTGCATGTTTCACCCTGGTGGACATTTCGGGCGACATGCTCCTGAAAGCCCGTGAACGCTTTGCCGGGCAATCCAGCCGTTTTTCTTTCCTTGTACAGGATTATGCAGCGGATCTGCAGGGTTCATTCGATCTTGTCGTTTCTGCACTTTCGATTCATCATCTCGAAGATGAACGGAAAGAGGAACTCTTCAGGTCAGTTTACAGGGTTCTCGGTCCGGAAGGGATGTTCATCAATGCCGATCAGGTAAAAGGAGCGACTGAACCGATCGACCTTATCTACCGTGAGACCTGGGCCAGGCAGGTGCAGGAAAGCGGGATCAGCGAAGCTGATTTTGCAGCCGCGAAAGAAAGGATGAAAGCCGACAGGATGGGTACTCTCGAAGATCAGCTCGGATATTTGCGTTCAGCCGGTTTCAGGGAGGTGAACTGCTGGTACCAGAACTACAGTTTCGCGGTCTGTTCCGGCCGGAAGTAGGTTGCTAATTATATGTTTTGCTGTCTTTCAGAGATTATTTATACAAAAATGTAGAAAAAAACCCTGAAGGAGATGTGTCGTATTATCCATGGTGCGGGAATGCCCGAAATGGAATTTTTATACCCGTTTAATTTCCTTCAGAGGTTTTCAGTCGCAGGACTTTATCCCAGGAAACCCCCACTGCTTTCCCTGATTCCGCAAATGAACCTCTTGCAAAGCGCTAATTCCTGATTTCCGATGTACATGCCGGGCACCGGGTGGCTTTGAGCGGTACACTGGTAAAGCAGTAGGGGCACTCTCTGGTTGTCGGAGAGGGCGGAGGTGCCGGTTTTTCCCTTCGCAGAGTATTGATGCCTTTGACAAGAAGGAATACGGCGAAAGCCATGATCAGGAAGCTGATGAGGGAGTTGAGAAAAAGCCCGTAGCCGATCGTTACCGCGCCGGCGGCATGGGCATCGGCGAGTGAGGAGTAAGGGCCCGGAGTTTTTGCTCCATCCCGCAGGAGGATATAGAGGTTCGAAAAATCTATCCCGCCGATCAGGGCTCCAAGGGGAGGCATCATGACCTGGGAAACCAGAGTGTTCACAACCGATCCGAAAGCGCCGCCGATGATGATGCCGACGGCCATGTCGATCACGTTGCCTTTCATGGCGAATTCTTTGAATTCCTTGAGCATAATCCGGCTCCTGTTAAAAGGTTGACTGATAGGATCCTTGAATTCTTTTTCAGATACACCCGGGCGATTAGGGATTTTGCCGTTATATCATCTCAATGTAAGCCCGTCTGCACAGAATTGACGCTGATTCTGAACGGCTATGCGCTTATCTGTGCGATGGAATCAATTTAGTAAAAAAAGGCGATTGCTATCCTGGTTTTACGTGGGGAATATGCTGCAGGAAGCAGATATGAAGAGATTTATGGGCACTCTACTTATTTGTTCCGAATTCGATTGCTGCGTTGTTCCGACACGTCGGGATCGATATCCTCATCCCGAAAGCTTTCAGGACACCGTCCACCTTGCACTCGGGCTTCTCATTACAATAAAAAAGAGGCTACCCTTATGGCAGGTAGTGTTTTTTTATTCCGAGCGCATCGATACGGGAAAAGAGCGTTTTCGGGTTTATGTCGAGAATTTCAGCCGCGCCTTTTTTGCCGCTTACCTTTCCTTTCGTATGATCGAGCGCAGTGAGTATGATTTCAAGCTCTCTCTGTTTCTGTTCCTTCTCGAGTTCCGGCAGCGTTATCAGTCTGCCCTGAGCGGAGTGCATCTCCCTGGCCGGAGCTTTCGAGGTCAGGATGCCGGAAAAGTCGAGCGTCTCTCCTTCCGACATGATCACTGCCTGTTCGATGCAATGAGCCAGCTCCCTGATATTTCCCTTCCACTGCCTTGAGCAAAGTTCCCTCATGTCCGATTCCCGGATCGAAGGCATCGGGCGTCCGAACTCGCGCGCATATTTTCCGGCAAAATGGATGGCGAGCAGGGGAATGTCGCTGCGCCTTTCCCTCAGCGGGGGAAGGAACAGGGGAAAGACATTGAGCCTGAAAAAAAGGTCTTCGCGGAACCGTCCCTCGGCAACTTCTGTTTCGAGTTTTCTGTTTGTCGCTGCGATTACCCTGACGTTGACCGGTATCTCCTTTCGCCCGCCGATACGTTCAAGTTCCCGTTCCTGCAGAACTCTCAGCAGTTTTGCCTGCATTTCGAGCGGCAATTCGCCGATTTCATCGAGAAAAATGGTCCCGCCGTCCGCGAGTTCGAATTTGCCGATCCTGCGATCGACAGCCCCGGTAAAACTTCCTTTTTCATGGCCGAACAGTTCTGATTCGATGAGCGATGCCGGCAGAGCGGCGCAATTCACTTTGACAAGAACCCTCTCTTTCCTTGGTGAAAGGTTATGGATAGCCCGTGCAATGAGCTCCTTGCCTGTTCCTGTTTCGCTCTGCATGAGAACGGTAGCATCGGTCGGGGCGACAAGCCGGACTTTCTGCAGGACGGATACGAGCGCTTCGCT
Organism: Chlorobiaceae bacterium; assembly: GCA_013334225.1. Lineage (GTDB taxonomy): Bacteria > Bacteroidota > Chlorobiia > Chlorobiales > Chlorobiaceae > Chlorobium. The sequence continues at coordinate 23,544 of JAAXXY010000015.1, forward strand.
GTTGCCGATGATCTCTTCAAAATTGTGCGTTGCACGGATTTCTTCGATCAGGTATGTTTTTTCACCTTCGAGTTTCCTGCGAAGTGAATCGATCTCTTCGAACGCCAGGCAGTTCTGCAGCGCCAGTGAGAGCTGGGGCACGATGAGCTTGATTGTTTCCATATCCTCCAGTTCGAACGCCCGGTCTGTTGCCGCGAGGAACAATCCGGCCTTGCTGCCGTAATGATTCCAGAGCGGTATCGAGATCAGGGAACAGATCCGGTACCTTTCCTTTACCAGTTCGATGATTTTATACTCTTTCGACAGGTTGTCGAACTGGTCAGAAGAGTACATACCGGATTTCGAAATCAGTTCATAACCTTCCACACCGAAATACTTGCTTTCAAACTCGGTGTCGAGATATTCGAGAGGTGAAAAATGCATGAAACGGCTGCCTGAATCGCACTTGTAGTTGTCGGATACAAGATATGTTCCGTTATGGCCGATCACCCGGATTGCCATGAAGGTGTACGAAAAAAGCTTTGCAATCTGTTCGCAGACAGCCAGCATCATGCTGTGCCTGTCCTTGATGGTCAGAAGGAGGTTGTTTATTGCAAGCTGCAGGGATGTTTCGACTTCCTTCAGCCTCAGTTCCTCATAGGCGAGCGCATAGCTGACTGACATGGCAATCGGGAGGGAAATATCCGCAAGCAGGTCTTTTCTTGTCTGTGTCCATTCCCTCTGGTCTCTTGAAATGAACGTCAGAAAACCGATAAGTCTTCCACCCGGTCTCAAAGGTGAAAGAATGATCTGACGAATTCCGTGTTCCTGGAAAACCTGCAGGACCCTGCGGCTGTTTTCACTTGCCCCGTAAGGGGGATATTCCATGCTCAGCGCCTGTACCTCCTGATTCTCGAGATTGTTTTCAATCAGTGCTTCAGCGATAAGCTCTTTCTGATCCTGCAGCCATTGAGGAAGCTCGATCCTCGATGTGTCGAAAAAGATTTCGAGGTTCCTTCCTTCCGTGTTCAGGGTGATGATTGCTGCGGAATCGAAATAGAACATCAGGCGCAGCCGGTTGATAACGGTTCTGAAGAGCTCTCCAGGATCCCGGATGGTTCCTATGGCATCGCTGATGTATTTCAGCAGCTGGCGCGATTCTGAAAGCTTGTATTTGTGCATGATAGAATTCTGATTTTTCAGAAGATAATATTACAGAAATATCTGAATATTCAGAAATATTTAACACATCAGGCATTGTTTGCGGTTTATTAAATGGTTTTAAAGCTGACTGTTATAGCTTTTTTTAAATTTTTTTGTGTTTTGGCATGATTTTTGATTTATGGATGTCAAACAGACACAGACATGAAATCAGGAAAATTTCCATCATTCGGCTTCTGTTACCGGTTTTTCTTTTTTCCGGAACAGCTTGATTGCAGTCTCTCCACCCGTATCGACTCTCGTTATCAAGCCCGGAGATGCGATGCATTTGTCTTGAGACATGCAGCAGGTGATATACTGGATCAATAACAATTAAAAATCTCTTATGTTATGGAAAAGAAAGATTCACAAGTGCGGAAAATCATCCTTTGTCCCGTCGATTTTTCAGGTCCATCCGAGATGACCCTGAAGCATATCGGCCGGTATTATTCAAAAGATGCCGAGTTGCTGCTTGTTAACGTTTGTAACCGTAATCCGGCGGATTGCGATGATTCAGGGAAAAAAAATCTGTACAGGCTTTTTTCGAGATATATACAAATACTGAACAGCTTTGACTGTAATTACCATCTCGATATTCAGGGGCTCGACGGATATAATTCGCCTGCCGATGCCATCATTGCATTTGCGAAAAGCAGCAAGGCCGATACGATAGCGATAGGGTCGCATGGCGAGACCGGCATACCCTATCTGCTTATGGGCAGTACCGCGGAAACAGTGCTGCGGCATGCTGATTGTCCTGTTCTGCTCATAAAGACGCTTCATGAGGAAGCGGCAGACAATGATGAAACGGACGGACAGCCGGAAGAGAGCCGGACGGAGGACATGTTCTGGTTTTAGGACGGGAAGTGACCGTCAGATCAATTTGCATATCTTTTTTTTACCGTGCAGAATATAAAAGGAGTGAGTAACGATGCATCGACATGCAGTCTGGAGAGAGAAAATCAAAACCGTGGATAGAAGGAGTGGATGAACATGAATATGAAAAATGCCCTGATAACATTGGTATCAACAATCTTTATGCTGTTTGGATGCGGTCTGATCGTTTTGCTTCGCACACCTGAAAAACAAAAAGAACCGGTCCGGATCGAATATTGACACTTTCGAACAACTCGACCGGACAACCCGAAGCTCCTTTCAGGCGGCATAAAAAAGGGTTATGGATTCTTTTTCTGACTGCATCGGCCTCGGAATTACGATATGTGCCAAACCGGACTGATAACTTTGATCGCCTGAGTAATAAAAGCCGGAAGTATGTTCAGCAGTTTATTTATAATCATATCAATAAAATCATGAACACTTTCGGCAAGGATGTCGATATGGACCGTTCATTCAAGGATTATTTTTCACGTGTTTCAAAATCGTACAGGGATTACAGGCCTGTTTATCCTCGGGAGCTTTTCGAATGGCTTGCCGGGATTGCTCCGAAGCACGATGTTGCTCTCGATTGCGGTTGCGGTACGGGTCAGGCTTCGACCGGATTGGCAGCGCATTTTAAAAGAGTATACGCCGTCGATCCGAGCAAAACACAGATAGCAAGTGCCGTCAGGGATCCAAAAGTGACCTATAAAGTATCGGCAGCTGAAGAAACGGGGCTTTATGGCGACAGCGTTGATCTCATCGTTGCCGCCCAGTCACTGCACTGGTTTGACCTCGCTCGATTCTATCCGGAAGTCAGGCGTGTAGCAACGCAGGATGCTGTATTTGCTGCAATTTTTTACGGGTTCGTGACGGTTGATGAAAAGGTCGATGAACTGCTGCTGCATCTCTATTGCGATATTCTTGTCCCATACTGGCCTCGTGAACGCAGGCATGTCGATGACGGTTACCGTTCCCTCTCTTTTCCTTTCAGGGAGATAGCCGTTCCGGAATTCAGGATGAAAGCGAACTGGGAGCTGGATCGTTTTCTCGGTTACCTGTCAACTTGGTCGGCAATCGGTCAGATGCGCTCCAAGACCGGTATCGATATTCTTGCTATGATGGATGCGGAACTCAGGCAAGCCTGGGGAAACCCGAAGGAAGTCAAAACCGTTTCATGGCCTCTGAACCTGAGGGCGGGAATCGTGGAATAAGATTATGGCGGATTATCAAGTGATCAGAGTTTCATGACAACAGGATTGAATGCTTTGGATGCGACAAGTACTTCATCTCCGACTTTGAGGTCATCCATGTCATTTTCTGTTAAAACGATCTCGAACAGTTCATTGCCTGAGCCTATGACTGCGAGATAGATGCAGTCGACTTTTCTGATGCTCAGAATGGTGCTTGCAAATGAAAATTTGTTCGATGTGTTCCGGTTGAGAAATACCTCTGGAGCTGTGCCGTTCCGGACCACTTGTCCCATTTCGAGAATGGTCACTTTGTCGGAAAGCTTGAAAACCTCCTGTTTGTCATGGGAAACCAGCAGGGTTGTCAGGTTGAACTGCTTGTGAAAATTCAGAATTTCATCCTGCAGATTTGTCCGGGTTTTCTGATCGAGTGCAGAAAGCGGTTCGTCGAGAAGCAGTATTTCCGGTTCACGGAGAACGGCGCGAGCCAGGGCGACACGCTGTTGCTGTCCTCCCGAAATTGAAGATGGAAAGCGGTCCTTGAGAGCAAGAAGGCCTGTCAGTTCAAGCAGTTCACGGACTTTTCCGTCGTTTCTTTTTTCCTGCGCGAACAGCAGGTTTTCCCATACTGTCATAGTCGGAAAAAGCGAATAGTCCTGAAAAACGAACCCGATTTTCCGTTTCTGTGGAGGCAGGTTGATCCTGGCATCGCTGTCGAACCAGACCTTTCCGTTGACCTCGATATATCCTCTTTCAGGTTTGACAAGCCCGGCAAGGATACGGAGCAGGGTAGTTTTTCCGCTTCCGGATTTTCCGTAAATGGTTTGCAGCGTACCAGGCAAAATGCTGAGATTGAGCGACAGGTCGAAATACCCTTCTGAACCGGAAAGTTTCTTTGTCACTTCGAGACGGATCATGATCTGCGGCGATCTTTTTGCGGGTTTGCGTCAAGCGAAAGCTGGCTCGCTTTTATCATTATCGTGACAGATTCATTTTCAAGCAATTGCATGCGTTCAAGAGCTTTCATGGTAATGATGCTGGTAACGGTTCCTGCGGGGCATTCCAGCCGTATATCGGCAAGTATACTACCTTGCCTGATTTCTTTTATGAGGGCGGAAAAACAGTTCAAGATACTTGTTTCACCGGAAAAATTTTTAACAAGGGAAACTTCGGTTTCCTTGAAAAGGACGGTAACATGGCATCCGGCAGAAAATGAAGCATCGAGATCGAAAAGCAGCATGCCAAGTACAATACCTGATGCTTCGAGTTCGAGGAAACAGAGAGTTTCCTGCCGGTCAATACATTTGATGATAGCCTGAATGTGATTCATGGTTTTGAATACCTGCTGACCGAAAGAGATTCCTTTTGGTGAAAGCATCCGGAAGCCGGTTCGTTTATTTATATTTGATTATCAATTTGCAGAGCCTTTGTTGATATTAAATTTTTTAGCCTTCATAAAAAAATATCGAATATTTATTAGGCTTAACAATCGTTATTCTTTGAATATTAAATTTATTTTCTGATATTGTTCCTGAGAATCATGTTGGTTCTTCTATGATGCAGTGTGTCGTTATTCTTGAAGAATATAACGTTCTGTTAAACGATTTTTTACTGATAATGTTATGTTTGGGTGGGAGGGTGTTCTTTCTTAATTCAGTATACAGGGAAATCGGATTTCCCGTTTTTTTTAACAAGCGTTATTTCTTCAGGATATAACGAAAGTGTTCATTCTGTCATGAAAAAAATTTTTCTGCTTGTTTTACTTCTTGCTGTATCTGAAACCGCTTTCGGCAGCGGAACAGCATCTGATGTACAACTGATTGCCGCAAACAATTTCACCGCTGAGGAGATTGTTGTAAACGGTAAAAAAGGTGATGTTCTTCAACGTGTGACCGGCAGGGAATCAGAAGTGCTGAATCCTTCACAGATGTCGGTTTACAAGGCGATCAATCTCATGCCTTCATTGAGCCAGCAGAGTGTTGACCCATATGGCCTTGCAGATATTGTTAATTATCACGAATCATTTCGTTTCAGGGGGGTCGAAGCAACTGCAGGAGGTGTACCCGCTACGACGGTGAACGTAGAGGGGCTTCCGGTAACCGGCCGGCCAGGGGGTGGTGCGACCATCTACGATCTCGAAAATTTCAGCAATATCAGTATCTATTCCGGTGTCATGCCAGCCTATGCCGGGCTCGGTATGGCTGATGTCGGCGGAAAAATCAATATGGATATCCGTCGTCCTGAAGACAAATTCGACCTGCAACTTAAAGAGGGTGTCGGCAGCCATGATTTCCGTCGCACGTTTGTAAGAATCGATACCGGATTGCTGCCGGGCGACATCAAAGGTTTCGTGTCCTTTTCCGATGCTTCAGCCGACAAATGGAAAGGGGAGGGTGACAGCAAAAGGAAAAACGTGATGGGTGGTGTGACGAAGCAGTTCGGGGACAATGTGAAACTCGAAACCTTCGTTACCTACAGTAAAGGGACGATCCATGCTTACATGCCGTTCACCTATTCACAAATCAGCAACCTTGATTACGTCTATTCGGCCGATTATGGTACCGATCCGAAGAAATACAATTATTATGATTACAACAAAAACGAGTTCGAAGACTGGATGGTGATGGCAAACCTCGAGATTAAAACCGGGGAACATTCGGCTCTTTCCATCAAGCCCTATTACTGGAGCGATAATGGTTACTATATGGAGACCATAACGCTTGCCAACAGCCAGAACCGGATCAGAAGATGGGATATAGACCACGATCTGAAAGGAATTCTCGCCGAATACAAGACTACTGCAGCCTCGACTGACCTTGATATGGGATATCTCTACCATACACAGTCACGTCCTGGTCCGCCGAGTTCCTGGAAGAACTATAAAGTCGATTCGAACGGCAACCTTGTTTTTGATCAATGGACACTTCTGTCGAACGATTCGAGCCATGAACTGCAGACTCTATTCATCGAGGGGAAACATCGTTTCGGGGATTTTCAGATCGAGGGAGGCCTGAAGTATGTCATCTATTCACTGCCGTCGGTCATAACGTATAATACAGCCGGTATTGGCAATGTCAGCTATTATGATGCGCTTGCGACCAACCCTGCTGTAGTCGCAGCATCGAGTGCTCCGGATGCGAAAACTTTCAGGCGCCTTTTTCCGGATATCACTCTGTCGAGGATCCTGAACGACAATGTTACCTTTTTTGCCTCTTACGGTGAAAACTATGTCACCCATGTCGATATCTATCCCTATTACATACAGCAGCTGAGCTATTTCACCAGCAAAGGGATTACATTCCAGCAGCTCTGGGATAAAAAAGTGATGGAAATTTCGAAGAATTTCGAGATTGGCGTAAAAGCGAAAGGAAATAACTGGAGCATCATTCCGATATTCTATTATACAAAGCACGACAACAAGCAGGCGGTTCTTTACGATGATGCGCTGGGTGCATACTATCCCATGAACAATGCAGAAGCTGACGGGTACGGGTTCGAAGTGGAGGGAGAGTACAAGCCGCTCAAAAACCTCAAATGCTACGGTTCCTTTTCCTGGAACAAGTTCTGTTTCTCGCAGGATATCAACTCTGACGCATCAGGAAACAGCGTTATCAGAGTCAAGGGAACCCAGGTTCCGGATGCACCTGAATTCCTTGCAAAAGGTATGATCAGTTATACAATCGGAGATTTTACCATAACACCGATTGTGCGGTATACTTCCGTACGTTATGGAGATGTTTTACATCAGGAAAAGGTTGATGGTGCAACACTTTTTGATCTTGATTTTACCTGGAGCAGGTCGATGTTCGGATTTAAAAATGTCGATTGTTCACTGTCTTTTCTCAACATATTTGACAAAAAGTATATCAGCCTTATCAGTACTTCCGATTACAAAACTTTGAAGACATCATATCTGCCAGGAGTTCCTTTCACTGTTATGGCGACAGTTGCTTTCCATTACTGAGTTTTTTCTCTCTCTACGCTCTTTCTCGTTTCCCGACTTCCGGTATATCTCCGGTGCCGGAAGTTTTTTTAAATGCCGTTTGATTCTGATTACAACCATGCAAAAGAAACCATTTTTATTCCTGTTCGCTTTTTTGCTGCTCGTATCTCCGGTGCTTCAGGCAGAGAACATAACAGTTGCCGCAGGCGGAGGATATAAAAGACCTCTGATGGAGATTGCCGAAAGATTCGAGAAGAAGACCGGATATCATATCGATGCTGTTTTCGGGCATATGCAGCAGATATTTTCCCAGGCACAGATGACCGGGCAGATATCGGTACTTTTCGGTGAAAGAAGTTTTTTTGAGCAGTCAGGAATCACCTTTGCATCCCATTACCCTCTGGGTCAGGGAAAACTCGTTCTTGCATGGCGTAAAGGATTGCTGATAAAGAAAATAAGTGATATAAAGGGAAGCTCTGTCACAAAGGTGGCCATGCCGGATGACAAAAAGGCTGTCTATGGCAAAGCTGCCGGCGAGTATCTGCAGAAGTCAGGACTTGGCAGCGATATAAGCGGCAAACTGCTTGTCGTTTCCACGGTACCACAGGTTTCCTCATATCTTGTAACGGGTGAAGTCGATGCCGGTTTCATCAATGTTACCGATGCCATCGGTGTTCAGGACAATATAGGCGGCTATCTTCCTGCCGAGCAATCGTACTACACACCGATTTTTATCCAGGCAGGTGTTGTCAAAGGATTCGAGAATCAGGCAGGTGTTGTCGCCCTGATGAAATTCCTCAGGGAAAAAGAGGCTATTGCCATCCTGAAACATTATGGTCTCTGATGAAGCACTACCTCGATATTGTTTCAAGCAGAGGGATGGCAGATATCCTCATCCTGACCGCTGAAACGTCGCTTGTAACCCTCGTGCTTCATTGTATCTCCGGAGTGGTTTCAGGATATTTTTTTACCCGCAAAAGAAGCGTATTCACTTTTCTTGCAGATGCCCTGATCACCATTCCCCTTGTTTTTCCTCCAATCGCTACAGGTTTCCTGCTGCTTCTCCTGCTTGGAAGAAACGGGCTGATAGGAAAGGCTTTACTGTCCTCGGGTTCCGGGATTATTTTCAGTAAAACCGGCGTTTTCATTGCCTCCTTTATAGCGGGTCTGCCCCTTGTTGTCAAATCGGTCCAGGCTGCCGTCGAAGGGGTTGACCCATCCCTGTGCGAGGCGGCATGGACACTGGGCAAAAACAGTTTTCAGACATACCGTTTTGTTGTACTGCCTGCAATCAGGAATGCACTGTTGTGCGGTCTTGTCCTTTCACTGGGCAGGTCGCTTGGTGAAGTCGGTATAACGCTCATGCTCGGAGGCAATATCATCGGCAAAACCGAGACCGTATCGCTTGCAGTCTACAACGCCGTTTTTGAAGGAAATTTCGAAAAAGCGGCAGTGCTTTCCGTTTTGCTTGGCGGAGTGTCGATCGTTCTGTTCTATGTATTGCAGAAATTCGGTAAACCATAACGATACTGGATCGGGCGCGTTTATACACCCTTTTGGAAAGAAACGGTAATGCCGGTTCCGTTTTTGTTGTAAGGAGTATGGGATTGACAAAAAGAATTTTTTTACGGTTATCATTATAACATTTAAACTATAACGCTGAGAAATAAATGAAAAACAAATCAGGCAGACTGATCATGCTTCTGTCGTTACTGAGCTCTTCGGCATTTTCTGATGTACAGGCATCCGCTCAGTCAATCAATAGCGGCCAGTCGGAGGAAATTGTCGTGACAGCGACACTCAACGAAACACCGGTTTCGAAAGTCCCGGCGGCAGTCGAAGTGATCGAGAGAATGGAAATCACCGAAAGCGGTGCTGCAACACTTTCCGATGTGCTCACGGAAGCCCAGAGCATCACCCTCGAGCCGACGAACGGTCGTCTCAGCGTGGCAAGACTGCGCGGACTGAACAGCCGGAATACGTTGGTACTTATCGACGGTATGCGTTTATACGGCGGATTCCAGGGCTATCTCGATCTGGGTGAAATACCTGCCGGGATGATCGAGAGGATCGAGATTATCCGCGGTTCCGGATCAGCACTTTACGGCAGCGATGCGATAGGGGGTGTTATCAATGTCATTACGAAGAAGCCCTCGAAAGATCTCCATGCCGGGCTGAACATTTTTTCCGGCGAGAGCGTATATGGTGAAGCTGGTAGTATCAATACGAACGGCTATATCAGCGGCACCCAGGGAAAACTGGGATATGTCTTTTCAGGTACCTGGAACAACAGAGACAGGTATGACAGGGACAAGAGCAGTCTCATGACGGATGGAGATGACCGGAGATCTGGAGCGTATTCCACTTCATTGAATTACCGGCTGACATCGGGAGTTAACCTTTCGTTCGGTATCAATTATGCCGATACTGAACTCGATGGCATAAGGACTCAGCTTCAGAACAAAGTCTATGTCGATAAAAACAGGAAAGTCGAAGCTGACCGCCTGCTCGGTTATATCGGACTTGACGTCGATACCGGTACAGAATCGAAACTTACGCTTCGCGCCCTGCAATCGCATTACGACTGGCGATCAGACATGCAACCGCTTGCAGGAGGTGCTGTGGAAACAACAACTCTTGAACAGAAATCAAGGGAGTACGAGGGAAGGTGGACGATAAAATTGTCTGACAGTCACCGGATTACGACCGGAATGGAGTACAGTTCCGAAGACAGGTCCGATAACGGCATTTCATATGATGCCCATAACTTCGCGGCGTTTCTGCAGGATGAAGTGCAGCTTGCAGAACCTCTCGGATTGGTATTTGGTGCGAGATATGACGATCATTCCGATTTTGGTAACGCATTCAGTCCCAAAGTGGGCCTCTGGCTTAAGCTTGGCGAACATCTTCGACTGAGGGGATCATACGGAGAAGGGTTCCGGGCACCAACCCTCTATGAGCTTGATACAGGATCATTGACGACCAAAAACAAGATCATCTATGCCAACCCGAACCTCGATGCCGAGAAATCACGTTCCTATGAAATCGGAGCTGATGGAACGTGGGGCGCATTCTCGTGCGGTGTTACCGCTTTCCGCAACGATATGAGTGATATGATCGGTGAAGTCAGGATCGGTATGAGTGGAAGCACTCCTGTTTATGAATTGCGGAATATTTCGAGCACCATGACCCAGGGTCTTGAATTTACGGCAGGCTTCAGGCTGGCACCGGGTCTTACGCTTTCCGATGAGCTGACGCTTCTCGGAACTGAAGATAAAACAACCGGTTATGATCTGCTCTATGTTCCTGATGCAGTAAATACGGTGAAACTTTTGTTTAAAGCCGGGAGCGGTTTCAGCGGCAATATCAGGGTCGTTACGACAGGTCGGCAATGGATAGACACGGCGACCCGTACCGATCCTTATACGCTTGTGAACTGTTATCTCGGTAAAAAGATCTACGGAAATTCAGAACTGTTCATAGGTGCAGACAATATTTTCAATGTTGAAGCCAATGCGGCTTATGGCAACAGTGGCGGGCCGGCATCGACAGGTACCTGTTTCTACGGAGGAATCATTTGTGCCTTCTGATATCTCAAAAATTGTCATCCATTTTGTAAACAATATCATCTTTATTCATGAACCGATTCGGACTTGTTATTGCTTTCTGCTCTATTGTGATGTTTGCTGCCGGATATCTTCATGCTGAAACGAAATCGCCTGAAGGAAAGCAGATTTTCGATAAAAATTGCAGTTACTGTCATTCAATGACCCCGCCGGCAAAATCAGCACCACCTATACTCGGCATTGCTCTTCACTATCATGAGGCTTTTACCGAAAAGGAAAAAGGGGTGAAACATATGGTGAAGTTCATGAAAAAACCGGACGAGAAAGATTCGAAGCTGGAAGCGAAGGCTGTAAGCCGTTTCGGCCTTATGCCAGCCTCTGCACTTTCGGAAGCGGAACTGAAAACGGCGGCTGAGTGGCTTTGGGACAGTTATGATCCGGCATTCAGATCTCCGGGAAGCTGCGGCAAGTAATTATAGCCGGGTATGGCCTGCTGTCAGTATAGAAAAATCCCCTCGGCGGATAGAAACCGTTAAGGGGATCTGACAATTTTTTTAAAACGTACAGGTTACTCGACCTCCTCGATCAGCTCACCGCTCCTGAGCCTTGTGCGGAGAGCCATCAGCCTGTTGTCGAGCGCCTCGAGCATTGCGAGATTGTTTTTTTCCTTTTCTGTTGTTCTGAGGACCTTGTGGATTGCTCCGTTCCTGATGACGAGCCTCCGTTCAGCCATCAGTGCAAGGATGGGGTCATGGGTCGCCATCAATACGATTTTTTCTTTTCTTACAAGCAGTGAGAGCGCTTTTTTCCTGTCGATGCCCGCATTTTCTATTTCGTCGATCAGTACAACCGGTGAGGAACTGAGAAATGCCGTATCTGCGATCATCAGGGCCCTCGATTGTCCCCCCGAAAGGGAGGTGACCGGGGTTTCCGCACAGAACTGCTCACCAGCAAGCAGGTTTGCCTGTACGATAATTTCTTCTACCACTTCCGGAGCATTGCCGATCATGCGGCTTTCTGCATGCAGGGCCACGAAATCGGCTGCCGTGATATCCATGACGAAGTTCATGTTCTGCGAAAGCTGGGCAACCAGCTTGTATTCAAGTGAAAATCGCAGGTCGGGATCCGGGATATCGCCATTCACCAGTATTGCGCGTCCTGTTGGCGTATCACCCTGTGCCATCCATTCGATGTCCGCCAGCAGGCGGCTCTTGCCTGAACCGGTCGGCCCGACGATACTGGTTACCGAACCGCGGACGAGAGTAAGCTTCACCTCTTCAGGTTTTCGGCTCTTGTCGTGACCGCCGATTATCGTGATATCGTTCACTGGCGGCAGTCTGCTGTTCAACGTTTCATTTTTCTGCAGGATAAAACCTTCGATCTGTTCCTTCAGACCGAACCGGTCGATACCCATGTCTTCATAGATTTCTTCCGGCAGGGAATCCAGATATGAGTTGAGGGACAGATCATGGTTTTCGGGTGCAAGTCCATAATCATGCAGGATCCCGGAGATTTCGGGTACCTCGGTCATGAGATGGGCTATTTTCCGTTCGAACATCCCTGTCATGATGCGTTCTCCTGCAGTTTTATCCTTTTGATGTTTCCAAGTTGGAACTCCATGCCGATCCTTGTTTCGCCAAGGCAGTAGGAGCAAAGTGCGGCAGGCATTGAAAAACGCAGTCGTTCGCCTTCGAGGTTCACGGTTTCAGGGGCCTTGACGAACTGCGAAGCAAGTTCACTCGCTCCCTGACCGGTGATTCCGTTTATATGCATGATCTTCGCTTTCGGGTTTGCCCTCCGGACCTGGAAGGCGAATACTTCCCGTTCAGCCTGGGAGACGATGTCACCTTTCGAGATGACAACGATGTCGGCATATTTGAGCATCGGGCCGATTTTTTTCGGTGTAGTCGCCCCCATGAGATTATCGATGACGCAGACGGCGAGTACTCCCTTGATATGAGGTGCACAGCGATTGCACAAACCGGCGCTTTCGGAAAGCAGGATGTCGAGTCCGAGATCGAAACCCCACTTCAGGCATTCCTCGATATTGCTGACGAAGTAATGATCGGGACAGAGATTTCCCGAAAGTCCTGTCTGAACAGGAATGCCGAGCGAACGGAAGCGTTCGTCGTCATCGGTTGCAAGACAGTCGTATTTCAGAGCACCCGGACGCAGACCGGAGGCTTTCAATGATTTTGTGACCCCGGACAGAACCGCGGTTTTTCCGGATGACGGAGGGCCGGATATCGTGACAAGTTTCATAAATGATGATCGATGGTCATAGAACGTTCAGGTCTGGAAAACATCGGGGAGAAGCCCTTTTTTCAATTCGATATCGAGAGTCGCAACCAGCTCTTCGTAATCGTTGTTCAGGAGATACTCCCATGAAGGATAGCTGAACGGCTGTGACCAGTCAAATTCTTCGGCAAGACGGAAATCCCCCCTGCGCAACGCCTGCCTCATAGCCTTACTGTGCAGGAAATTGATGAGCGGACGGCATTCTTCCAACCGTGATGTCTTGACATACATCAGCATTGGCGCGAGCACAGGTCCGTCCTCGAATTCGAGGATTGCGGCCTGTTTTTTTGTCGGCATCTGAACGGTTGCCGCATTCGGCAGCAGGTTGAAGGGTGTCCGGCGAGGTTCCGTCGAATCCAGTCTCTTGAGGATCTCTGCGAAGTGCCAGACGTTTCGGATGTTTCCGGCAAAGTCCATTACGGCATTCCTGCCGAGCTTTTCCGTGAGTATGAGCAGAAGAGCCGCGATGCTTGCCTTGCCGTTATATCCGTGAACCGTTATGAGTCCTTTATAGAGCGGATCGACAAGATCGGTCCAGCGATGCGGATAAGGCACGATGGTATTGAGTGAAAGATCGCAGACAATGCTCCATTGTCCTATGCTGAAAATACCGATATTGTTTTCAGTTGCGATTTTTCTGTATGTTTCAGGCATCTGCCTGAGCGCCATTTCACTGGTGATGCCTGTGTAAATGCCTGAATCGATGAACATTTTCTTGAAGTTTGTCGACAAAACGGTATGCAGTCCTGAAGCGATCATGATTTCCGGTATCTCCTCTTCACTTCGGGCCGACTTCAGTTCACCCTCGATACCTTTGGAATCACCGTCAAGCAGCATGGGAGAGTAGATCGGTACCTCATGCGATGCATTATAAATCTCGACAAATTCTCCTATTACCATTTTTGCCACGACTTTTAGCGGGCAGGGCATGTTCATGTAAAGATTGATTGCCCCTTTTTTGAGAAGGGGTATACCGTTTCCAGTAGATTTGCGGGTAAGCGGTGGAGAACCGCATGTTGCAAGAACGCTGCCGTCCCTGTCAATCCGGTCAAATGATTTTATCATGCCTCAAATGATGTTGTACAGATACCGAGTCAAGTCTTGTTTCTTTATTTCAAAAGCGGGATTCATACCGAACCGTTATTTATTGTATTGCATAACGGGATTCAGATTATAATCTGATCTTGAGTGGAATATTGGAATAAAATCCTGATAAAACAAGGATAATGATTTGTTTTATATGAAATAAATACAAATGCCGATCATTTATCCTTATTTAGTTCGGTGATCAGCTAAAGCGCCGATCGGAGCAGTTCGATAATATCCGATTCGCTCATCGGAGGACGGCCGGGAAGGCGTCCATCTTTGTCGTGGATGATATGCAGGGAATCCTGTGCATACCTTGCAAGCATTGTGTCTCCGATGTTGACTTCAGAAAGACGGGTTGGGCATCCTGTCGAGCGCAGAAAAGATTCCAGTCGATCGATTCCTTCCCGTGCGGTTTGTTCTTCTTTCCCGGAAGGGGCAGGCAGTCCGAAAATCCGCTGTGCAAATCGGGCGAAACGATCCGGACGCGTTTTTGCCGCCAAACGCATCCATGCGGGATTGACGATTGCAAGTCCTGCACCATGCGCAATATCGTGGTGGGCGGAGAGCACATGCTCGATCATATGTACAGGATAGTTCGTGGCGGTCCCGACCTGAACCCAGCCGTTGAGGGCTACGATCGATGCCCACTGAACCTGGGCACGCGCCTCGATATCGAGCCCGTTGGAGAGGGCTTTCGGACCCCATTCCATGGCGGTGAGAATGACACCTTCAGCGAAACGGTCCTGAATCGGTGTGCAATCGATGCCATTGAAATATGATTCGGTTACATGGGTAATGAGATCGCAGATGCCGAATGCCGTCTGGTCCGGCGGAACACTCAGTGTAAGTTCCGGATCTACCAGGGCTACTTTCGGATACAGGCATTTAGCTCCGACAAATGACTTTACAGATGTTTTTTCATTGGTTATGACTGCAGTGCCGTTCATTTCAGAACCGGTGGCTGCCAGAGTGGGAACTGTGATGACCGGCAGGGCCTGTGTCGGGACCCTGCGGTTTTCCTGTCCGTGCATGATCATATCCCATGGGTCGCCCTGATAGCACACTGAAGCGGCGATTACCTTCGCTGCATCCATGACGCTGCCGCCGCCCAGGCCGACAACCATGTCACAACCTTCATGACGGGCTATCCCGGTTCCGGTTATAACCGACGAAAGTTTTGGATTCGGTTCGATTCCCGGACACTCTGCGAAAGTTATTCCATAGGCTTTCAGGCTTGAAATCGCACGGTCGAATGTTCCGTTTCTTTTCACGCTGCCGCCTCCTGTGACAAGCAGGGCATGTTTCCCGTAAGCCCGGACAGCTTCACCAAGATGTGCAAGCGTTCCTGCCCCGAATACAAGATGTGTCGGATTCTGGAATTCGAATTTCATGATTTACTCCATGAGAGATTTCAGGTTCGCAATAAGGCTTTCGTTTCAGGGCCGGATTGACGGGGAAATCCGTAATGTTCAACCCTCAGCGCTTTCTGTTCCGGTTTTATTTTTTCTCGTCAGAAAAAAGGCCATCAATATGAATACGAAGATACTCGAAATAATCTGGACCAGCATCGACTGATTTCTGCGCTGATACATCTCATCGATACCCAGAGAACCGATAACCATGTAATCGTCATAGATCCTGTAGATGAAAAGTGATTTTTTGCCGCCGATTTTTTCAATGAACGATCCTTCGGCACCTCTGAACGCCTTGTCTGAAAACCCGAAAGCAGTTATGTTCTTTCCTATGTTGCTTCCGTCGGTACCGCTCAGTACCTTGCCGTCAAGATCAGTGACAATGATTGTTCCCGTCTGTCTTATTCTGTAGCCATTGGCGACTTTTCCGATATCAGCAGCGGCAAGGGCCCGGTAAAGCCTTTCCGGTTTGTAACCGATCTGCACGATACCAGGTTCGTCAAGACGGGCTACTCCGGTGTACTGAAACATCTCTCCTTTTTCAATACCCTTCGGCATCGGTTTCTGAGCAAGTTTGAAATCCTTGTAGTAGATAGCAAGCAGGAACGGTTTGGATTGCGGATCGGAAGCGTATTTGTAGCCGATGTAAGTGTGAATGGTGCTTCCGACAAGAATGCCGTTCTTGTCACTGACGTGAAGTTCGTCGACATCGAGGAGCTTGCGGATTTCTCCCAGTTTCAGTTCATCGTGTATAACGGCAGGGTTCTGCTGGATCATGAACGCGAAGGCATGGGCTTTGGCAATGGACTGCGCATCCGATTCGAGCCTGAGGGTATAGAGGGTCTGCTCGTTCTGTCTGATTTCACTTGCGATGTGCAGCATGTTGAGGTTCACAAGCGTCCGGGTACTGTTGATTGCATGCTGGGAAAGCAGCATCCAGGATATGACGAGCGAAAGAAGCAGCACTCCGGATATGATGGAGAGAGGAATGAGGGGGAGTTTTCTTATAACCGGTTTCTTCATGTATTTTTTCTTTTTCCTGGTTTAACAAAGCGTTCCCTTCCGGTTGCATGCATCATGCAATCTGCCGGTTGGCGAGTTCCCTGAAAAGTCCTTCCTGAGACATAAGTTCTTCATAGGTGCCCTGCTGGACGATACGACCTGCATCAAGACAGTATATCCGGTCCGCATGGCGGATGGTGCTGAGCCTGTGGGCGATAACGACCCTGGTAACCTTGAGTTCTTCCAGGCTTTTGCTGATTATCTCCTGGGTATGGTTGTCAAGAGCGCTTGTTGCTTCATCGAAAAAAATCATTCCAGGTTTTCGAACGAGTGCTCCTGCAATCAGAAGGCGTTGTTTCTGTCCTCCCGATATGGTTTCGCTTCCCTCGCTGATGATTGTATACATTCCCATCGGCATTTTTCGGATATCCTCGTCTATACCCGCCAATTTAGCCGCTTCCCAGGCATCTTCGACTGTCAGTGCCGAAGAGCCGACAATAGTGTTCAGGATGAAACCCGGTTGCAACTGCGCATTCTGAATAACGACGCCGATCTGACGGCGGACCGCCTGAACATTCAGGGTTGCGAGGTCGATACCATCGAAGAATACCGTACCGGTATCTGGTTTTTCGAACCCGAGAAGAAGCCTCATCATGGTTGATTTTCCCGAACCTGAGCTGCCGACTATTGCAATGAACTCTCCTGGTTCCGCATTCAGTTCAATATCGTGAAGTATCTGGGGCCCTTCTGTGGAATAACTGAAATTGACGCTTTGCAATTCGATCTGCCCTGTCAGCTTTCCAGGCTGTGTCCTGCTCCGTGTCGTTTCGGGAAGGGTATCGAGCACAGGTTTGATGCGTTCGTAGAGAGGAATGATGTCGAGGCTTGCAATGATGGTCAGCGTCGATTGCAGAAGTGCCGTCTGAAAGGTCGTATAAGCAGTCATGAAAGCGATGAACGAGCCGCAGGTGAGATGTTCTCCGGTTAAAGGGCTTCCGGCGGTAAAAATGATGAATGCCATGGTTATAACCGGAAATGAGGCTGCTGTGATGTCAAGAATGTTTCCGAGAACACCAGCCTGTAATGTCAGGTCACGTTCCTTTCTGAATTTTCCGGCCCATTGTGCAAATGCATACTTTTCCGTGCCGGTGATCCTTATTTTTGCTATTCCGGTCAGGAGATTGCCAAGCAACCCGGAGATGCTTCCCCGGGTTTCAAACAGGAGCTTTTTGAACCCCAGTTGCCTGTAACTTGTCAGAACGGTAATACCCATCAGTATACCTGTAAGGGCAGCTGCAACAAATGCGAGCTTCCAGCTGTAAAAAAACAGCAGGAAAAAATTCAGGAAACCGAACAGCATGCCGAGAAGGGCGGATATCACCGCACTGCTCAGGGTTTCGCGAATCCTGGAAATGCCGAGGATTCGGTTCGCAAGGTCTCCTGCGGAAAAATTTCTGAAAAAGATACTGGGGAGATTGAGCAGGCGGTCGATGAATGCCGGCTGGAGTTTTATATCCATGCGGGATTGCACTCTCGTCACCATTATCTGTCTTCCAAGATCGAAACCGCAGGCAGCTGTCACACTGGCGGCAAGGATTATTGCAAAGGGAAGCAGTTGTTCTCTTGATGACTGGAGAATAATCGTATCGAAGAGAATACCGGTCATTACCGGTGTCAACAGGCCGATCAATGCTCCTGCCAAACCGAGCAGGATAGTGCTGCCGATATCGGATCTGCTTCCGGAAATGCCGAAACGGAGGATTTCCCGAAGGTTCAGGACCCTGTCCATGAAAGGCCTGTAGAAAGCCCAGGCGGTTTCGGTATCAACTTCACTTTGCAGGCCTGCATCAACAATGAATTTTTCTCTGGTTTGAGGATCGATCATCATGTACCCTTTGCGGCCGGGAATGAGAGCGACAGGATTCCGGCCGGGACCCCGGTAGGCAAGAAGGGGCCCGTTCTCCTGTTTCCACCATGGACCGTCTTTTGAAAGATTTACTTTCCTTATCCTGATACCTGAATGCAGGCAGATCAACTGAAGGGGATCTTCGCACAAAGGGCCGCCCGTTTCCTGAGGCGGCGCGCTGATGACGATATCGGTGGCATTTCCGACCAGGACGCATGCGGCAAGGAGGGGATCGGCATATAAAGGAAAGGAACCTGTGTTGTCTTTTTCGAGGATACCTGCCAGGCCTTCGAGAGCTTTTCGGTAACTTTCCTCCTGGAAAAGAGATTTTTCGGCAAAGCGCTTTCCTGAATTTTTTCCTGCTGTCTGTTTATTCAGATGTTCTGTTCCGGTTTCCATGGGCAAATCTATCCTTTTGCGATCAGTCCGGCATATGCACCTCCGGCTTTCATCAGAGCGGTATGGGTACCCCGTTCAATGACCTTTCCGCCTTCAAGAACGATAATTTCGTCGCAGTCACGGATTGTGCTGAGCCTGTGGGCTGCGATCAGGCAGGAACACGACCTCCTTCGAATGTTTGTATCGATGATTTTTTCCGTTGTCGGGTCCAGGGCGCTTGTCGCTTCGTCGAGGATCAGTATGGAAGGGTTATATGAGAGTGCCCGTGCAATTTCGATCCTCTGGCGCTGACCGCCGCTGAAATTCCTGCCTCCTTCGCTCAGGATCGACTGATATCCACCGGTTCTCGCAATGATCACATCATGGATTGCGGCGTCCATTGCCGCACGGGTTATCTCTTCATGCGGGAGTGTCATATCCCACATGGCGATGTTTTCAGCTATCGTTCCTTCAAAAAGAGTGATTTCCTGATCAACCATACTTATTGATGAAGCCAGCTGATTACGTGAAATATCTTTTCTACGATTATTGTCGAAGAGCACTTCACCGCTCCAGGGCTCGTAAAGTCCGGCTACAAGTTTTGCAATGGTGGATTTGCCCGAACCCGAGCTTCCCACAAGCGCAACCCGTTCTCCAGGCCTGAGCTTTAGGGAGAAATTTTCAATCAGTGGGGGTTCAAGCGGATTATAGCCGAAAGTAATGTTCCTCAACTCGATATCGCCCGTCAGTTTTTCGAACTCTGTGCAACTTTCCGTATGGTCAACCGAGAGCCCGATCTCGTTCTCCATTACATCGTCAAGCCTTTGCAGGCAGGCCTGCGTGTCCTGGAGTTTCTGGCCGAGGGATACCATCTGGTTGACCGGGGCAAGGAATGAAAGCAGGAGGCTCTGGAAGGCGACAAGCATGCCTATGGTCAGATTTCCTTCCATGACACGAAGCCCCCCAACGGTTAGAATGGCTATGTTTCCAAGCGACTGGAGGAACGGAGGAAGAGCGAGAAGAAAAACGGTTGCGATCTGAAGCTGCTGGCGCCCGTTGACCATATTGGCGAAAAGCCCGGTCCATCTGGAGAAATAATCCTGTTCACCTCCCGATGCTTTAAGGCTTTCGATAGTCCTGATGCCGTAATAGGTCGTTCCGGTAAGCTTTCCGTTGTCATGCAGGAATTTCCGGTTGAGGGTAATGCGTTTTCTCGATGCATAGAAAAGCGCGGCAGCATTCAGGCCGGCTATCATGACAGCTCCGGCAGTGAGGATGGCATCATACCTGAGCATAAGGAGAGCATAAAAAAAGATCAGGAGCACATTGAGGGATTTTGAAGAAAGTTCGCCTGCCAGCAGCGAAGCAATCTGATCGTTAAGCTGTACGCGGTTGGAGATTTCACCTGCCTGACGCATGGTGAAAAAACGCATCGGCATGGCGAAGACATGGTTGAAGAATTTTGCGGACGATGCAAGCGCAAGTTTTGTTTCGGCCCTGAGGATGTAATACTGCTGCAGCCATGTCATGAAACCCTGAAACAGAGCTGTCAGAAGCATGCCCAGCAAGAGCGGTCTGATCCAGTCGGTCATTCCTTTTACAAGGACATAATCGATGAATATTCTCAGAAATGAAGGAACTACCAGGCCGGGAAGTACAAGCAGCACTGTAGCAAGAATGATGAAGGTCAGCGCCTTTTCCATGCCCGATACCCTTTTCTGTAATGCTTTCAGGAGGCTGAATGGTTGTCCTCCCTTTTTGAAATCGGCAGTTGGCTCGAATGTAATGGCAATTCCGGAAAATGAGTCGCTGAACTCATTCAATGTGATTTTTCTCTGGCCCGATGCAGGATCGTTGATGTAATAATATCCTTTCCTGAAGCCCTCGAACACGACGAAATGGTACATGTTCCAGAACAGGATCATGGGAAGTTTCTTTCTGTGGAGATCGTCAAGGTCAAGCCTGCATCCTTTTGCTTCGAGGCCGTATTTTCCGGCAGCTCTGATCAGGCTGCTTGCCTTGCTGCCGTCACGGTTGACTCCACAGTCGACCCGGAGCTTCTCCAGGGGGACATGACAGCCGAACCAGGCAAGAACCATTCCCAGCGAGGCGGCTCCGCACTCGACAGCTTCCATCTGGAGGATCGTAGGTGTTTTGATCCTTGCTTCATCCCAGAGTTTTTCGGAAGGAAAGAGCATGAAGCTCATGCGTTTATTCCTCTGTCGTAACTGTTGAAAAGTATTTCAGCTGAGTTGTTCATAAGTTGTCGGCTCTTCCGTGACAAGGCAGATAAGGGAAAACTGCTGGAAATGATGTTATTTACATGAAATCGGGAAACAGAATATTTTTCATCATCGGAATTATCAGTTCGATTGGAGACTGTTCTTCGACCACAATCTTTCCTGAACAGAGAATACCGGAGGAGATGGTTGTTCGGGGATCTCTGCCGGAAGTCCACCTGAAACCGCTGCTGTTGGAACGGTCCCTGAGGAGTTTGACAGTAACTTTGTAAGGGGGGCTTGAAAGGACGAATTTACGGGCAAGCTCCTCGTTTCTTATTTCTGCAGCAATGGATTGGACGGAAACAGGGTATTCGCTTATATACAGCACTTTTCCCACGATATACCCATATTCCTCAGGTTTTACGATTGAAGGCGCAATATATGCTTCCATACCTTTCCTGATTTTTTTCGCGTTTCCCGAAGCGATGTACAGGTCGAGTTTTATGTCACCGGACTTGTTGTTTATGAAAGGTTCAACCTGAAGCAGTTCAATACCGGGGGAAACCGGTTGTCCATTTGTAACCTTGATTTCTGTCACCATTCCGGTAACAGGAGAAATGACAGTTGAACGCCATTTATAGTTCTCCCTTGATTTTTCAAGGTTTCTTTCTGCGTCGGCAAGGTCGTTGTCAAGTTTGTAAAGGCTGTTTTTGAGCTCCATGACCGATTGTTCGGTCGAAGCCCGGGTTCTTTTATTCATCGTGGGTTTGCCGGGTTGCTCATCAACTCTTGCAGCCTTTAGCTCCAGCAGTGCAATTTGCCTTTTCAGAAATGAACGTTTCTCGGCCTGATGAGAGAGCTGAAACTCATAGGCCGAGAATGCTGAAAGAAATTCGTGCTTCAGTTCAGGCTGTTCGATGATAGCGAGAATTTCACCTTCCTGAACCGTCTGTCCATCCTTGAGATTGAAATCGGTAACGGTACCTGCTGAACGGGATGAAATCGATTGTACGGTCTCGGCACCCATGGTAATGCCTTGACCCTCGACAGTCGTATCAATCTTGCCCCAAATGACCCATGCAGTCATCGCCAGAATGAAAATGGCGGCTGAAAGAAGCGCTATCCAGCCACGCCGGTCTGTAACCGGGATGAGACGGTCAAGATCATCAGGGGAACTGAGCTTTTTGAGAGCTTCCTTTCTGAACTCGATGGCCATGAAGGAATATTTGAAACAGAGATTGGAAACTGTCTGCAAAAAACAGGGTTTATATGTCCCTGCTATAAAAAACGCAAGTTATTGCAGTCCTTTTAACGTTTAATTTATTGTTAATGGCTATATATTTCCAATATAAAACATATAACCTGCAGCAAATCAAACAGATGAAGCCCTGGTCCTTTTACAATACCATGTTCCATTCTGAAAAGTCAGGCTTCTTTCTTTACAATGCTCTTTCAGGTTTCATGCTCGAGCTCGACAAAGAACATTACCAAACAGCAGCCCGGCTTCGTGACGGTCTTGAAAGCTTTGAACCTCAAAAGGATTCCGAATTTCCGGCATTTCTTGAAGAACAAGGTTTCCTTGCACAGAGGGAGGATGAACTGTTGCAATTGATGCAGCTGCAATATGACCGAAATGCCGCCTGTTTCAACACGTCAACGCTCGGGCTGACCATCTGCCCGACAATGTTCTGCAATTTCAATTGCTCTTATTGTTTTGAAGAGAACCGGAACGACGGCAGAGTGATGAGTGAAGAGACCATCGATGCGCTGGTTTCATTCATAAAAAAACACAAGGATGCCCGGAAACTGACGGTTCTCTGGTATGGCGGCGAGCCGACACTTTCCCTCGATGTCGTTAAAAAGCTTACTTCTCTGTTTCTGGAGCTCTATCCTGGTTACGCAAATGCCGGGATGGTGACGAACGGTTACCTGCTTGACGGGAAGTGGATCGATGAACTCGGAAAACTGAAAATAACCCATATCCAGATCACGCTCGATGGTCCGATGCATACCCATGACAGCAGGAGAATGTTGAAAGGAGGTGGCCCCACCTACTCTACAATCATGGACAACATCGATCTGCTGATGAACTCTTCATGGCAGGGCAGGCTTTCGGTGAGAGTGAACGTTGACAGGACAAACAGTGATGAGTTTGCCTCGATCAGAAAGGAACTTCTCTATCGGCACAGCGGAAAAAAAATTTCCGTCTACCCGGGCCGTGTCAATGGTTACCCTGGTCACTCATACGATCACCGAATCGGGCTCTGCACGAAAGAATGGACGGATTTTCTTCTTGAAGGATACAAAAGCAACGGACTTGTACCCAGAGGCGGTTTTTTCCCGACAAGCGGCGCTTCCAATCTTTGTATCGCAACCTCCCGTTACGGTTATGTGATCGGACCGGAAGGGGAAATTTACAAATGCTTTGAAGATGCCGGTAATGACAAGATGGCTGTAGGGTCCATTCATGATCCTGAACCGGTCAGCAATCGAGCACTGGTTGTCCGTTACAGCACCGGTGCCGATCCTTTCAATGACAAGGATTGTGTGAACTGTCCGGTATTGCCCGTATGCGGCGGCGGATGTGCCTGCAAGCGTCTGCATTCGAAATATTCCGGTCAGGAGGGCAGTGAATACTGTTCTCTCCTCAGGGACTCTCTGGTTCCTGTTCTCGAAGCATATCTCGATACCCGGCAAACCATGGAAATATGCAATGCATTGCTTGGAAATGCTTCAGGGCCGGATATGCATAAAGGATATCGCTTGATACAGCCCGAAAGGAAATCCGGTACAGACATGAAAAACCCGCTTGAATTTCTTCAGGAACAATAGCAGGAGGTGTTCCGGCTGAAACAGGAACGCGTTATCGGAAAGGTCCTGCCGGGATGATTCAATGATTGCCGGAAGTTATTCTGTAATCAGAGTAAAAAAAACTGTTGCATCCGGCAGGAAAGATTCCATTTCAGCAGATGCTCCAATAGGTATAACCCCCATCTTCTCCACCGACAACATCGTCTCCGTTTCCGATCTCTGTATTTGCCTGTTGAATTTCTTCAAGTGAGCAGGAAAATCCCGCACCCTGAATTGCCTGCAGGCGCGCATCGGAACCCTCAATCGACATGATGCGTTTCCGGAAAGCTTCATCGGATTTCAGTTTTTCAATACATGCTTTTGCGTCTGCAACAGACATGATTTCCTCCAGTGTTGAAAAATTTATACACCATTTAATTGGTAAAAATAACATAAAATTTCAGATAACACATAATGTTTATATTATCAAACATAATGTGCCGGGCATGGCACACTCGAAACCTTGAGCACGTTTCGAAGCGATCTTCATATTTCTGAATTTTATAATCTCTTCAGATAGTTTATGCTCCTTGAAGCGGTTCAACTTCATGCAGAAATGAAATGACTGGAAAGGCGGATTATATGAAGCTGCTGATTTTAGCGCTTGCCGTAGCCGGCATCAGCATGTTCCATTATTTCACGCCGCTTCATGCTTCCTATCTCCATGACATTTTTCAGCGCCTCTACTATATCCCGATCATCCTTTCCGCACTCTGGTTCGGCCTGCGAGGAGGATTGTTGTGTTCAGTCATCGTCAGTATCGTGTATGCACCTCATATTCTCTACCAGTGGGGAGGCGATTTCTCCATGGAAACAGAAAAATATCTCGAAATTCTGCTTTTCAATATCGTCGGAGGCCTGACCGGCTTTTTATCCCAGCTTGAAAAGGAGCGAACGGCCGAGCTGAAAAAAACCGCAGAAGGCCTTGAAACTTCCTACCGTAAACTCAAGGCGCAGTCGGAGAGGATCATGGCTATCGAAGAACAGCTGAGAAGGGCCGAGAAACTTTCAACCATGGTCGAACTCGCTGCCGTGCTGGCCCACGAAGTGCGGAACCCGCTCGCTTCCATCAGGGGGACGGCTGAAATACTCAGGGACGATTACCCGGCGGATAACCCGAAACATGAGTTCATCGATATCCAGATCAGGGAGACCGAGCGCCTGAACCGTGTCGTCAGCGAGTTCCTGCAGATGGTTCGTCCCCGACCTTCCGACATGCAGCTCTGCAATGTCATGGAAGAGCTTGAAACCATTGCGGCCCTGCTGACAAACGACGCGAGAAATCATCATGTGGAAATAGTTCTCGAACCATCCGGTAAAACTGTTTCCATCATTGCTGACAACGAAAAGCTGCGCCAGGCTTTTCTGAACATTATCCTGAACGCACTTCAGGCGGCACCGGCGGGAAGCAGCGTTTCAATTGCTGCCGATGCCTCAGACAGCGGATGGCTGAAAATAAGCTTTCACGACAATGGTCCCGGCATCGATCCTGGGAATGCGGACCGGCTTTTCGTACCGTTCTTCACCACGAAACAGGAAGGGACAGGTCTGGGACTTTCCATCACGAAAAAAATCATCGAAAGCCACAACGGCACCATTGCAATCGAAAGCCTGAAGGGCAACGGCACGACAGTCATCATCAGGCTTCCGGTTTAGGAAAAGGCCAAAACAGTAACGGCATGAAAGAAAAAATTCTTGTCATCGACGACGATCCATCGCTGCGAAGGGTCATGGAATACAATCTCCAGCAGGAAGGTTACGATGTATCGGTCGCAGCTTCGGGTGAAAAAGGCCTGGGCATGTTCGATCAACTTATGCCCGCTCTCGTGATTACCGACATGAAAATGCCGGGTATCGACGGACTCGATGTTCTCCGGCATATAAGGCAGCTGTCCCCGGAAACACTCGTCATTATCATCACGGCATTCGGAGAGGTCGACAGAGCCGTGGAGGCAATGAAAGCCGGAGCATACGATTACATCCAGAAGCCGTTCAGCAGGGACTCCCTGAAACTGACGGTAAGAAAGGCGCTTCAGTATTCCGGTGTGATCGAGGAGAACCGTCGGCTTAAAAGCCAGCTTGATCAAAAAGCCGGTTTTCGCAACATGGTCGGGACATCGAACGAGATGCAGAAGGTTTTCGATGTGATAAACAAGGTGGCGGATACGGACGCAGCCGTGCTGATAACCGGCGAATCCGGCACAGGAAAGGAACTGGTCGCCCGCGCGATCCATGCTTTGAGCTCACGCAGGAATGCCCCTTTTGTGGCCATCAACTGTGCGGCTATCCCCCGCGAGCTCATCGAAAGCGAACTTTTCGGATATACAAAGGGGGCTTTTACAGGGGCTCTGAAGGACAAGGCCGGAAAATTCCAGCTGGCAGAGGGTGGAACGCTTTTTCTCGACGAGATCGGCGAGCTGCTGCCCGAGCTGCAGCCAAAAATCCTCAGGGCGCTGCAGGAAAAGGAAATAGATCCGGTTGGAAGCAATAAGCCCCTGAAAATCGATGTCCGTGTGCTTTCGGCCACCAATCTCGATATCAGAAAAGCAGTCACGGCCGGATCATTCCGTGAAGACCTCTATTACCGGCTGTCGGTGATCGAGATCCATCTCCCCCCGCTCAGAGAACGCAGGGACGATATCGCGCTGCTTATCCGCCATTTCTGTGAAAAGCACTGCAGAGCCGAGGTTCAATTCAGCCGGGATGCGCTCGAAGTGATGAGGCATTACCCATGGCCGGGCAACATTCGGGAACTTGAAAACACGGTGGAACGCATTCTGATCCTCAGGCACAGTGACAGCATCGGTGTTTCCGATCTCCCTGAGAACATGCTTCAAAGAAAGACCGGAGAGAACAATATGATCAACCTTCCCGATGAAGGGTATCCCCTGGAAGACCTCGAAAAGAAGATCATTATCCAGGCACTCGAAAAAAATTC
This sequence comes from Chlorobiaceae bacterium, assembly GCA_013334225.1. Classification (GTDB taxonomy): domain Bacteria; phylum Bacteroidota; class Chlorobiia; order Chlorobiales; family Chlorobiaceae; genus Chlorobium. Next base: position 50,393 of record JAAXXY010000015.1, read on the forward strand.
CTGGAACCAGGCCGCCGCAGCCCGTTTTCTGAGAATTCCTCGCCACGTATTCATCTACCGGATCGAAAAATACGGCATCACTTTGCCTTAGAATATGCGGCAAGAAACAGGATCATCGTTCTGATGGCTTTCGGACTGGTTGTCCTCTGGGGGATCTGGGCTGTATTGCGCACACCGGTCGATGCGATACCAGACCTTTCCGACAACCAGGTGATCGTTTTCACCGATTATCCCGGGCGTTCTCCGCAGGTGGTCGAAGACCAGGTTACCTACCCGCTTTCGGTCAACCTGCAGGGACTTCCTCAGGTCAAGGCGGTGCGCGCATCATCGGCATTCGGTTTCTCGATTATCTACGTGATTTTCGATGACAAGGCTGACATATACTGGGCAAGGTCCCGTGTGCTCGAACGTCTCAATTTCGCATCTTCGTTCCTCCCCCAGGGAGTGGTCCCGACCCTCGGCCCTGACGGAACCGGAGTCGGCCATGTCTTCTGGTAAACCATCGAAGGAAAAGGCTGCTCGCTCGAACAGCTCAGGACCCTTCAGGACTGGTTCGTGCGCTACCAGCTCAATACCGTCCACGGGGTTGCAGAGGTTGCATCGATCGGCGGCCTTGTGAGGGAATACCAGATAGACCTCGACCCTCAGAAGCTTTTTGCATTCAATATATCTACCGCCAGGGTCATGGATGCTGTGAAGGCATCGAACAGGGATGTCGGAGGACGGCTGATCGAACAGGCTGATGCGGAATATCTTATCCGGGGACAGGGCTATGTCAAGTCCCTGGAAGACCTCGAAAACATTGTGGTCGGCAGTGATATGTGCGGTAATCCGATCTGCGTGAAAAATCTCGGGACCGTTCAGCTCGGCAGTGCAATCCGGCGAGGCTTGCTCGATCTGGACGGGAAAGGCGAAGCTGTCGGCGGTATCGTGGTCATGCGGTATGGTGAAAATGCCAAGGAGGTGATCGGCCGGGTCAAGGAAAAAATAAAGGAACTCGAAAAGGGGCTGCCCCCAGACGTTCGTCTCAGGGTTGCTTACGATCGCTCCGACCCCATATCACGGGCTATCGAAACCCTCAAGGATAACCTCCTGGAGGAATCGGTTATCGTATCGATGGTCGTGCTGATCTTCCTGCTCCATTTCCAGAGCGCCCTGGTTATCGTGCTTACGCTTCCCATCTCGGTCCTGATTGCTTTCATCACCATGAAACTCATGGGGGTCACCTCCAATATCATGTCGCTCGGCGGGATCGCCATTGCCATCGGTGTGCTTGTCGATGCCGGTGTCATCATGGTCGAGAACTGTTAGCGCCATCTTTCGGAACTACCACACGAAGAGCGCCAAGCGAAACGGCTCGAAGTTGTTATCTTGTCTTCGAAACAGGTAGGAAGGGCTATCTTTTTTTCTCTTGCCATCATCGTGCTTTCGTTCGTGCCGGTATTCATGCTCGAAGGGCAGGAAGGAAAACTCTTCCACCCGCTCGCATTCACGAAGACCTTTTCGATGACCGGATCGGCCGTGATCGCCATCACGCTCGTGCCGGTTCTGATGTACTATCTCATGCGCGGCAGGATGCCCCGGGAAAGCGCCAATCCGGTTTCATCCTTTTTCGTCGGTATCTACTCGCCGGTAATAAGATGGGTGCTGAAATGGAAGAAAACCACCATCGTGCTGAACATTTTTGCACTTGCCGTGGCTGTTCCGCTTTTCATGCGCCTGGGTTCCGAAATCATCATTCTGAAATCCAAAGAACACTGGCGGCCCGGCATGACCAAAGAAGGTATCGTGGCGGAGCTCGATTCAAGGCTCCAGCAGGTCGGTGTGCGCAACGGCTGGACGCAGCCCATCATCAACCGGATCAACATGCTTTCCACTGGCGTAAGGACCGACCTGGGGGTGAAAATTTTCGGCAGCGACCTGAATGTGCTGCGGGATCTGGCAGTCAGGGCCGAGGGGATACTGAAACCGCTGAATGGCGCGGCCGATGTGGTGGCTGAACGGGTGACCGGTGGCAATTACATCGATATCGATATCGACCGGGAAGCAGCCGCCCGATACGGCATCAAGGTCGGGGATATCCAGGATGTTATCGAAACGGCGCTTGGAGGAGAGATGATTTCAACTTCGGTAGAAGGTCGCAACCGTTTTCCGATCCGTATCCGCTACCTGCGCGACTATCGCGACAACATAACTGCAATCGGACATATTCTTGCAGGGGGAATGGATGGAACGCAGGTCCCTCTTTCACTGGTTACCAGGATCCGGGTATCGACCGGAGCTCCGGAGATCAACAGCGAAGGCGGTTTGTTGCGTTCGCTGGTCTACCTCAACGTTCGTGGCCGTGACATGGGCAGTTTCGTCACCGAAGCCAAAGCGCGTCTTGAAAAGGAACTGAAGCTTCCCCCCGGATACTATGTAACCTGGTCAGGTCAGTGGGAAAACCAGGTGCGCGCCAAAGAACGCCTGCAGCTGCTCATCCCGCTCGGGCTGGTCATCATTTTTATCCTGCTCTACTTCACCTTCCGCTCAGCGCTGGAAGCGTCGATGGTCATGCTCTCCGTGCCTTTCGCCCTGGTGGGAGGGGTCTATCTGGTTTCCGCTCTCGGCTACAATCTTTCCGTCGCGGTCTGGGTAGGGTTCATCGCCCTTTACGGCATCGCGGTTGAAACCGGCGTTGTCATGGTCATCTACCTGCATGAGGCCCTCGACAAAAAGCTGCTGAACGGCCCCTGCACCCGGCAGGACATTTACGATGCCGCATACGAAGGTGCTGTGCTACGCCTCAGGCCGAAACTCATGACCGTGGCGGTCGCCCTGCTCGGCCTTGTGCCGATCATGAGGTCCTCGGGAACAGGGGCGGAAGTCATGAAGCCGATAGCCGCGCCAATGATCGGGGGAATGATCTCATCGGCGGTCCATGTTCTTGTCATGACACCGGTCATTTTCGTGCTTATGAAGACGAGGGATCTGAAAAAAGGCCGCCTGCACTATTCAGGCATGAAACATTGAACAAACAAGGAGATCAGAGTATTATGTGGAAAAAAAATATTGTCGCAGCGGTATTGATCATTGCTGCCTTTCATACAAGAGCGTACGGCAATCCGTCACCCGATACGCAGGAGACACTCACGACGGTTTACAGTGCCGCAGGGGATATAAATCCGAAGTCATTTACGGTTAAAACAGGACATAAAGTACATTTTCAGGTAAACCCGAAAGATACCGGTTCAGGCTGTATGAGCGATATCATGATCCCGGGGTTGTGGAACAAACCCGAACTGCTTGTGAAAGGCAAACCTGTCGTGATGGATTTTGTAGCGCAGAAACCCGGAATCTATAAAATAACGTGTTCGATGGGAGTGAGCAGGGGAGAGGTCATTGTCAAATAACCGGATCAGGTATTGTTATTCGGGAGCCATTTTTCAAGAAGTTCCCGAAGCGATTGGATAAAGAAAGGCTTGGTGATAAAATCGTTCATTCCGGCTTTGAGGCACTTTTTTTTGTCTTCTTCAGTGGCGTTCGCCGTCATTGCAATAATCGGCACATCGGGGTTCATTATTTCATTTCCAATTCTCCGTATTTCCCTGGTCGCTTCAATACCGTCCATGAGCGGCATCTGCAGGTCCATAACCACAAGCGCATAGGGAATTTTCTTCAAAGTCTCGATCGCTTCGATGCCGTTTGCAGCAATATCGACATTGTAACGAAGCTTGGCGAACATCGCCAAGGCCACCTGCTGGTTTGTTATATTGTCCTCAACAAGCAGTATTTTCTCGCTCTTCGTGAGTTTCCGGGCGGCGTAATCCTTTGGTTCGGATCCTTTTGTTCTGAAAGGCGCAGAGGAAACGGAAGTGTTTGCCGTGACTTCATCCGCCGGTTTCTGAAAGGGGAGGACAAACCAGAACTCCGATCCTTCATTTATTTTACTGTCCAGATTGAGTTTTCCTCCCATAAACTCGACAAGCTGTGTTGAAATGGCGAGGCCAAGTCCTGTGCCGCCTTCTTTTCGTGTGGCGGATGAATCGAGTTGGGTGAATCTCTGAATTATCAACTCCTTTTTTTCATCGGGGATGCCGATGCCGGTATCCCTGACAGAAAAACGAAGAGTGGCCTCATCGGCAGTTTCCGCTTCCGGTTTGACTGTTATCGTAATTTTTCCCTGGTAGGTGAATTTTATCGCATTCTGTACAAGGTTGAGGAGAACCTGCCGGAGGTAAACCGGATAACCGCAAAGGCTTTCAGGGAGTGGTTCGCTTAAGAATATCTCAAGCTGCAGGTTTTTTTTCCGGGCGTTTCCGATCAGGAGAGAAGATATTTCATTGCACAGTGTTCTGATATTGAAAGTCGTCTGTTCCTTTTCAAGCTGACCGGATTCGATTTTGCTGAAATCGAGGATGTCGCTGATGAGCTGGTAAAGCTGTCTGGTGCTGATATGTATGGTTTCGGCAAAATGTTTCTGTTCCTCGTTCAGCGGGGTATCCAGAATGAGTTCAGTCATGCCGATCACGGCATGCAGCGGTGTTCTTATTTCATGGGACATGTTGGCAAGAAACTCGCTTTTCGCCTTGCTTGCAGATTCCGCTTCGATTCTTGCCTTTTTCAGGTTTTCAATCAGTATCTGCTGTATCTGTTCTTTTTCCTCGACATTCTTTTTTTCTTCCGACAGTTTTTTATTCAGAATGCGTGCGTTGTTCAGCGCCTCTTCGATTTTCTGCTTCTGTTCTTTTTCGGTTTTCTGGAGTTCTCTCAGATCATTGTTAAGAAGTGAAATGATGGTGTAGAGATCGTACAAGGGATGTCCGGGTGAAACGAAACTCTGTTTCTCGTCGACGATGTAGAATTCATCGAAGAGGATATGTCCGCATGTTGCAGCGAAGTTGTCAATTTCTTCCTGGGTTATGGTTATCGGATGGTTCGTTTCGGCAAAGCTCAGTCCTTTGCCTGAGTTTATAAGTTCGAACGCATCCTGTACAGTTTTCACGAAGATGAATTTCTGTTTCACATAGGAAGCGAAGAGCCTCAGCATGGTTTTCAGCAGGAGTGAAGCTCCGCAGATATATGTGATAACCGGTCGGCAGTGATACTCTTCGTTCAGACGGTTCAGGGAATTTGCATAAAGCATCCTCGTATTGATACTTGCTTTAGTGACGTCTGTATAGTCGGCGATCCTTATATACTCACAATTGTTGAGCACATTGCTCCTGAACATCGTTTCAAGGATATCGATAGCCTGTTTTGCGCTGTCAAGCTGTATGTTTCCTCCGAGGAACGTTATGAAAAGCTTTCCGGGGATAACACCGTTTTTATAGAATACCCCGGTTTTACTCTCTTCGAACTGCCATTCCGGTCTGAATTCGACCATCTTCAGTGTCAAAGGGGAGTCGGGTACATTGTTCTTCGCAGAACTGTTCATAGCGTTTGTCTATGCTATTGACAATGTTTCTTTTCCTGAATTTGCGGGGAAAAATGTTACTGCCAACAATTCTCTCAATAATGAATAAATCGGCATGTTCCCGTAACTCCGGGAATGTGCCGGAAAAGAAAGGAGATTTCCGTTTTTTCAGATGGTCTCGATCCTGTTTTTTTTGGCTGCGAATCGCTTTAATCGGTTAAAGAGATTCATTGGATCGGGGGATATCTCTTTACATGCTTTCGGTAAACCGGGATATTTAAAGCAATGTAATGCAAAAAAATCAAAGATTATAGCATCTGTCGCCCGTTATATCCAACCGGTCCGGTTATTCTTTTTGTAATCGCAGGAGAGGAAATGACTTTCAGAGCCGGAACTTTCTGTAATCGATATCGAATTTTTTAACACGAAGCCCCATGATCCGGTCTGACAGCCCAAGCTGGATCGCAGCTCTCGACATGTTTCCTTTTGTCCGTTTCAGCGCTTCGATGATCATCTCTTTCTCTATCGCATCGAGCTTCTGCTGCAATGAGCCGGTATAAGGGGTGCCGCTCGATTCGGCGGTCTGGAGCGTCGGAGGAAGATGGTATCCGTGTATGACGTTGTCTTCACTGAGAATGACCGCCCGTTCGATACAGTTCTGCAGTTCACGGACATTGCCCGGCCAGTGGTAACGCATCAGCATGTCGATGGATGTTGTCGAGATACGCCGGACCCCTTTATGGTTCAGAGCATTGAATTTTTCGACAAAATAGTCCGCAAGCAGCAGAATGTCCGTTTTGCGCTCCCGGAGCGGCGGAACGGTGATCGGGAATATGTTGAGCCGGTAATAGAGATCCTCCCTGAATGTTCCGTTTCTGATAAGTTCTTCAAGGTTACGGTTTGTTGCCGCGATGACACGGACGTCAGTTTTGATGGTTTTTGATCCGCCTACACGCTCGAACTCCTTTTCCTGCAGGATCCTCAGGAGTTTTGCCTGGACCGGCAGGCTGAGCTCGCCGACTTCGTCAAGGAATATCGTTCCGTTATGGGCAAGCTCGAACCTTCCCTGGCGGGTAGCGGATGCTCCGGTGAAAGCACCCTTTTCATGTCCGAAAAGTTCGCTTTCAACGATGCTTTCCGGCAGGGCGGCACAGTTGAATTTTATAAAGGGTTTTTCGGCGCGGCGGCTTTTGAAATGAATCGCACTTGCCACCAGTTCCTTGCCAACGCCGCTTTCGCCAAGAATAAGCGCTGTTGCGCTGGTTTTGGCAATTTTATCGATCATCTTGAACAGGCCTATCATCGGTTTCGCGTTTCCGATGATATTTGCCGGCCTCACCGATTCGAGAATGTAATCCTCCTCATGTTCATCAAAACTGACTTTCTTGTTGTTCGTTTTTCCTGACGTTCCTCCGACGCCGTTTTTAGTGCTTTCCTCAAAGGCGATCTGTTTCAACCTGACAGCCTGGGAGATCATGGCCGCAATAATGGACAGCTGGTCCACATAGTGCTGCAGCAGGTCTGTTCGGGCTTCTTCGATCCTGCTTTTTTTAATTTTTCCATCCGATCGCGACTGATCGATCTGGTGGTCTGCACTTAACGTTCCGATGATTTCCGTTCCATCCTTGATCGGAATGCATATATAACAGAGGCGGTCTTTTTTCGCTTTTGAGCGTGAACGGGTACGGTCAAGGAAAAGAGGTTCGTCGCTGATGTTCGGCACGACAACCGTTTTGCCTGTTTTCACAACCTGACCGGTAATTCCCTCGCCTAAGCGGTAGCGGCCTCGTTCTTTCTCTTCCTGTGTAAGTCCGAACGATTCATTGATCACTATTTCACCGGTTTCACGGTTCAGGATCGTGATCATTCCTCTCAGCATGTTCATATGCTCAGACATGATGAAAAGTACCAGCCTCAATACCTTGTTGATATCGTTTTCATTTGTGATGGTTCTGCTGACCTCAGCAAGAAGGCTGATACTGCTATGATCCTGTTCCCTTGTAACGAGCATGACAAATAAGATCTGATGATCAGAATTTTACCGAATTTTTTCTGTAGATGAATTCAATTTCTTCAGGACTCAGTGAGCGTTTCTTTTCATTTGCTGCCGTGCGGACTTTGTCGAGCAGCCGGTTCGCTTCGCTTCTCGATATCATGATGCCCCTTGCGGAAAAAAAATGCTGCAGTGAAGCGCTTCCCGAATGCTTTCCGATCACGAGCTCGTAATTGCCCCGTCCAACCTGCTGAGGAAGGAACGGCTGATAGGAAAGAGGGTTTTTCAGCAGTGCGGCACAATGAATTCCCGATTCATGAAGAAATGCCGATTTGCCTATGACCGGTTTCTGGTCGAAAATAATTCTTCCTGCCGCTTTGCTGACCTTTGAACAGAGAAGGGAAAGCCTTGTCGTGTCGAGACCGGTATCGTATCTGCCGGAAAGTTTCAATGCCATTGCCAGTTCTTCCAGTGCGGCATTGCCGGCCCTTTCACCAAGTCCGGTCACAGAAACACTGACGGCTTCACATCCCGCTTCGAGCGCCATGAATGCATTTGCCGTTGCCATGCCGAGATCGTTGTGGGCATGAAACTCGAGTGAAATGCCGACTGAAGATTTCAGTGTGTGCACAAGATCCATGACGGATGTCGGCGTAGCGATCCCTACGGTGTCGGCAATTCTTGCCCTGTATGCACCGCATGCCCCGGCTTCGAGCATGAACGTTTTCAGGAATTCTTGATCAGCCCGCGTTGCATCCTGTGCGCCGACGCTGACATAGCTGAAATATTTTTTCGCATGTGCAGTCAGTTCGTGAAGCTGTCCAAAGACCCAGGATCTGTCCTTTTCCATAAGCTGGAGGTAGAGGTCCGAAACCGGGAAGCTGATATGCACCGCTTCGGTGCCGCATCCGGCAGCATGCTCTATATCCTGCACTTTTGCCCGGGACCAGCAGGAGAGGCGCACCGGCAGGTTGAGGGCCGAAATTTCACTGATAGTTTTTCTTTCATCCGCACTGATTGCCGGATATCCGATTTCAATTTCATTGACGCCGGTTTCGGCAAGCAGACGGGCGATTTCAATTTTTTCCCTGCTGCTGAAAGCTACGCCCGGCGCCTGCTCTCCGTCTCTCAGAGTTGTGTCGATGATCCAGGGTTTTCTTTCGGAAGAAGAAGATGTTCTGCGGTTGTTGATCATATCCGGGTCCTTGATGTTGCTCAGTCAGCTCGATGATAAAGATAATAGTGTCGGTCTTTTGTGTTCTTATTTAAGACTATCCTTAGTGTTTCCTAAAAATATAAGGAATATATAATGAAATAAAATACAAATTCAGACAAAAATGTATAATTTTGTTGAATGTTTTTGCTCCGATGCTTCCGTTACCCTTTAAAAGGATTTATTCCGGAAACCCTCGTCGAAAAAAAATGTACATCGAGGGAAGGGGAGTATGTTCCTGCAACAATAAGTCGCAAGGAAATCCATGCAATGGGGTTGTCATTCCGCAATGAAGCGTAGCGGAATGAAGAATCCATTTTATTACTCTACAATAATTTATGGATTCTTCGCTTTGCTCAGAATGACAAAATCAGAGCTATTGTTGCTAACCAGGATTGAGAGTTTTAATCGCTGGAGTAATAATACGGTTTGGCGCAATTGTCATTCTGAGTTCCCCGTATCCGGTAGCGGCTTGATACAGGGAGCTCAGGATGACAGGAAGATTTGCCTGTCCAGGAGTCCCGGGGTTGTCACCCCGCTATACCGACATGCCGCTCCTTCTGAGCTGAGAAGATATAATTGGGGTTGACGCGTTGCCCTTCCCCGGCGCTCACGCATCCGGCTACCGGTATCCCGCCCCTTCGGGGCTCAAATCAAGTGAACAGCAATGAGCAATGAGTGCTTTCCCCCCTACCACCCACTCTCCGTCTTCAATCCCGTTGGGATGGCATATCGGTAGCCGAGGACGTAAGCCCCGGGGTACATGCATTATAAAATTCGGGTTTCAGCCCCGACATATTGGTTTATTACTCCGGCGATCAAAGGTATTTATCCGGTTTGGCGCTAATTGTCAGGTGAAGTCTCATACCCATCTGCGACCTGCAGCTGCCGAGGCAATCATGGGAGTTTTTCCGGAAACTCTCGTCGAAAAAAAACGTACATCGAGGGAAGGGGAGTATGTTCCGGCAGAAAATCCCTTTTATGTATGTTTTTCACTTGAAGAATTGAAACGCTTCTGCCATTCCCGGCGTTTTTTAGTTGCAGAGACCAAAGATATGTCTTATATTGGACTAAATAAGTCTTATTTAATCTGAACATCATTAATAACAAGGAGAACATACAATGAGTGTACTGGTTGGCCGGAACGCGCCGGATTTCGATGTGGCCGCAGTTGTAAACGGATCACAGTTTGTCGATTCATGCAAGCTGTCAGATTACAAGGGCAAATATGTGGTGCTGTTTTTTTATCCGCTTGATTTCACGTTTGTCTGTCCTACGGAACTTCACGCTTTCCAGGAGAAGCTCGATGAGTTCAAGAAGAGGAATGTCGAGCTGCTCGGTTGTTCCGTGGATTCCAAGTTTTCCCACCATGCATGGCTGCGTACGCCGAGAAACCGCGGAGGTATCGAAGGTGTTACCTACACGCTGCTTTCCGATATGAACAAAACTATTTCGAAAGACTATGATGTGCTTCTCGATGAAGCCGGCATTTCGTTGCGCGGATTGTTCCTTATCGACAAGGAAGGAGTGGTCCGTCATCAGGTTGTCAATGATCTTCCGCTTGGCCGCAATGTTGACGAAGTATTGAGAATGATCGATGCCCTGCAGTTTACCGAGCAGTTCGGCGAGGTCTGCCCAGCCAACTGGAACAAGGGTGACAAGACAATGAAACCGGATGATGAAGGATTGAAGGAATTTTTCAAGGATGCCTGATTTTTCATCAGGAGTTCAATAACAGGTCCGCTCTCGTTCCTGTACTGTGGACGGGGGGTTCAATTCCGGAAATTCCATTTCTTACGGGAATTTCCGGAATCAATTTTTTACCGGGTTGTCAGTATGCTTTGGCAAAGACAGCTTTTCTTTCGGCAGGCCTTCCGGAATAAATGCAGGTGCCCGGTCTGTCGATTTCATACTTCTTGATATACTCCTCTTCTATCGGAAGCACCCTGATCGTGGCTTTCGTCTCTTCCTTGATTTTCGCTTCTGTCTCGCCGGTGCCGTCCCAGTGTGCGATGACGAACCCTTTCTCGATCTTTTCCCGGAATTCCTCGTAGCTGCTGACTTCGCAGGTGTTGTCGTTGCGGAACTGCAGCGCCTTGTCGAACATGCTCTGCTGGATATTGTTGAGAATTTCGCTGATGTTCGTCACCAGGGTGTCGTCGAGCGAGAGCTCTGTTTTTTCAAGGGTGTCTCGACGAGCGACAATGCAGATATTTTTTTCGATATCCCTTGGCCCGAGTTCGATGCGGAGGGGGATACCCTGCAGTTCATATTCGGCGAATTTCCATCCCGGCGAGTTCTGTTCGCTGCTGTCGACAAAAGCCGGTATGCCGCTTTTTTTCAGGGAGCCGGCAATGGCTTCGGCGCGTTCGATCACAGCGGCCTTGTCGCCTTTCATGATAGGAATGATCACGACCTGTCTCGAAGCAAGCTTCGGCGGCAGCACAAGTCCGCGGTCGTCGGAGTGTGCCATGATCAATGCGCCGATAAGCCTCGTGGATACTCCCCAGCTTGTAGCCCAGACATAATCGAGTTTTCCTTCCTTTGTCTGGAACTGGCAGTCGAAGGCTTTGGCGAAATTCTGGCCGAGGTTGTGGGACGTTCCGGCCTGGAGGGCTTTCGTATCCTGCATCATGGCTTCGATGCAGTATGTTTCAACCGCGCCGGCAAATTTTTCACTGTCGGTTTTCCTGCCCATGATCACCGGCATGGCCATGTACTCTTCGGCGAATGTCTTGTAGACGTTGATCATGCGGAGTACCTCTTCCTGCGATTCTTCAGGCGTTGCATGGGCGGTGTGGCCTTCCTGCCAGAGGAATTCCGTTGTCCTCAGGAACAGGCGTGTCCTCAATTCCCAGCGGACGACGTTGGCCCACTGGTTGATCAGGATCGGAAGGTCCCGGTATGACTGGATCCACTTTTTGTAGGATGACCAGATAATGGTTTCGGAAGTGGGGCGCACATAGAGTTTTTCCGCGAGCTCTTCGCCGCCGCCGTGCGTGACGACCGCGCATTCGGGAGCGAACCCTTCGATATGTTCGGCTTCCTTCGCTATGAAGCTTTCCGGGATGAAAAGGGGAAAATAGGCGTTGACATGGCCGGTTTCCTTGAACATCCGGTCAAGGGCGGCCTGCATTTTTTCCCAGATCGCATAGCCGTTCGGTCGTATGACCATGCAGCCCCTTACGTCGGAATAGTCCGCAAGTTTTGCCGAACGGACCAGGTCTATATACCATTGGGAGTAATCCTCGCTTCTTGAAGTGATCTTGTCTGCCACGATACCGATAGATGATTATTGTTGAAAAAGAGCTGTAATGTATAATGAAATACGGGTACTCGGCTACAAAATAATCTCAGAAATCAAGAATTCCCGCCACTGAACATACAAAAAACCGGAACAGGGATGAATACGGGCCGCATTTTTTCCTTACCCCTGCAAGGCTTCAGATAAACTTTCAGAAGATCGGTTGATTGAAAACTCATTTGAAAACGAATACGTAACTTTAGCGCTTTGTTGTAATAATAAATTAAATTTCATGTAAAGATTAAGTCTTTTTATTGCCGGCCTGGCAGGTAATGGTATATTTTAAAGTTATTATTCCGAGTTAAAAACTGTCAATCCTGGTTAGCAACCATAACTCCGATTTTGTCATTCTGAGGCCGATGCAGTCGGCCGAAGAATCCATAAATTATTGTTTAGTAATAAAATGGATTCTTCTTTCCGCTACGCTTCATTGCGGAATAAGAGTCCCGTTGCATTGATATCCTCGCGACTTATCGATGCCGTAGCAATAAAAAAGAACTTGATGCAGAAATCATGCTCAGTACCGTATCGAAAAGCGAAAGGACGGTTTGCTTGATGAAATTGAAGCTCGTATGCGCCAGTCAGTGCAGAAAGAGAGGCTCTTCGTTGTTCGGTGGACTTTATGTTAACCCTTGGGGTTAATAAATATTTCATTATCTTTTTCTTTTTCCGTACATTTTCCTTATGAAACTCCGTTTCAGCAGTCGCAAACTGGAAAAGTCGGTTGAGAGCTTTTCTGCCATAAAAAAGCATTATGGCTCAAGGGCAAAGCAAGTCGATCAACGTCTTGACGATCTGACAGTGGTCGATTGTCTTGCAGAGATGTACGCTATACCTTCGGCGCATTGCCATGAACTTTCAGGCGGGAGAGCAGGGGAGTTTGCTGTTGCCATTTCACCAAACCACAGGATCATTTTTATGCCTGATCACGACCCGATGCCTCGCAAGGATGATGGCGGGATCGACTTGAATTTGGTGGACAGTATTGTCATTACTGCTATCGGAGAGGATTATCATTGAAATGAGCATTTGAACGTGGAAGCAAGATCATGACCATGAAGAACACATACAGAAACCGGAACGACATAGCGATAGCACGCGAAGTCATCTCATGTCCCGGCGATACGCTGGCTGAGCATCTCGAATACACAGGCATGAGCCAGGCTGAGCTGGCCGAGCGGATGGGCAGGCCGAAAAAGACGATCAACGAAATCATTCGCGGCAAGGCGCAGATTACCCCGGAAACAGCCCTGCAGCTCGAAAGGGTCGTCGGTATTCCAGCCACGTTCTGGCTCAGGAAGGAGCAGAGCTATCGACTGAGGCTTGCAGAGATCGATGAGGCGGAAAAGTTGCTCGATGATGCTGACAGGATCAGGAGGTTTCCGCTTAAAGAAATGATAAAGAGAGGGTGGATCATTTGCGAAAAGGGGCTGGAGCATGAGAAGAATGCCCTGTTCTCATTTTTCAGGGTGGCATCACTGCAAGCGTATGAGAGCGTCTGCCACAAGCAGCTTTATGCCGCTGCTTACCGAATGAGCGAAAAAAGCAGCAAGGACCCTTACGCCATGGCAGCATGGCTTCGTCAGGGGGAACGGCAGGCGGAGTCTTTGCAAGCGGAGCCTTTCGACAAAAAAGCGTTTGAAGAGGCTCTGCTCGATATAAAAACGAGGCTTGTCCCGAAAGACGACGGATTTCTTGATGAGTTGCAGCAGCGTTGCCTCCAGGCCGGAGTCAAGGTGGTGTTCACGCCATGCCTGAAGAAAGCTCCGCTGAACGGATCGACCCGCTGGATGAACGATACGCCGCTGATTCAGCTTTCCGACCGTTTCAAGCGCAACGACATTTTCTGGTTCACCTTTTTCCACGAGGCAGCCCACATCCTGAAGCACAACAAGAAAGATGTGTTTATCGAAGGACTGGATTATTCCTGCGATGGAAAAAAGAAAGAAGATGAAGCCGATGCCTGGGCGGCCGACTATCTGATCAGCAGAAAAGATGAACAGCGGATGATTCAAATCGGGTCGTTCCAGAAAGCAGATATAGAGAGGTTTGCCATGCAATTCCATACCCACCCGGCCATCGTTGCCGGACGACTGGCGAAAAAGGGCCTTGTCGGGCATGAACTCGGCAACTCTCATGGATTTTACAGGAAAGTTGAACTGAACGCTTGAAGGGAAGTAATGAAACAAATAAAGAAACAGGAACAGGAACATGCCACACTATCCGTCAGATAAGCGTTCCGGGGTAAATGTCCTTAAAAACTCTGCTTCGTTTCTGATCATCTTCTGGAGTTCGGGGAAAAGTTGACTTCGGCCTCCCTACCGACAAGCTCTTTTCAGGATTCTATAGCTTCTTTGCCGATTGTACGTACGATAGTTTTCAATATCTGTTTTTCGGATTCAGCGGCATGATAGAGATCCCAGCGCTGCTGAAGGTTCATCCAGAAATCGGGTGTGCTGCCGAAGAAAGCCGGCAGCCTCAGTGCGGTTGCCGGGGTGATGCCTCGTTTTCCGTTGACGATTTCATTGATCCGCTGAAAGGGCACATGTATGACATCGGCGAGCATGCGTTGTGTGATTCCCATTGGTACGAGGAATTCCTCGAGCAACATCTCTCCGGGATGCGCTGGAATCCTGTTTGTCGGTACACGTACCATGGTATGGCAACGCTATTCCTGCTGCAAAGGCAGGCAAATGGCGGCCAACGGATTTTTCCTGTCATCCTGAATGAAACGGAGTGGAATGAAGGATCCATTATGTGAATAAAAAGCAATTGGATTCTTCACTTCGTTCAGAATGACAAGAAAAGAGAGCATGACAAGAGCAGGGAATTTGTTTTGAAACATGGATGTCATCCTGAATGAAGCATAGCGGAGTGAAGGATTCATTTGCTTGAAAGAAAAAGCTCCAGGAATCTTTGCTTCGCAAAGAATGACCGATAAAAGAGCACATGGGATTGATTCTAACGACCTGTTTGCAAAAAAGTTCAAAACAGAATGAGATCATGGGATTTCATCCTGAAAAAAACCGGATTAATCCCATTGATCGTTAGAGTTAAAATATATGAAATTATACCAAAATAATTCAGTATTGTACTGAAAACCTGGATTAGTATGTTTTTGTGACGGTAATGTGCGGATGGATAGTTTTATGATGGATTTAGTGTATTGACAGATGTAATATATTGTTAATTTATTGTTTGTTTTGAGTTGAGAAAAGAAGGAAGATAACTTGTAACGCTTTAAAAAGTAAAGGCTTAGTTGCAAGATCAGGGTTTAATTAACGAGTCTGATTTTCAATTCTTAGAAATATAACCGCATCATGGCTACCGATTCGATCTATGAAAAAATGGCAAAGATAACTTCAAGTGAACCATCCGGTTGGCTCGAAGACGTTCGTTGGAGAATGGAGAACAGAGCCAGGCTGAGGCGTTCCCAGTCAATCGCATTGAAAATCCTGATGACGCTTCGCGAAAAAAAGATGTCCCAGAAAGAGCTTGCAGAGATTGTGGGAGTATCTCCCCAGCAGGTCAGCAAGATCGTCAAAGG